>JBFWXO010000024.1:0-63852 GCA_050187355.1 Vicinamibacterales bacterium
CTGGTCGGCGCCGTCGTGTTCGGCGCCGGCTTCGAAGGCGATCTCGCGGACCTGCCGCCCGCGCGGCAGGGGCTCGGGATGGTCGTGCTGTACGCGGGCGCCGGCGTCATCCTGGTGGCCCTGCGGACGGCGTTCGAGAACCTGGTGTGGAATCACACGCGCCTGGACGAGCACACGTTCGAAAGCCGGCTCCGCGCGCGGGACATGCTGTGGCTGTACGCCTCGAACGCGATCGCCATCGCCCTGACCTTCGGGGCCTTCGTGCCGTGGGCGCGCGTGCGGCTCGCCCGCTACCGCGCCAGCGCCCTGACGCTGCTGCCGCGGGGACCCCTGGTGTCGTTCTCCAGCGCTGCCGCCGACGAAGTCACCGCGACGGCGTCCGAACTGAGCGACGCGCTGGACCTGGACTTCGGCCTGTGACGGACGTCGAGGGCACCTGGCACGACGGCCGCACCTCCACCTCACGCACGGTGCGCGTGCGCGTGCAGCACGGGCTCGTGCACATCGAGGGCGGCGACATGGCCACGGCGTATCCGCTCGCCGCCGTCCGCCTCGAGTCGCGGCTCGGCGACCTGCCGCGGCGCCTCGACCTCCCAGGCGGTGCGAGCTGCCAGGTTCCGGCGTCGTTCGAGCTGACCGCCGCCCCGCCGTCCCCGAGCCTCGAGCGCTGGGTCAACGAAGCCGAGGTGCGGTGGCTGCCCGCGATTGCCGCGGCCCTCGTCGTCGTGGGCGGCGTCTGGCTGGGCATCGCTCTCGGCGTCCCGGCGGCGGCGAAGGTCGTCGCCGCCCGCATGAGCCCGGATGTCGAGCGGGTCATGGGCGAGAACGCGCTGTCGACGCTCGAGCGCGTGGCCCTGCAGCCGACGACGCTGCCCGAGGAACGGCGCGCCGCGCTTGCACGGCGCTTCGAGGACCTGACGCGCCAGGTCGCGCCGGACACCGGCTGCCGTCTCGTGTTCCGATCGGGGCCGAAGATGGGTCCGAACGCGCTCGCCCTTCCCGGCGGCACCATCGTGCTGCTGGACGAGCTCGTGACGCTCGCCGCGAACGACGACGAGATCGTGGCCGTCCTGGCGCACGAGGTCGGTCATGTCGTCGAACGGCACACGATGCGGCAGGTGCTCCAGACGTCGGCGGCCGGCGTCCTCCTGGCGGCGCTCGTCGGGGACGTGGTGTCGGTGACGTCGTACGCCGCGGCGCTGCCGGCGTTCCTCCTGAACGCCAGCTACTCCAGAGCGTTCGAGCGCGAGGCGGACCAGTTCGCCGTGCGCGCGCTGGATCGCGTGGGGATCGACCGGCGGCGCTTCGCCGAAGCGCTCCAGCGGCTGGACGCAGAGGGCGGCGGCGGCTCGATCCCCGGGTGGCTCTCCACCCATCCCGGCGCCGCGGAGCGGGCACGCCTGATCGCGCCCTAGCGCCTCAGGCCGCGCGGCGGCGCGACGCTACGAGGGCGTGTCGCCGGCGTCGGCGCCTCCGAGGGCAGCCTCGATGAAATCCGCCTCCGGGAGGGCTCCGAGAATCTCCACGGCGTCGTCCACGATCGTCTTCGGGACGCCCGTGACGCGGTAGCGCCGGGAGAGGTCCATGAACTCCTGTGCGTCCACCGCGTCGGCGGTGATGAAGGGACTCGCGAACGCCATCTTGTGCGCCAGGACGACCGCCCTGGGACAGTGCGGTCAAGTTGGCGTCGTGAACACCTGGATGCGCATCGGCTTCTGCACGGCGGCGAGCGCGGCGACGGATTCCGGCTCGAGTTCCAGGTTGCCCGTGCCGGCCAGCAGCACGGCCTCGACGACGGTGACGAATTCGTAGCCCGTGTTCGCGCCGTAGAGCCGCATCCGTGTGTCGACGCCGCCGGACAGCACCACCACGGCCGGTGACTTGTCCACGCCGTACTTCTCGCGGTCCTCGGTGTCGAGGACGAAGTTCTTCTCGACCACGGTCACCTTGTCGTTCAGGGACGCCACCTCGTCGAGCACCTGCTTGGCGACGAGGCCGCTTTCCGAGCCTCCGAACGTCTGGGTGAAGAGGAGGAGATCCACCGGCTTGGTGATGGGCGCCAGGTGAGCCGTGAGGGTCTGACGATCGTTCGGCGAGAGCAGCGACATGCCGTGATCTTACCGCGCGACGGCCCCGGGGATCCGCCAGGCCGCCACGCCTCGCGCGGGCGCGTGGGGCCGTCTCTGCCGGTCAGATCTTGAACAGATCCTCGAAGGCCTTCTTCGCATCCGACGCGGATTCCGGGGTGCCGCTCGTCGACGTGGAGGAAGGCGGCGCGGGCGTGGAGCTCGTGGCGCGCTCCCAGCTCGCCCGCGGCGTGAACGAGGCGCACTCGTTGGCCGCGTCCTTCGGCGAGATGCGCGCCGGCACCCGCTCGCTGCATTCGAAACGCGCACCCGGGTCGAAGTTCAAGCACTGGATGCACGCGTGCAGCGCCTGCCCGCACTTCTCGCACTTGCTGAGCGAGAGGATCTCGCCCTCCACCGGCGCCCCGCACCGCGCGCATTTCGCGACCGACCGGTAGCCCATCATGCGCGGGTTCTTCGCGCCTTCGGACGACATGCGGCGCGTGCCCGCGGGCGCCCCCGGCTCCCGCTCGGGCCGGCGGTCGGCGCCGTTGCCGCCCTCCCGGGGCGGCCGGCGGTCGCGGTCGTCGTCCTGGTATCCGCGTTGGCGATACTTGCGATCGGACATGAACATGTTCCTTCGGTCGCCGCCCGGGGCGGCGTGGGTTCTCAGCGAGTCGACACCGGCAGCGGCCCTGGCACGAGCGCCATCAGCTGCACGGCGAGCTGATCGAGCCTGGGCACCACATCGAGGTTGGCGAGGATGACGCAGGCGATGCGCGCCCTGGGATCCCGCACGAAATACGTCGTGCCGCCCATCGCGCCGCCGCTGTGCGCGACCAGGAGGCGGCCGTTCGCCTGCTGCACCATCCAGCCGATGCCGTAGCCGGTGGCGCGGCCGGAATTCAGCCGGCCCGACTCGTACATCTTCTCCATCGTCTCCGGCCGAAGCAATCGGCCCTGCCCGAGCGCGATATCGAAGCGCGCGATGTCGGATGCCGTCGAGATCAGCCCGCCGCCGGCCCACTTCACGCTCAGGTTCACGTACGGCGCGTTCAGCAGCGACAGCGGCGACGTCCCCCGCACGTACTGGCGCGCGCGCGACTTGACGATGTCCTGCGGGTACTCCAGCCACGTGGACGTCATGCCGGCGGGTCCCAGCACGTTGGTCCGCAGGTAGTCGTCGAAGGTGCGGCCGGAGGCCCGTTCGATCACGGCTGCGAGCAGCGTGTATCCGTAGGTGGAGTAGAGAAACCGCTCGCCCGGTGGAAATTCGAGGGGATCGTCCTTGAAGACGCCGATGGCGCGCTCGAGCGTGGGAAACGGAATCGCCAGGCTGAACTCGGCGCCCCGGTAGTGGCGGATGCCGGACGTGTGGTTCAGCAGGTGGCGAACGCGAATCTCACCCTGTGGCTTGCGCGGAAAGTACGGCACGTAGCGCTGAATCGGATCGTCCAGCGAGACGAGGCCGCGCTCGACGAGCTGCATGACCGCGGTCGCCGTGATCGGCTTGGAGATCGACGCGATGCGGAAGACCGTGTCAGGCCTGACGGGCACGCCCTGCTCGATGTCCGCACTGCCGAAGCCCTGCGCGAAGACGATCGTGTCCCCGCTGGTCACGGCCACCGAAAGTCCGGGCACGCCCAGATCGACGCGCGCGTCGTCAGCCAGGCGCGCGAGCACCCAGGGTTCGCGATCGGAGGCCGGGCGCGGCGCCTGGGCCGACACGCCGACCGACAGCGCGAAGCCAGCGATTGCGAAGGGTGCGAGACGGCGAAGCGGCCTGAAATGCATGAGCCGGGGGCCGGACGAGCCCCGAGGCGGACTTCCGCGCGCCGGCAGGCTGCGGGCGCACTCGCGAGTTATGCGCCGCCCGGTGGCGGCATGTCAAGGCCGAAACGGGCGTGTTCCAGGAAGCGTGCCGGACGCGCCGCCATGCGCCGGTCCTCCGCTCAACGCGTGTCCCGCGCGAATGGCATCGGCGATTCGGCGACGTGTCGATGCCGGGATCGACGGTGGGACCGGACGCATGGCGCGCGTCCCCGGCGCGCGATCGCGTGGCAGCACCGCCGCGCGCCGGATTCAGCCGGCGTCGCTGTTGTGGTTCCCGGTGATCGCATGCGCGCGAGGCCAATCTCCGTGCAACTC
The DNA here is from genome assembly GCA_050187355.1 of Vicinamibacterales bacterium. Classification (GTDB taxonomy): domain Bacteria; phylum Acidobacteriota; class Vicinamibacteria; order Vicinamibacterales; family UBA2999; genus CADEFD01. The sequence continues at coordinate 4,215 of JBFWXO010000024.1, forward strand.
GCGCGAGGAGGGCGACGCTGGTCCACGGCACGGCGGAGGTGCCCGGATGGCGTCAGGCGAGAACAGCTCGACCGTTGCCACAACAAGGCGTTAATGCCAGGCATTTGCCCCATCCATCCGTCCGTCGTAGCCGACCGCGCCAGCGCCGGCCCTCCCACGGACGGTCCCTGGGTGCGACTGTCAACGGAACCACAAGCGAATCAACGCTCTAGCGACGTCAGAGGCGTGGATTCGCGGTGGTCGCAGGCGCCGGGGTTGACGCGAAATTATCTGGTTTTTACCCAAATTTTTCTGTGATTGCAATGAACTCCGACCATTTCGGTTCCTTGTGGAACCCGGGGTGTTTCTGGTACAAGTCCTTGCGAAAGTTTTCACAAACCCTGTCCTCGGCCTCCACGCGCTCCGGCACGCCCGCCGGGGATGTTGGGGCTAGGTCGGATTGCGTGTAGAGTTTGCCCGCACCCTGCGGGGGAAGAGCAGTCCGGCGACTGCTGAGACAGACAGCCCATGTCGCAGATCTTTCCGAAGAGCGCGAACGCCTGGTCCAAGGCGAGCATCATCGCGGTCGTGGCGTTGCTCGGCACCCTCGGCGCGGCGTTGCCGGTCATACAGCGATCGGATTTCGTCACCACGGCGAACACGTTCCGCGATCAGCCAGTCCAGTTCAGTCACCAGCATCACGTCGGAGGCATCGGCATCGACTGCCGCTACTGCCACACCTCGGTGGAAGTCTCCTCGTCCGCCGGCATCCCGCCCACGAAGACCTGCATCAACTGCCACTCGCAGATCTGGTCCACCAGCCCGTATCTGGAGCCCATCCGCTCGAGTTTCCGCGACGACACGCCGCTCCGCTGGCTCCGCGTGCACGACCTGCCCGACTTCGTCTACTTCAACCACAGCATCCACGTGAAGAAGGGGATGGGTTGCGAGACGTGCCACGGACGCGTGGACAAGATGCCGCTCATGCGGCAGCAGAACTCGCTCCAGATGGAGTGGTGCCTCAACTGCCACCGCAATCCGGAGAAGTACGTCCGTCCCCGCGCGGAAGTCTTCACGATGGGCTACACGCCCGCCGTCGACCAGAGCGAACTCGGCCCGCAACTCGTGGCCGACTACAAGATCCAGAGCCTCACCAACTGCTCGGTGTGCCACCGCTGAGCGCGACGAGACCACGAGCGGACGAAGTCTCCCCCGTGAGCCAGCCCGGCGCCGCAACCCGCGGAGGCCGGAGGCCGGGGCGGACGGAACCAGAACGATGAGTGCAGAGCAACAGCTAGACCTCACCGCCATTCGCGAGAAGCTGCAGGGCGCGTCGGGACCGCAGTACTGGCGCAGTCTCGAGGCCGTCGCCGAGACGCCCGAGTTCCTCGAGTTCCTGCATCGCGAGTTCCCGGCCAACGCCTCGGAGTGGAACGACCCGGTCGGGCGGCGCGGCTTCCTCAAGCTGATGAGCGCGTCGCTGGCGCTGGCGGGCGTGTCCGCGTGCACGGTGCAGCCCGACGAGTACATCGTTCCCTACGTCAGGCAGCCGGAAGAGATCGTGCCCGGCAAGCCGCTGTTCTTCGCCACGGCCATGTCGCTCGGCGGCGTGGCGACGGGCCTCCTGGTGGAGAGCCACGAGGGCCGGCCCACCAAGATCGAGGGCAATCCCGACCACCCCGTCAACCTCGGCGCGACCGACCTCTTCGCCCAGGCGTCCATCCTCACGCTCTACGACCCCGACCGCTCGACGACGATCACGGAGCTGGGTCAGATCCGGACCTGGAGCGCGTTCATCTCCGCGATGCGCGGCGCGCTGTCGGCGCAGATCGCGACGCGCGGCGCGGGCCTGCGGATCCTGACCGAGACCGTGAATTCCCCGGTCCTGGCGGCGCAGATCCAGGACGTCCTCCGCCGCCACCCGGAAGCGAAGTGGATCCAGTGGGAGCCCACCACGCGTGACAACGCGCGCGCCGGCGCCCGGCAGGCGTTCGGCGAATACGTGGAGCCCGTCTACGACTTCACGCGGGCCGACGTCGTGCTGTCGCTCGATGCCGACTTCCTGGCCGCCGAGACCGCATTCGGTGTGAAGTACGCGCGGGCGTTCGCCTCGCGGCGGCGCCTCGACGCGGCGCCCGACCGCATGAGCCGGCTCTACGTCGTCGAAGCCACGCCGTCGGTCACCGGTGGACGTGCCGACCACCGCCTGCCGCTGAAGGCCAGCCAGGTCGAGGCCTTCGCCCGCGCGGTCGCTGCCAAGCTGGGTGTGCCGGGCGCGACCGGCGCGGCCCCCGCCGGCGCCGAGGCGTTGGTCGACGCCGTCGCCGCGGACCTCGCCGCCCACAAGGGCACGTCGATCGTCGCCGCCGGCGAGGGCCAGCCCGCCGCCGTGCACGCGCTCGCGCACGCCATGAACGACATGCTCGGCAACGCCGGCCAGACGGTGAGCTACCTGCCGACGCCCGAGATCGTGCCGAGCGAACAGCACGCCGCCATGCGCCAGCTCGTCGTGGACATGGACGCGGGCCGCGTGCAGTCGCTGCTCATCATCGGCGAGTCGAACCCCGTCTTCACCGCGCCGGCGGACTGGAAGTTCGGCGAGGCGCTGCAGAAGGTCGCGTGGCGCGCGCACTCGGGGCTCTTCCACGACGAGACGGCCGAGCAGTGCCAGTGGCACGTGCCGGCGACGCACTACCTCGAGATGTGGAGCGACGCCCGTTCCATCGACGGCACCGTGTCCATCGTGCAGCCGCTCATCCAGCCGATGTACGGCGGCAAGTCCTGCCACGAAGTGGCGGCCACGCTTGGCGAGCGCGCGGAGCGCAGCGGCTACGACGTCGTCCGCGAGTACTACATGGCCGCGATGCCGGCCGCGATGGACGGCGCGACGGCCTCGCCGGCGGCGGGATTCGAGAAGCAGTGGCGGCGCTGGCTGCACGACGGCTTCATCACCGGATCGGCCGCGAGCCCGCGGACGGTGGCCCTGCTGCCTTCGTGGAACAGCACGCCGGCGGCGGGCGGCGGCACGACCGGCGTCGAGGTCGTGTTCAAGCGCGACGCCTCCATCTACGACGGCCGCTTCGCCAACAACGGCTGGCTCCAGGAACTGCCCAAGCCGGTGACCAAGCTCACGTGGGACACCGCGGCGCTGGTCGCCCCGGGCACCGCCGACCGGCTCGGCGTTCGCAACGGCGACCTGGTGACGCTCACCGTCGAGGGCCGGACGCTCGACATCCCGGTCTGGATCGACCCGGGGCACGCTCAGGACACGTTCACGATCGGGCTCGGCTACGGCCGCGCGCGCGCGGGGCGCGTCGGCAGCGGCGTCGGCGTCAACGGCTACGTCCTCCGGGGCGGCGGATCCCCGTGGTTCGCGCCGGCCGAGGTCGCCAAGGCCGGCGGCAGCTACAAGCTCGTGAGCACCCAGGACCACTGGTCCATCGAAGGCCGCAACCTCGTCCGGTCCGCGCGCCTCGAGGAGTACAAGGAGAACCCCGGCTTCGCGCACGAGATGGAGCACATGACGCTCTCCGAGGGCCTCACGCTCTATCCCAAGTGGGAGTACTCCGGCTACGTGTGGGGCATGGCCATCGACCTCAACACGTGCACCGGGTGCAACGCGTGCGTCGTCGCCTGCCAGGCCGAGAACAACATCCCGGTCGTCGGCAAGGACCAGGTGGCCAACGGCCGCGAGATGCACTGGCTCCGGATCGACCGCTACTACGCGGGCGACATCGACAGCCCGGACACCTACTACCAGCCGATGCCCTGCCAGCAGTGCGAGAACGCGCCCTGCGAGGTGGTGTGCCCGGTGGCGGCGACGGTGCACTCGGCGGAAGGCCTGAACGACATGGTCTACAACCGCTGCGTGGGCACGCGCTACTGCTCGAACAACTGCCCGTGGAAGGTGCGGCGGTTCAACTTCACGCTCTACCAGGACTGGGAGACGCCGCAGTTCAAGATGCAGCGCAACCCGGACGTCACCGTCCGCAGCCGCGGCATCATGGAGAAGTGCACGTACTGCGTGCAGCGGATCAACGCGGCCCGCATCCAGGCGAAGCGCGAGGATCGCGACATCCGCGACGGCGACGTCGTGACCGCGTGCGAGTCGGCGTGCCCGAGCCAGGCCATCACCTTCGGCAACATCGCCGACCCGAACAGCCGCGTCGCGCGGCTCAAGGCCGATCAGCGCAACTACGCGATGCTCGGCGAGCTGAACACGCGGCCGCGCACGACCTATCTCGCGGCGGTGCGGAACCCGAACGCCGCGCTGCCGACGAACCCGACCGTGGGCGGCCACCACGGCGAGAGCCACGACGCGGCCTCGAGCGAGAGCGAGCACTGAGATGGCGCAGAACTCCCAACAGTCCGCCGTGACCCTCGAGCACCCGGTGCTCGGCGCGGGGCAGGACTACGAGACGATCACCGAAGCGGTCGCGCAGATTCCGCTGTCGAAGCGCACGCCCTTCGGATGGGTGCTGGGCTTCCTCATCGGGCTCGCGGGCCTCGGCGCGCTCCAGCTCGCCATCGGCTACCTGCTGCTGAAGGGCGTCTACATCTGGGGCAACAACGTCCCGGTCGGCTGGGCGTTCGACATCATCAACTTCGTCTGGTGGATCGGCATCGGCCACGCCGGCACGCTCATCTCCGCCATCTTGCTGCTCTTCAAGCAGCAGTGGCGCATGTCGATCAGCCGCTTCGCCGAGGCGATGACGATCTTCGCCGTCGCCTGCGCGGCCCTCTTCCCGCTCCTCCACACCGGCCGTCCGTGGCTGGCCGCCTACTGGCTGTTCCCCTACCCGAACACCATGGGCCTGTGGCCGCAGTTCCGCAGCCCGCTCATCTGGGACGTGTTCGCGGTCTCCACCTACGCCACGGTGTCGGTGATCTTCTGGATCGTCGGCCTCATCCCCGACCTGGCGACGATGCGCGACCGCGCCACCTCGACGGTGAAGCAGGCGGTCTTCGGCATCCTGTCGCTCGGCTGGCGCGGCTCGGCCCGGCACTGGCACCGCTACGAGGTGGCCAGCCTGATCCTGGCCGGCCTGTCCACGCCGCTGGTGCTCTCGGTGCACAGCGTCGTGAGCTTCGACTTCGCGGTGTCCGTCATCCCCGGCTGGCACGCCACGATCTTCCCGCCTTACTTCGTGGCCGGCGCCATCTACTCGGGCTTCGGCATGGTGCTCACGCTGGCCATCCCGATCCGGTCGGCCTACAAGCTGGAGCACCTGATCACGATGCGGCACATCGACAACATGGCCAAGGTCATGCTGGCGACCGGCCTCATCGTCGCCTACGGCTACGGCATGGAAGCGTTCTTCGGCTGGTACAGCGCCAACCAGTACGAGCGCTTCATGCTCTGGAACCGCATGACCGGCCCGTACGCCTGGTCCTACTGGCTGCTCATCTTCATCAACGCCGGGCTCATCCACGTGCTGTGGTTCCGGAGCGTGCGGCACAACCTAAAGGTCATGTTCGTGCTGTCCCTCATCGTGAACCTGGCGATGTGGCTCGAGCGGTTCGTGATCATCGTGACCTCGCTGCATCGCGACTTCGTGGTCTCGTCGTGGGACATGTACTCGCCCACGCGCTGGGACTTCATGATGTTCGGCGGCACCATGGGCCTCTTCCTGACGCTCTTCTTCCTCTTCATGCGCTTCGTGCCGATGATCGCGATCTTCGAGGTGAAGACGCTGCTGCCCGAAGCCAAGGTGCACGCCTCGCACGGCGCGCACGGGCACGGACACTGAGGCGGGATTTCAGCCATGCACGTCAGCAACGAGAAGACGGGGCTCTACGGCCTGATGGCCGAGTTCGACTCGGCGCAGGGCATCCTGGACGCCTCCGCCAGGGCCGTCGGCGCGGGCTACACGAAGCTCGAGGCCTACACGCCGTTCCCGATCGAGGAACTGAACGACATCATCCACAAGCGGCGGACGCGCCTGCCGAAGCTCGTGCTGCTCATGGCCTTCGTCGGGATGGGGACGGGGTTCGTGCTCCAGTACTGGGCCTCGACCACGGCCTACCCGTTCAACATCGGCGGCCGGCCGCTGGCGACGTGGCCGGCGTTCGTGGTGCCGTCCTACGAGCTCACGATTCTCTTCTCGGCGCTCACCGCCGCCATCGGCATGGTGGCCTTCAACGGGCTGCCGCAGCCGTACCACCCCGTGTTCAACGTGGAGCGGTTCACGCTGGCGTCCACGGACAAGTTCTTCCTCGTCATCGAAGCCGACGACGCGCACTTCGGCAAGGACGAGACGACCGCGTTCCTCCAGGACGCCGGCGCGAAGGGAGTGTACGACGTTGCGCACTAGGCTGATGGGCGTCTTCCGCCCCCACCTCGGCGTCGCGTTGCTCGCCGCCGCCGCCCTCGCGGGCTGCCGGCAGGACATGCACGACACGCCGCGCTACGAGGCGTACGAGGCCAACGCCTCGATGCCGGACGGACGCGCCTCGCGCAACCTGCCCGCCGGGACCGTGGCCCGCGGCCAGCTCCGCGACGACGAGCACTTCTACACCGGCAAGGTGAACGGCGCCTTCGTGGCCGAGTTCCCGTTCGCCATCGGCGAGGCGGATCTCCGGCGCGGCCAGGAGCGCTTCACCATCTACTGCACGCCCTGCCACGGCCAGCTCGGCGACGGCAGGGGCATGGTGGTGCAGCGCGGCCTCCGCCAGGCGGCCACCTACCACCAGGACCGGCTCCGCAACGAGCCGATCGGCTACATCTACGACGTGATCTCGAACGGATTCGGCGCGATGCAGGGGTACGCCGAGCAGGTGCCGCCGCGCGACCGCTGGCTGATCGCGGCCTACGTGCGGGCGCTGCAGCTCAGCCAGAACGTCAAGGCCGAGGACGTGCCAGCGGCCGACCGCAGCCGGCTGGACGAAGGCCCGATCGGCGTGGCGCCCGCGGGCGCGCCGCCGGCCGCCGCGGCGCCGCCGTCGGAACGATAGCGATCCAGGAACGGACCAGGGATACACATGGCAGCGGACACGTACAACCCGCCCGAGAGCCTGTCGGGCCTCCAGTCGAAGGGGATGATCGCGGCCGTCATCGGCGCCGTCCTCGCCGGCCTCGGCTTCGCGATGTCAGGCCTCGATCGCTTCTACGAGGCGTACCTCGTCGCCTGGGTGGCCTGGACCGGCATGGGCCTGGGCAGCCTGGCGCTGCTGATGCTGCACCACCTGTCCGGCGGCGCGTGGGGCGTGGTGATCCGTCGAATCCTCGAGGCCGCGGCCCGGACGCTCCCCGCCATGGCCGTGCTCGGCCTGCCGATCCTCGCCGGGATGGGCCACCTGTATCACTGGTCGCACGCCGACGTCGCCGCCGCGGACCCCGTGATCCGCGACAAGGTCGCCTACCTCAACGTCCCCTTCTTCATCGCCCGCTACGCGATCTTCTTCGCCATCTGGTCCTTCATGGCGTACCGCCTCAGCGGCTGGTCGGCCGAGCAGGACCGCACCGGCGATCCGTCGCTGGCGGACAAGATGGCCCGGCTGTCGGGCGGCGGCCTCCTGGTGTTCGGCCTGACCGTGACCTTCGCCGTCGTGGACTGGACGATGTCGGTCAACCCGCACTGGTTCTCCACGATGTGGGGCCTGCTCTACGTGGCGGGCTGGGGCCTGTCGGCCCTGGCGTTCGCCATCTTCGTCCTCGCTCTCCTGTCCCGCGAGAAGCCGATGGACCACGTCGTGAACGCCTCGCACTTCCACGACCTGGGCAAGCTGCTGTTCGCCTTCATCATGCTGTGGGCGTACCTGTCGTTCTCGCAGTTCCTCATCATCTACTCGGCGAACACGCAGGAAGAGATTCCCCATTACTGGGTGCGGTCGCAGCACGGCTGGCAGTGGGTGGGCTGGGCGCTGGTCGTCTTCCACTTCGTGCTGCCCTACGTGATGCTGCTGTCGCGCGACATCAAGCGTGACTGGCGCCGCGTGAGCCAGATCGCGATGTTCGTCGTCGGCGTCCGGCTCGTGGACTACTACTGGCACGTCGCCCCGGAGTTCCACACCGACGGCCTGTCGATCGCACCCATCGACGTCGCGCTGCCCATCCTGCTGGGCGGCGTGTTCGTGATGCTCTTCGCAATGGAACTGAAGAAGCGCCCGCTCCTGCCGCTGCACGACGCCGGGCTCGAGAAGGCGCTCACGCATCACACGCACTGACGCGTGCAAGGAACCGGGGACCAGGGACCGGGGACCAGGGAATATGTCGAACGACGCGGATCTCGAATACGGACCAACGCCACCGGGGGCGCAGTACGAGCACACGGACATCGATCCGGGCATCGGCTACAAGTTCGGCATCTGGCTCGCCGTCTCGATGCTGATCGGCGCGGCCATCGTGTACGGCACCTTCGCCCTGTTCCGGAGCCAGGCTGACGCGCACGACGCGATGCGGGCCTACCCCGTTGCCTCTGTCGAGACGACCGTGCCGCCGGCGCCGCGCCTCCAGACGCAGCCCTTCAAGGACGTGTTCGAGCTCAAGACGGAGCAGCGCCACATCCTGAACAGCTACGGCTGGGTGGACAAGGCGAACGGTCTGGCCCACGTGCCCATCGACAAGGCGATGGAGATGACGCTCCAGCGCGGCCTCCCGACCCGCCAGGGCGGCAGCAACGAGCCGAGCATGGTCGTGCAGGATTCCTCGGCGGGGCGGACCTCCGCGCCGCGTTAGACGACGAGATGACGAATTTCCTCCGACGCGTGGCGGTGTGTGCGGCCCTGACGGCCGCCGCCGGCGTGTCCCTGGCCGCGCAGCAGCAGGCCCCGGGCCTCAGCCCGGCGCCGGGCCGCCCGTCGAACGCGATGCCGCAGGCCCTCCAGGACGTCCGGTTCGACCAGCGGCTCGACGGGCCGCTGCCGATGGATGCCGTGTTCGCCGACGACCACGGCCAGCGCGTCACCCTGGGCAGCTACTTCGGCCGCCGGCCGGTGGTCCTGGCGTTCGTCTACTACGACTGCCCGATGCTCTGCGACCAGATCCTGGCGGGCCTGGTGAGCGGGCTGGGCGTCCTCGACCAGACGGCCGGCAAGGACTTCGACGTCGTCGCCATCAGCTTCGACGCGCGCGAGACGCCGGTGCAGGCCGCCGGGAAGAAGGCCACGTTCGTGGACCGCTACGCGCGGCCCGGGTCGGAGGGGGGCTGGCACTTCCTGACCGGCAATGCCGGGAACATCAAGCGCGTGACCGACGCCGCCGGCTTCCACTTCGCATGGGACGCCGCCACGCAGCAGTTCGCGCACGCCAGCGGCGTGATCGTGGTCACCCCGGACGGACGCATCGCGCGCTACCTGTTCGGCATCGAGTTTCCACCGCGCGATCTCAAGTTCGCGCTGATGGAGTCGTCGGAGGGCAGGGTCGGATCGGTCGTCGATCAGGTGCTGCTCTACTGCTATCACTACGAACCCGCCACGGGCTCGTACAGCCTGGTCGCCATGAACGCCGTCAGGCTGGGCGGTGCCGTCACGCTCGCGGCGGTCCTCGGGTTCGTCGCGGTTTCGCTGCGGCGCGACAAGCGCGCCACAGCCGGGCACTGACACGCATATGGGTGGTATTCCGCTGTTTCCCGAGGCCGCATCCGCCTTCGCCGGGCGGGTGGACGCGCTCTACATCTTCATCGTCGCGGTGTCGGCCTTCTTCACCGTCGCCGTCTCCGTGGCCGTCATCTGGTTCGCGTTCCGGTACCGTCGCCGGCACGCGGAGGAGATCGGCGCGCACATCGAGGGCTCGCTGCCGCTCGAGCTCGCCTGGTCGATCATCCCGACCATTATCGCGATGGTGATGTTCGCCTGGGGCGCGACCCTCTACTACGAGATGCGGCGTCCGCCCGCGGAGGCGCTGCAGGTCTACGCCGTCGGCAAGCAGTGGATGTGGAAGTTCCAGCACCCCAGCGGCCAGCGCGAGATCAACGAACTGCACGTTCCGCTGGGCCGCCCCGTCAAGATCCTCGTCACGTCCGAGGACGTGCTGCACGACCTGTACTTCCCGGCGTTCCGCACGAAGATCGACGCGATTCCCGGCCGCTACCAGCCGCTCTGGTTCACGGCCACCAAGCCCGGCCGCTTCCACATCTTCTGCGCCGAGTACTGCGGCACGAAGCACTCGGGGATGATCGGCACCGTGGTGGTGATGGAGCCCGACCAGTACCAGGACTGGCTCACGGGGGACGGCAACGAGGGCACGATGGCCGAGCGCGGCGGCCGGCTGTTCGGCGACCTCGCCTGCAACACCTGCCACCTCGACAACGGCCAGGGCCGCGGCCCGTCGCTCAAGGACATCTTCGCCAGGCCCGTCGAGCTCACCGACGGCACCAGCGTGCTCGTGGACGAGAGCTACCTCCGCGAGTCGATCCTGAACTCGCAGTCGAAGGTCGTGAAGGGCTTCACGCCGCTCATGCCGACCTTCCAGGGACTCATCAGCGAAGAGGGGCTGGCGGCCCTCATCGAGCACATCAAGTCGCTGTCGCCGCAGGCGACGGCCCCCGCGCCGACCCCCGCGGCGGCCCCGTCAACCAGCACGCCAGCCGCGCCGGCGCAGGGCGCGGGAAGGTAAGCCATGGACACGCCCGTGTACCCCGCGCACAACTACCTGTCCAACGGCCACGGCCTCAAGTCGTGGCTGCTCACCAAGGACCACAAGCGGATCGCGATGCTGTACCTCATCTCGATCTCGATCTTCTTCTTCCTTGGCGGGCTCTTCGCCGTCGGCATCCGCCTGGAACTGACGACGCCGCAGGGCGACCTCTTCCAGCCCGACACCTACAACAAGTTCTTCACGCTGCACGGCGTGATGATGGTGTTCTTCTTCCTGATTCCCTCCGTGCCCGCGGTGATCGGCAACTTCCTGATCCCGCCCATGATCGGCGCGAAGGACCTCGCGTTCCCCCGCATCAACCTGCTCAGCTGGTACATCTACGTCGTCGGCGGCCTCTTCGCCCTCTTCGCGATCGTGGCCGGCGGGGTGGACACGGGCTGGACCTTCTACACGCCGTACAGCTCGGTGTCCTCGAGCACCAACGTCACGGCGACCGCCCTCGGCGTCTTCATCGCCGGCTTCTCGTCGATCCTGACCGGGCTGAACTTCATCGTCACGATCCACCGGATGCGCGCCCCCGGGCTCCACTGGTTCAAGCTGCCCCTCTTCGTCTGGGCGCACTACGCGACGAGCCTGATCCAGGTGCTCGGCACGCCGGTGGTGGCCATCACGATCGTCATGATCTTCGTGGAGCGCGCCTTCGGCTTCGGCATCTTCGACCCGCAGCGCGGCGGCGACCCGGTGCTGATGCAGCACCTGTTCTGGTTCTACTCCCACCCGGCCGTCTACATCATGATCCTGCCGGCGATGGGCGTCATCAGCGAGATCATCTCCACGTTCTCGCGCAAGCGCATCTTCGGCTACAGCTTCGTCGCCTTCTCCTCGCTGGCCATCGCCGTCTTCGGCTTCATCGTGTGGGCCCACCACATGTTCGTCGCCGGCATCTCGGTCTATGCCGCGATGGTCTTCTCGTTCCTCAGCTTCTCGGTGGCCATCCCGTCGGCCGTCAAGGTCTTCAACTGGGCGGCGACCCTGCACCGCGGGTCGCTGAGCTTCGAAGCCCCGATGCTCTACGTCTACGGCTTCTTCGGCCTGTTCCTGATCGGCGGCCTGACCGGCCTGTTCCTGGCCACCCTGGGCACCGACATCCACCTGCACGACACCTACTTCGTCGTGGCGCACTTCCACTACATCATGGTGGGCGGCGCGATCATGGGGTACCTCGGCGGGCTCCACTTCTGGTGGCCCAAGATGATCGGCCGGATGTACTCCGAGTTCTGGTCCCGCATCAGCGCCATCCTCGTGTTCGTCGGGTTCAACCTGACGTTCTTCCCGCAGTTCGTGCTCGGCTACATGGGGATGCCCCGCCGGTACCACATGTATCCGCCCGAGTTCCAGGTGCTCAACGTGCTGTCGTCCGCCGGGGCCTCGGTCCTGGGCCTGGGCTACATCCTGCCGGTGATCTACCTGCTCTACTCGCTCAAGCGGGGCGCGGTGGCCGGCAACAACCCGTGGGGCGCGTCGGGTCTCGAGTGGCGGACGCAGTCGCCGCCGCTGACCGAGAACTTCGTCGAGGTGCCGACCGACATCCCCGAAGCGTACGAGTACACGCCGCAAGTCGTGCGGGAGGCCAAGCTTGTCTAATCCGATCGCCCACGCCGCAGCGGGCCACGGCCCCGCCGGCCACGACTTCGCCGCCGCCGACGGACACGGCCACCATCCGGCGCTGCAGCACCACTTCTCCACGATGGACCAGCAGCGCGAGGCTGGCGTGCTGGGGATGTGGGTGTTCCTCCTGACGGAGGTGCTGTTCTTCGGCGGCCTGTTCCTCACCTACACGATCTACCGGACCTGGTACTACGAGGCGTTCGCGGCCGCCAGCAAGTCCATCACGATCTCCTGGGGTCTCATCAACACGGCCGTCCTCATCGGCAGCTCGCTGACGATGGCCCTCGGCGTCCGGGCCGCGCAGACCAACCAGCGCAAGGCCACCGTGAACTGGCTGCTCGCCACGATCTTCCTGGGCACGGTGTTCCTGGGCATCAAGGTCATCGAGTACGCGGACAAGTTCGAGCACCACCACGTGCCGGGCCCCCACTTCGTGTTCGCATCCGAGCACGAGGGCGCCGGCGGCGAGGGCGCCGAGCACGCCGCCCCTGCGGCCGAGGGCGCGGCGCCGGCCGCGGAGGGCGGCCACGTCGTGACGATGGGCCCCGACGAGCTGCAGCGCACGACGCAGCTCTTCTTCAGCCTCTACTTCACGATGACGGGGCTGCACGCCCTGCACATGATCGTGGGCATCGTGATCCTGTTCATCGTGGCGTGGATGGCGCACAAGGGCCGCTTCGACAGCGAGTACTTCGCCCCCGTCGAGATGACGGGCCTCTACTGGCACTTCGTCGACATCGTCTGGATCTTCCTCTTCCCGCTGCTGTACCTCGTCGAACGGCACAACTAGGCGTCGCCTCATGTCTTCCGTCCACGTCTCGCCGCTCAGCACCTACCTCTCGATCTTCGCCGCGCTGATGGTCCTCACGGCGCTGACCGTCGGGGTGGCCTTCATCAACCTCGGCTCGTTCAACCCCGTCATGGCGCTGGGCATCGCCGTCGTGAAGGCGTCGCTCGTGATCCTGTTCTTCATGCACGTGAAGTACAGCAGCCGCCTGACGAAGCTGACCGTGGTGCTCAGCCTCTTCTTCGTCGCCATCCTGATCTTCGAGACGCTGATGGACTACGCCACCCGCGGTTGGCAGACGATTCCGCCGATGCTGAAGTAACGCCGACCCGGCCGCCCCCTCCGCGGGGGCGGCGCCCGTTCCCGCCCGCCACGGGGCCGGTCCACCCGGCCCGTCCGTCTCCCACTTCCCATTCCCGCCAGGCCCGTCAGCGCCCGTGCGCGCACCCGGTCCGCCCGCACGCCCGCACGCGTCCGTCCCCGCGGAGGTTCTGTGCCACAATCCCCTCGCCGACCTGCGGGCCGGCCTTCTCCTGGAGCCGATCCATGACGCGTACGCTCGCCGTCGTCCTCGCCGCCGCCGCCCTGGTCTCCTGCTCGTCCCAGAGCGGCCCCGAGCCCGGTCCGCCCGAGGTGGTGGCCATGCGGCACCGCGCCGAGGGCGTCACCATCACCCGCGACGACTGGGGCATCGCCCACGTCAAGGCCAAGACCGACGCGGACGCGGTCTTCGGCCTGATGTACGCCCAGGCCGAGGACGACTTCAACCGCGTCGAGACGAACTTCATCAACTCGCAGGGCCGCCTCGCCGAGGCGGAAGGGGAGAAGGAGATCTACCGGGACCTCCGGATGAAGCTCTTCATCGACCCGGCCGACATGCGGGCGGAGTACGAGAAGGCGCCGGACTGGCTCAAGCAGCTGATGGACGCATGGGCCGAGGGCCTGAACTACTACCTCGCCACGCATCCCGAGGTCGCGCCGCGTGTCCTGACGAAGTTCGAGCCCTGGATGGCCCTGAGCTTCAGCGAGGGCAGCATCGGCGGCGACATCGAGAGCATCTCGGTGGCCCGCCTCGAGGCCTTCTACGGGAAGAATCCCGCCGCGCTGAGCCGCCTCGAGCCCGATCCGATGTACGCGAGGGTGCCGCCCGAGCCCACCGGCTCGAACGGCTTCGCCGTCGCCCCCAAGAACACGGCGAACGGCAAGGCGCTGCTCTTCATCAACCCCCACACGTCCTTCTTCTTCCGCGAGGAAGCCCAGGTCACGAGCGACGAGGGGCTGAACGCGTATGGCGCCCTCACGTGGGGCCAGTTCTTCGTCTACCAGGGCTTCAACGAACGCGCCGGCTGGATGCACACGTCGAGCGGCGTGGACAACATCGACGAGTACGCCGAGACCATCGTCAAGAAGGGCGACGACTACTTCTACAAGTACGGCGACGAGGAGCGGCCCGTCATCACCAAGCGCATCCCCGTCCACTACAAGACCGAGTCGGGCATGGCCACGCGCGAGTTCACGGTCTACCGCACCCACCACGGCCCGATCGTGCGCGAGGAGAACGGCAAGTGGATCGCCGTCCGGCTCATGGAGGAGCCGCTCAAGGCGCTCATCCAGTCCTACAGCCGCACGAAGGCCAGGAACATCGCCGAGTACAAGCAGGTGATGGAGGCGCACACCAACTCCTCGAACAACACCCTGTACGCCGATGCCGACGGCAACATCGCCTACTTCCACTCGAACTTCGTGCCGAGGCGCGATCCCAAGATCGACTGGAGCCGGCCGGTCGACGGCAGCACGCCCGCCACGGAGTGGAACGGCGTGCACTCGATCGAGGAGAGCCCGAACGTGGAGAACCCGGGCGTGGGCTGGGTCTACAACACGAACAACTGGCCCTACACGGCCGCGGGGCCCGACAGCCCGAAGCGGGACCAGTACCCGCCCTACTTCGACCGCGTCGGCGAGAACCCGCGCGGCATCCACGCGGTCCGCATGATGACGGGCGCCAAGGGCCTCACCCCCGACTCGCTGACGCGCACGATCTTCGACAGCCAGCAGCCGGAGCTCGAGGTGCAGCTGCCGCTGCTCGTCAAGGCGTGGGACCAGGCGCCGGCGTCGAATCCGCTGAAGGCGAAGCTGAAGGCCCCCATCGACCGCCTGCGCGCGTGGGACAGCCGCTGGGCCGTCGACTCGGTGCCCCAGTCGGTCGCCTACTTCTGGGGTGAGGAGATGTGGTCCCGGTCGGCCGACGCGGCCCGGGCCGCCAAGGTGACCGTCTACGAATTCATGCGCACCAAGGCCACCGCCCAGCAGCGCCTCGAGGCGCTCGCCGCGGTCGTGGACAAGCTCACCGCGGACTTCGGCACGTGGGAGACGCCGTGGGGCGAGATCAACCGCTTCCAGCGCATCTCTCCCGCGATCGTCCATCCCTTCGACGACAGCAAGCCGAGCATCCCCGTGGGCTTCCCCTCGGCGCGCTGGGGTTCGCTGGCCTCGTTCGGGGCGCGCAGCTATAACGGCAGCAAGAAGATCTACGGCACGAGCGGCAACAGCTTCGTGGCCGTCGTGGAGTTCGGCAAGGACGGCGTCGCCGCCAAGGCCGTCACCGCCGGCGGCCTCAGCAGCAACGTCGGCTCGAAGCATTTCAACGACCAGGCCGAGCGATACGCCACCGGCGACCTGCGCGAGGTGTACTTCTACCCGCAGCAGCTCGAAGGGCACACCGAGCGGACCTACAAGCCCGGCCAGTAGACGTCGTGGATCGCGCCGGCCGGCGGCGCACGTCCGCGGCGGGCCGTCGAGGACTCGAACGCGCATGTCGGACTCGCCGCTGCTCGAACAGTTCGGGCATATCGACATCTACCTGTTCGACCAGCTGCTCCGCGGCCGGATCGGCCGGGGCATGCGCGTGCTGGACGCCGGCTGCGGCACGGGCCGCAACCTGGTCTACCTCCTGCGCGAGGGCTTCGACGTCTGGGCGGTCGACCGCGACGCCCAGGCCATGGCGTCCGTGCGGGCGCTTGCCGGGGCGCTCGCGCCCGGGCTCGGCGCGGACCGGCTTCGCGTCGAGCCGGTGGAACACCTGTCGTTCGCGGACCGCTCGTTCGACGCCGTGATCAGCAGCGCCGTGCTGCACTTCGCCCGCGACGCCGCCCACTTCGACGCCATGGTCGCCGAGATGTGGCGCGTGCTCGCCCCGGGCGGTCTCCTGTTCGCGCGGCTCGCGTCGTCGATCGGCATGGCCGACCGCATGCAGCCCCTCGATGGCGGACGGTGGATCCTGCCGGACGGATCGGAGCGGTACCTGGTGGACGAGTACCAGCTCGTCTCGACGACGGCCCGCCTCGGGGGCCGCCTCCTCGATCCGATCAAGACCACCCTGGTCCAGAACGAGCGCTGCATGACGACGTGGGTCGTGGCCAAGCCGTCGCCGGATCACCCGGTGTCGTGACGCCGGGCGGCACGCCCGGAACGATCCGGCCGGCTGGCGGGCTCGAGGCGCGCCCCGATCAGTAGGGGTACACCCGCCCGTCGCGGGCGCGCACGCGCGGAAAGCTCTCGCCGGAGAGCGACCGGAAGTACCAGACCCACCCCTCGCGCGGCAGCGCGATCAGGTAGCCGGCATAGAACGGACGGTCGCCGAAGCCCCGGCCCCGGCGGGCCCGCTCCAGCACCTGGGCCAGGGGCAGGCTGGCCGCCGCCGTCCGCGGAAGATCGTCCACGCGGCCGGTGTCCATCAGCACGCGCGCCTCGGATCCGCGCAGTTGCATCATCATCCCGGTGGCCGTCGCTCCCTTCACGCCGGTGTCCGCCTCGCGCCTCGCGCGATCGGCCCGCGCCGGTGACGCGAAGCGGTAGCCGCTCGTGGACTCGCCGTCGAGCGCCACGACGCCAGTGGCCGCCACCCGGTCGAGGTCGATGCGGGTGACGACGGCGTCGGTGGCCCACGCGTGCGCGATGTCGAGGGCCCACGGCAGGGCCGCTACTGGATCGAAGGCCGCGAACCCTCCGGGCGGCGGGGGCACGTCGAGCGTCTTCCACGCCAACTCGGTCAGGCCCGAGAGTTCCGCCGGCGCCAGCGCCCGGCGCCGTTCGGCCGCGCGCTCCTGCACGGCCCGCGTCGCGTCGGTGACCCGCGTGGTCACCTCGGTGGCGGCGCGGTACGACACGTAAAGGCCGCCGGCGACGCTGAGCGCGACGATGGCCAGAATCGTCCCGACGATGACGCCGTTCGTGCGGCGCACGCCGGGCCCCAGCTCGATGATCACCGGCCGCGGGCCGGTGCTGCCCGTCGCGTTGATGTCGTGCCGCAGCCCGCAGAACGTGCAGACGATGGTCAGGTCGTCGTCGGTGGGCTGGCCGAGCGCGGCCCCGCATCCGGAACAGCGGCGGGCAGTGGGCATGTCCGTACTAGCGGAATCGGCCTAGAGAACATACGCCAGCGCGGCGATGCCCAGGATGAGGAACCCGAAGAAGGACCGCGCCACGACGCCCAGGAGGAACCCGGCCAGGCCTCCCAGCCCGGCCAGGCCCGCGGTCCGGAGGTTCGGGTTCCGCATGAACTCCAGGACGAACGCGCCCACGGCCGGGCCCAGGACGATCCCGGGCAGCCCGAACGGAAGGCCCGCCAGCGCTCCCAGCGCCGCTCCTGCGACGCCCCAGGCCGAGGCGCCCGCCTTCCGGGCGCCGAACAGCGCAGCCACGTTGTCGGCGAGCGAGCCCACGACGGTCAGCGCCAGCAGCACCGCCAGCACGGACCAGCCGATCCGGGTGAAATGGTCGGCCCAGGCCACGAGGGCCACGCCCGCGAACAGGATGCCGATCGCCGGCGCCGCCGGCACGGCCAGGAGGCCGATCCCGACGACGATCACGAGCAGGCCGGCGATCGTCAGCCCGAGCGCCACGGGCCCATCATCGACGAAAGCGGGGCCCGGCGCTATTCGACGCGCATCGCGTCGAGGGGATCGATCCGGGCGGCCCGCCGCGCCGCCGGGGCGCTCGCCCCGAACGTGATCATCAGCGCGAGCCCCGCCGCCGCGGCATACGCCGTCGCGCTCGTCGGGCTGACGCCCGCCAGCAGCGCCTGGAAAGCGCGGGAGGCCGCGTAGGCGCCGCCGCCCCCGACCGCCAGCCCGATGGCCGTCAGCGCGGCCGTGCGGGTCAGCACCAGGCGGACCACGGCGGTCGGGCTCGCCCCGAGCGCCATCCGGACGCCGATCTCCTGCGTCCTGGCGGCGACCACGTACGAGAGCAGGCCATACATGCCCACGAGCACGAGCAGGACCGCCAGGGACGCGAACGCCCCGAGGACGCCCACCTGCACGCTGCGCGAGGCGGTGTCCGCCTCCACGATCGCCGTCATGGGACGGATGTTCGTGATCGGCTGCAGCGGATCCGCGGCCGTCACGGCGCGGCGGATTGCGGGCACCAGGCCCTCGATCGGGCCCGTCGTCCTGATCACCAGGTCCTTGGGCGCGTAGAAGATCGCCCCGCCATCCACCATCTGGGCCGAGGCGAAGTAGATCTGGGGCTCGCTCTGGCGCTCCAGGCCCCGGACCTTCACGTCGCCCACCACGCCGACGATCGTCATCGGCTCCGTGTACGGCGTGTCGACGTGCTGCCCGAGCGGATCGCGTCCCGGCCAGTGCGTCTCGGCGAACGTCCGGCTCACCACCGCCACCAGGGGCGTGCCGGGGGCGTCGGTCCGGGCGACGTCGCGCCCCTGCAGGAGCGGCACGCCCATGGTCGCGAAGTAGCCCGGCGTGACGAAGCGGACGCTGGCCATCCGCGCGTCCTCCGGCACCGTCGTGGAGTTGGTCAGCATCGGCCAGATCCCGCCGCGCATCACCATCGGCAGGAAGCTGATGTAGGCCGCGCTCTCCACGCCGGGCAGGGCGCGGACGTCGTCCAGGACCCGGCGGTAGAACTGCTCGCGCTTCACGGTCTGCTCGTAGGCGGGCACCGGCAGTTCGGTGCGCGCCGTGAGCACGCCGTCCGCGCGGAAGCCCGGGTCCACCTGCTGCACCTGCCAGAGCGCCTGGAGGAAGAGCGCCACCACCACCAGCAGCGTCACCGTCGCCGCCACCTGGGCGATGACGAAGGCGCTGCGCGTGCGCTCGGTGGCGCGCGTCCCGAACACGCGCGACCCGTGGCGCAGATCCGCCGTCCGCAGCGCCCGCCCCAGGCGGATGGCTGGTGCCAGGCCGAAGGCCACGCCCGTCGTGAGGGTGGCGGCGACGGCGATGGCCAGCATCCGCCAGTCGAGTGCCGGCGCGCCGGCGATCGGCAGCGTCACCGGCACGAGCGCCGCCGTCAGCGGCACGATGGCGGCGGCGAGCGCCACTCCCGCCAGTCCGCCGAGCGCCGAGAGCGCCAGGCCTTCGGTGAGCACCTGCCGGGCCAGGCCCCGCGGTCTGGCGCCCATGGCCAGGCGGACCGCCAGCTCGCGCTGCCGCTCGGCGGCACGCGCCAGAAGCAGGCTGGCGAGGTTGGCGCACGCGATGAGGAGCACGCCGCACGAGGCGCCCACCAGCGCCAGCAGGAGGATCCGTGTCTGGCGCGGCACCATCTCGCGCAGGTCCGTCACGGCCGCGCCGGTCTTGTCGTTCGCCTCGGGATAGGCCCGCGCCAGCGCGGCGGCGATGCCGTCGAGCTCCGCCTGCGCGCGGGCGCGCGTCGCCTCGGGGCGCAGCCGCGCCACCGCCCGCAGGAACACGTTGCTGCGGTCCTCGAGCAGCTCGGCCGTGAACCGCATGGCGGTCCAGACATCGATGTCGCGGTCGGGGAAGTCGAACGCCGGCGGCATCACGCCGACGATCGTGTGCGCGGCCCCGTTCAGCACGAGATCCGTGCCGAGGACGTCGGCCCTGGCGCCGAGCACGGTCCGCCAGAAGCTGTCGGACACCACCACCGGCGGCACCGCGGCCGACTCGTCACCTTCGACGAGCGTCCGCCCGCGCGCGGCCGGCACGCCGAGCGTCTCGAAGAGGGACGGCGTGGTCCAGGCGCTCTCGAGGCGCATCGGTCCGCCGGCGGTCATCGCGTTCACCGACAGGTCCGTGAACGCGCCCATGGACGTGAAGGCCGTACTCTGGCGCCGCCAGTCCTCGTAGTTGCCGGGCGACAGCTCCATGCGCGCGTAGCCGCGGGCCGTCTGGTCCTGCCAGAGTGCGACGAGGCGCTCCGGTTCGGGGAACGGCAGCGCCCTCACGAGGACGTGGTCGGCGAGCGAGAAAGCCACCGTGGTGGCCGAGATGCCGAGCGCGCTCACCAGGATCACGGCTCCGGCGAAGCCTGGTCTCGTGCGGATCGTCCGGACCACCTCGCCCAGATCTGTCCGCGTCACCTCCAGGTGCGCGGCCACCGCGTTGACCGCGAGGTCGCCCGCGGCGAGGGCGACGCCGCACAGGCGTCCCACGCCGCGCCGCGGCGCCAGCTCCGCCGCGATCAGGGCCAGCAGTTCGGCGCCGCGCTCCTCGCGCAGGCCGGGAGGGAAGAGACGCAGCAGCAGGGACAGCAGGCGCATGCTCACACCGTGCCCGGCACCACCCCGTGGGCCCGGGCGATCTGCACGAGCGCGTGCAGGCGTTCGGTTTCGGCCCGCGCGACGTCGAGGCCGAAGGGCGTCAGCCGGTAGTACCGGCGCCGCTCGTCGTCCTCCGCCGGTGCCGGCCTCGTCTCGCACTCCTCGATCAGGCCCTGCTCCACCATCCGCTGGATGGACCGGTAGAGCGTGCCCGCGCTCATCCGGACGCTGCCGGAGGTCCTGGCCGCGATCTCCTGGCTGATGGCGTAGCCGTGGCGATCGGCGTCGGCGAGGGCCAGCAGGATGTGCAGCGTGGCGGGCGGCAGGGGCAGCAGGTCGGCGGGCGTGGGGTCCGTCATGGGACCATTGTATCCACTGTGGATATACTCTCATCGGCTAGAGACGGTGGCCGGGGCGGTGGAGTTCCCAGACGCCCCGGCGAGCCGGCCAAGGCCGGGGGCATCACAGCGCGCCCCGGGGAGCGCCGCGGTAGACTGGCGCGGCCCGCGGGACGGCCGCGGGGTCATCCGATGCCCCTGCCGACTGCCGCCCGGATCCGCCAGGCCCTGCTCCGCCGCGAGCGCCGGGCCGTGGACGTCGTCTCCGACGCACTCACGGCCATCGAAGCCCGGAATCCCGAACTGAATGCCATCGTCACCCTGAATCCCCGGGCCATGGACGAGGCGGCGGACGTCGATCGGCGGCTGGCCGCCGGGGAGGACGTCGGACCACTCGCGGGCGTGCCGGTCGGCATCAAGGACATCACCCCCGTGGCCGGCCTCCGGACCACCTACGGGTCGCCGATCTACCGGGATCACGTCGCCGAGGAGGATGCCGTCGTCGTCGCACGGCTCCGGGCGGCGGGCGCGGTCGTCATCGGCAAGACCAACACGCCGGAGTTCGCCGCCGGCGCCAACACCTGGAACACCGTCTTCGGACCGACGCGCAATCCGTGGAATCCCGCGCTCACCGCGGGCGGATCGACCGGCGGCGGCGCCGCGGCCCTGGCCGCCGGCATGATCGCGCTGGCCGAGGGCACCGACCTGGGCGGCTCGCTCCGCATTCCGGCCGCGTTCTGCGGCGTCGTGGGCCTGCGGCCGTCGCCGGGCCTGGTGCCGCAGCACCCGGTGGACTGGGTGTGGGACACGCTCTCGGTGACGGGCCCGATCGCCCGGACCGTCGAGGACGCCGCGCGCATGCTGCAGGCCATCGCCGGGCCGTCCGCCGCGGCGCCTCTGGCGGCGCCCGATGGCCACCGCGATTTCGTCGCCGCGGCCGCCGCGCCCCTGCCGCCGGGCACGCGCGTCGCCTACTGCCCCGATGTCGCCGCCATCGGCGTGGACGCCTCGATCGAACGGTGCTGCCGCGAGGCCGCCTTCGCGCTGCGCCGCGCCGGCGCCCGGGTGGAGGAGCTGGCGCTCGATCTCTCCGGCTATCGGGACACGTTTCTCACGCTGCGCGCCGAGTGGTTCCTGGCGAGCATGGCTGGGCGCCTGGAGCGGATCGACGACTTCGGCGTGAACGTCCGCGCCAACGTGGACGCCGGGCTGGCGCTCGACCCCCGCGCGCTGGCGGCGGCGCACGAGGCCCGCGGCCGTCTGTGGCATCGCATGCGCGAGCTCTTCGCCGGGGTGGACTGCCTGGTCACGCCGACCACCGCCGTGCCGCCGTTTCCCGTCGAGCAGAACTACCCGGCCGAAGTGGCCGGCCGGCCCATGCGCACCTACGTCGACTGGTTCGCCCCCACGTTCCTGTTGAGCCTCACCGGCCTCCCGGCCGCGTCGGTGCCGTGCGGCCGCGATGCGCGCGGCCTGCCCGTGGGCCTGCAGATCGTCGGCCGGCCGCGCGACGAGGAAGGCGTGCTTCGACTGGCGGCGGCGGTCGAATCGACCATCGCAGGCTGAGCCGGAGCCCGCGCCCCAGCCGTCGCGCGGCGCGTGGTACGCTCCCGGCGGTACCGGGAGGCGCCTGGCGCCGCGCCCACGCACGCCCGATCCGGCCGTGCGCCGCAGGGTGAACCCGAAGTACCCGGAGGCGCCCGTGATCACACGACGAACCCTGCTGTCGGCCGCCCCGATGGGCCTGCTCGCGCGGCTGGCGTCGGCCCGGCCCTCGCCGGCCGCGGACCGCGTGCTCGCGGCCGTGGACGACGCCGCCGATCTCCGGCTCCTCCAGGAGATGATCCGCATGCGCTCGTACAGCGCCGGCGGCGAGGAGAGCGCGCTGGCGAAGAAGCTCGTGGGCGACATGCGCGCCCTGGGCCTCGAGGCGCGGCTCCAGGAGGTGGAGCCCGGCCGCTACAACGCGATCGGCACCTTGAAGGGCACGGGCGGCGGCAAGAGCCTGATGCTCAACGGACACATCGACACCAATCCCGTCGGGGTCGGCTGGACGGTGGACCCGTTCGCCGGTCTCGTGCGGGACGGGTTCGTGCACGGCATCGGCGTGTCGAACATGAAGGCGTCGGACGCCGCGTTCTTCGGGGCGGCCCGGGC
This sequence comes from Vicinamibacterales bacterium, assembly GCA_050187355.1. Taxonomy (GTDB): domain Bacteria; phylum Acidobacteriota; class Vicinamibacteria; order Vicinamibacterales; family UBA2999; genus CADEFD01. Next base: position 27,203 of record JBFWXO010000024.1, read on the forward strand.
GGTCGTCCGCTCGGGCGTCCGGCTCCGGGGCGACCTGGTGCTGGCCTTCGTCGTCGGCGAGCTGCAGGGCGGCGTGGGCACCAAGAAGCTCGTGGCCGACGGCGTCAGGACCGACCACTTCATCGTGGGCGAGCCGACGGACCTGGCGCTCATGACCCTGCACGCCGCCAACGTCGAGTTCGCCGTGCACACGTTCGGCATCACGCGGCACATGTCCAAGGCGGAAGAGGCGGTGTCGGCCATCGACACGATGTATCTCGTGATCGAGCGCCTGAAGCGGATGACGTTCTCCGGGCCCTCGAACCCGGACTACGCCAGCGTGCGGCGCCTGAACATCGGGTCCATGCGGGCCGGCCTGGGCCGCGAGTACTTCGACTGGCGGACGCCGCAGGTGCCCGACGTGGCGACCATCAAGGTGGCCGTCCGCTACGGGCCCGGGCAGACCGGCGAGGGCGTCCTGGCCGACGTCCAGCGCGAGCTCGACCGGCTCTCGCGCGAGCATCCGGAGGTGAAGGCCGAAATCGCCCCGCCGGCCGCCTCGAACACCAACCGGACCGATGCGTTCGAGGTCGCGAAGGACGCGCCGTTCGTGCAGCTGGTGCGGCGGGCGCACCAGCGCGTCATGAAGCGCGATCCGGAGGTCGGGGCGGTGGCGCCGTACCGCTACTACGGCACCGACGCGCCGTTCCTGGCCGCGGCGGGCGCCGAAGGCCTCGTCTGCGGCGTGGGCGGGAAGTACAACACGATGCCGGACGAGAAGGTGGAGCTCACCGACTTCCACGGCGGGACACGGCTCTACGCGCTGGTGGCCGCCGAGGTCTGCGGCTGAGCGGCCGACCAACGCGCCGCCGCCCGGTCGACGCCGTACACGACAACCGCCGGCCGGGCCCGGGCCCGGCCGGCGGCGTGACGTTCTCGACGATCCGGTCTACCGGAACAGGAAGCGCAGGCCGCCCCAGAACTGGTAGTTGCTGTCGATGTCGCTGGCCTTGCGCAGCAGCACGCGACCCTCGGTGACGAAGAACAGCGTCTTCTGGTCGTCGCCCTTCCACAGCGGCAGCCCAAAGTTCACGAGCGCCGTCGGCGTGATGAAGTCCGAGTGGTTGACGTCCCAGAGGCCCAGACCCGTGCCGATGTAGGCGCGATTCGAGAACCGGCGGTTCAGCTCGGCGTCCACGAAGATGCTGGACCGATCGGACTCGTCGGTGTTGTAGGCGAAGCCGACACCGGGCGCGAAGGCCCAGCCGCTCGAGCCGAGGGCCTTCTCGATGCCGACCTTCACGCCCACGAGCGGGTCGCAGAAGCCGGGCAGGAACGCGTTGCCCAGACCGGCCGGGTCGTTCTCGTCGTACTGGCGGCGCTGCTTGCCGAAATAGCCGGCCACGAACGGACGAAGCGACAGCTCGCGCTCCTCGGCCAGACGCGCCTGCTCGGCGAGCCGGGCCTCCTCGGCCTTGCGCGCCTCCTCGGCCAGCCGGGCCTCTTCGGCCTTGCGGGCCTCCTCGGCCTTGCGGGCGTCCTCGGCACGGCGGGCCTCTTCGGCGCGGCGGGCCTCTTCGGCCTTACGGGCCTCCTCGGCCTTGCGGGCCTCCTCGGCCTTGCGAGCGTCCTCGGCGCGGGCGGCGGCCGCCTCGGCGTCGCGGCGCGCCTGCTCACGGCTCGGCTCGCGGCTCACGAGCGAGATGTTGCCGCAGTCCTGCGGGATGACGAACGTGTAGGTCTCCTTCAGGTCGTCGATGACGAACTCGAAGGCGGGGAACGGCTTGGCGCCATCCCAGCGCACGAGGCGCAGGATGTCCGGGCGCGTACCGCCGCGCCGGAGGGCCATCCATTCCATGGTGGTGCCGGGCGCGATCGTGACGTCCCGGACGGCGCCATCGGCGATCTTCTGCTTGATCTCGGACTCGAACTGCGAGAGTCCCGCTTCCTTCAGCACCGCCGTCAGCCCGCGCTGGGTGCGCGGCTGCGCGAAGGTCTTCTGCAGGCTCTGGGGGTTCCTGACCGGTGCCGTGAACCGGGAGGAACCGCCGAGACGCCGCACGGAATGCACGCGGTCTGCGGAACCTTGAGCGAACGACTCGACGGGCAGGCCGACGGTCACGAACCCCAGCAGGGCGGCGAGACAGACGGCGTGCGCGCGAGCATGGACATGAATGGTCATGACACCTCGCTGACGAAGGACAGGTGGCGGCCACGCTGGGGTCGCGGCTGCCCGTCCGCCATTATAGGCACAAGCCCTGCCCCTCCCGTCACTTCCGGGAGAGGAATCGCTCCGGCGCACCGATGGCCGGGGCGGTCTCCGGAGCCGCCCCGGCGCTCAGAAGGCGTACTCGATGCCAACCAGCGGCGAGACCTTGTCGCGGAGCCCGGCCGCGTTCAGCTGGAACAGCAGGTTGCCGCTCACGATCACCCGGTCGCCCACGTTCAGCTTGAAGCCCGTGGCGGCGTTCAGCTCCAGCAGGGTGCCCTGGCGGAACGTGATGTCCGGGAACTGACTGCCCACGGCGTCGAGCCCCCGGAACGTCGAGCGCGCCATCCTGGGGGCGTCGAAGACGACGCGCCCCAGCACGTCCAGCGCCAGGGTGAGCCGCGGATGGACGTCGAGCGCGCCGCCGGCGCTGAAGATCGCGGCGTCGGGCAGGTCGCGGGACAGCCCCGAGCCGGACTGGCTCGCGATCACGCTGGACCCGTTCCACCGGTAGCCCGCGTTCACGTGCGGGGAGAAGGACCCGATGGTGTCCGACCACACGGCGTACGGCTGGACAGCCGCCGCGCCCGTGCCCAGCAGGTTGCTCTCGTCGCCGGTCGGGAGCTTCACGTCCACGCCCACCGCCACGCCGCCGTGCGGCGTCCGCCGCAGGGTCGCCTTGCCGCGGATGTTCACGTCGCCGATGCCGGTCGCGTCGCCGAAGGCCGTGAAGACGCGCTCGTCGCCAGGCGAGTCGTCGGCCATGCGGAAGAAATGGGTCTCCTGCACCGTCGTGCCGAGGCGCCGAATCGTCGCGTGGGAGGTCACCAGCATGTTCACGGTCACGATCGGCACGGCGATCGAGAGGTCGAACCGGTTGGTGACGCCGTACGACAGGAACGCCGTGGACCGCGTCACGGTCGCCTCCACGGCGTTCTCCGTCGTGATGACGTCCTCGCGGCCGCCGAGGAGCTCGGCGTCGTCGTGCGTGAACACGGCGGGAATCGCGCCGAGGTCCACGCCCTCGATGGCATCGAACGTCAGGCGCTGCGTCGCGAAGCCGATCGAGAGGCGGCGGGCGCCGAGCGTGTCGGCGCGGTCTGACAGGATGGGACCGAACGAACGGCTCGAGCGGGTGAACACGCCCAGCGCCGGATCGAACTGGTAGGTGAACCCGGCCGCGGGCGTCGGAAAGGGCAACGACACGAGCTGGCTGGTCAGCGACAGCCCGAAGCGCGAGAACTCGCTCTCGAATCCGCCCTTGAAGTGCGCCGAGTGCGATTGTCCTCCCGCCAGCGCCGCCGTGCTGTCCACGACGAGCCCCCCTGGGCCGTACAGGTCCGTGAAGATCCGCGCCAGCTGCTCGACACGCACGGCCACGTTGAACGGTTCCTGCGCTGCCGCCGGGCTCGCCAGGCAGGCGAGGCACAGTCCGGCCGTCACCACTCGTCGCATCATCGCGTCGTCCTCTCCCCTCAGCGGCCAGATTCCGCGATCACCCAGGCGCCGCCCCGCCGGGTCAGGCGGATCGTCTGCGCGGACCGCGACGTCTGGGTTCGCCCGCCGGCGCGCACGATATCCACGCGTGACACGCGCGCGTCGGCGACGTCGCCGGTGATGGTGAGCTGCTCCACCCGCATGTCGACGTCCTGCTTCTCCACCTGGGCGAAGCTCTCGCGGAGCCGGCGTTCGTCGTCGGCCGTCAGCCCGGGACGGACGGAGCGGTACAGCGCGACGTCTTTGGCCTCGATCGCCCGGACGTAGGTGTCGAGCACGCGGCGGACGAGGACCTCGTCGGACTCGCGCGGCGGAGGCTCGACGGGACGCGGCGGCGCAGGATCGACGGCGGCGCGCCGTTCGACCGGCGAGGCGGCCCTGGGAGCGAAGGTTTCGACCGGCCGCGCGTCGGCCGGCGCGGGCGGCGGGACCGGGGTCGGCACGGGCGCCGGCGCGGTGGCGGCCGGTGACGGCGGCGGCGCCCCGGCCACTGCTGCGCGGGCGTTGGCGGCAGGCTCGACCATCGGAGGCGATTCGAGAGCCGGGTTCGCCGGCGGCGGGTCCGGCTGGCGCGCGACGGCCGATGCCGGCTCGCGCGCGGCCCGCGACGCCCGCTCTCCTGGCGCGGGACCGGGGCCCGGCGCCGCGGCTGCCACCGGCCGGCTGGCCAGCCGGCCCGCGAGCTCCGCCACCTGGGCGTCGGCCGGCGCGAGAGCCTGGGCCGAGGCCAGGGCCCGCGCCGCGGCAACGAGATCGCCCGCCTCGAGCGACTCACGCGCCGCCGCCAGGATGCCGTCGAGCCGCGCGAGCGCGCCGTCGGCCGCCGACTGAATCCGTGCCGCCTCCCGGTTGCCGGGATCGCGCGCGAGCGCCGCGGCGGCCTCGGCGCGCGCGGCGCGGTAGTCCCGGGCCTCGAGGCGGTCCTGCGCCCGCGCGACGGTCTCGCCCGCCTGCGTCGGCGCGCCTTCGCTGCCGCGTCCGCCCGCGACGTACCAGGTGGCGCCGGCCGCCAGCACGGCCGCGGCGAGTAGTGGCGCCACCCAGCGCCCACGCCCCGCCGCGGGCGCCGCCGCCGTGGCCGCGCCCGTCGCCACGGTGGGGGCCGCGGGCGAGGCCGCCGTCACCGCCGTCGTGACGGCGGACGGCGACACGGCGGCCACCGCCGCCGTCTGCGTCGCGCTCAGCGTGGAGCCCGACTGCAGGTCGCGGCGCACGCGCTTCAGGTCGGCCTCGAAGCTCGCCGCCGTCTGGTAGCGGAGCTCGCGATCCTTCTCGAGCGCGGTGTTGATAGCCTCCACGAGGCGCGGGGGGGTGTCCGGATTGAGCAGCACCGGCGAGACCGGCGCGCGGTTCAGGATGGCGTCGAAGACGACGGCCGACGTGCTGCCGCCGAACGCCTGGCGGCCGGTCACCATCTCGTAGAGCACGACGCCGAGGGAGAAGATGTCGGTCCGCGGATCCACCACTTCGCCGCGGGCCTGCTCCGGGGACATGTACGACACGGTCCCGATCGCCGTGCCCGGCGCCGTGAGCTGGTTCTCGATGCGGGGCCGCGTCGCGTGCCTCGCGTCGGTCATCGCGATGGTGGGATGGTCGGCCGCGCCCGTGGAGAGCTCGGGGCGTTCGCGGGCAAGCTTGGCGAGCCCGAAGTCGAGGATCTTGACGCGCAGCTTGTCGCCCACCCAGATGTTGGCCGGCTTGATGTCGCGGTGCACGACGCCCTGGGCGTGGGCGGCCTCCAGCGCGTCGGCGATCTGGATGCCGATGTCCACGACGTCGGAGATCCGGAGGCCGCCGCGCGCGATCCGCTCGCGCAGCGTCTCGCCGCGCAGCAGTTCCATGACGAGGTAGGGCGTGCCCTCGTGGACGCCGATGTCGTGAATGGCGCAGATGCCGGGGTGGCTCAACGCGCTCGCCGACCGCGCCTCGAGGCGGAAGCGTTCGAGCGCCTCGGGGTCGCCCACGGCTTCGGCGGGCAGGAACTTCAGCGCCACCTTCCGCCCGAGCCGCTGGTCCTCGGCGACGTAGACGACGCCCATGCCGCCGGCGCCGAGGTGGCCATCGAGACGATAGGGCCCGATCGTGGTGCCGATCATGCGCGCCCGTCTGGACCGGCCGGCCGGACCGCACGCGCGTCACCAACCGGTCTCGCGGCACGGACGCGGACCGCGGTGTGGGCGTCAGTGCCCGGGATGCGGCGGGGGAGGCAGGACCGCACGGTCATCGCATGCCGCGCCGACATGGCGCGGACTGCCCAGTATAGGCGCAGGGCCTGCGGGAACCGTGTGGTCCTGCGCAGGCGCGGCCACGACGCCGGACGCGCCGGATCCGGGTGCCCGCGGACCTCACGCGCACATCCGGGAAGTCGGGCGTGGGCTCCCTACGGACCGCGGAACGGTCACCGATAACAGGGGCGTCCCAAGGAGCCGCATGCCCCAGCCCCTGAAGCGATCCGTCCTCCTCGTCACCTTCGCCGCCGTCGTCGCGGCGCTGGTGGGACCGCCAGCCGTCAGGCAGGCGACCCGTCCCCTCGCTCCCGACGGGGGTGACGAGCGGATGGCGCGTGAACGGGACGGACGCGAGGACGGGGCGGCGCGCGAGCGCGGCAGGTTCGACAGTCCCGACGAGGCCGTGGCGTTCTACGTCAACCGCCGCACGGGGCCCGTGCTGACGCGCGGCGCCAACCCCACGGTGGGGGTGCGGCCGCTCAGCGCCGCGGCGTACCTGCCGGCGCTCGCGCACATGCGGGCGATGCCCCGCTACGCGGCGTCCACGGGCGAGGTGATGCCGAGCTACGAGGCGCAGCCGGACCCCGGGGTGGGCGCGGCGGCACCCGGCGGCGTCCTGACCACCTGGGCCAACCTCGGACCGACGAATCAGGGAGGCCGTACGCGGTCGCTCCTGATCGATCCGGGCAATCCGAACGTGATGTACGCGGGCGGCGTCGCGGGCGGGGTCTGGAAGTCGACCAACGCCGGCGCGAGCTGGACGCCCCTCGGTCAGCTCTCGATGGCGAACCTGGCCGTGGTGTCGCTGGCCTTCGACCCGACGACGACGAACACGATCTACGCCGGCACGGGCGAGGGCGTCTTCAACGGCGACGCCATCCGGGGCGCCGGCATCTTCAAGTCCACCGACGCCGGCGCGACCTGGGCGCAGGTGGCGTCCACCAACACGTCGGCCTTCTACTACACGATGAGCGTGGTCGTGAGCCCGCGTGACCCGCAGCGCCTGTTCGCCGGGACCCGCAGCGGTCTCTACCGCTCGACGAACGGGGGCGGCTCCTGGTCCCAGCTCGTCTCCAACTCCACCGGCTGCACGCAGGTCGTGGTGCAGCCCGCCGGCGCCAGCGGCTACGTCTTCGCCTCCTGCGGCAATTTCAGCCAGGGCACGATCTACCGGGGCACCGACGACAACGCCTCGACGTTCACCGGCGTGTTGAGCCTGGCCGGGCAGGGCCGCAGCTCCCTGGCGCTCGCGCCGAGCAACCAGGCCATCCTCTACGTGATGTCGGAGCAGGCCACGAACCTCGGCGGCCAGGGCCTGCACGGCCTGCACGGCATCTACCGGTCGACGTCGAACGGCGACCCCGGCAGCTTCACCACGCAGGTGGACGGCACGGTCACGCCCGGCACCACGGCCCAGATGATCGCGCAGACGCTCCTGACGAACCCCTACTACGCGGTCGGGTGCATCACGCCGAATCCGTACAACCAGGGGTGGTACGACAACGTCATCGCGGTCGATCCGGTGGATCCGAACCGCGTGTGGGCCGGCGGCATCGACCTCTGGCGATCGGACGACGGCGGCGTGACGTGGGGGACCGCCGGATTCTGGTGGTTCTCCAAGGGCAACTCGGCGTATCACCACGCCGACCAGCACGGCATCGTCTTCCACCCCGGCTACAACGGCTCGACGAACAAGACGATGTACGCGCTCAGCGACGGCGGCGTCGAGCGCACCGACGACGCGCGCGCGGCCGTGAACACCACCGTCAGCCAGATCTGCGGATCGCCCGTGGCCGGCGGCACGAGCTGGGTGGACTTGAACGCCGGCTACGTGACGACCCAGTTCTACAACGGCGCCGCCTATCCCGACGGACAGACCTACTTCGGGGGGCTCCAGGACAACGGGACGCAGCGCGGCACCACGGCGGGCACCGCGTGGTCGACCATCAGCGGCGGCGACGGCGGGTACGTGGCGGTGGACACCCGCGGCGACGGCACGGCGTCCAACGACGTGCTCTTCGTCGAGTACACGGGCCTGTCCATCTCGAGATCCATCAACGGTGGAGGCTCGTTCTCCAGCGCCACCAGCGGCATCTCGGACTCGAAGTTCCTGTTCATCGCGCCCTTCGTCATAAACACGTCCGACCGGCAGCAGTTGTGGGCGGGCGGCCAGTACATCTGGCGCACGACCGACCAGGCCGCGAGCTGGACGCGGGCCTCGGCGGCCATCTGCGGCAGCGGATCGGTGTCGGCGCTGGCCACGCACCCGCTCGACGGCAACCGGGTGCTGGTCGGCACGTCCAGCGGCTGCTACCACTACACGACGGCCGCGCTCTCGGCCGGCAGCGGCACGTCCTGGCCCACCGGGTCGATTGCCAGCGCCTACATCTCGTGGATCGCCTGGGATCCCAGCGACGTGAACGTCGCCTACGCGACGCTGTCGCGCTTCGGCGCCGCCACCGTCTACAAGTCCGTCAACGGCGGCGCCAGCTGGTCGCCCATGATGGGCAGCGGCGCGACGTCGCTGCCGCAGATTCCCGCGCTGACCGTCGTCGTGAACCCCGACGACTCGCAGCAGGTGTTCGTGGGCACCGACCTGGGCGTCTTCACGTCGGTCGACGGCGGCGCCAGCTGGTATCTCGAGAACAGCGGCTTCGCGAACACGCCCGTCGAGACGCTGGTCTTCAACGACGCGGCGCCCCGGCAGCTCTTCGCCTTCACCCACGGCCGCGGCGCCTGGAGGGTGGCGCTCGCGAATCCGAACGCGCCCGTCGCCGCCGGCGACAGCTACGGGACCGCCTCCGGCACGACGCTCGTGGTGCCGGCGCCGGGCGTCCTCGGCAACGACAACGCGAACGGCGGCGGCGCCATGACCGCCGCGCTGGCCGGCGCGCCGGCCCACGGGTCGATCACGCTGTCGCCGAACGGCGGGTTCAGCTACACGCCCGCCGCCGGATTCGCCGGGACCGACGCCTTCACCTACACGGCCTCCACCGGCAGCGGCACGAGCGTGCCCGCCACGGTCTCGATCGCCGTGGCCGCGGCCGGCACGCCGCTGCCGCCGTCGAACTTCCGCGTCTCGGCGATGTCCGGCAACCTCGTCTCGCTGGCCTGGACGATGCCCACGTCCGGGGCGGCGCCGACGGGGATGCTCCTCGAAGGCGGGCTCACGCCCGGCACGACGCTCGGCTCCATTCCGCTGGGCGCGGTGCCGGCCGTGACGCTGTCGCTGCCGACCGGCACCTTCTACCTCCGGATGCGCGCCACCACCGCCGGCGGGACGAGCGCGCCGTCGAACGAGATCCTGGTGCGCGTCAACATGCCGGTGGCGCCGTCGGCGCCGGCGAACCTCCTCGGGACGCGGAACGGCAGCGGCGTGTACCTGGCGTGGACGCCGACCTTCGGCGGCGGCGCGCCGGTGGCGGCGATCCTGGACGTGACGGGCACGCTGAGCGGGTCGCTGCCGCTCGGCGCCGGCGACACGTTCAGTTATCCGGCGATGCCGGCCGGGACCTACACGTTCACGGTGCGGCAGACCAACGCCGGCGGGACCAGCGCGCCGTCGAACGCGGTCACGCTGACGTTCCCGGGCGGGTGCACGGGCGTGCCGCAGGCGCCGGCGAACTTCCTCGCCTACAAGTCGGCCGGTCAGCTGTACCTGCGGTGGGATCCGCCGACGTCCGGGCCCGCGCCGACGGGCTACACGCTGAACGTGACGGGATCGTTCGTGGGGGCCCTCCCGATGAGCACCCGCACGCTGACGGTGCCTGGCCCGCCGGGGACGTTCACGTTCAGCGTCGCCGGCACGAACCCGTGCGGCACCGGCGCGGTCACGGCCGCGTCGGCCCTCTCGTTCCCCTGAGACTCGGGCCGGCGCCGCCCCAGGCGTCCACGCCCGGGCGCGTCGGCGGCGCGCCGCCGACGGAGCATCGTGTAGACTGCCCGCGATCTTCGAGGGAGGCTGCATGCGCGCGACGATGCTCGGCACGATGGTGGCGTTCCTGTGCGGCGCCGTGGCGCCCTATGCCCAGGCGCCGGCGCAGCCGGCCGCGGGACCGGATTTCGTCCGTACGCTGGTCTCGCGGCTCGAGCTGGAGCGCTACAAGGCCACGATCAAGGGCCTGACCCAGTTCGGCGACCGCCGGCAGGGGACCGAGCGCAATCGGAAGGCCGTGGACTGGATCGAGGCGCAGCTCAAGAGCTACGGCTGTCCCACCGAGCGCATCAAGTACGTCTACGACCCGCCGCCGCCCCAGCCGCGGACCGGGCAGGGCGCCCGGCCGGCGCCGAATCCGAACGCCCGCGCCGTGGGCGGCGGCCGCCCGCGGGGCGTTCGCGCGCGCACCGGCGTGAATACGGACCCGATGCGCCAGCCCGACGAGCGCCTCAGGCAGCTGAACAGCGAGCCGGCCGCGAACGGCCCGCGCGAGCTCGTGTACTGCACGAAGGTGGGCACATCGCGGCCCGACGAGATGTACATCATCGGCGCGCACATGGACGGCCATGGCTGGGGCGAGGCCGCGAACGACGACGGCTCGGGCACGGCCATCGTGATGGAGCTGGCGCGCATCTTCTCGATGCCCGACGTGCAGACCGAGCGCACGATCCGCTTCGCGCTGTGGAACAACGAGGAGACGGGGTTGAACGGCGCCCGCGCCTACGTGGACCAGCGGAAGGATCTGCAGGGGAAGGAAGACCCGCCCGGTTCGGGGAAGTACCCCGAACCGCGATGGCTCGGCATGATCCAGCACGACATGATGCTGTTCGACCACGGGATGCCCCGTGCCGACGGCACCGTCAGCCCAGAGCAGCGGCCCGAGGCCGACGTGAACATCGAGTTCCAGAGCAGCTCGCGGATGGCGGGCGACTCGCAGAAGCTCGCCTGGTTCCTCCACGCCGCCAACGCCGAATACGCCACGGACTACCCGGCCCAGGTCGGTCCGCACATGACCAACACCGACTCCACGCCCTTCATGGACGACGTGGCCTCGGTGAGCCTCCGCGAGAACGAGCGCGGCGTGCAGATCGGCAACGGCTGGGACCCGCACTGGCATCAGCCGACGGACGTCTTCGCGACCTTTTCCGACAAGGACTTCCGCCTGGGCCTGAACGCCGCGCAGACCACGCTGGCTGGCGTGGCCCGGCTGACCGGCGCGAAGGGCAGGAACTGAGAAGCCGGGTTGTCGGGCAGCGCGGCGGCGGTCAGCGCAGCCGGTAGGTGAGACCCGCGAGGACCCGCCACTCGCGGTAGTCCGGGCCGTCCATGGTCCGTTCCACGGACAGGAAGCTCGACACCTGCCGGCCCACCTGCATCGTCGCATTCATGCCGAAGCGCTTGGTGGACGGCCGCGACTCCACGACGAGGCCGTCGCCGCGCACGAACTGGATCTGCGAGAGCGCGGTCGAGAACTCCGCCGTCGCGTAGAGGCGCCCGCCGAACTCCCTGCCCGCCGACACGAACGTGGAATGGTACGAGCCGCCGGGCCGCATCATGCGCGAGTCGGACACCGTGACGTCCACGCCGCTGTCGAACACGTTGCTCGCGTAGCCGCCGGTGAGCCAGCGGTTCGTCGGCGCGTCGTCGCGGTTGTTCTTGTCACGTGAGTAGCCGCCGTAGACCCGCACGCGCGGCAGGACCTCGGCGGTGACGCGCCCGCCCACCGACTCGTAGAGCAGCCCGTCCACGGCCTGCTGCGTCACGGGCCGGCCGGCCTGGATGTCGTCGCTCAGCCCGCGTGCGTCCACCGAGCGTCCGCGGCTCACCGTGCCCTGCACTTCCGCGCGCGGACCCGCCATGAGCCGGGCGTTGGTGAAGAAATAGGTGAGGCCGTCGTGTCCCAGGCCGCCGGCGATGGGCGAGAGGTCGTACTCCGCCACCTGGTAGACGAACAGCGGACCCGCCGGCACGAAGTTGGCGAACGACAGCACCGACCGCTCGGTGATGTCGCCGTTCCTGATGTTCACGTAGCCGGCGACGTGGCGACGTCCGCGGGTGCCCTCGAGAATCGCGTAGCCGCCCGTCTTTCGCACGCCCTCGCCGTACCCGAACTTGTAGATGTTCGGATCGAGGCCGGCGAAGAGACCGCCCCGCCAGCGTCCCAGTCCGCTCGACGGGATCGGACCCGACCGCGCCTCCACCTGGCCGCCGGCCACGGCGCCCAGCCCACCGAGGTCGTCGAGCCAGAGCTGTCCGGCACGGACGGTGGCGTGGCCGTTCGCGAGCCGCGCGCCGACGAAGCCGTTGTAGACCGACACGCGCGGGTCGCGTCCTTCGATCGTGTAGGCGGAGTGGCGCATGTCCAGGCCGAACTCCACGCCGTCGGTGTCACGGTCCAGGAACTGATACGTGACGGCGGTCGTGATGTCGCCGTAGCTCGTCGTCTCGCCGCCCATCTGGCTGGCGCTGGCGCCGCTCGTGTAGACCGACACGCGGCCCGTGGGCCGGGGGGCCTGCCGGCCCATCCCGAATCCTGAGGTCGGCCGCGGCGCGGGCATCGGTACCTGCGCGGTCGACATGGGCGACGTGGCCGGCGCCTGCCCGTCCGCGGCGGCGGCCGGTGCGGTGGACATCGCCACGGTCACGGGCGCGCCCTGGGCCGCCGTCGGGGACATGGCGGCCGCCATGGGGATGGTCTCCGTCGAGGCGACGGCGACCGCCGCCGAGGCCGGTGTGCCGGGCGCGGACGCGGCCGTGGCCGGCGTCGGCGCCGCCGTGTCCGGTGACATCGAGGGCACGGCGGCCGCACTGGGATCCGGATGCTTCGTCGGTGGCGGATCCGGTGCGGGCAGGGGTTCCGCCGCCGCGGCCGGGGCGTCCGCGGTGCTCGGCGCCACCGCGATCGTGACGTCAGTGGATGCGTCGCCCGCCCGCACCACGCCGAACGCGACCTCGCCGGCGAGGTCGAAGGACACGCGCGTCGCCAGCGGATCGGAGGGATGCGGCGTCAGGCGAACGCCGACGATCGGGCCGGCGCCCGGAAGCCGCGCGGGCACGGCGCCGGGCTGCACGCCGGGCAGGTCGACCACGAGCCGCGGCCGTCCGTCGTGGGTGCTGACGGGCGCGATGCGTGGCAGGGCGCCGGAGGCGCGCAGCTCCACCTGGACGAACGCGCCGTCGGGCGTCAGCGTCAGGCCCGTCAGCCGCGTCGGGCCGGGGCCGGCGGCGGGCGCGGCCGCCTTCGGGGCCGGTGTCGGAGGCATGGGACGATTCACGGGGCTGCCAGGCCCGCTGGCGGCGAGGATGGACGCCGGCGCGGCGGGGGCGTCGGCATCCCTCGCGGGCGTCGCGGTGACGGCCGCGACCGCAATCGTGATGTCGCTCGACGTGTCGTTCGATCTCGCCACGCCGAAGGTGACGTCGCCGGCGAGGTCGAACGAGACCCGCGTGATGCCGTCGTCCGTGGGGTGCGGGGCGACGCGCACGGCGACGACGGGTCCGGCGCCGTCCAGCCTCGCCGGCAGCGCACCCGCCTCCACGCCAGGCAGGTCGACGATCAGGCGCGGGTTCTGGTCGTCGGCCCGGACCGGCGTCACCGGCGGCAGCGCGCTCGACGCGCTGACCTGCACCTGGACGAACGCGCCGTTGGGCGTCACCGACACGCCGGTCAGGCGCGGCAGGCCGGGCGTCACCGGAACCGGCCGCGGGGTGGGCTCGGGCTGGGGCTGCAGCACCACAGCCGCCCGTGGTGAACGCGATGGCGGCGCTTGCGGAGGCGCAGCCGCCGGAGAGGTCGCCCGGGCCGCGGCGACGGCAGCCGCGGGGCTCGGAGTCGCCGGCGTGATCACGATCGTCCGTCCGGCCGCCCCCGCGGGCGTCAAGGGCGTCGGCGGCGGGTCCACGCGGGCCGGCGCGGGCCGTGCGTCGGGGGCTGGGGCCGCCGCGGCCGTCGCGGCCCTGGAGGCCACCGCGATCGTGACGTCGTGGAACGGGCCGTCGGCCTGGGAGACGCCGAACGACACGTCGCCCTGCAGGTCGAGCACCACCCGGGTCACCAGCGGATCGATCGAGTACTGCGCGACGCGCACCCGCACCACCGGGCCCGCCCCGCCGATCTGCGGGGGCACGCCGCCGGCGAGCACCCCGGGCAGATCCACGAACAGACGGGGAGGACCTTCCGTCGTCCGCGCCGGTGAGACGAGCGGCAGCGGGCCCGATCCCCGGAGGGTGACGTGGACGAACTGGCCGTTCGGCGTGACCGTCACCGCCTGCAGCTGCGGCGATCCGGACTGCCGGGCCCGGCCCGCCGCCTCGGCGGTCGCGGCGCCGCCGGCGACGACGCCCAGGGTCAGCAGCCACCCGCAGATTCGGGGTGCGTTCATTGGTCAGTCCGCCCTTCCGTTTGGATGGCACGCGTAACAGGCGGCCGAGTCGTACCGGTAGCCGCTCCGGCCCTTGTGCTGGTCGTCGGTCTTGGCGCGCGTGTGGCAATTGAGGCAGTTGAAGGCGGGTGGCGGGCTGGTATGGCACTGCGCGCACGGCACGTTGTGCTTGCCCGAGAGCGGGAAGCGCGTGTGCGTGAACCGGCCCTGGGTCCACGAGGTATCGGTCGCGCGGTGGCAGCTGTCGCAGGTGGTGGGGAAGCCCGACTGCGCGTGGTTCGGATTGCGCGTGTTGTTGTACGCGGTCTGGTGGCAGCCCACGCACGTGCGCGGCGTGCCCTTGTAGACGCCGTTGACGTGGCAGGTCGCGCACTGCTGCTGGGCGTGCACGCCCTGGAGGGCGAAGAACTGGTTGTGGTTGAACGTCACGCCCGTCCACTGCGAATCCGTGGCCCTGTGACAGGAGTCGCACTGCGTGGAGAACCCGGCCTGCGCGTGGTTGGGTGCCGTGGTGCGGTCGTACTGCGTGCGGTGGCAGCCGACGCAGTCCCGGGGCGTGCCCTTGAACACGCCGTTCACGTGGCACGTCGCGCACTGAGCGGCGGCGTGCCGGCCCACCAGGGCGAACACGGAGTTGTGGTTGAAGTTGGCGTTCCGCCACGAGGTGTCGCTGGCGCGGTGGCAGTTCTCGCAGGTGGTGGGCAGGCCCGCCTGCGCGTGGTTCGGGGCCGTCGTCCTGTCGTAGTCGGCCCGGTGGCAGCCGACGCAGTCCCGGGGCGTCCCCTTCGTGACGTTGTTCTTGTGGCAGGCGACGCACTCCACGGTCGCGTGCGTGCCGACGAGCGCGAAGACGCTGGTGTGGTTGAAGGAGCCGTTGTTCCAGTTGGCGTCGGTGGGCCGATGGCAGTTCTCACACGTCGTCGGGAAGCCCGACTGCGCGTGGTTCGGCCGGGTCGTCTGCTGGTAGAGCGGCAGGTGGCAGCCGGCGCAGTCCCGGGGCGTCCCCTTGTACACGTTGTTCTTGTGGCAGGTGGCGCACGTCTGCAGCTGGTGGGTGCCCACCAGGGTGAAGAACTGGCTGTGGTTGAAGCCCGAGCCGCCATTCCTCCAGCCGACGTCGGTCGTCTTGTGGCAGGCCTCGCAGGTGGTCGGGAACCCGGCCGACGCGTGGTTCGGCGTGGCGGTCCGGTCGTACTCGGTGCGGTGGCAGCCGACGCAGTCACGGGGCGTGCCCTGGAACACGTTGTTCCGGTGGCAGGCGACGCAGGTCACGGGCACGTGCTGACCGGTGAGCGGGAACGTGGCGTGCGAGAAGGACGAGCCCGGCGTCCCCTGCCACGTGGGCTGGCTCGGCCGGTGGCAGGTCTCGCAGGTGGTCGGGAAGCCGGCGGCGACGTGGTTGGGGTTCTGCGCCTGCTGGAAGTCGGACAGGTGGCACGAGGCGCACTGCGACGAGGTGCCCTTGAACACGTTGTTCCTGTGGCAGGTCGCGCAGGCGATCGACGCGTGCTGGCCGGTCAGCGGGAACGACGCGTTGTGGTCGAACCGCGCCTGGCTGAACGAGACGTCCGACGGCTTGTGGCAGGCCTCGCAGGCCGTCGGGAAGCCCGCCGACGCATGGTTCGGAGACTTCGTGGCGGCGTACTCGTCCTGGTGGCAGCTGATGCACGACACCGACGCCGTCTCGAACCTGTTGTTGGTGTGGCACGACTCGCAGCCGAGGGTGCGGTGGGCGCCGCTCAGCGGCATGCTGGTCATGGCGCCGTGATCCCAACGCACGGCGGCCCAGCTGATGGTCCGGTGGCAGGTCTCGCACTGCGTGCCGAGCTCGGTCCGGAACTTGTCGTCCTGCCGGCGCACCCAGTGGCAGTCGTAGCAGGCCGTGGGCGTGCCCTTGAAGACTCCCTTCAGGTGGCACGACTCGCACGCCACCGTCTGGTGGCGGCCGGTGAGCGGGAAGTTGGTGTTGCCATGGAACGCGCGATTCGGCGTCTCGAACTGCGCCCGGGTCGCGATGGTGCCCAGGAGCACGGCGAGGGCCAGCGTGAGGAGCCACGCGTATCGGGTCATCGGGCAGTCCTCCTCCCCAGGCGGCCGGCCGCCGGCGCGAGACCGGCGATGCGGTCCGGCTTGTGGCAGTCGCCGCACTTGGGGCCGAGCGCACCGTTGTGCACGTCACGGTGGCAGTCGGTGCACTCGGTGCGGATGGCGTAGCGGACGGCCGTGCCGCGGCCCGCGGGGAAGACGCCGGACGCGGGCGCGTGACAGGTGGCGCACGCGGCCTTCTGGTGCGCGCCCACGAAGAACGCGCGCGCTGCGGGATTCCTGTGGGCGTAGCTGGTCATCGTGAACGCGTGGTCGTCGTGGCAGGTCTCGCACGTGGCGCCGACCTGCCCCAGGTGGACGTCCGTGTGGCACGTGACGCAGGTGGTGGCGATGCCCGTGAACCGCACGGCGGTGCCGGTCCCCGCGGGGAAGGCGCCGGTCTGGCCCGTGTGGCACTTCGTGCACTCGAGGGCGGTGTGCTTGCCGCCGAGGCGGAACTTCGTCCGCGCGTGATCGAACGCGGTGGTGACGGCGAACTTCGGCAGCGCCACGGCGTGACACGTCTCACAGGCGGCCCCGACCTGGCCGAGGTGGACGTCGGCATGGCACGTCGCGCAATTCTCGGTGGCGCCCGTGAACCTCACGCCGCCGAACGGTCCGTGCACGGGCGTGATCGTGGACGGCTTGCCCGCGGGGGCCACCCGCGGCGGCGCCACCCTCGCCGCCGTCAGGACCGGCATCGCGGCCGGCGACGGGCGCAGGTGACAGGCGACGCAGCTGGCCGGCTCGTGGGCGCCGGCGAAGAAGGCCGAGTTCGTGCGGTGCGTGTAGCGGGAGACGGCGAAGCCCTCGGTCGTGTGGCACGTCTCGCAGGAGGCCCCGAGGTCGCCCTTGTGCGTGTCGTCGTGGCAGCTCGCGCACTCGCGCCTCAGCCCGCCGAATTCCACCACGGCGGGCGTCACCCGGCCCGTGCGGGTCGCCGCGCGCGTGAGGTTCGTGTGGCAGGCCACGCAGTCCGCCGGGGCGTGCTTACCGGTCAAGGGAAAAGCCGTGGTCGTGTGGTCGAACGGCGCCTTCGCGAAGCTCTGCTCGTTGTGGCAGGCCTTGCAGTCCTGCTTGAACGCGCCCTTGTGGGGGTCCGTGTGGCAGGCGGCGCACGTGTCGTAGCGCGGCGTCACCTTCAGCGCGGGCCGCACGTGGCAGTCGGCGCAGGCCGTGGACTCGTGCTTGCCGAGCAGGGGGAACTTCGTGGCCGTGTGGTCGAACCGGCGCGTCCGCCACGTGGCCGTCGTGTGGCACGTGGTGCAGGCGTCGGCGGCTTTCGGCGTGTGCGGGTCGGTGTGGCAGGAGGCGCAGGTGGCGAAGGCCACGCCCTTGTACTGCTGGTTCTTGTGGCACGACTCGCAGGCGACTTTCCCGTGCGCGCCGTCGAGCCTGAAGGCGGCCTTCGAGTGGTCGAAGCCCTGGCGGCCCTCTTTGAAGGCCACCTGTGTCGTGTGGCAGGTCTGGCAGGCCGTACCGAGCGTGCCCTTGTGGACGTCCTGATGGCACGACGCGCAGGTCGTCGACACGGTCAGGTACGACCGCGTCTTGTGGCAGGCCTCGCACGTGGCGGCCAGGGGCGCATGCCGGCCGTCGAGCGGGTAGCCGGCGTCCCTGCCGTGATCGAACGCCTTCAGATCGAACGGCCGCAGCTCGCCCGTCGCGCCCTGGTGTTCGGCGTGGCAGGTCACGCACTCGCCGTTCTGCACCTGGCGGTGCACGCCGCGCCTCGCGCGGATCCGGTCGGCGACGGGCTGGTGGCACGACAGGCACTTGGCCGCTGTGATCCGGTTGCCGGCCTCATGGCACTTCTCGCAATTGCGGATGCCCTCCAGCGCGGCGTGCGGCTGGCTGAGGCGGCCCGGCGAGACCAGGGCCCCGAGCTGTCGCGCCTCGGCGCCCGGCGCGCCGGCCCACGTGGCCGCCACCAGGAGTCCGATTGCCCAGGCCAGGCGGCGCCTCGGCCGCCGCGGCCGTTCACCATCGGAACGGCACATAACCGAGGTACAGGGCCACGCCGACGTGCAGGGACACGATGGCGAACATCACCCACACGAGCGGCAGGTGGAAGACGTGCCACAGATCGAACAGGCGCTTGGTGGCCGCCAGCGCATGGCGGCGCTGGGACAGCCGGAGCCGCTCCTCGACGGCGGCTCGCAGCTCGGCCGACGAGCCCGCGCCGGTCCGGCTCTCGAGCTGCGAGGCGAGATCGGCCAGCGACCGCCTGAGGGCGCCCTCGCCGAGGCCGCTGAACCACGAGGCCGGCCGGGCGTCCACCTCGGCTTCCAGGCGGTCGAGGGCCTCGAGCACGTCGGGTCCGGCCGACCACTGCAGTTCCTCGCGCAGGGCCGTCATGCGTTCGTCGAGCTCGGTCTGCGACAGCTCGACGCCGCGGATCGTCCGCGGAATGCGGACGTAGAGGTAGCGGCCCACGAAGCCCGACAGCGCGACGAGCGCCATCGACCAGTAGGCGGCCGAGACGATGCCGTTGAACTTGAAGGCGGTGTGGAACGTGATGAGGACCGGCCCGACGATCCCGCAGAAGATGTGCACTTCCAGCAGGCGCTTCAGGTTCGTGCCCGTCCGCGAGCGCCAGAGCCGCTTGTAGCCCATGTAGGCGAAGGGCACGAGCATCAACACCGCCCCGAACACGCCCAGCGTCTGGCCGACCGGGCCCGAGGGACGCAGCAGCCGGTGCGCCGGGCTGTAGCCGCGCACGCCGAACGGCGTCGTGTAGTAGGCCCAGCCGTCGAGGCCGAACAGCACCCACACCGCGACGACGACGCTCACGAGCCCGCTCAGGCCGAGCACGTTGACGAGCGCGCTCACGGGCATCAGGCGCTGCCGCACCGCCGAGAGGACGGGCGATCCGGCGCGGAGGTCGCGGGCGGGGGCGGCGGGCGTCGCGGTCGGCGCCATGATCAGGCCACCTCGATCACGCAGTTGCTGCGCGGGGATGCCACGCAGGCCAGCACGTAGCCCTGCGCGCGGTCGTCGTCGTCGAGCACGCCGCCGCAGCTGACGTCGCCTTCCACGACCCTGGTCCGGCACGTGCCGCACACGCCGGCCCGGCACAGCGACGGAATCTCGAGGCCGTGCGCCTCCGACGCCTCGAGCAGCGTCTGGCCACTGACGACGGGCACGCTCTTCGACGTCCGGCGTTCGCGGATCTGGTAGGTCTCCGAGCTCGACGCGTCGGGTCCCGCGGCCGGCGCCGGCGCCCCGGCCGCCGCCGACGCGGCCACGGCCGCCTCGAAGCGTTCGGATCGCACCTGATCCTTCGGCACGCCGAGCCCGATCAGGGCGGCCGTGAGGCCGTCGATCATGGCCTGAGGTCCGCAGATGAGCGAGACGGCGTGCCGCACGTCCGGCACCACCGACTGGATCAGGCGTTCGTCGATTCGTCCCTTGTAGACGTCGGGCGGCGCATCGCCGCGCGTCGCCGCGAAGCAGACCTGCAGGTGGTCGTGGCGGCGCGCCAGCGTCAGCAGCTCGTCACGAAACGCGAAGTCGCCCAGCGATTTCGCGGAATAGATCAGGGTGACCGGGCGGGTGGGCTCGGTGAGCACCGCGTGGCGCGCCATGCTCATGAGCGGCGTGACGCCGATGCCGCCGCCGAGCAGCACGAGCGGCCGGTCGTCGCCGCCCGGATAGGTGAAGGCCCCGGCGGGTGCGCGCACGCTCAGCACCGTGCCCGGCCGCGCAAGGGCGTGCAGGGTGTTCGACACGCGGCCCTGGCGGCGCACGGAGATCTCGAGATAGCCCCGCGCCGCGGGCGCCGAGCTGATCGAATAGCAGCGCACGACGTCGGCCCCATCGGCCCGCAGCCGCACCGTCAGGAACTGCCCCGGCGTGAACTCGAAGCCCTCGGGCCGGGCGAGCCGGAAGGTCTTGATGTCGGGACTCTCGGCGATCACCGAGAGAATCGGGGCCTGCACGAAGCCCTTGGGGCGGGCGTCGGAGGCGCGCGCAGGCGCGGGACGCGGCGCGGCAGCCTTGACCGGAGCTTTGGGTGCGGGAGCGGGGACGACGGCGGGAGTGAGCCGCTGGCAGGTGACGAACCACACGAGGTGGACGCCGATCCCGGCCATCACGCCCACCGGTGCCGGGAAGGCCCACGGCGCACCGGCCAGGGCGAACGACACCAGCGCGAGCGGCGAGAACGCCCGCGGTCCCTGATGGTGGTGATTCAGGAGCGCGGCGAGCGCGAGATGCATCGTCGTGGCTGCGGCCAGCCACGGCACGTCGAGAGCGGCGGAAGCGAACATTGGACGGTGTCTGATCAGTGGATGTGCATGGAAGCTCCCTTCAGGCGGGGGTCCTGAAACGGCGCGCCGCCCACCGTGCAATGCGCTTGCCACGTGAGCGGCCGCGCCGTCCAGCGCGAAACCAGCGACTCTTCGCGTCGTGCTGTTCCGAGCGGCGCACACAACGCGTCGGTCGATCGACGGAAAGAGTTACATGGGCGTGTACACGAGGCGAACTGCGACGTGATTGGTCGGGTAGGTCTCAACGCGGGCGGATGGCGCCGCGGCTGCGCGCGTTGTACACGGTGACCTTGCCGGCGGCCGCGAGCTCGCCGTACTCGGCGAACACCGCGAGCGCCTCGTCCCTGAGGACGCCGTCCGCCACGGTGATGCCGCGTGCCTCGAACTGCGCGATCCAGTCCGGCACGAGCGGCCCTTCGTCGAAGCCCGTCAGGCGCTCGAGCTCCGGGCCCTGTCCCGCGATGACGAGCCGGGTCACGCCCGACCACAGCACCGCGCCGAAGCACTGCACGCATGGACGCCAGTTCACGACGAGTTCGCGGCGCGCGCCGCCGGCCCCGAGATCCCAGGCGCCCGTCGCCACCTGCGCGAGGCTGAGGGCCACGACTTCGGCGTGGCTCGACGAGAGGCCCGAAGCCAGCACCAGGTTGACGCCCGCCGAGACCAGGGCGCCCGCGTCGGCGTCGATCACGAGCGCGGCAAACGGACCGCCCGTGCCCTCGCGCACGTTCCGGCGCGCGAGACGGCAGGTCAACGCCACCTTCTGCTCGTCGCTGTCGATCGCGGCGCCCGCGACCTCCTCGATCACCCACGCGGGCAGGTCCACCGCGTAGCGCGACGCCAGCGGCCGTCCGCCCCCGGATCCCGGTTCGGTCCTCGGACGGTCGTCGGGCGGGGTCACGGCAGGCGGCCTCGGGTCCGTGTCGACCGGCGCGGGCGGCCTACTTGACCGCCAGCTTCTCGCCGGGCAGTGCCGGCGTGTTCACCGGGAGGCGGCGGGCCCTGGTGGCCTGCTCGAAGGCGTAGCCCAGCCCGATCAGCTTCCCTTCGCTGAAGGCCGTGCCCACGAACGAGATGCCCACCGGCAGCCGGTCGGTCGTGAATCCCGCGGGCACGATGAGATCGGGGAACCCGGTGAGGTTCGCGAGGTTGGAGCCCGAGGCCGCGCCGCCGCCCGGCGCGTCGGGGGGCGCCTCGATGAGCTCGGGACGCCGCGACGAGGTCGGGTACACCATCGCGTCGAGCCGGTTGGCGGCGAAGACGCCCTCGACCACGGCGCGGACCAGCGCCAGGCCGTGCTCGTGGACGGCCGTGTAGCGATAGTCGCCGGTGGTGCCGCTGGCCAGCTCGCGCTTGAAGAGCGTCCACCGCGGCGCGTTCGGCCCCGCCCCGTCAGGGCGCGTGGAGATCACCTTGTCCGACCGCCGGATCATCTCCTCGAGGGTCTTCGGGAACCCCGGCTTCAGTGTCTTCAGGTACTCGGCGATCTGCACCGTGAACTCGGGATAGCGCACGGCCGTGTAGAACTCGCCCTTGGCGTCGAGGAGCCACTTCGGGAACCGCACGTCCACCACGGTGGCGCCGGCCGCCTTCATCGCCGCGATGGACGCTTCGACCGTCCAGTCCACCTCGGCGTCCTGCCCCAGGAAGTCGCGCGCGATGCCGATGCGCGCGCCCTTCAGCGCATCCGCGTTCAGGTACTTCGTGTAGTCGGTCTCGAAGCGGCCTTCGCTCTTCTTCGTGGCCGCGTCGGCCGGATCGACGCCCGTCATGAGACCGAGGGCCACGGCCACGTCGGCGACGTTCCTGGCCATGGGCCCGCCCGTGTCGAAGCTGAGCGCGAGCGGAATGATGCCGTCGCGGCTCAGCAGCCCGTGCGTCGGCTTCAGCCCGACGATGCCGTTCGACGTCGACGGCCCGCGCACCGACCCGCCGGTGTCCGTGCCGAGGCCCAGCGTGGCATAGGCGGCCGCGATGGACGCCCCCGTGCCGCCCGAGGAGCCCGACGGCGTCCGGAGGGGGTTGTGCGGGTTCCGCGTCTGCCCGCCCAGCGAGCTGAAGGCTCCACCGGACGCGAACTCGGACAGGTTGACCTTGGCCAGGATCACGGCGCCGGCGTCGCGCAGCTTCCTGACGACGAACGCGTCGTCGGGCGGCATCGAGCCCTCGAGCAGCACCGATCCGCCCGTGGTGGGGAGATCGGCGGTGTCGAAGTTGTCCTTGAGGACGACGGGAATGCCGTGGAGCAGCGACCGCCTGCCCTTGGCCTTCCGCTCCGCGTCGAGCGCGCGCGCGGTCTCGAGCGCCTTCGGGTTCAGCGTGAGCACGGCGTTCAGCTTCGGGCCCTTGTCGTCGTAGGCCTCGATCCTCGCCAGGCTGAGCTGGACCAGCCGCTCGCTCGTGAGCGTCCCCGCGTCCATGGCCGCCGCAAGCTGCTGAATCGTCGCCGCGTCCAGATCGACCGTCGTCTGCGCCAGCGACGGCGCCGCCATCGCCAGGATCGCGGCCGCCAGGGTGAGTTGCCGCCGTGTCATCGCCACTCCTCGCCGCCGCGGCCCGTCGTGCCGGCGCCGTCGCGGAACGCCGACATCATATCTGGGCGCGCCCGCCCTTCGCGGCGCTCCCTGACGCCCGCGCGCCGCGGGAAGTGCCCACCGCGTGCGGCATCCGGCTGCCGGTGCCTGGGCGGGCCTGCATCCCCGGCCCGGAGTCCCCAGTCCCTGGTCCCCCGGTCCCCCGGTCCCCCGGTCCCTGGTCCCCCGGTCCCTGGTCCCCAGTCCCAGTCCCTACACGTCTTCAGACACCTAGTGGTAGTGCCCGTGCTCCGGTGACCAGACCATGCCGGGTGCCGGCCCGGCCGACGACGCCTCGCTGTAGCGGAACACTCCGGCCGCCAATCCGCCGATGATGGCCGCGGCCACGACCGCGATCAGCACCTTCGACGTCCGGGCGCTCTCCGTCTTGCCCGCGCAGCACTGCTTGAACTTCTTGCCGCTGCCGCACGCGCACAGGTCGTTGCGTCCGAGCTTCGCCTGAGAGGCCATACGCACGTCTCGCTTTCCGTCCCGTCGGGCGTCTCCCGGGCTTCCGCGGGACCCGCCGATCCTTTGCCCGACCCGCCTCGCGGGTCAAGCCGGTCCGGCCGAGCTGGGGCCCTGCCGTGCCCTGCCCTCCCGGCCCTGGACGCGGGGAGGGCCGACCCGGCGGCGATGTCTGGCCGGACGCGTCCCGACGTATGATTCCGGGTCATGCCGCGCAACGCCTACGTCCGTCGAATCAGCCTTCCGCTGTTCGTGCTCTTCGCCCTGTCCGTCGTGCCGAGTGGGCTCGCGCAGGCCCAGCAGGCCGGCAAGCCGTTCGAGCCGACGGTGGGCCAGGCCGGCAAGGACGTGGTCTGGGTGCCCACGCCGCAGCCGCTCGTCGAGAAGATGCTCGACCTGGCCAAGATCGGGCCCGGCGACGTGCACTACGACCTCGGGTCCGGGGACGGCCGCACCGTCATCACGGCCGCGAAGCGCGGCGCCCGCGCCTTCGGCATCGAATACAACCCCGACATGGTGGAGCTGTCGCGCCGGAACGCCGCCGCGGCCAAGGTGTCGCCCGACCGCGCGACCTTCGTGCAGGCCGACCTGTTCGAGACCGACTTCTCCAAGGCGAACGTGGTCACGATGTTCCTGCTGCCGTCGATCAACATGAAGCTCCGGCCGAAGATCCTCGACATGGCGCCCGGCACGCGCATCGTGGCCAACACGTTCACGATGGAGGACTGGCAGGCCGACGTCACCGAGACGATCTCGGGCGACTGCGTCAGCTGGTGCACGGCCCTCCTCTGGATCGTGCCGGCCAAGGTCGAAGGCACGTGGCGGATGGGCTCGCAGCTCCTGACCCTCACGCAGAAGTTCCAGATGCTCGAAGGGACGCTCGACGGCGCCGCGATCAGCGACGCCAAGATGACGGGCGCCGACATCGCGTTCACGGTGAACGGCGCGCGGTACACGGGCCGCGTGTCCGGCAACACGATCAAGGGCACCGGGCCCAACGGATCGTTCTCCGCCACCAGGGGATAGCCGTCCGGCCGGGCGCGTCCGGGAGTGCTCCATGAGATCCGCCGCCTTCACCGTCGCCGCGCTCCTCGCTGGACTTGGCGGCCTCACGCCCCTCGGCGCCCGGCAGAAGGACGAGTACCCGCACGCCTTTCCGCGGGCGGGCGTCACGCAGATCCTCGACAACACGCGCGTCACGGTCTGGGAGGTGAACTGGCTGCACGGCACGCCGCAGCCGATTCACCGCCACAAGTACGACATGGCCGGCGTGTACCTGCGCTGGGGGCCCATCACGGTGACCGGGCTCGACGGCAAGGCCGTGGAGTCGGGCGAGTTCCCGGTGCCGCGCCCCTACTTCCAGGTGAAGGGGATCACGCACCGCGAGGAGGCGCACGGCAAGCCCGGCGATCCCGAGCGCCTCGCCATCATGGTGGACCTGAAGGACGCCGTCACCGACATGATGGTGATCGACGCGGACGAACCGCCCGCCTGGCCGCGTGACGGCGCCAGGAACGTCCTCGAGAACCCGCGCATCCGCATGTGGGACTACACCTTCGCGGCCGGCGCGCCCGCGCAGGCCCGCGCCTACCGCAACGACGTCGTCGAGGTGGTGGTCACGGGCGGCACGGTGCAGGTCTCGGGCCCCGGCATGGCCGCCGAGAGGCGCGAGCTGGCGCCGAAGCAGGCCCGCTACATCCGGCGCGGCACCGTGCAGACCGAGCAGGGCGTCAGCGGCAGCCCGCGCATCATCGCGATCGAGTTGAAGTAGCTCACCATCGATCGCGCATCATCGCGATCGAGTCGAAGCCGTCGACCCCGATTCGCGCGCCGCCCCGGCGCGGCGTCAGAACTCCACGTGGGTCTGCGCCAGGAGGCGGCCCTCGCGGGCATGGGCGGCGGCCGAGCCGTAGGCGACGTACTCCAGCGTCGTCACCACGCCGACGCGCGCCCGCGGCCACACGAACCAGTAGGCCCCGCCGGCCACCGTACGGTCGTGCGCATCGCCGGGCCGCTGGCGGTCGGGGTCGAAGTGATCGAACCGGGCCAGTCCCGCCCATCCCTGCGCGCCCTGCCGGACTTCGAGAAAGGCGGACGAGCCGCTGCGGTCCGTGTCGTCGGTGGCCGTGGGCAGGGGGTGTTCCGTCGCCGCCAGGTGCTGGACGGTGGCCACCAGGTGGGGATGCTCGAAGCTGGCCATGAGGATCCCCAGCCGCCGCGGCTGATCGTGGTCGTACCAGCCGGCGTTGTAGAAGCCCGAGAGGCGCAGGCCCTTCGCGAGGCCGCGCGCGGGCAGCGGCCGCACGGTGAGCCGGCCCTCGACGCTCTTGTACTTGTTCGACTCGGCGTGGGCGTAGCCCTCGCCGTTGTAGACGCCGACGTGGAACTCGCCGAACCCGTGCGGAAGGGGGCGGAAGTAGCTCACGCCGAAGTCCGCGGACCCCGGAATCAGGCCGTCCCGCTCGGCGAACATCGTGCCCTGCACCCGGTACCGGTTGATGCTCTCCTCGAAGTCGAGCCACGGGGTCTGGTGCATGCCGACCCGCAGCCAGGCGCCGTGCGTGGTGTCGTCGAACTCGGCGAAGGCGTACTTCACGCGCACCGTCAGCGTCCCGTTGAGCGAGCCGTCGGTGACCCGCCGTACGTCGGGCGTGAAACGGAAGCGGACGTTGCGGCTGACCTGGGCGTTGATGTTCACGTAGGCCCGCGTCACGTCGAAGGCGTTGAGCCCGCCCTGATTCTCGATCTCGTCGTCGTACTGCAGGTACGACACCATGCCGATGCGCACCGCCGGATACTCCGGCGCGGTGGTCTGGACCGCGGCCGGCGCCGGCTGGGACGGTGGGGCTGGCGGCGCCGTCTGCGCGCGCGCCAGGGCGGGAATGGCCAGGCAGCCGATCAGGAGAACCTCGAGTCTCGTCATACGACGGTTACTTGTATGTAATCGAGGTTTCCGTCGTGTATCGGTGATGTTTCGTTTGTGTTACGCGCGCGTCCGGCCCTCCCGGCCGACGGCGGCGCCCGGCGCCCGCGGCGGCGGGGAGACCGGCGTCACCCCAGCACGAAGCCGGCCCGGACGAATGGCATCTGCCGCAGCCGGACGCCCGTCGCCGCCGCGACGGCGTTGGCCACCGCCGGGGCGATGGGCGGCAGCGGCGGTTCGCCGAACCCGGTCGGCCGCACGCGGCTGTCCAGGAAGTGGACGTCCATCGCGCGCGGCGCCTCGTCGTGGCGAATCATGCGGTAGTCGCCAAAGTTCCGGGACGTAGCGCGGCCACTCGCGATCGGCACCTCGCCGTAGAACGCCGACCCCAGGCCGTCGATCACGCCGCCCTGCATCTGCGCTTCCAGCATCGAGCGGTTCACGGGCTGGCCGACGTCGGCGACCGACCACACGCGATGGACGACCACGCGGTGGCCGCTGCCGGTCCGCTCCACCGACGCCTCGACCACGTGCGCGCAGTACGAGCCGAAGGTGTGATGGGCGGCGAACCCGCGCGCGCGGCCCTCGGCCACGCGCCGGCCGAAGCCGCTCCGTTCCACCACCGCGTCGATCACGCGGCGCATCCGCGCCGGATCGTACGGTGTCGGCTCGTCGGGCTGGCGCGGGTGATCCGCCAGCTCGCCGAGGAGCGCCCGGCGGATCTCGACCGGATCCACGCGGCCGGCCGCGGCGAGCTCGTCGATGGTGGTCTCGATCGCGAACGCGTTGACGACGTGCGACGGCGCACGCCAGGCGCCGGTGGGCACGCCGGTCTCCGGCGCGCCGTAGCGCAGCCGCGCATGGGGTATGCGCGTCGGCACGAGGTCGAGCGCGACGTGATCGGTCGTCCGGACGGCGCCGATGTACGCCCCGTAGGTCTCGGTGGAGTACGGCGGACGGTCCTCGCGCCGGTAGGCGCCGCGCGACGCGCTCGCAATCGTGTGATCCCAGGCCACCAGCCGGCCCGCGGCATCCAGGCCGGCCCGGATGCGCTGCATCGCCGCCGGCCGGTAGTAGTCGTGCTGCAGGTCGCCCTCGCGCGAGTCCACCACCATCACCGGCCCGCCGGCGGCCCTGGACACGACGGCGGCCTCCGCGGCCGAATCGGACATCAGGCGGCGCCCGAAACCGCCGCCGATGCGCGTGGACGTCACCTGCACCGTGGCCGGCGGGACCCCCAGCACGCGGGCGACGACGGCCCTCGCACTCGCCGGCATCTGCAGGGGCCCGACGATGTCGCACCGGCCGTCCCCGACGTCGGCCGTGCAGTTGTGCGGCTCCAGCGTGGCGTGCGAGACGAACGGAAAGGCGTAGGTGTTGTCCACGACGTGCGCGGCGCCGGCCAGGGCCTCGTCCACGCGTCCGCTCTCGTGCAGCGTGAAGGGCGGCGCGGCCAGGAGCTCCACGAACCTCGCGCGGAGCGTCGCGTCGCTTTCGGCAGCGAAGGCGCCCGCCGCCCATTCCACGCGCAGGGCCTCGCGGCCCTTGAAGGCCGCCCAGGTGCTGTCGGCCACGACGGCGACGCCCGGCTGGAGATAAGTGGGGTTGGCGTCGCCCGACACCTCGATCACGGCCCGGACACCGGGGACGGCGCGCGCCGCCGCCGCGTCGATCTTCACCGGCGCCTGGCCGAATACCGGGCTCTTGGCGATCGCGGCATAGCGCAGGCCGGGGCGCCGCACGTCGAGGCCGAAGAGCCGCTCGCCGCGCACCAGCTTCGCGTTGTCGACGCCGGGGACGCGCGTGCCGACGAGCCGGAAGGCCGCCGGGTCCTTCAGCGGGACGGACGTCGCCGGTACCCGAAGGGTCGCCGCGCGCGCGGCCAGCGCCCCATACGCGGCGTCGCGGCCGCTTGCCGGGTGCCGCACGTTGTGCGGAGCGGTGGTGCAGGTCGCGGCCTCCACGCCCCAGGCCTCGGCAGCCGCCTGCACCAGCAGCGCACGAGCCGTCGCGCCGATCCGGCGGAGCGTGTCCCAATCGGAGCGGATGGCGTCGCTGCCGCCCACACCCTGGCCGCCGTATCGCTCGGGGTCGAGGCCGGCATCGTCCACGACGACCCGCGTCCAGTCGGCGTCGAGCTCCTCGGCCACGATCATCTGGAGCGACGTCTTGGTGCCCTCGCCCATCTCCGGCTGCGCGCTCCAGAGGCGCACGCGGCCGTCCGGGTCGATCTGGACGTAGGCCGTGGGGAAGCCCGCCGCCGCACCGGCCGCCGCGCCGCGCTGTGCGCCGGCGGTTCGCATCGCGACGAGCAGGCCGCCGGTCGCGGCGAGCCCGACGGTGAGGAACTCCCGCCGGCTGGACGGGGCGGGATCGACGGCCAGATCGTCGCCGGACTTCTTGTCGTGGAGGACGTCGCGGCGGGTCTTCATTGTCCGCCTCCCGCGGCCATCCGCACCGCCGCGCGGATCCGCAGGTAGGTGCCGCACCGGCAGAGGTTGCCGCGCATCGCGGAGGCGATCTGGTCGTCGGTCGGGTTCGGCGTCCGCGCCAGCAGCGCCGCGGCGCTCATGATCTGGCCGGCCTGGCAGTAGCCGCACTGGGGGACGTCCACCGCGAGCCACGCGCGCTGCAGCGGCCCGTCGGGGAGTCCCTCGATGGTGGTGACGCGCCGGCCGCCTACCGTCCCGACCGCCACCTGACACGACCGCGCCGCCACGCCGTCCAGGTGCACCGTGCAGGCCCCGCAGAAGCCGCCGCCACAGCCGAACTTGGTACCGACCAGGTCGAGATGGTCCCGCAAGACCCAGAGCAGCGGCGTCGACGGATCGACGTCCACGTCGGATTGGCGCCCGTTGATCGTCAGCGTCACTGGCACGTCCCCCTTCAGGCACGTTCAGACGCCGGGCGCGGGCGCGCGGTCCTACCGTTCACCCCACGGCTCGTCACGCCGGGGCGCGTCGGGGGCGGCAGGACTAGTACGTCTTCCTCGCCACCCACTCGCGGAAGAGGGAGTCGGTGACGAGGTACGCGGCGCCGTCCTTCATCGCCACGTCGTTCCGGACGAGCGCCGCCAGCGACGACTGCACGCTCGACGGACCGCCCAGGCGATGTTTCGTCCGGACGTCGGCCGACAGCATCTCGCGGCCGTCCTCGAGGACGATCGCGCGCAGGACCGCCCGTTGCGAGAGCGTCAGGCGCTGCCACGCTTCCTCGTACATCGTGTGCTGCTCGCCGAGCAGCCGGGTCAGGGTGAGGTGCAGGTCTTCCAGCGTCGCCTGCCTGCGGCCGACGTCGTGGACGTCGTCCCACGTCTCGTGCGCCAGCCGCTGGACGTCGTAGGGCACGTTCCCGGCCAGGTCCACGATCGCGGCGCCGAGACCCGGCTCCGCCTTGATGCCGCTCGCCTTGAAGCGCCGCTCCAGCCAGCCGGCGAACTCGCCCGGGTCGATTTTCTGGAGCCGCATCACGGGGCCGGCCTTGTAGAACGGCCGCTTGGGGCTCACCATCCGCTCCATGAGGGACGGCTCGGATCCGGCGAAGACGTAGCCGACGCCGCGCTGGTCCTGGACGGCCGCGCGGAGCGCCTGCTCCGCCGTGTCGCCCTCGAAGGCGGCCACGGCCTGGAACTCGTCGAGCGCGACGGCCACGGGCTGCTTGCGGGCCGCGGCGATCCGCGCCGGCAGCGCGAACACCTCGGCCGCCAGCCGCGCGGCGTCGCGGGTCGACCGCACGGCGGGAAACGCCAGGCTGAAGCCGGCCTCGCCGGCGGGCCCGGCATCGAAGCGCAGCTCGGGACGCACGCCCTGCAGGAGCTCGCCGGCCCACCGCGCGAGACGGCTCGCCGGCGTGTTGGCGGCGACCAGCGCGCGGGCGTAGGCCTCGAGGAAGCCCACGTAGGAGCTCGACGCCGCCACCGTGACCTCCACCGTCAGCGTGCCCTGGCGCGCCAGGGACCGGAGCACGTCGCGGACGAGCGAGCTCTTGCCGTACCGGCGCGGCGAGATGAGGAACACCTTCTGGCCGGAGGCCAGATCGCGCCGGAGCCGGTCGCGCTCGGCCTCGCGGTCGGCGAACGCGTCGGCGCCGACAATCTCGCCGTAGACGAACGGGTTGCCAGGGATCGCCATTACGGCATTATACGTAATGATTACGCCGTTCGACGTAGCCCGGCGGGCGCCGGCCGCGCAAGGGAACCGCACCCGATCGCGACGCCCCCGGCGTCCATGGGCGCCAGCCGCTATCCGGAGGCGCGGACGAAGTCCGCGGCCCGATCGCCGATCATGAGGGCCGCCGCCTCGGGCGGCGCGTTCACCACCACGGGCATCACCGAGGCGCCGGCCACGAACAGCCCGTCCACGCCGTGCACGGCGAGGCGCGCGTCCACGACGGCCCCGTGCTCCGCGGCCGGGCCCATCGCACACGTGCCGGCCAGGTGCCCGCGCCGCCGCGCGGCGGTCCGCACGAAGGCCTCGAGGTCGGCCGTGGCCTGCGCCTGCGCCGTGGCGGCGGTCTCGCCGCCCCGCCAGCCATCGAGCGAGGCGCCCGACCCGCAGAGCCGTGCCAGGCGCACGCCGCGGACCAGCGCCTCCACGTCGGCGGCCGTGTCCGCCGGATCGAACACGATTCGGACGGGGTCGCGCGCATCCGACGACCGGAGGTGGAGGCGCCCGCGACCGACGGCCTGCACGAGCGTGACGTCGAGCCCGAGCTCGAGGCGGCCCGCCCCCCGCGGATCGACGAAGTCCATCTGCAGGTCGGGCGGCGACGCGTTGTAGGACACCACGAACAGGCCGACGCTCACGCTCGACTCCGGCAGGTGGGCCGCGCGTTCGAGCGCCTGCCACCGGACGGGGACCGAGACGTGGTCCTGGAGGTTGCCGCCCACGCCGGGGCAGGCGACGACCACCGGCAGCCCGGCGGCCCTGAGGTCGTCGGGCGGCCCGATGCCCGAGAGCATCAGGATCTGCGCGGCGCGGGCCGGTCCCGCGGCGACGATCACCCCGCGCTCCGCCCGGACGATCTCGACCGTCCCGTCGCGCTCGACGGCGACGCCCACCGCCCGGCCACCTTCCACCACCACCCGGGTCACCGTGCCACGCAGTTCCGCGAAATCACTGGTCGTTCTGGACGGCTCCAGGAGGGCGGTTTCCAACGACACGGGACCGTCGTCGCCCAGGCGCTTCTGGTAGAAGCCGGCGATGCTCTGCGATCGTGGACGGTTGAAGTCGTGCCGCGAGTCCTGCTGATAGCCGCCCGAGACCGCCGCGAGCAGGAACGCCCGGTGCAGCGGATGGGGATCCCAGCAGTGCGCGACCGGAATCGGTCCCTCGCCGCCCCGGTACTCCGAGGCCCCCGCCTCGTAGCGCTCGAGCCGCTTGAACGAGGGCAGGACGTCCTCGTAGCCCCACCCCGGGTTGCCCATGTCACGCCAGCTGTCGAAGCACACCTGGTGGCCGCGCACGAAGGGCTCGAGCGCGGATGCGGTGGGTGCGACGGCGTCGGCGACGCCGGCGGGCGAATCGTGGACGAGCACCACCCGGCGCCCGGCCGTGCGCGTCAGGCGATACACGGCGGCGAGCGCGGCCGGGTCGCCACCGACCACGACCACCTCGGCCGTGCGGGGTCCTTGCGCGGCGGGGCGCCGCGACACGAGCGTGACGCCCGTGGCGGTCAGGAACGCGCGGCGGCTCAGCCGGGCGGACATGGTCCCGACACATTACCCTCGCCGCGGCCGGGCCGTCGCGGGGAAAGGTCCCGGTCGGTGCGGCCGAGTCCCCGAGGGCACGACGTCCAGCGGGCGCGCCGTCCGTCGCCACCGCATCCCGGGCTTGGCACGAGACCTGCCACTCATCGTCGCGTCAGGGCCGATCGTTGCGGATCGAAATCCGCGGAGGGCCGAGGAGGCGCTATGACCAGCACGAGGGCGTTCCGGGGCTATCGAATCGCCGCGGTGGCGGGGTTGTCGTTGGCCGGGCTGCTCGTTCTGGCCCCCCGCGCCGACGCGCAGACCGGGTCGGGCATGACCGGCGACTACCTGTTCCGCACCTACTGCGCCGCCTGTCACGGCACGTCGGCGAAGGGCGACGGACCGCTGGCCGACTCCATGCGGCGCCGCCCGGCGGACCTCACCGAGATTGCCAAGCGCAACAAGGGCGTGTTCCCGGCCGAGGAGGTCTTCCGCATCATCGACGGCAAGCAGCCGGTGAAGGGCCACGGCGGTCCGGACATGCCGGTGTGGGGTGACGTGTTCGCCCGTTCAGAGGGCGGCAGCGATCC
The DNA here is from genome assembly GCA_050187355.1 of Vicinamibacterales bacterium. Lineage (GTDB taxonomy): Bacteria > Acidobacteriota > Vicinamibacteria > Vicinamibacterales > UBA2999 > CADEFD01. Next base: position 60,034 of record JBFWXO010000024.1, read on the forward strand.
CAACGTGGTGCAGGCCCGCATCAAGGCGCTCGTGACCTACCTGCAGGGGATCCAGGCGAAGACCGCGAACTAGCCGTCCGGCCCCCATCGGCCTTCCGCGCCGGGGCGCGCGCACCATCGCGCCAGCGGCGCGGGCCGGCGTGTTGACGGGCTCGCTCGTGCGGGACGGGTGCCGTTGACACGCCGGCCGCAATCGCGCAGGCTTCGGTGTCCGGCCGTTCCGGAGGTTCCGCATGCGCGTCTTGGGTGTCCTGCTCACCATCGGTCTGCTCGTCCTCACCGTGCCCATGCGGGCACAGACGCCGTCGTGGCAGCTCACGGCCACCGTCGCCGAGAGCTGCAGCTGCACGATCTCGTGCCCCTGCAATTTCGGCGGACGGCCCAACCGCACGCCGTGCGAGGGCAACCGCATGATCGCGATCGACTCGGGACACTACGGCGACACGGACCTCGCCGGCGTGCAGTTCCTGGTCACCTTCGAAATGGGCAGCTGGTCGAAGATCTACGTCAGCGACACGGTGTCGCCCGCGCAGGAGCGGGCCGTGGAAGCGCTGCTGCCGCTCGCGTTCGCGGGCTTCCACAAGGGCATGCTCTCGTTCAGCAAGGTGCCCATCACCATGGAGATCACCGACGCGCGCGTGCGATTCTCCACCCCCGAGTCGGCGGTGGACATGGAAGTCGTGCGCGGCTTCAACGGGCAGGCCATCAAGATCCTGAACCTGCCGGGGGCGGCGCTCCAGAACTACACGCAGTTCAAGAGCATCTCCCACGAGCACCACAGCAGCAAGGCCACGTGGAAGCACTCGGGCACCAACGGGTTCGTCTCCACGTACTCGACCGGCAGCAAGTGAGCCGGCCCGTCAGCGGCCCTGCGGCGGACGCGGTTCCAGGACCAGGGTGTTGCCGACGTATTCGGTGATCGACAGCCGGCACGCCGGCGCTTCGCCCACGTAGCGCGTGGCGTGCCAGGTGTTGGACGGCACGTACACCACGTCGCCCTCGCTCGCGACGAACGGCTCCTGGCCCTCGAACGCGTACCGGATCCGGCCGGTCAGGACCAGCCAGGCCTCGGCGCTCTCGGGATGGAAGTGCCCCTTGTCGGCCGGGTTGAAGGGCGGCAGGTTCTTCTCGTAGCCGTAGATGATCAGCATCTCGGACTTGTCGTCGCGCACGAAGCGTCCGCCGGTGTAGGTCGGGTTCTTCGCGCCCTCGGCGTGGATGTTCACGTGCGGCTGGTTGAAATCGTCGTAGCGGCCGGGCGTCCGGTTGATGGTCGTCCGCGTCCAGGCCGCGCCGGCGGGCGGCGCCGCGGCCGGCGGCGTCGCCGTGTCGGCCACGAAGTACGTCTTGGCGCCGGCCACGTTCAGGACGAAGCGGAGGCTCGGCGCGGCCCCGGCCGTCTGCACGGCGAACACCGTCTGGCGCGGCACGTTCACGACCGATCCGCGGGTGGCCGTGAACGGCGCCTGCCCCTCGATCTCGACCCGCACCTCGCCCTCGACCACGGCGAACCACTCCCGCGTGTCGGGATGGAAGCGCGCGCCCTGCCGCTCACCGGGCGCGGCCGACACGTAGTGGGCCATCAGCCGGCCGTCGTCGAAGAGCGCCTCGGTCCACGACGCCTGGCCCGCGTGCCGGGCCTTGACGTCGGCGAGCGTCAGCCACGGACGGATGCCCGGTGGATACGGCCGGAGGGCCGTGGGCTTCGACGCCCAGACGGCCGTCGGCACGGGTCGGGGACCGGCCACGGGCGGCGGCGCCGGATTCTGGGCCTCCGCGGCCGGGGCGAGCAGGAGGGCGAGCCCGCAGGCGGCGATGACGATGCGCATGCGGCGCATCATACGCCCGGCTCGCGGCCCGGGCGGCTCGCCCGCCGGACGGCTAGTCCAGACGCCGCCCGCGCGTCTCCGGGCCCAGCCACAGCAGCGCCACGCATGCCACGCCGGCGGTGACGATGCAGTAGGCCATGGCCGTCCGGAGCTCCATCCCGCCGTCCTGCAGGCGTCCGATGAGATACGGCCCGTAGGAGCCGATGCCGACGCCCGCGTGGTAGGCGAAGCCGGTGCCGACGCCGCGTGCCTCGGTGGGGAAGCGCTCCGAGAGATAGCCCGGCACCATGCCCCAGGCGCCCGCGGCGAAGAAGCCCATCATCCACGCGCCCAGGAGCAGCAGGCCCGGCGAGCCCGCGAAGAGGTAGAGGGGCACCGACAGCAGGCCGACCACCATGCCCAGGGTGGCCGATCCGCGACGCCCGCCCCAGGACTCGGACCACGCGCCGAGCGCCACCGCGCCCAGGAGCCCACCCGCGTTCAGGAGCAGCAGGTACCACAACGGCGGCAGCTTCAGGTTCGCGAGGAGCGTCGGATACCAGAACGTCGTGGACTGGTAGATGGACACGAACGCGCCCATGAGCAGCGACGTGTGCAGGGTGACGAAGATCAGGTCCCGGTCGAAGAGGCGCGCCAGCGAGAGCCGCTCGCGCCCGCCCTCGGCGGCCAGCCGGCGCCTGCGCTCCAGCCAGATGGGACTCTCCGGTACGGTCCACATCACGGCGAACACGACGAGCGCCGGGACCACGCCCGCCCACAGCATGATCCGCCACGCCCACTCGGGCCGGTGGCTGATGGACGGGTACCCGAGCTGGAAGACCAGGGAGGAGAGCAGGAACCCGGTGGAGTAGCCGCCCTGCAGGATGCCCGAGGCGATGCCGCGCAGGTGCTGGGGCCAGTGTTCCAGGGCCAGCGGCATGCCCGCCGCCCACATGCCGCCCATCCCGATGCCGAAGAGCCCCCGGAACGCGAACAGCATCACGTAGGAGGTGGAGGCCCCGCTCAGGAGCGCGAAGGCCGTGTACCACGCGATGGAGAAGAGGATCGGCCCCTTGCGGCCGTAGCGATCCGCCAGCGTGCCGGCGCCGATGCCGCCCACGACCCGGAACAGCAGCGTCACCGTGCCGAGGGCGCCCGCCAGCGCCTTGTTGACCGAGAAGCTTTGCTGGATGTCGGCGAGGACGAAGGTCAGGATCGTGAAATCGAAGGCATCCAGCACCCAGGCGAAGAACGTGGTGATGAAGGCCTTCCACTGCTGAGCCGACACCTGGCGGTACCAGGGAAGGGACGACGTCATTGCGCGCGCCATCCTATCAGGCCCGTTCGTTACAATGTGTCGGCGTTGTTCTTCCTGGTCCCTGATCCCGGATCCCTGGTCCCCGGTCCCTGCCTTGTATGCCCAGCCTGATTGAAGCGATCGACGTCAAGCGCAAGATGTTCTTCGAGTTCGAGGGAGCGCCCTATCACTGCCTCGACGTCGAGGTGAGCAAGCCCACCGCCCGCGGCGGCCAGACGCTGGTCCGCCTGAAGATCCGCAACCTGCTCACGCGCGCGGTCTTCGACCGGACCTTCAAGGCGGGCGAGAAGTTCAGCGAGCCGGACCTCGTGCAGGTCCCGGCGACCTACCAGTACTCGGACGGCGACCACTACCACTTCATGGAGGACGCCACCTTCGAGACGCTGACGCTCTCGGGCGACACGCTGGGCGACGACAAGGACCTGCTGGCCGACAACCTCGTCGTGAAGGTGCAGAAGTTCAACGGCAACCCGATCGCGGTCGAGTTCCCGCCCATCGTCGAGATGACGATCGCCCAGACCGAGGAAGGCGCCCGGGGCAATACGGCCAGTGGCAGTGTCACGAAGGCCGCCACCACCGACACCGGCCTGGAGATCCAGGTGCCGCTCTTCATCAAGGAAGGCGAGAAGGTGAAGGTGCACACCGAGACGCGGGCGTTCGCCGGTCGCGCCAGACCCCGGCCGGCGAACGCCG
>JBFWXO010000024.1:63862-96142 GCA_050187355.1 Vicinamibacterales bacterium
ACGCCGGCGTCCCTTAGGGGATGACGAAGCTGAACCGCCCGTCGGTGTACGTACCCGAGCTGTTCACGATCCCAATCCAGAGCTGGGCCGAGTTGCTCGTGCACTGGCTCCCCTGACCGTTCTGCACGCGCGCGAACAGCGTCTGGGTGCCACTGCCTGCCAGGCCCACGACGGCTCCCTCGATGCGCGGGAACCCCGGGGGTTCCGTGAAGTCGATGCAGTAGCGTCCCGTCGAGACCTTGGTCACGGAGGCCACGCGCGACGATCCGCTTCGAATCGACGCGTCCTCCCGGATCTGCCCGAACGCAAACACCCGCTCGACTCTCCCGCGAGGCGACCCGGCGGCCGGCGACGCGGGGTTGAACGCGAACGTGCCGGATCCGTCGCCATCGGCCCAGGTCCCGCTGAAGTTCGTCAGGTTGATGGTCGCCGAGTACTGCCGGGAGCCACCGGTCGCGGAGATCACCGTGAAACCCATGATCACGGAGGATCCCGACACGAACGCCGTCCCCGTCACGGGCGCGACACCGGTCGACCCGCAACCATCGTCCGTGCCCGTCAGCTGGTAGAAGGACCCCTGCTGCACGATGGTCAGCGACAGGACATTGCAGAACGGACTCAGCTGCCACCGGAACGTCCCGATCGTCTGCGCGTCAGCAGACGCCGTCGCAACACCCGTCAACGCAAGCGCCAGGCAGATCGCCTTCGTGTTCGACATGGTTCCTCCTCGTTGTCCCACGGCCCGCCGGGGCCCGACCGATTGCCGTCGAGAATAGCGGGACCGGCGAGACAACGCCAGCCCGTGGCGCCGGTCGATCCACAATGACCCGATGGAGCGCGCCGACCGGACCTTCTTCGCGTGGAACGCCGTCGTGTCCGCCGCGGCCGTGGCGTTCATCGCCTACATCCTGGGCCGGCGGTCGCCCGGCACGGGCACGGTCGACCTGTCGTTCATGCCGGCCGTCAACGCGGCCTGCAACGCCCTCGCGTCCGTCTGCCTGATCACGGGGTGGGCCGCCATCCGGCGGAAGGCCGTCCAGCTGCACCGCGCGTGCATGGTGACGGCCCTGGCATTCTCGACGGTGTTCCTCGTGGGGTACCTCAGCTACCACTACGTCCACGGCGACACGCAGTACGCAGGCAGCGGCGTGGGCAAGGTCGCCTATCTCGCGATCCTCGCGACGCACATCCTCCTGTCGATCACGGTCGTGCCGGGCGCGCTGACCTCCCTCTACTTCGCCTTCACGAAGCAGTTCGCGCGCCATCGCCGCCTGAACCGGGTGTTCCTGCCGATCTGGCTCTACGTGTCCGTCACGGGCGTCCTGATCTTCTTCCTGCTCAGGGGATGACGCGCCTCACCAGCCGGCGGACGCTGGCCGCGGCGGCCCTCGTGACGGCGGCCGTCGCGCTGACGCTCCTGGCCATGGGGCGGACGCCCATCTGCCGCTGCGGCACCGTCAAGCTCTGGCACGGCGTCGTCAAGAGCGCCGAGAACTCGCAGCACGTGTCGGACTGGTACACGTTCTCGCACGTGATCCACGGCTTCCTGCTCTACGGGCTCTTCCGCGTGGCCGCCCCGCGGTGGAAGATCGGCGCCCGGATCGTGGGCGCGATGGCGCTCGAGGGCGCCTGGGAGATCCTCGAGAACACCGACGCCGTCATCAACCGCTATCGCGCGGCCACGATCTCGCTCGACTACTACGGCGACAGCGTGCTGAACTCGGTGGCCGACCTGTGGGCGATGGTGCTCGGCTTCGTGCTGGCCGCGCACCTGCCCGTCCGGCTCGTCGTCGCCGCCGCGGTGGTGATGGAGCTCGGCGTCGGGTACGTCATCCACGACAACCTGACGCTGAACGTCCTCATGCTGCTGTACCCGCTCGACGCCGTGCGGCGCTGGCAGGCGGGCGGATAGCGCGCTCAGCCCTTCACGCCGGCCTTCCTGAGGATGGTCATCATCGGACACCACTCCGTGAAGGCCGATTGGAACAGGTTCAGTCCGACGAAGGCCGTGAACCAGTAGAAGCCCGGGTGCACGTACATCCCGGCAAGGACGCTGGCCATCACGAAGGCCCCGGCGATCATCCGCAACATCCGCTCGACGTTCATCTCCATACCTCCTGTGCCGCGCACCCGCCGTCCTAGGCCCCCGGCAGGAAGAGCACCGGGTGCGGGCAGTGCCCGAGCGTGTCGGCGACCACGTCGGGAAGCCCCCAACTCGACTGACGGGCCTGGCCGGCCACGACCACGAGCGTGGCCCGCGCCAGCAGCTCCCGCGTGCAGGCCGCGAGCGACGGAATCTGTTCGAGCGTGCCCCGGTTCAGGGCCGCGATTCCGCTCGCGCACGCCAGGGGCCCGGCGGCCGGCGTCTCGCCGGCCCCCACGAGCACCACCCGCGAGAAGGTCTCGGCCGCCGGCGCGCGCTCGGCGCGAGTCACGAGCACCGGCACGGGCGATCCGCGCACGATGCGCTCGGCGACCGATCCCAGCCACCACCGCGACGGCCCGCGCCGCCCGTGCGTTCCCACGACCAGGAGGTCGGCCGACTCGGCCGCCGTCAGCACCACGTCCACCGGCGCCCCGTCGATCACGGCGACCTCGGCGGGGTAGCTGGTGGCCCCCCGCACGAACCGCGTCAGCTCCGCGGCCACGGCCACGCTCGCGTCGCGCCGCTCGGCTTCCAGGCGCGTGATCTGCTCCAGCGTGAAGTACGGCGGCGGCTCGAACCGTTCCGCGTGCAGCACCCGGAGCGCCGCGCCATGGGCCGCCGCGATCGCACCGGCGAGCGCCACCGCCCGGGACGAGGCGTCCTCGAAGTCCACGGCCGCCACGATGGCCCTGGGCGGCCACTGCCAGCGTCCTCCGCCCTGCGACGTCATGACACCACCTCCGCCGGCACCGCCCCGGCGGCCCCGGCCGCCTGGCGGCGCCGCGCCATGTAATAGAGCACCGGCACCGCCATCCGCGACAGGAGGAGCGAGGCCACCTCGCCGGCCATGAGCGAGATGGCGAGGCCCTGGAAGATCGGATCGAACAGAATCACGCCGGCGCCGACGATGACGGCGGCGGCCGTGAGCGCCATCGGCCGGAAGCGCACGGCCCCGGCGTCCACCACCGCCTCCTCGAGCGGCATGCCCTCGCTCAGGCGCAGCTCGATGAAGTCCACCAGGATGATCGAGTTCCTGACGACGATGCCGGCCCCGGCGATGAAGCCGATCATCGACGTGGCGGTGAAGAACGCGCCCATGGCGGCATGCGCCGGCAGGATGCCGACGAGCGAGAAGGGAATCGCCGCCATGATGAGGACGGGCGTCGTGAAGGACTGGAACCAGCCGACGACCAGCACGTAGATGAGGATCAGCACGGCGCCGAATGCGAGGCCGAGGTCGCGGAACACCTCGATCGTGATGTGCCACTCGCCGTCCCACTTCATGGCGTACTTCGACGTGTCGAACGGCTGCACCGCGTTCAGCACCTCGAGCTGGTAGCCCTCGGGGAGCGCCATCCGGTCGAGCGTCTCGTTCATGGCCAGGATGGCGTAGACGGGGCTCTCGTTCTCGCCGGCGAGGTCGCCCGTCACGTAGGTCACGGGCTGCAGGTTCTTGTGGTACAGGCTCGAGTCCTCGCGGGTGTCCACCTCGGTCGTCAGCTCCCCGACGGCTACGCCGCCGAGCCGGAGGCTGCGCAGGCTGTCGAGCGACCGGGCCTGGCGCGGCAGGCGGAGCACGATGGGCACGTCCTCGCGCGCGGAGGCGACGTGCAGCAGGCCCGCCGACGCGCCGTCGCCCGCCATCTGCACGAGCGCGGCGATGTCGGCCGCGGCCACGCCGGCCGCGGCGGCCTTCTCGTGATCCACGACGAGCCGGGCCTTCGCCGCCGGCGCCTCGACGTACCAGTCGGCGTCCACCACGCCGGGCGTCTTCTGGAAGAGCGCCTTGACGTCGGCCGCGATGGCCTGCCGCCGGACCGGGTCGGGTCCGTAGATCTCGGCCACCATCGTCTGCAGCACCGGCGGGCCGGGCGGCACCTCGGCCACCTGGATGGTGGCGCCGTTCTTCGCCGCGATCGGCAGCAGCCGATCGCGCACACGCCGCGCCACGTCGTGGCTCTGCTCGCGGCGCTCGTCCTTGCCCACCAGGTTCACCTGCAGGTCGGCCAGGTGCGGCGCCCGGCGCAGGTAGTAGTGGCGCACCAGGCCGTTGAAGTTGTACGGGGCTGACGTGCCCACGTACTCCTCGACGTCGGTGACCACGGGATCCTCGAGGACCGCCGTCGAGAGCAGCGACGTCACGCGCGCGGTCTCCTCGAGCGCCGTGCCCTCCGGCATGTCGATGACCACCTGGAACTCGCTCTTGTTGTCGAACGGCAGCATCTTCACCGTGACGAACTGGAGCGGCACGAGCGCGGCGGCCAGGACGAGCAGCAGCGCCACGCCGCCCAGGAACAGGAGGCGCAGCCGTCCGCTGCCGAGGAGTGGATCCATCACCCGCCGGTAGAGGCGCGTGAAGAGGTCCTCCCCGCCGTGGTCGTGGTGCGCGGCGGGCTTCAGGATCCGCACGGCGGCCCACGGCGTCACGATGAACGCCACCACGAGCGAGAAGACCATCGCCGCCGAGGCGCCGACCGGAATCGGCCGCATGTACGGGCCCATCAGCCCGCCGACGAACGCCATCGGCAGGATGGCCGCCACGACGGCCAGCGTGGCGAGGATGGTGGGGTTGCCCACCTCGTCCACCGCCGCGATTGCGGTGGCCACCAGCCCCCGGCTCGAGGTCCCGCGCATCCGGGCGTGGCGCACGATGTTCTCGACGACCACGATCGCGTCGTCCACCAGGATGCCGATGGAGAAGATGAGCGCGAAGAGCGTGATCCGGTTCAGCGTGTAGCCGTACAGGAAGAACATGAAGAGGGTGAGGGCCAGCGTCACGGGGATGGCCGTCATCACCACCGCCGCCTCGCGCCGGCCCAGGGCCAGCCAGATGAGGGCCGACACCGAGAGCACGGCCAGGAACATGTGCCAGAGGAGCTCGTTGCTCTTCTCGGCCGCCGTCTCGCCGTAGTCGCGCGTGATCGTCAGCCGGACGTCGGAGGGCACGAGCGTGCCCTCGAGCGTCTCGATTTTGGCGGCCACGCGGTGACCGACGTCGATGGCGTTGGTGCCCTTGCGCTTGGCCACCGCCAGCGTCACCGCGGGCTCGGCGCCTGCGCCCTTCGCGCGGAAGACGACGTAACTGGTCGGCTCGGCGTCGCCGTCCACCACCTCGGCGAGGTCGCGGACCAGCACGGGCCGCCCGTCGCGCGAGGCGACCACCACCGCGCCGACGTCCGCGGCCGTGAGCAGGCGGTCGCCGACGTCGATGGCCGTGGCCGTGCCGCCGGCCACCGGGCCGCCCGCCGCGACCCGCGCGTTGGCGCCGCCGATGGCCCGCTGGACGGCCAGCGGGTCCAGCCCGTAGGCGGCGAGCTTCGCCGGGTCGATCGTGAGCGTCAACTGCCGCGGCCGGCCGCCGATGATCGTCACCTCCGACACGTCGGTCACCTGCGCCACGGCGTCGCGGAGCTGTCCGGCGAGCTGGCGCAACTGGTCGTCGCCGTAGCGCGTCGACGAGAGCGTGACGGCCAGGATCGGCACGTCGTCGATCGAGCGCGGCTTCACGAGCGGCGGCGTGGCTCCGGGAGGAATCCGGTCCATGTTGGCGCCGATCTTCTGCGTCAGCCGGACGAACGCCTCCTCTTCGGGCTCGCCCACGCGGAAGCGCACGATCACCATCGACTGGCCGGGGCTCGAGGTGGAGTAGACGTACTCGACGCCGGGCACCTCCCACAGCAGCCGTTCGAGCGGGCGCGTGACGCGCTCCTCCACTTCGGCCGGCGCCGCGCCTGGCATGCCCACGAACACGTCCACCATGGGCACGACGATCTGCGGCTCCTCCTCGCGCGGCAGGGCGATGACGGCGAGCGTGCCGAGCGCCATGGAGGCCAGGATGATGAGCGGCGTCAGCTTCGAGTTGACGAAGGCGCCGGCCATGCGGCCCGCGGCGCCGAGCGGCGGTGTCATCGCCCGCCTCCCACCGTGATCCGGCGGCCGTCGGCGAGGCCCGGAGGCGGCGACACGATGACGGCGTCGCCGGCCTGCAGGCCGGCCTGCACCTCGGTGCCGTGCACGCGGACCAGCCGCAGGCGCGCCACCTCGCCGTCCACCACGAACACCGACGTCACCTGGCCCTGGTGCACGAGGGCCGTCTCGGGAACGGTGAGCGCGCGCCGGGCTGGCCCGGGCACCTTCACCCGGCCGAAGCCGCCGGAGCGCAGCCCCGCGGACGGGAGGTCGATCTTCACGAGGAAGGAGCGCGTGCCCGCGTCGACGGCCCGGCTCACTTCGGACACCGTGCCCTGCACGGCGACGGGCGCGCCGTCCGGACCGTCCACCTCGACGTCCACGGTCGTGCCCGGCGACAGCCGGCCGGCGCGCGACTCGTCCATCCGCGCCTCGAGGCGGAACCCGCGCACGTCCTCGACCCGCACGAGCGGCAGGCCGGGCGTCGCCATGTTGCCGGGCTCGACCAGCTTCTCCGTGACGAGACCGTCGAAGGGCGCCGTCACCTGCAGGAAGCCCGCGGTGGCGCTGGCGGCGTCGCTGGCGGCCGCGGCCCGGTCGATGGCGGCGGTGGCCGCCTGCGCCTGCGCCGCGGCGGCCGCGCTCCGGGCCTCGGCGGCGGCGAGGGCCGCGGTGGCCTCGTCGAGTTCCTGCGCCGTGGCCGACTTCTTGGCGTGCAGGGCGGCGATCCGCCCGTGGCTGGCCCGGGCCAGGACCAGCCCGGCCTCGGCGGCCCGCTGGTCCGCCGCGGCGGCGGTGGCGGCGTCGCGGGCCTGGGCGGCCCCGGCGGCCGCGCTCCTGGCGGCCGCCGACAGGTCGCGCCCGTCGAGTTCGACCAGCACCTGGCCGGCGCGGACCCTGTCGCCGGGGGCCACGCGCACGGCGGCCACCGGCGCCATCAGGCGCGCGGCCACCGTGGCGGTCGTGCGCGCCTGGACGACACCGCCCGCCTCCGACGTGTCGGTGACGTCGGCCTCGACCGCCGTCACCACCTGCACGCGGAGCGGTTCGCCCTGTGCGGCGCGCCCGCCCTCGGCCGGCGCGTGCGAGCAGGCCGCGGCCGTGCCCAGGGCCAGCAGCGGGGCCAGGAATCGAATCGGTCGTGAGGTGAGGTTCGTCATCGCTGTCCAATCGCTCTCGTCAAGGTCGCGGCCGCCACCGTGATCTCCACACGGGCGGCGGCCTGTCGGGCGTCGGCCTGCTGCACGCCCTCGGAGGCCGCGAGCAGCGCCGTCACATCCGCGAGCCCGCCCTCGTAGCGGTCGCGCACGATCCGCTGGCTCTCGTGCGCCTGCGTCACCGCCGCGCGCGTGACGGCCTCGGCCGCCCGGGCGGCCTCGAGCCGCGCCAGGGCCACCCGCACGTCGAGCCGCGCCGCCGCTTCGGCCTTTTCGCGATCGATGGCGCGCAGCGTCTGGGCGTGGCGTGCCGCGGCGACGCGGGCGCGGTCGGCCGGCCCGCGGAAGAGATTGACGTGGGCCACGGCGCCCACGGCCCAACTGGACGACCGGGAGGTGAACGTGTCGCCGTTGGCCTCCCACGCGCCCTGCGCCGAGAGCCGCGGCAGGAAGGAGGCGCGCGCCGCGTCGGCCGACGCCCGCGCGAGCTGCTCGTGGAGGCCCGCCAGCTTCACGTTCGGCCGCCCGGCCACGGCCATCGCCTCCAGCGCCGCGATCGACGTCTCGGCCAGCGCCTGCGGCTCCGGCGTCTCCACCAGCGTGACGGCCGCGTCGAGCGGCTCGCCCATCAGGTCGTTCAGGCGGGCACGGGCCACGGCGGCATCCGCGCGGCTCCGGATCCGCTGCTCGCGCGCCCGCGCGGCCAGCACCTCCACCTGCAGCACGTCGGCTTCGGTGGCGGTCCCGGCACCGCGCCGGTTGCCCGCCAGCGCCAGGTCCGCCTCGGTCGACGCCACCGCGGCGTCGGCGGAGCGGACGGCCGCGTCGGCCGTCAGCACGGCGCCGTAGGCGGCCGTCACGGCCACCGCCAGGTCGTGGGCGACGAGCTCGCGCGCCGTGGCCGCCATGTCGCGCCCGATCGAGGCGGCCTTGACGTGGGCCCGGGCCACGGGGTCGAACACCGCCTGGTCCACCGACACCCCCAGCCGGAGGTTGTTCACCGGGTCCGGGTGGTTGAGGGCGTCGATGGCGAAATTGGCGGCCGTGAACTGGCGCTGCGCCAGGAGCGATCCGAAGACGAAGACCGGCTGGTTGCCGCGCTGCCAGCTCTCGGTGACGTCCACGTTCGGCAGATACGTGGCGCGCGCCGCCGTCCACGCGGCGTCGGCCTGCTGCTCGGCCACCTCGGCCGCGCGGGCGTCGTGATTGCGGGCCTGGGCCCGGGCGATGGCGTCGGCGAGCGTCAGCGGCGTCTGCGCCCGCGCCACGCCCGTCGTGAGACTCAGCAGCAGGGCGAAGACAGAGAGGCGTCGTATCATCCTGCCCAGGGAGATTCAGATACGTGGCAAAGGTGACACGCCGGCCGGCGACGGGCGGCCGGCGGACCGCGAAACGCGACGGCGTGCCTCCGCTGGCGCCGGCGACCGACGTCTATGCCGACCTCCTGCGCGAGGCGTCGAACGGGGACCCGGCGGCCATGGAGCGGCTCCTCACGCGGGTGCAGGAGGTGGCCTGGCGCTTCTCGGTGGCCGTCTGCGGACATCCCGACGACGCTGAAGATGCCATGCAGGAGGCCCTGCTCAGGACCTACCGCTATTCCTCCCAGATCCGGGAACCCGGGTCGTTCCGGCCGTGGCTCCACCGGACGGTGAAGAACGCGTGCCTCATGAGCCGGCGACGGCGGGTCCACCAGCCCGCGCACCTCGAGTCACTGGACGTGGCCCGGGACGGCCACGGCGCGGCGCCGCGGCTGGATCCGGCGGACCCGGGCCGGAATCCGGAGGAAATGGCGGACAACGCCCGCCTTCGCGAGCGTCTGCGCCAGGCGTTGAAGGCGCTGCCGCCTTCGCATCGGGCCATCGTGTTCCTGCGCGAGATGCAGGGGCTTTCCACCCGGGAAGTGGCCCACGCGATGGGCATCTCCGAGGACAACGTGAAGACCAGGCTCAGCCGCGCGCGGCGGTCCCTGCAGGCGGCCCTCGAGGCGCCTGCCCGATGACCACGAAGAAGGCGCCGGCTCGCCGTGGATCGGCGCCGCGCGCCGCCGACCCGTGCCGGCATGCCGCCGCCGATCTGTGGGCGTACCTGGACGACGAGCTCTCCCCGTCCCGCTCGGCCGCCATGGCCCGGCACCTGGCCTCGTGCGCGCCCTGCCGGCGCGCCGCCCGCCGCCTGCGGGCCCTGATGGAGGCGTGCCGCGCCCAGGGCCGACGGCCGCTGCCGCGGGCGGTCCGGCAGCGCGCGGTGGCGCGGGCGCGCTCCACCCTGCGCCGTTCGCGGTCCTGACGGCGGCCGACGCCCCGTGCTAGAGTGCGCCCGATTCAGCGAGCGCACCGAGGCTCGCAAGGAGCTGCCATGGCACGTCGTGCTGGTCCCGGTCCCGCGGTCCTCGCCGCCGCCCTCGTGGCGCTCGCGGCGTGGGCGGGGTCCGCGGCTGGCGGCCGCGCCGCCGCGCAGGGCGCCGCGCCGCAGCCGCACGTCTACCCCGATCGCGGCCCGATGACCCTGGCGCTCACGGGCGACTCGATCATCGTCCAGCCGCTGTCCCCGCACGCGGAACCCGAGTTCACCCGGCTCATGGATCTCGTGCGCGGGGCCGACGCGGCGTTCACGAACCTGGAGATGCTCTTCCACGACTACGAGCCCTACCCCTCCACCGAGAGCGGCGGCACGTACATGCGGGGCGATCCGGCGCTGGCCAAGGAGATCGTCTGGGCCGGGTTCGACCTGGTGGGGCAGGCCAACAACCACACCGGCGACTACGGCGTGCTCGGCGCGCAGCTCACGGCCAAGTACGTCCGCGCGGCCGGCCTCGTCGGGGCCGGGTTCGGCGAGAGCCTGCGCGAGGCGCGCGAGGCGAAGTTCTACGAGTCGGCGAAGGGCCGCGTCGCGCTCGTGGCAGTCTCCTCGACGTTCCCGGACGGCAGCCGCGCCGGCGACTCGTGGGGCGACACCAAGGCGAGGCCAGGCCTGGCGCCCCTGCGCTACACGACGACGCAGGTCGTGACGCGCGCGCAGTTCGACGCGCTCAAGGCGGCCCTGCAGGGGGCCAGCGTGTCCACGGGCGGCGCCGGCGCCGCGGCCACCGAGATGACGGCGCTCGGGCGCCGCTTCGTGGTGGGCGATCGCACCGGAGTGCGGACCGAGCCCCTCCAGGAGGACCTGGAGGCGATGGCGGCGGTGGTGAGCAACGCCAACCGCCAGGCCGACTACGTGATCGTGTCCTCGCACACGCACGAGAACGCCGGCAGCCGCTACGTGCCCCCCGAGTTCTTCGTGACCTTCGCGCGCCGGATGGTCGACGCCGGCGCCGACATGGTCGTCACGAGCGGACCGCACGTCCTGCGGGGCATCGAGATCTACAAGAACCGCCCGATCTTCTACTCGCTCGGCGACTTCATCTTCCAGAACGAGACGCTCCTGCGCCAGCCGCCCGAGAACTACGAGCCGTTCGGCATGCCGCGCGGATCGGGCGTGGCCGACTTCAACGACGAGCGCACGAAGAACGGCACGATCGGCTTCCCGGCCGACCCGTACATCTTCGAGTCGGTCGTCGCCATGCCGACCTTCTCGGGCGACCGGATGACGGGGCTCACGCTGCATCCGATCTCGCTCGGCTTCGGGCAGCCCCGGTCGCGGCGCGGACGGCCCGTGCTGGCCGATCCCACGCTGTCGAAGAAGATCATCGAGGACCTGCAGAAGTTCTCGGCGCCCTACAAGACCACGATCGAATTCAAGGACGGCGTGGGCGTCGTCGTGCTGCCCGGATCGTAAGGTCCGGCCGCACCACGTCGCCCGGCGCCCGGAGGATCCATCCGTGCGCCAATTCCAGCGGAGCACGATCGGGATCGTGAGCGGGCTGGCGCTCGCCGGCTGGGCGATGAGCACCGGCGCCGTCGCGCACGACCTCTCGCGCAGCACGTCGCGGCTCGTGGTCGAGGGCCGCCGCGTGAACGCCACCGTCACCATCGGCGCGCTGGACTTCCACACGGGCCCCGTCGTGGACGCCGACGGCGATCAGCGGGCGTCGATCGACGAAGTGGACGCGGCGATTCCTGCCGTCTTCGCCGCCCTCAGGAGGCATCTGTCGGTGACGGCCGACGGCGCCGCTCCGGCGTCCGTGCTCCTCGATCGCTACGAGCTCGCCGACGGCGCGACCCTCCGGATGAGGGTGACGTACGAGTTCGCCGCGCCCGTCGGCACGCTGGCCCTCGAGACGACGCTGCCCGAGGTGACGCAGCCCGACCATCGCCATCTGGCCAGCGTCGTCCGCGGCGACGCCTCCATCGAGGCCGTGCTGGACCTCGACTCGCCCCGCGCGGTGTTCGGTCCGGCGGGCCGGGGCTTCGCCGCCACCGCCCGGCGCTTCGCCGCGCTGGGCATCGAGCACATCGTGACGGGCTACGATCACCTCGCGTTCCTCGCGGCCCTCCTCCTCGGCGCGGCGGCCTTCCGCGCCGTCGTGGGCATCGTGACGGCGTTCACCGTCGCCCACAGCCTGACGCTGGGCCTGGCATCCTTCGACCTCGTGACCGTTCCGCCCGCGCTCGTCGAGGCGCTCATCGCGCTCAGCATCGCCTGGGTGGCCGTCGAGAACCTGGTGCTGGACCGGCCGGCGCACCGGTGGCGGCTCGCGTTCGTCTTCGGACTCGTCCACGGCTTCGGCTTCTCGAACGTGCTCCGGGACCTGGCCCTCCCGCGGGCGACCCTGGCGGCCTCGCTCTTCACCTTCAACCTGGGCGTCGAGCTGGGCCAGCTGGCGTTCCTGGCGCTCGCCTTCCCGGTCCTGCGCGCCGCGCTGGCCAGCCGGTGGCGCGCGTCCGTCGGCCTCGCCGCCTCGTCGGCCGTGCTGTGCGTGGGCGTCTACTGGTTCGTCCAGCGCCTCCTCCTCGCGTGACCGGCATCCCCTCCCGGCGTGGCCGGCTGGCGCTCGTCGCCGGCCTGTCGGCGGCGTCGGCCCTGGCGGCCTGGCTCACGACGCCGCGGCGCCTGCCGCTGCCGTCGGCCCTGGCCCCTCGCGGCGCGATCGTCCTCGCGCTGGCTGGCGACGTGGCGATCCCGGCGGCCCTGGCACCCGAGGCGCTCGCCCGGATGTACCCGCCCATCGCGCCGAGCCACCATTCGCTGACCGTCGTGAGCTTCGCGTTGCCGATGCGGGCGGGCGCGGACGGCGTGGACGCTGGTGACCCGCGTCGATGGCCCGCGGCTGCCGCCGAGGCGCCGGCCGTCCTCGCGGACCTGCGCATCGGCGCCGTGTCGCTGGCGAACGACCATGTCGCGGACCACGGCCCGGACGGCCTGGCCCTCCTCCAGGAGCGCCTGGCCGCCGCGGGCGTTGCCTACGCCGGCGCCGGCGCGAATCTCGACGCGGCGCGGGCGCCGGTCTACGTGTCCACGCGAGACGGCGTGGTGGCGCTCGTCGCCATGACCATCACCGGTTCGGCGGGCGCGCGGGCCACGCCGCGCCAGGGCGACATCCTGGGGCGGCCGGGCGTGAACTGGCTGCGCCACGAGCGCCGGCTCGTGGTGGACGCGCCCCGCTTCGAGGCGCTCGTCCGCGCGTTTCCGCCGCCGGCCCTGAGCGCGCGCGCCGATGGCCGGACCTGGGATCTCATGGGACTGACGATCGAACGGGGCGCCGAAGGCGGGATGCACCTGGCGGCGGATCCCGCCGATCTCGAGGCGCTCACCGCGTCGGTGCGCGAGGCCCGCTCGCGCGCGGCGGCGGTGGTCGTGAGCCTGCACGCGCACGAGCCCGGCAACGGCGCCGACGAGGTGTCCGACCTGGCCCGCACCGTCGCCCACGCGGCCATCGAGGCCGGCGCCGACGTGGTCCACGGACACGGGCCGCACCGGCTGCGCGCCGTCGAGATGTACCGAGGGCGCCCGATCTTCTACAGCCTCGGCCCGTACGTGTTTCCGGAGCAGTCGATGCCGGCGGCCGCCGTCGACGAGGCCCAGGCACCGGGCCTCGTCCCGCCGCTTGCGCCACGCGCGCCGTCGCCCGACCTCGACGACGACGCGTGGTGGCAGAGCGCGACGGCCATCGTCCGCCTCTCCGGGGGACGCGTGGACGCGGTGGAACTGCGCCCGATCGATCTCGGCATGGGGAAGCCGCGCGGGACCCGCGGCATCCCATTGGCCGCGGCCGAAGCCACGGACACCGCGATTCTCGAGCGCGTACGCACGCTGTCGGCGCGCCTCGGCACGGTCGTGACGATCCGCGGGGGCGTCGCGCTCGTCGAGCCGGCACCACCCTCGGCGCCGTGAGTGGAGTCTCACCCAGCTCGACAGACCGCGCGTGCCGACGACCCCGGCCGACAGGTTGTCTGGGCCCAGCCAGCCTTCGCGCGTGCCGGATGACGGCCCAACCGAATCTCGAGCCGATGCGTGAGGTATTGGTGACACGGCGGACCGGGTTCGCGGGTAGCATCGTCGGGCATCCCGGCAGTCAGGTCCCCCTCGCCCGGATGAGGACGTCCGCGGCGGTCCGGCGCTGACACCGGCAGGAGCATTGCCATGCGCGTCCGAATCTCCTCCGCCCTCACTGCCGCCGCCATCGCCTGGATGGCCGCCACCGTCGCCACGCAGGGCCGCGCGCCCATCGGCCGCGAGCTCGCCGTTCCGCGGCATCTCGCCGACGGCGAGGAGTACACGGTGCCGATGCACGTGCTGCTCGACTACGGCCGCCTGCTGCTGGACGCGCGCTGGACCACGCAGGAAGGCGCGGGCCGTCCGCTCACCAAGGGGACGGGCGCGCCGCTGACGGACCCGATGAACCCGCTCGTGTTTCCGCGCGCGTTCAACCGGGTGTCCGGTCCCGACTCGAACGCCTGCTCGGGCTGCCACAACTCGCCCTTCGGACTCGTGGGCGGCGGCGGCGACATCGTGGCCAACGTGTTCGTCCTCGGCCAGCGCTTCGACTTCGCGTCCTTCGACGGCAACGACGCCATGGCGACGCACGGCACGGCCGACGAGCGCGGGCTGGCCACCACGCTTCAGTCGATCGCGAACAGCCGCATCACCGTCGGCATGTTCGGCTCGGGCTACATCGAGATGCTCGCCCGGCAGATGACGGGCGAGCTTCAGGCGTCGCGTGACGCCACCTCGCCTGGCACGTCGCGCCGGCTCGTGGCGAGCGGCGTGGACTTCGGCCGGATCGCGCGCCGTCCCGACGGGTCGTGGGACACGAGCGGCGTCGAGGGCCTGCCGGCGCCGAGCCTGCAGACGTCGGGGGCCGCGCAGCCGCCCTCGCTGCTCGTGCGGCCGTTCCACCAGGCGGGCGCGGTGGTGTCGCTCCGGCAGTTCACGAACAACGCGTTCAACCACCACCACGGCATCCAGTCCACGGAGCGTTTCGGGGTCGACACCGACCCGGACGGCGACGGCGTGGCCAACGAGCTCACGCGCGCCGACGTGACGGCCGCCACGCTGTTCCAGGCCACGATGGCCGTGCCCGGCCGCATGGTGCCGAACGACCGCGCCGTCGAGGCGGCCGTCCTGCTCGGCGAGCAGCGCTTCGCCGACGTCGGGTGCGCCACCTGCCACCGGCCCTCGCTCGCGCTGCGCCGGCGCGGCTGGGTCTTCACCGAACCCGGTCCCTACAACCCGCCGGGCAACGCGAACCCCTCGAGCGTGACGCCGCTGGCCGTCGATCTCACCGATCGCCGGCTGCCGTCCCCGCGGCTCGACGTGCGCGGCGGCGTGGTGGAGGTGCCGGCCTTCACGGACCTCAAACTGCACGACATCACCGACGACGGCGACGGCAACGAGGAGCCCCTCGACATGAACGAGGCGCTGGGCTCGCCCGGCTTCTTCGCCGGCAACCGCCGCTTCCTGACGCGCAAGCTCTGGGGCACGGGCGCCGACGGCGCCTACTTCCATCACGGCCAGTTCACGACCCTGCGCGAGGCCATCGAGGCGCACGGCGGAGAAGCCCGCGCCGCGCGCGCCGCGTACCGGGCGCTTCCGGCCGACGAGCAGGACGCGGTGGTCGAGTTCCTGAAGAGCCTCCGCGTGCTCCCGCCCGGCACGCGCGCCCTGGTCGTGGACGAGTACGGCCGGCCCAGGGCGTGGCCGCCGCGGAGGCATACGAACGACTAGGGATCGGGGACCAGGGACCAGGGACTCGGACTCAGACCCTGAAGAGCCCGTGCGGAGCGTCCGCCGGACTCTTCGTATGTCTCACGTCGACAGACCGCCCTGTGACAGCGCGACAGCATGAGGGTCTCACTGGTCCGTGATCCCTGGTCCCCGGTCCCCGGTCCCTGCGGGTGTCTGCAGTCTCCCCATCTTCCTCCCCAGCCACACGGCGTTCACGAGCGCCAGGAGCGAGAGGGGAATCGCGGCCGTCGAGATGGCCGCCACGCCGGCGCCGAGCGCCGCCAGCGGCGCGTAGGCCCAGGCGCCGAGCTGGTCGCCCACGCGGTAGACGACGGTGTCGATGAAGGTCTTGGCCTTGTAGCGGTCGCTGGCCGGCACCACCGTGAACAGCATTTCGCGCGCGGGGCGGGCGACGGCGAAGTTGCCCGCGCGCCGCACGACCTGGAAGGCCATCAGCACGGCGATGGTCGGCATCGTCCCCAGCAGACCGAACCCGGCCACGCTCAGCGCGGGCAGCATGCCGAGGGCGACGGCCACGCCGAAGCGCTGCACGAACCACCCCGTCGCGAAGAGCTCGGTGACGAGCGTGATCAGGTTCACGGCGAGGTCGATGTTGGCGAAGAACTCGGTGCGTGCCACGCGGCTCTCGATGGCCGCGTCCACGATCGTCGCCTGCTGGAAGTACAGGAACGTCGTCAGCACCGTGAACAGGAGCATGTTGAGCGTGACGTTCACGAGGTAGGGCTCGGTCAGGGCGCGCCGGAGGCCGTCCCACACGGAGCCGCCGATGAGGGCCTCGCCCTCGTCGCCCACCTCGGGCAGGGCGACGGCCGTGCCGGCCTCGACGTGGGCGCGCACCGCATCCGCGTTGGCGGCCGTCCGCCGCAGGTGGAAGAGGCGCCGCGCCGCCAGCGCGGCCACCTCGAGGAAGACCGCGGACACGAGCAGCATGTTCGCCGTGCCGACGATGCCGACGAGCCGGCTCGTGAGGGCGGCGCCCGTGATGCCGCCCAGCGTGCCGCCCGCGCCGATGAAGCCGAAGAGCCGCTTGCCCTGGACCGGCGAGAACACGTCCGCCATCACCGACCAGAAGATGGCCACGACGAACATGTTGAACACCGACGTCCAGATGAAGAACGCGCGTCCCAGCCACACGCTCTGCAGCCCGGGGCCCCACGTGAGCGCGGCGAAGAACGCCAGCAGGTTCAGCAGGAAGAACCGGTACGCCCAGCCGACGAAGCGGGCCCGCGGCAGCCGCGCCACGAGGTACGCGAACGGCGGGTTCAGCACCAGCATGCCGGTGAGCGACCCGGTGAAGAGCCACGGCAGGTTGGCGACGCCGCCGGCCACGCCCATGTCGTCGCGGATCGGCCGGATGACGTAGTAGGCCGAGAGCACCGAGAAGAAGAACACCCACGCCCACGCGACGGCCGCCGCCTCGCCCGCGCGCACGTCCACCAGCCGCGCGAGCCAGGAGGCCCGGGCGGGGCGATCGTGGGCGATCATCGGCGGGACGTCACGCGCCGGGCAGCGCGTCGATGTAGTCGGCCATGCGCTTGCGCATCGCCTGGTCCGGCAGCCGTCCCAGGCCGCCGCCGATGTTGTCCGTCATGTTCTTCGCCTGGCTCGTGGCCGGCGTGGTGACCGTGACGTACGGATGGCTCACGACGAACTTCAGGAAGAACTGCGCCCAGGTCGTGGCGTCGAACTCCTTCGCGAAGTCCGGCAGCGGGCGGGTGCCGACGCGCTTGAAGAGGCGCGTGCGCCCGAACGGCGCGTAGGCGAACACGCCCATGCCGCGGTCGTGCGCCAGCGGCAGGATCGTCGCCTCCGCGTGCCGGTTGTCGATGGCGTAGTCCACGCCGATGGTGTCCAGCGTCTCCTTCCGCATCGTGGCGACGAGGCCCTCGTACTGGTTCTCGAAGGTCGTGGTCAGGCCGATGTAGCGGACGCGGCCCTGCTGCTTGTACTCGCGGAGGATCGGGATCTGGACGCCCACGTCGCCCATGTTGTGGACCTGGATGAGATCGATCCGGGCCTTCTTCACGCGCGCGAAGGACGTGTCCACCTGCCGGCGGGCGGCCGCCGGATCGGCCGTGCCGCTGCCGCGACCGGCGACGTTCAGCTTCGTGGCCCAGAACAGCCTGTCGGCGATCTTCAACTCGTTGACGATCTCGCCCGACGCCTCCTCCGACGCCCCGTAGCCGGGCGCCGTGTCGAACACGGTGCCGCCGCCGTCCACGAGCGCCTTGAAGACCTCGCGGAGGGCCGTGAGGTCCTCGCTCCGCGCCACCGAGGCGAACGTGGCCGAGCTGCCGAGCCCGATCACGGGCAGGCGCTCGCCGCTCGACGGGATCGGCTTGGTGTTCATCGCCCCTTGCGCGAGGAGCACCCGCGGGTCGAACGACAGCGACGCGCCGGCGCCGACCGTCAGCGCCAGCCAGTCACGACGGGTCATGTTGCTCACGTTGCGATCCTCCATTCCGGCGGGCCTGCGGCCGCCGGCTAGCGGGGAGCCAGGGCCGGCGTCTCGCCGGCCAGCTCGGCGCCGCGCACGTTCTCGTATCGGCGCCCGAGCGAGTACGCGATCGGGAACCAGCACGCCGACATGATCACGCCGGCGATCGCCAGACCGGCCACGCCGTACGGCAGGACGGCCGCGCTCATCCAGGCCGAGGTGACGTCGCCGAAGCGGTAGACGACGGTGTCGATGACGTTCTTCGCCTTGTACTTGCTCTCCTGGTCCACCACGGTGAAGAGCATCTCGCGGCTCGGCTTGGCGATCGCGTACTCGGCGAACCGCCGGACCACCTGGATGGAGCCGAGGACGAGCAGCACGGGCGAGACGGCCACCGCCAGGAAGGCCACGACCATGATCACGGGGTTCAGCAGCAGGCCCGTCGTCACGCCGTAGCGCTCGATGATCCGGCCCGTGCCGAAGAGCTGCAGGAAGACGGTGGAGCCGTTCACGGCCAGGTCGATCGTGGCGTAGGCCTGCGTGCGCGCCTCGCGGCTCTCGAAGGCCTTGCTGATGAGGTCGCCGAGCTGGAAGTAGATGATGGTCGAGATCGTCGTCATCAGCAGGATGAAGAGCGCGATCATCGCCAGGTACGGCGACTGCACGAGCAGCGTGAACCCCTCGAACGGGTTGCCCTTCAGGGGCCGGTCGAGCGAGGTGGCCTGGCCTGTGGCCATGGCGCCCAGGCGACGCTTCTCGTGCTCCAGCACCCGGACGAGCCAGGCGGTCACCACGAATCCCGCGGCCGAGATCAGCATCAGCATGTTCGTGCCGACCACGCCGACGAGGAGCGCCGCCAGCGCCGGCCCCCCGATCGTGCCCACCGTGCCGCCCGCCGCGATGAAGCCGAACAGGCGCTTGGCCTGCGTGCGGGAGAACGTGTCGGCCATCAGGCTCCAGAAGACCGAGATGATGAGGACGTTGAACGTGCTGACCCACACGAAGAACAGCGCCGCGACCCAGCGGTCCTGGTGGGTGCCGGTGGCCTCGAAGAGCGCGAAGAACCCCAGCATGGTCGCGGCGATGAAGCCGTACACCCACGGGAGGAACGTGGCGAGCCTGATGCGGGACGCGAGAAACGCGTACGCCGGCGCGATGAGGAAGCTGGCGGCGAAGGTGCCGGTGTAGAGCTCCTGCAGGTTGGCCACGCCGTAGACGGTGCCCATGGCATCGCGCACGGGCCGCACGATGAAGTAGCTCCCCATCAGGAGCGCGAAGTACGCGAACGAGACCAGGACGGCCTTGGTCTCGTCGGGCTCCACCTTCGCGACGCGCTTCAGCACGCGGGCGAGGAGGGACGAGCTGGGGGCGGCGGGCGCCGGCGGTGTCGTCATGGCGGTCAGGAAGCCCGGAAAGCTTAGCAGCCCCGCGTGCAAAGTGGGCGGGCACCCGGGAATACGACCGCCTCCTGCCGCCGCTTACCGGGGACGGGTCCCGCCGGCCTGGCTCGGCCCTATGGCTCCCTGAGCGCCCGCAGGGGATCCACGGCCGTTGCCGACCGCACCGGGAGCCACGTGGCGGCCAGCGCCACCAGCGCGAGGAGCGCCGTGACGAGCGCCAGCGTCCAGGGGTCGCCGGGGCGCACCTGGAAGAGGAGCGACGCCATGGCGCCGGCCGCGAGCCAGGCGGCGCCGCCGCCGATGGCGATGGCCAGGCCCGCCAGCGCGCCGCCCTGCCGCACGACCAGCCGCCGCAGGTCGCCGGGCGTGGCCCCCAGGGCCGCCCGCACGCCCAGCTCACGCGTCCGCGCGCCGACGGCGTAGGCCAGGACGCCGTAGGTCCCCACCGCCGCCAGCACGAGGGCCACGGCGGCGAAGACCCCGGCGAGGAGCGCCGTGAACCGCCGCGAGGCCAGCATCCGCGCCAGGATCTCGTCGTAGGTCCTCACGCGGGCCAGCGGCTGATCGGGATCCACGTCGCGGACGGCGGCCCGCACCACGGGCGCGAGCGCCGCCGCGTCGCCGTCGCTCCACGCCATGAACGACAGGTACGGCCAGCGCTCGTCGTTCTGGTCCATGGGCACGTAGAAGGTCGGGTCGGCCGGGTGCTCGACGTCGCGGTACCGGGCGTCGGCGACGACCCCGACGATCTGGTGGCGCAGGGACTGGTTGAACGCAATCTCGCGCCCGAGGGGAGTGCGGCCGGCGAAGTAGCGGTCGGCCATCGCCTGGTTCACGATGGCCACCGGCAGGCTGCCGGCGCGATCGGACGCGTCGAAGGCGCGCCCCGCGGTCAGCCGGATGCCGTTGGTGCGGAAGAAGGCGGGCGTGACGATCTGGAAGTCGGCTTGCGGCTCCTCGTTCGGCCGCGGCTCCGGATCGCCCACGATGCGCAGCCCGCGATTCGGCGCGCCGCCCATCGGCGCCGTGAAAGCGGCCGCGGCCGCGCGGACGCCCGGCGTCGCGTCCAGCGACGCGAGCACGTGCTCCACGAGCCGGCGCCTGGGGCCGGGGTCGATGCGCCCGTCGCCGGAGGCCGCCGGCAGGAGATACCGCTCCGGCGCGAGCGACACGTCGGCGGCGAGCCGCCCGTCGGCCTCGAAGCCGAGCGGGACGTGCTGCGCGGCGAGCAGGCTCGCCACGAGGAGGCCCGCGCCCACGAGCAGCACCTGTGCCGTGGCCAGCTCGCCCACGACCAGCACGCGGTGCCAGCGGCTGATCGCGCGGTCGCCCGCCACGCGCTCGCCAGGCTGCGCCGCCCCGATGCCGGCTCTCCGGGCGGCCCCGAGCGCCGGGCCGAGACCGAAGGCCGCGGCCGTGACGAACGTCGCCGCGAGCGTGAAGGCGAGCACGCGTCCGTCGATCCCGATCTCGGCCACGCGCGGCAGTGAGGCCGGCGCGATGGCGACGAGGAGATCCAGCCCCCACAGCGCCAGCAGCAGTCCGAGCAGCCCGCCCGGCACGGCAATGGCGACGGCCTCGGCCAGCAGCTGCGCCACGACCTGGCGGCGCCTGGCGCCGAGCGCGACGCGCGTGGCCAGCTCGCGCTGCCGGCCGGCGGCCTGCCCCAGGAGCAGGCTGGCCACGTTGGCGCAGCCGATCGCGAGCATGGCGATGACGGCGAGCTGCAGGAAGAGGACGAGCCGGCTCACGTCGCCCACGACCTGGGTGTGCAGCGGCACGACGTGCGCGCCGAGCCCGGCGTTGGTGGCGGGGAAGGCTTCGGCCAGCCGCGTCATCACGGCGGCCAGCTCCTGCTCGGCCGCGGCCGGAGACACGCCGGGCGCCAGGCGGCCCACGGCCAGGAGGTAGTGCGCATCGCGCACGGCCGTGACGTCCCCGGGGAACGGGAAGCTGCGGGGGATGCCGCGATCGCCGTTCACCCAGATCTCGGCCGTCGGCAGCATCGGCATGGTGAAGGTGTCGGGCAGCACGCCGACCACCTCGTGCGCGCGGCCCTCGAGGCGCAGCACCTGTCCCACCGCGCGATCCCCGCTCCCGAACAGCCGCGCGGCGAGCCCGCCGGTCAGCACCGCCACCGGCGCGGCGCCAGGCGCGTCGTCCGCGGGGCGCAGCGTGCGGCCGGCCGCGGCGGTCACGCCGAGCGTGTCGAAGAAGGTGCCGGACGCGCCGGCGCCGTTCAGCCGCTCGGCTTCGCCTCGTCCGGTGAGCGTCAGGGGAAACCCGTCGAAGACCGCCATCGACGACAGGGTCCGCGCCTCGCGCCGCCAGTCGAGGAAGTTGGCCGGTGCGAGCCAGCGCGACGGGTTGTCCGCGCTCGTCTCCCACAGCGCGACGAGCCGATCCGGCTCCGGGTACGGCAGGGGCCGCAGCACCACGGCGTTCATCACCGAGAAGATCGCGGTGTTGGCCCCGATGCCGAGCGCCACCGAGAGGATGGCGGCGGCCGCGAGCCAGGGCCGCCTGGTCCAGGTGCGTATCGCCTGCGTCATCGCGCGTGCTCCCAGGGACGTCCCGGCGCCGGACACCGGTTGTCCGGGAGCGGCCGCGGTCGCGCGCCGTCGCGCCGGAATCCGCGGGTTCCGTCCATGTCCGCCTCGGCGGAGCAAGCCCCGTGCCCGCGCCGGTCATCGGGTAATGTGTCTGGGTCCGGGGCCCGACGGTCGGCCCCTGGCGGAGGGACAGTCATGCGACACACGACACGAGCGGCCCTGGCCGCGCTGCTCACGGCGGCGGCATCGGCGGCGGCCGCGCAGACCCCGGGCGCACAGCCCGCGCCGCGCCCGGCGCTGACCCTGACCACCACCGCGTTTCCCGACGGCGCGGTCATTCCCGCGAAGTACACCCAGGCCGGCGAGCAGGTGTCGCCCGCCCTCGCGTGGACCAACGTGCCGCCGGGCACGATGAGCTTCGTCCTGCACATGCGCGATCCGGACGTGGCGCGCAATCGCGGCACCGAGGATCAGGTGCACTGGCTCGTGTGGGGCATTCCCGGGACGGCCACCGGCATGGCCGAAGGCCAGCCGAAGGGGCCCACGCTCCCCGACGGCAGCCGCCAGATCAGCGCGAGCGGCGAGGTGTACCGCGGCCCGGGCGCACCGGCCACGGGTCCCATGCACCACTACACGTTCGAGCTCTTCGCGCTCGACACGAAGATCGACGTGCCGCCCGGCGCCGATGCCTGGGCCACCCGCACCGCCGTCTACAACGCGATGCAGGGACACGTGCTCGGCAAGGCCGTGTACGTCGGGCTGTTCCGCCGGCCGCAGTAGCGGGCGAGCGGCCGATCGACCCGTCGCCGACCGATGCGACGGCGCGCGGGAACCGTCCAGGCGCCGCACGCGCTCGCGGCGCGCTTCTGAGCCCCGACGTGCATGACCGGGCCATCACGATCACCTGCCCGAGTGCGCGGCTGTGTCTCGCGAGGGTCCTGTTGCCGATACCCCACAAGGGAGGCGAGCCGGGCCGATGCCAGCAGGGACACGTCGTTCGAGCGCCGTCGTCGCGGGGGCCGTCGCCCTGCTGTCCCTCTTTGCCGCGCTCCTCGCGCCAACCGAGGCCGCCGGACCGGGATCCGGACCTGACGGACAGCCGCCGGGCCGCCGGATCGCCGGCGTCGTCCACGTCGCGGGACGGCCGCAGGCCGGCGTCGTCGTGTGGCTCGACGCGCCCGCCCCGACGCGCCCGCGTCCCGACGCCCGCCCGCCGGTCGTGCTCGATCAGCGAAACATGCAGTTCAGCCCGCGCCTGCTCGTGGTGCCGGTGGGCACGACGGTGGAGATGCCCAACAGCGACCGGGTCTTCCACAACATCTTCTCGTTCCGTGACGGCAAGGTGTTCGACCTGGGGCTCTACCCCGTGGGCCAGTCGCGCTCCGTGACCTTCGATCGCCCCGGGGTGAGCCGCCTGTTCTGCAACATCCACCCCGCCATGGCCGCCTACGTCGTCGTCGTGGACTCGCCCTTCCACGCCATCACCGACACGCGTGGCCGGTTCGCCATTGACGCGGTACCCGATGGCCCGCGCACGTACCACGCATGGCGGCCCGGTGCGGAACCGGCGCAAGGCACGATCGGATCCGCCCTCGACGACGTAAGCATCGCCCTGCCATGACCGCCATGCCGCGACTGGCCGGTGTGGTGGCGCTGCTGGCGCTGAGCGGCGCGGCGGCAGGGGCGCAGACGGCGGCGATCGAGGTCGCGCAATCGGCCGGCGGATCGACCGAATCGATCGCGTTCGCGGGCACGCAGGTGCGGGCCCTCGCCGAGCCGGTGCGGAGCGTGCGCCTGGCCGCCGAGGTCTCGTGGGGCGGGCGCACCCGGACGGAGTCCGACGTCTTCGGCACCGCCTACCCCTACGGCGGGCGCGTCGATCTCGTCGAGGCCTACGCCGAGTGGATCGGCGGCCGCCACGGGGTGCGCGCGGTCCGCGCCGGCCGGTACCGCACGCCGTTCGGGTTGTCCAGCGCGAGCGATCACGCCTACGTCGGGTTCCTGCGCCCGCCGCTCGTCCGCTACGGCGAGTACTTCGCGCTGTCGACGGGCTACCTCGAACACGGCGTGGACGTGCTGACCGGCGTCTCGCGCGTGTCGCTCGAGCTGAGCGCCAGCCGTCCGGCCGACGTCGGCGGCGCCATTCGCCGGACCGGCACGACCGGTGCCGCACGCGTCGAGGCAACGATCGGCCCGGCGATCGTCGGCGTCAGCCGCGTGGACACCACGCCTCACCTGCCGGAGTCGTTCGCCCGCGGCCGCGCACGGTTCACGGGCCTGGACCTGCGGGCCATGCTGCGCGGGGTGCAGGTGCGTGGCGAGTGGCTGGACGGCCAGCCGTTCGACGGCACGACGACCACCGGCGGCTACCTGGACCTCATCGTGCACACGCGACGGATGGACCGGCTGACGGCGCTCGGGCGAATCGAGACGCTCGACTACGACACCGCGTCCCGGTTCGCGCTGCGGACACACCGGATGAGCGCGGCCGCGCGCGTCCGCTTGTGGCAGGGGTTGGCCCTGTCCGTGGGCGCGACCACCCAGGGCGGACAGCGCACCCAGCGCCGTCCGACGGCACTCGACGTGGGCCTGACATGGACCCTGCGCAAGGATCTGTCCCGGCTCACGCCCTGACGCTGCCCGGGCGCGGTGGTCTCGCCTGGTGGCCGTCGCGGCTCGAGGCGCGCGTCGCCCTGGCGCTGGGCCTGCTCGTCGCCGTCGCCCTCGGCGCGATCTTCCTGGCCACGACGCGGGCCGTCGCCTCGCAGTCGCGCGAGCGGGCCACGGCGGAGCTCGCCGCCGCCAGCCGGTCGTTCCACGACCTGGTGGCCGAGCGCGTGACGGGCGCGTTGGGAACGGCGCAACTGGTCACGGAGCTGCCGGTGTTCCGTGCGCACCTCACCGATGTGCGCCTCGCCGCAGATACCGCCACTGTGTCGGCGATGGCTGACGGCTATCGCGCGCAAGTGGGCGCCGAGTTCGCCGTCGTGGCTCGCCGCGGCGGCGAGTGGGCGGCCCAGCCCGGCTGGACTGGCGCGCCGCCGGCCGCCGAGGCGCCGCTGCAGCGCGGCATCGCCCGGGCGCTCGCCGGGGAGCCCGGCGGGCAGATCGTCCACCACGACGGAGCGCTGTACGTGATCGTGGCGGTCCCGGCGAGATTCGCCGACGAGGTCCTCGGCGCGCTCGCGTTCGGGTACCGCGTGAGCGACGAGGTCGTGCGGCAGCTCGCGCGCGGCGCCCGGTGCGAGGCCGTGATCATCGCCGGGGGCGCCGTCGTGGCCAGCAGTCTGGCCCGGGCCGCGGCCAGCGCGGAGGCGCTGGTGGAGGCGGCGTCGGCCGGCAGCCCCACCGTCCTGCCGGACCTCTGGACGCTCGGCGCCCGGCGATTCGTGACCGGCGTGTTCGCGGTCGCCCGGCCGGATCAGGGCGGCGATGCCGGCCGCCTGATCCTGCTGTCGGACTGGCAACCCACGCAGGAGTTCATCGACCGGCTGCGCGACCGCTTCGCCCTGGCGGGCATCGCCATCCTGTTCCTGTCGCTCGTCGGCGGATCGATGTACAGCCATCGCCTCAGCCAGCCGCTGCGCGACATCGCGGCGGCGGCGTCGGAGGTGGCGGCCGGGAATCTACAACTGACGCTGCCCGAACGCGGATCCGAGGAGGCCGTCGTCGTCGCCCGCGCGTTCAACGACATGAGCACGAGCCTGCGGACCGCGCGGGACCGGCTGACGCACGACGCGACCCACGACGTGCTCACGCACCTGCCCAACCGCGTGCTCCTCATGGAACGCCTCGATCGCTCGCTCGTCCGCCGGGTGCGGCACCCCGACTACTGCTTCGCCGTGCTCTTCCTGGACCTCGACCGCTTCAAGCATGTGAACGACAGCCTCGGCCACCGGACCGGCGACCTGCTGCTCGTCCGCTTCGCCGAGCGGCTCGCGGCGGCGGTGAGGCGGGACGACGCGGTCATGCGCGTTCCTGGCGCCCCAGACGTGGATGAGAGCACCCTGGCGCGCTTCGGCGGTGACGAGTTCGTCGTCCTGCTCGACGACATCCGGTCGCCCGTCGACGCCGTGCGCGTCGCCGAGCGCATCCAGCGCCTGTCGGCGCAGCCCCTCGCCATCGGCGGGCAGGAGGTGTTCGCCACCTCGAGCATCGGCGTGGCCGTGTCCGCCGCGACCCACCAGTCGGCCGACGAACTCGTGCGCGACGCCGACCTGGCGATGTACCGGGCCAAGCAGGCGGGCGGCAACGGCTACGCCGTGTTCGACGGCGCCATGCACGCGCTGGCGGTCCGCCGGCTGCGGCTCGAGACCGAGCTCAGGCGGGCCGCGGAGCGCGGCGAGTTCCGCGTCCACTACCAGCCCATCGTGTCGCTGAAGGACCGCCGCACGATCGGCTTCGAGGCACTCGTGCGCTGGCAGCACCCGGAGCGCGGGCTCCTGGCGCCAGGCGAGTTCCTGGCCGTGGCCGACGAGGTCGGGATCATCGCCGGGATCGACGATTTCGTCCTGCGGCAGGCCTGCCGCCAGGGCGTGGCCCTGATGGCGGCCGGTCCCGGCGGTCCCGTGCCCACCATGAGCGTGAACCTCTCGGCCAAGTCCTTCGCGCAGGCGTCGATCGTGGAGCAGGTGGCCGCGGCCGCGCGCCTCACCGGGTTTCCGGCGACGTCGCTCCGGATCGAGATCACGGAGAGCACCGCGATCGACGACGTCGGCCGCGCCCGTCACGTGCTGACGGAACTGCGGAAGCTCGGCGTTCGCGTGAGCATCGACGACTTCGGGACCGGCTATTGCGCCTTGAGCTACCTCCAGGCGTTCCCGTTGGACGCCTTGAAGATCGACCGGTCGTTCGTCGCCGGCCTCGGGCAGGGCGGCGGACAGCGGGAGATCGTGCAGCTCGTCATCGCGCTGGCGGCCACGCTCGGGCTCGACGTGATCGCCGAGGGTACCGAGACCGAAGCGCAAGTGGACGAGCTGACGTCGCTCGGCTGCGGCTACGGCCAGGGCTACTTCTTCGCTCCGCCGCTCGACCCGTCGGACCTCACATGGTGATGCGGCCGGGCTGGCAGGAGGAACCCTGCCGACCCGGCCGCCGTGACGTCTGCCTCAGAACGTGAACCGACCGCCCCACTGCACCTGCCGCGCGTCTCGCGCGCCGGTCCGGACGAGAAAGGCCGCGGCACTCATGTTGCTGGATCCGCCGGTCAACGTCGTGTAGTTCGTGGCGTTATAGGCCTCGAGGAACGCCTCGAACCGGCGGCTGCCGCCGATTCTGAAGGACTTGGTCAGCCGCAAATCGGTCGTCAAGATGGGATTCGGCTTGAGGAGGTCCTTGGAGATCGGCGCCTGGTTTCGCGTGGCACGGAACGCGTTGATCAGCGCGAGCTGCTCGTCCACGTCGCCCCGCCCCACGGTCGGGGTCAAACCGACCGGGCGGTCGTTCTGCGTGTTCAGATCGCCGTCGAGGTCGATGCCGGCCGTGACCGGCAGCGGGCCGCCGCTGATCGCGCGGAAGACGCCGCTGAGCTGCAGTCCGAGCGGCAGTGACGTGGATGCCGCCACGCTCAGGTTGTGCGGTGTGTCCGTGGGGTTCATCCCCCTCTCCCGTGGCGTGCGTTCAGTCCCGCGGTAGGTGCTGTAGAACGTGACGCCATCCAGCGTGCTCTTCGAGTACGCATACGAGACCTGGAGGCTGTCGGTGCCGCGCACCCGGGTCCGCACCTGCACTTCGAGGGCGTCGTACCACGACTTGGAGAAGTTGGTCAGCATTCCCACCTGGCTGAACCGCGCGACCGGCCGGGGATTCGACGCCGAGATCGGTCCGCTGGCGGGCAGGTTCGCATCCGTCGATCCGAGCTGGTTCTTGCCCACGTTGTGGACGTAGTCGACGTCCAGCGACGTCACGCTGTTGATCTGCCACCCGATCCCGGCCGTCGTGTTGATCGAGTACGGCAGGACGTAGTCATCGGAGATCAGGTAGAGCGACCTCACGCCGCCCGCGCTGACGTAGTCGGTCAGCGACTTTCCGCCGAGCACGGCGCTGATGTCGGGAAAGTGCTGGAGGAGCTGCGGGTCCGTGATGCGCACCGCCGCGCCGAGCGTCTTGTCCATCGAGGTTTCCTGGAACCACGGACGGTTGCGCGTCACGTACATCCCCGATGCCGCGCGCGCGACGAGCGTGCCATCGCCGCGGATGTCGTACGTGGCGCCGACCCGGGGTTGAAGGTTGTTGTAGTCGTTTCCGCGATCGGCGCTCACGAATCGCTCGACGCCGGCGTACAGCGGGTTGGCGAGCAGATCGCGATAGAAGGCGTTCTGCCGGAGGTTCGTGTCGAGATCGTAGCGGAGTCCGAGATTCACGCGGAGCCGGTCGGTGACCCGCCAGTCGTCCTGCACGAACGCCGCGATCTGATTCGACGTGAAGTTGTAGAGCCCCGGCGATTGCTGCACGAAGGTGAAAGGCCAGGTCCGGGAGTCAGCGGCGTTGAACGGCGCGTCCGTCGTGAACGTGAACTGGCCGTGCTCCGTGAAGTGCGCCTCGAAGTTGCTCGAGCCCCGCGTCAACTCGCCGCCGATCTTGATGTCGTGTCTCGGCAGGTTGATGTAGAACGTCTCGAACAGACTGGCGATCTTTCGCGGAAAGTACTGGGGAGCCACGCCGTTCTGTCCGGTCGTGTACGAGGGGCGCGAGATCTGCAGGTCGAAGTTCGCGGGCTCGGTGAAGAGATTGTGGTCGAGATAGTGGACGCGGACCGAGTTGACCATGCTGTTCGAGACCACCCAGTTGTGCTCGCCGACGACACTGTGGGACGTGCTCGTGTCGACGATCGAACTGGCGGCGTTGGTCGGTCCGCCGCTCGGCGTGTACTGGCGGTCGAACGCGTAGCGCACGTACGCCGACTGTGAGTCGCTGAAACGATGATCGACGCGGCCGTCGACGAGGTGCTCGTCCTGGTCGAAGGGGTAGTTCCCGTTCTGCTGACTGGCGAAGGGGTTGCTCGCGGGCAGCGACACGATGGCCGCCTTCTGGATGCCCAGGTACTCGTAGGCGGTGAAGAAGTGCGTCCGGTTCAGGGCGATCGGGCCGCCGAACGTGCCGCCGATGCGGTACTGCTTGAACGGCGGCACCGTGGCCGCCTTGGCGTTGCGGGCGTTCAGCGACTTGTCGCGGCCGAAGTAGTATCCCGTGCCCGAAAAGGCGTTGCCGCCAGACTTGGTCACGACGTTCACGACCGCATTCAGCGCGGCGCCGTATTGAGCGTCGAACTGATTGCGGAAGACCTTGAACTCCTGCACCGCGTCCTGGGTCATGTTGATCACCGGGCTGCCCCACGTCGCGTCGTCGACCGCGCCGCCGTCGATGACGGTGGTGTAGCCGTTGCGCTGGTCGGCGAGCCCGCCGAACTTCGTAATGGCGAACCTGCTGTTGACGCCGGTGAGTGGCGCGGCCCCCGGCAACAGCTGGGCGAGGACCAGGAAGTTGCGATCGAGCACCGGGAGGGCGCGGAGCTGCTCGCCGACGATGACCGACTGCGGCTGCGCCTTGGCCACTTCGACGAGAGGAGTCGCGCCGCTGACGATCACGTTCTCGGAGATCGTCGCCACGCTGAGCGTGATGTTCAGTGTCGTGTTGGCGCCCACGA
Organism: Vicinamibacterales bacterium; assembly: GCA_050187355.1. GTDB lineage: Bacteria > Acidobacteriota > Vicinamibacteria > Vicinamibacterales > UBA2999 > CADEFD01. The sequence goes on from JBFWXO010000024.1 coordinate 93,233, forward strand.
AGAGCGTAACCGCGTGCTTCGACGGAGAGAAGCCCGCCAGTTCGGCGGTGAACACGTATGGTCCGGGCTGCAGGTTCACCGCACGGTAGTTGCCTTCGGGCCCCGTGACGATCACCTGCTCGGACCCGTTGTTGGTGTTGACCAGCGTGATCGTCACGCCAGGCAGGGCGGCGTTGGTATCGTCACTGACGACGCCACCGATGTTGGCCCCGCCCTGGGCGGCCGCCGCCGCCGGCAGCGCAAGCACCGCGATCATGACGAATGCGCTCGTGACGAAGCGCCCGACCAATCGATCTCCTGGTGTGTGTCTCATAGTGCTCCGGCCTTTCAAGAAAGCACGCCAGCCTTGCACCGGCGCAGTCAACCACCCGACGTTCCCTACCGGTTCGAGCTCCCGCTCGGTTTCACGTGGTTGGCAATCTGCTCGGCAGTCGCGAACCACACGCCCGGCTTGCTCTTCATGTAGGAGATGAGCTTCTCGAGATGAACGATGCGGGACCGCCGGCCCGAGATGTGCGGATGGAACGTGAGCATCAGCATGCCGCCCTCGCGGTACGCGACGTCGAACTCGTCCTGGTACACCTTGAAAATCGCTTCTGGCGACGGGAGGGCGCCGGTGCGGGTGAAATACGGGGCGTCGTCGAGCACCCAGGACACCGGCAGCTCGACAAGCGTCGTGTCGCGGCCGTTCGCCTTCAGCAGGTACGGCGAGTCCATCGACATCATGCTGCTGTCGTAGAGCAGCCCGGCCTTGAGCAGAATGTCGAGCGTGTGGTGGCTGAAGGCCCAGGCGCCCGCCCGCGTGCCCACGGGCCGCTTGCCGGTCACCTTCGTGAAATAGTCGAGCGACTGTTTGAGGAGTCGCTCTTCTTCTCCGGCGTCGTTCAGCGCGGGCAGGCTCTCGTGTATCCAGCCGTGGAGGGCCACCTCGTGCCGTCCGGACTTCATGATCGCGGGCACCATGTCCGGCGCCAGAATGGCGCTCACTGCAGGCACGTAGAAGCTCGCCGGAAGGCGTTCCTTGTCGAGCAGCGCCAGGATTCTCGGCATCGCCTCGACCGCACCGTATTCCGTCTCGGACATCGGAACCGGCAGCGGCTTCAAGTCGCGCGCCATGAGCGGTGACTCGTTGTCGATGTCGAAACTGATGCACACGGCCACCTTGGCGCCGTTCGGCCAGGCCTTCTGCAGCTTGCGCCCCGCGCGGACTTCGCCGGCGGCGGCCAGCAGTTCGGATTCACTGCTGTGAATTCCCGGCAGGGCGGCGGCCCCTTGAGCCGTTGGCTGTGCGATGGCAGCCGCGGGAACCATCGAGAGGAGGGCGGGCACCGCCAGGCGCGGAATGAGTGTCATGAAACAACGGGGCATGGTTCGAATCTCCGTGGATGCGGATGGGACTTCACCGCTGCGCGGTACCAGTTCCACCGGGTTGCAGCGTCGTCGCCTGCTCGGTGACCGATTCCACTCGGGGCCTGGAGTAGAAGATCGGGAAATAGCGGCCGCGAGACCAGAGATCGAACAGGTCGCGATAGTGCGGGCTGCGCGGATCACCGGACTGCCCGGGGTTGTTGAGTGCGACCGAACGGTCCCAGTCGTCCAGGTCGGCGATCATCTTCAGCGAACCGCCGGACGTCTGGTTGTCGCCGCCGCCGGTGGCCGTGACCGTGTAGCTGTCGCCGCCCCGTGGCGCCGGTCCGACGTCCAGCTGCGCCCGGATCTCGGGGGTGACGGCGTCGCTGAGCGGATGTCGAATGAGCGCGTGATGATAGGCCGCCTGGCCGTACCGCCAGTTCGCCATGTCGGGCCCCAGCTTCTTGGTCAGTTCGGCCACGGCCTGTTCGAGGCTCGTGCGCAGCAACGTGTCGCGAGCCGCGATCGGGTCGCTGCCGAGCCGGCCGTCCGGGGCCAGCATGATCTCGATCAGCTTCTTCATCCCGACCGCGCCGAAGGCATTTCGGGCGGCGACGGGAACGAGGCGGTCGCGCGCGTTGGCCAGCAGGCGCCGCTGCCACATCTCGTAGATGCCGGCCGCGATTGAGTTCTTGTCCAGGACGTGGTTCCAGGCCAGGAGCGCATCCTGCGCCTTGGCGACGGCCGTGTCGGACATGGGCAGGTCGCGGAGCAGCGGCACCAGCGACCGTGCGGGCAACGACAGGTCGTCGTTCTGCAGCCGCATCATGTCCGCGACCGTATGAAGCTGGCCCGACGCGAGGAACTCCGTGATTCGCGAGGCTCGGAAAGGGTCGGTGCCGGTGTGATGCTGCGCTTCCGGATAGGGGTAGTCGTTGGGGAACAGGTAATTGTTGGCAGTGACCCAGTACCCCTTGTCAGGGTTCGAGGCGTTCGGGAGCGCCTTGATCGGGAGGTAGCCGTCCCACTCGAAACGACCGTCGCCGGGCACCGGTACGAGCCCGCTCCAGCCCCTTCGGATCGGGGTAACGGCCACGGCCTGATAGCCGATGTTGCCCTTCGTGTCCGCCCAGACCATGTTCTCGGCGGGGATCCGGCTGTAGGCACACGCCTCGCGGAACTCCTCCCACGTCGTCGCCTGATCCATGCGAAGGCTCGCCAGGTAGGGGGCGGCGCCGATCTCCATCCACGCCGCGCGCAGCGCATACGCCTTGTGGTTCTTGGCGTCCTCGTACAGCACTGGCCCGTGCCTGGTGTACTTGAGGTCGACGGACACGGGCGCCTCGCCTTCAACCGCGATCGTGTCCTTGATGACCCGCATTGGCTCCCACGCGCCGCGATAGCGGTACTGCTCAGGATTGGCCGGGTTGGTGTCGTAGACGTACAGGTCTTCGCCGACCGTGCCGAAGATCGTCAAGCCCCACGCCCCGTACTCGTTGTGGCCAATCGACACACCCGGCAGCATGGGTTCGCCGCCACCGATGACGTTCCATCCGGGCG
>JBFWXO010000025.1:0-87929 GCA_050187355.1 Vicinamibacterales bacterium
CGGAACTGCTCGGCAACCTCGTGGACACCGCCTGCAAGTGGGCGCGGCGGCAGGTCGCCGTCGGCGCCGCGGCGCTGGGGCCGGACGTGGTCGTCACGGTGGACGACGACGGCCCGGGCCTCCCGGCGGCGCTCAGGGCGTCGGTGTTCCGCCGGGGCGTGCGGGCCGACGAGGCCGCGCCGGGATCGGGGCTGGGCCTGGCGATCGTGCGGGATCTGGTGGACGTCTACGGGGGGTCGGTGGCCCTCACCGACTCGCCGCGAGGCGGACTGCGCGCCGAGCTCCGGCTGCCGGGCGCCCCGCCGGCGGACTGAGCGCCGGCGGCGGCGCCCCCTTTCCGCCGTACATGCGACGGGGCGGCTCGTCGCCGCCCCGTCACTCCCATCCTCCAAGACGCGTCACGCGACGCGAACCATCAGCAGCACATCAGAAGCGATACAGCAGACGGGCGAACACGCGGCTGCCGTCGTAGGGCCGGACGCCGTAGCCGGTGAGCAGCCCGCCGAGGTAGTCGATGCGGGGCTGTCCGTCGGCCGCCGTGAACCCGACGGCGCCGTTGGAGTCGATCGTGGCCCAGTCGGTCACGTCGAGCTTGTCGTACCAGAAGCCCACCGCGAAGCCGACCTTCGGGGTGAAGTAGTACCGGACGTCGGCGGTGAAGCGGTTCCACTCGTTGACGACGTTCGGCAGCGGAATGAACTGCCCGGCCGTCTGCAGGGCCGCGATGCGCGCCCCGCCGAAGTTGAACGCGTTGTCCGAGTCGTTCTTCTCGAACGAGAAGTGCAGTTCGGCCTTGTCGTCGGCCAGCCGCTCCACGTCGAGGTACGCCATGTAGGTCTTCACCACTTCGTTGTTGTCGAGCGTCCAGTCGCGCGACGGGTCGGTCCAGCTCGCGTCGGGCGGCGGGTTCGCGTTGCGCGACTTCTGCAGCGTCTTGAACTTGTCGCGGCCGACGCTGGCCCCGAAGTGGATCATGTCGGTCGGCGTGATGTCCACGCCGCCCACCACGGTGTCGTTGTCCTGCGACAGCAGGCCGAAGTGGTCGCGGCCCACGGGAATCGAGCTGTCGCCGAGGAACGTGTCGCGGGTGGTCCCGAACTGCACGAACAGTCCCACCGTGTCCACGGGGTTGGCGCTGACGACGACCCAGCCCTTCGTGCGGTCGCGGTCGGCTTCGTCGTAGTAGCGGAGGCCCGGCTGCGTTCCGCCCGGCCCCTCTTCGGAGTCGATCCCGGCCAGGATGAAGCCGTCGCCGCGCCGCCGGCTGGCGTCGAGCGTGGCCCGCACCATGACGGCGTTGACGAGCTGCGCGTCGTAGGAGAGGCGCAGCGTGTTCTCGTTGACCGCGCTGAACCCGCGTCCCTCACGGTCGAACTTCTCGTTCGAGTAGCCCGCCTTGAAGTGGCCGAAGTCATCGAGATTGAACGTGGCGCTGGTGTCCAGGTTCTTGCGCGTGATGTGGAAGTACTCGGACCAGCCTTCCACGTGCGGGGTCGCCGGGTCGTCGGCGATCTCCTCGGGCACGGCGTCGAAGCGCACGTACTCCGTCCCGTCGAACGACGGCGTGACGTTGTCGTGCTTGTTGTACCGGTACTTCGCCTGCAGCGTGAGATACCGCGTGGGGCGGCTGTTGGCGTTGACCTGGGCGTTCAGGCCGTTCACGGCGGCCTCGGCCGAGGTGCGGGGCAGCGCGCGCAGGCCCGGGAACGCGGCCAGCACCGCGGGCGTGGTGATCGACGAGTTGATCGACCACGGCAGGAGCGACTCGTTCTGCCGCATGTAGGTCAGCTGGACGTTGCCGTTCACCGTGGTCTTCGGCAGGGCCTTGTACATCCCGGTCGCGCCGAAGGAGTTCAGGGTGTTGCTGGGCCACAGCGCCGCCTGGCCCACGGCCGGGCCGTTGCCGTTGCTGTAGCCGCTGGCGTCGAACGGCAGCGACGTGCCGTTGTTGAAGTCCGTCGCGCGGATCGGGTTGTCCCAGGTCAGCGACTGGATGGAGTTGGCGAAGAAGCTGCCCCAGTAGTCCACGCGGAACATGCCCTTGGCGTTCACCCATTCGGTGCCCGCCTTGAGCTCGTTGTTCCGGTGGTCGATCGGCGCCGGCAGCTGGTTCGTGTTGTTGAACGCGTAGGACGCGTCCCACGGCATCGAGCCGGTGCGGCCCGTGGACTGGAAGTCCACGCGGACGCCGAATGCCGGCGTCGCGATGTACTCCGCCTTCACGTCCACGATCTGGCGCTTCACGCTCATGTCGCCCGCGCGGATGATCGAGTTGTAGATCGACCGGTTCGCGAGCGCGGCCGCGGACGTGGTGGCACTGCACGACGTCGGGCCAGAGCCCGGGGCGCACGGCACGCCCACGGCGGAGCCGTCGCCGGCGGCATTGGTCGGCCCCTCGACGGCCGCCCGGAGCGCCAGCGGCAGGGTGAAGCGCCCGCTGCCTTCGTCGGTCCAGATGAGCGGGGCGTCGTACAGGTAGTTCAGGGGAATCGAGTCGTACAGCCCCGTCACCGCCAGCTTGCCGTTGGTGTAGTACGCCTGGTAGCGCTGGTCGCGATACCCGACGTTGGACGCGGTCGCTTCGAAGCGGTACGTCTCGGCGTGCCGCTTCAGCTGGAAGAACGACCGGGCGCCCTCCCGCAGATCGCGATACCGCTCGAAGCGGGCTTCGTCGCCGTCCACGGATCCGCCGCGGAAGCCGACGTCCACCGTGCCCAGCGAGGGCACGTTCGGGGGCTCGGGTTTGGTCGGCGGCGTCTGGGCCCTCGCCACGGTGGCGGAGGCCAGCAGCAGCGCCGCAAGTGACACTACAAATCTGGTGCGCATCGCAGCCTCCCACTCACCGCAAGAAGTACTTGCCGTTCGGGTGGTTCGACCCGTGAACCTGCTGGTGGCAGTTGGCACAGGACTTCCCGAACATCTTGTTCGCGTTCTGCGAGTTCTGCAGGGTGAACCCCTCGTAGACGGTGGGAGGATGACGCGAGGTGACGTGGCAGCGCTGGCAGAGGAACGGCAGCTTGGCCTGCAGCATGCGGTCGTTGTTGCTGCCGTGCGAGTCGTGGCACGTCGTGCAGCTGTCGACGACCGGCGCATGCTCCCAGAGGAAGGGGCCGCGCTTCTCGGTGTGGCAGCTCGTGCAGCTCTGGTCCACCGTGGTGCCCGCGCGCAGCAGCTTGACGTTCACCGAGCCGTGCACGTTGTGGCAGGACGAGCACTGCATCTTGCCCTCGCGCACGGGCATGTGGTTGAAGCGCTGCTGCCGGTTGGTGATGGTCTGGTGGCACCGCGCGCACGTGAGCTGCTGCGACTTGGCGCGCATCAGGGTCGGGCCCTCGCTCGAGTGGACGCTGTGGCAGTCGGCGCACTTGACGTTGCGGTTCTCGTGCTGGCTGCCGTCCCACAACGCGTGCTCGCCGCGGTTGTGGCAGGTCTGGCACCGCCCGTTGGCCACGGTGGCCGCAACCTTGTCGAACTGGATCGGCTTCACGTTCTCCGGGTCGTTCGCGTGGGCCTCGCCGGGCCCGTGGCACGACTCGCAGCCCTGGTTGGCCATCGGGGTCCGGGCGTTCCCCGTGAACCCGTGCTTGGTGGCAGTGACGGTGGCCTGGTAGCCGGTGTGGCACCCCGCGCAGGTCTCGGTGCCCACGTAGCCGGAGGCCGGGGCCTGCTGCTGGGTGGTGCCGGGCGCGGCGGACGCCGCCGGCCCGGTGTCGGTGGCTGCCGATGCCGCCGGGCCCGCGTCGGGCGCTCCCGCCGACCGCGCCGCGATGCCGACGCTTGCCACCATCAGAAGGGTGGATAGTGCGATCAGCCAATTGCCAAAACGCCTCATGACTCGCTCCCGCCGGCCCTCGTCAACACGTACCGACTACGACCGGCCCGCCCCGGGCGCTGCAAGGCAGGTGCCGGGGGGAGGCGGCGGGCCAGCCCGGCCTGCGAGGCGGGAATCCGCGGAGAGTGGCGGGCGGAGCGGGAATCCGCGCGGTGCCGGGGCGGGCACTCGGGAAAATTTCCAGGGCCGGTCCCCGGGCGGGCCTGGCGCGAAGTGCCCGAGCGTCAGCCGTTTGGCGGCGGCGCGCGACCGCGCGACGGCCCCGTGGCGGGGGCGCCCGGACGTGTGCGGGGGACCGCCCGCGCCCCCTCAGCGCCGGAGACGCGGGATGAACTTCGTGAGGCCCTGGATCGGCCCGACCTCGCCGGCGTAGACGACGCCCTGGGCATCCACGGTCACGCCCTCGCCCATCGATCCGTAGCCGCCCATGCCCGAGGCCTGTCGGGAGACGTGTTCGGGCACGAAGTACCACACCTCGCCCGTGCGGGCGCTGCCGACGCGCAGGCCTTTGCGCCATCCGGGGTTGTAGTTGTCGTCGGACTCCGAGTCGATGGCGTAGAGCGTGTCGTCGGCGGCAATCGCCAGCCCGCTGATGCGGCTGAACTGGTACCACGTCGCCAGGTGCGTCCCCTCCTGGTCGAAGATCTGCAGCCGGCGGTTGCCGCGGTCGGCCACGAAGAGCCGCCCCTGCGAGTCGAACGCGAGCGCATGGGCCCCGCGGAACTGGCCGGGACCGTAGCCGTACGAGCCGAAGCTCTTGATGAAGCGGCCGTCGGGCGCGAACTTCGAGATCCGGCCGACACCGGCCGGCGCGTTCTCGTCCAGGAACTGGTCGTTGTGCGCCTCGGCCACGAAGATGCTGCCGTCGGGCGCGATGGCGACGTCGTTGGGCTCGGTGAACTTCGACGGAGGAGTGCCCGGCTGACCGGGGGTCCCCAGCGTGAGCAGCAGCGTGCCCTCGGGGCTGAACTTCATCACCGCGTGCCCCTTGCCGGCGGCGTTGGGGAATCTCTTCAGCTCGTCGGGCGTGGCGGCGCGCGCGTCGGCCACCCACACGTTGCCCTGCCGATCGACGTCGATGCCGTGGGGCCACAGGATCTGCCCGGCCCCGAACTGCGCCACCACCTTCCCCGCCGGGTCCAGCTTCACGATGGGATGCACGTCCGACCCGGCGCACGAATTCGCGCCGCACCGGTCGCCCGCCCACACGTGGCGCCCGTCCACGTCCACGGCCACCGCACTCACCGAGCCCCAGCGGCGGCCGTCCGGCAGCGTGCCGAAGTTCCGTACGGTCTCGTAGGGATTCGGCAGGTGGTTGATCGGCGTGACCGCCGCGTGCTCGGGCGGCGCCGAGGCGCCGCGCGGCCGCGGAGGCGCCGGCGGCTGGGCGAGGAGGGACGCGGCGGAGACGGCGACGGCGCACAGGCTGGCGCCGAGGGCGAGGGACCGGATGGATGACGGCATCGGCAGGAGGCTCCGCGCAGGATTCTCCGTGCGAGACGGGCGCGAATTCAAGCGCCGCCCGGACGGCTCAGCCGAGGATCGCGCCGGGCAAGGGGCCCGGCGCCACGGCGGCCGGCGCGTGCCCGTGCCGGATCCAGACGGCGTCCTTCGGTCCCGCCAGCCGCGACTCGCCATCGCGCACCGTGATCCAGTCGCCCTCGGGCACGCCCAGGACGTGGACGGCCGGGTTCGCCGCGACGAACTCGGTCAGCCGCTGCTCCCGCGTCTCCCCCTGGTGCCCGGGCGGCAGGACGTTGGTGAAGTGCGGGTTGATCTGGAACGGCACGAGCCCCAGCGCGTCGAAGCCGCCGGGATCCACGATCGGCATGTCGTTGGTCGTGCGGATCGTGGGGCACGCCAGGTTGGCGCCGGCGCTCCAGCCAGCGTAGGGACGCCCCTGACGCGCGAGATCCTGGAGGAGCGTCAGCAGGCCACGCCGCCGGCACTCGGCCAGCAGGTGGAACGTGTTCCCGCCGCCGACGAGCAGCACGTCGCCGGCCCCGGGCGTCGCGCGGTCGTGCGCGCCGCTGACGGCCAGGCCGAGCGGGGCCAGCGCCGCCTGCACCATCCGGGTGTAGTCGTCCCAGGCCACGGTCACGCCGGCGAACGGCACGAACCAGGCGGTGCGGCGACCGCCCGCCCACGCCGCGAAGGCGTCGAGGGCGTGGGCCAGGTACTCGCCGCCGGTGTTGCGCGAGTTGCTGAGCAGCAGGAGGCTCACGAGGCCTCTCCGAGGAAGCACGCGCCGGTGACGCGCGCGATGAGCTCGTTCGACAGCAGCACCGGCAGGTCCGCGGCCTGCGCGGCCGCGCGGCGGTGGCGGTCGGCGTAGCCGATGCAGTCCATCAGCAGCAGGTCGGCGCCCGCGCGCTTCAGCTCCAGCGCCGCGGCGGCGACGGCGTCCTCGCCCGGCGCGTAGGGCAGCGCGACGGCGACGCGCGGGGGCACCTGCAGCGCGGCCCACTTCCGCCGGGCGGCGTCGAGCGGCATCCCGAGCGGCGAGACGATGCCGACCTTGCGGGAACCGACGAGCCCGCCGACCAGCGCCGGCAGGATGCGATCCGGCTCGATGAGCCACGCCCGGCGGGTCCGCAGGCCGCGGAACACGCCCGTGCAGAGGACCACGACCACCGAGCAGCCGGCGTCCTCGAGCTCGTGGAGCTTGCGCTGCACCCCGGCCTCGGCCGCGGCGGCATCGAGCTCCACCGGCCGCCCGTCGGCCATCCGCGTGACCATGCGCGGCTGGTTCGGGCGCGGCGCGAAGCCAGCCGCGATCTCGTCCGGGCCGAGCCGATCGAGCACCCCGACGTGCAGGGCGGACACGCCCGGCGGGAGGTGGGCCTCGAGCACGGGCACCACGTCGGGCCGCGGCGCCTGGCCGATCGTCACGGTGCCGAGCGCCGGCGCCGTCATCGCGCGCCTCCGCCCTGCAGGCGGCGCATGTCGCCGTAGAGCGCGACCAGCCGCGCGAACTCCGGCTCGTCGTGGAAGCGGCACGCGCCCCGCCCCACGTCCTTGGCCACTTCGATCGCGAAGCGCACCGCCTCGGCGATGTCCACTTCGTGGCTGGCCCCCGTCGCGCAGCCCGGCACGGCCGTCTCGGCGGCGATGGCCAGCCCCACCACCGGGGCGCTCGTGGCCGTGGCGGGCTGCAGGATGCTGTTGAGGTGATCCACGCCGTTGCCGTAAGGCGTGATGTCCTGCATGGTGATGGGGAAGGTGACGGGCGCGCGGCCCGTCGTGATCTCGGCCAGGCGCAGGAGGTCGGGCGCCACGCGCAGGATCCAGCCTTCCTTCACGGTCGGCGAGAGGGCGAAGCCGCGCGTGTTGAGGATGCGGTTGCCCTTCGTCGTGTCGATCGACAGGACGGCGGCCATCTCGGGCGAGACCTCGCGGCGGTTCATCTCGTCGATCGACACGGGCGAGTCCATGAAGTCCACGGGCTGGTGCGGCTTGGTCGGCGCATCGGGACAGATGTGGGTGGCCACGACGACGTCGCCGTCGAGCACGTCGCCCTCCCGGCGCATGAACGCCAGCTTCCTGGCGATGGCCACGGCCGCCACGGCGCCGTCGGCGTCCGAGACGAGCCCGATCCGCGACGGCCGCGCGCCGACACCGCCCAGCCGCCCGACGATGCCGAGCGTGGGGGCCTCGCCGCCGGCGCGCCGGCCGCGGCGGCCGGCCACGACGACGCGCACGAAGTCGGTGGCGCCTTTCGGCCCCGACACGCGCTCCACCTCGATCGACACGCCCTCGCCGGCCTCCACCAGCGCCTCCACCGTCGCCCCGCACGCGCGCGGCGAGTCGAGCGCCTCGAACACCGCGAGGGTGTGACCCAAGCTCATCGATCGTCCTCCTGTCGGCACCCACCGGCCACCCGGCGGCCGGCACCCCTAGGCGGGTCCGCGCGGCGACCGGATCATGGCGTCACCGAACGACCACACGGCATCCCCCGCGATGAGGCCGGCCGCCACCACCTCGAGCGGCGCGGACGGCCGGGCCAGCCCTCGCGTCCACACGAGCCGCGTGACCAGGCCGGCCAGCACGCCCCAGCCGGCGACGGGGTTCGCGATGAGCAGCCCCGTCGACAGCAGCACGCCGAGCTGTCGCGATGACCCGCCGGCCAGTTGGAGGAGCCCGCCCGGCACCGCCCAGAGTATCAGTGACGCGGCCACGCCCGGCGCCACGCCCGCACCGATCGTGGCCACGTACACGCGCGCCACCGGCGGCACCTGGTCGCGCGCGAAGTACGCCGGCCAGGTCAGGGCCACCACGGCCAGCGCCACGGCGAAGGCGAGCGTGGCCGCCGCGAACTGCTGGCGCCGGCCCTCGGCTTCGAAGGCCGGGTCGCTCCCGCGGCCGCGCAGCAGGTAGCCGGTCTTGAGGTCGTAGCCCATGTCGGCGAAAGCCGGGCCCGTCGCCACCGAGAATCCCGTGAGCACGGCCAGCGCGACGGGGGGAAAGCCGGCGAGCAGCCCCACCAGCAAGGTGATGAGCGCCACGGCGAACGCCGGGAACCAGCCCGAGTGCATGGCCGCCAGGCCCACGATCAGCTCGTGCAGGAATGCCGCCGCGGCCGCGTAGAGCACGAAGGCCGCCAGCTGCCAGGCCGGCATCGCGGCGGTCAGTCCCGTCGCGAGCGCCAGCGCCGCGGCGAGCCCCACGAAGCCCCAGGCCCCGAGCACGAGCGCGGTGCGCACCTGGCGATCCGGGACGCCCGCGGCGCGCCCGTCGGGCCGGCGCGAGGCCAGTTGCGTCACGACCTGCACGAGGGCGACCAGGCCGGCGCCGATCATCATGCCGTGCGGCACGTAGTGCCCGGCCAGGTCGATGCCGGCCAGGCGCGGGGCGTAGCCGCTCGCCAGCAGCCCCAGGCCGAACATCGCCAGCGCCCAGGGATTGCCGATGCACGCGATGCCGAAGGCGGAGGCGGGCAGGCCCAGCCACGCGCCGCCGGCCCCGGCCGCCAGGCTCGCGAGCAGCCGCCGGGCCGCGGCCCCGCCGGCGTCGCCGGCGCGGATCGCCTCGGCCGCGGCCACGCCGTGGGGCCAGGCCCCGTCGGCCGGGAAGACCCGGCTGCCGAAGAGGCGGTAGAGCACGTAGGCGTCGAGGAACATCGCGCCGGCCACGCCCGCCAGCATCGGCGCGACCAGGTCGGGCCGCCCGAAGAGATAGGGGACGCCAATCGGCAGGAGCAGCGAGTTCGCCGCACCGAAGGTCGCCGCCGACATCGCGCTCTGCGCGAGGTTCTGGGCGTGCATGGATCGGAACACGCCGAGGCCCGCGAGCGGGATCCGGCCGAGCACCATGGCCAGCACCGCGCCGACGAGCGACGTGTTCGGCGTGACGCCGAGCGACGTCAGGAGCTGCACGCCCACCACCGCCCCGGCCGCGCTGATGCCCAGGAGGGGCACGAGGACGGACGGGTGGAAGGCGCGAGGGTGTCTCACGGGGCCGGATGGGGACGGGGCTGCCCGGGAGGCGTGACGCGCGCATCGCGCGGGTCGATCTTCCAGAGCACGAAGCGGCCGAACCGCTGCACCTCGGCCGGCGGACGCGCGAAGTACAGGGTGACCGCAGGGGCGTTCCACAGCGGCACGAGCAGCGCGGGATCGGTCTCGCCGTCGAACTCGTCGAAGACCACGTACTCGACGCGGCTCGCCTGGAGGTACTCGGGCAGGCGGCCCGCGCGCAGTTCGCGCTGGTAGTCCCAACCGTTGATGAGGCCGTCGCCGTTGATGACGGGACGCCCGGCGAAGTAGGCCACGATGCCGGCGTTGTCCACCTGGTAGACGCGGGCGTCGGCGGGCAGGTGGCCGTCGATCCACTGCCCCATCGCCATGCCGTCGGCGTAGAACCACTCGCGGCCCGTCTGGAGCTTGAGCGCGAGGCCGCCGGCCGCGACGCTGCCGGCCGCGAGGAGCGCGAGCGCCACGACGTGGACCCGCGGCCACCGGGGGGCGAGCCAGTCGTGCGCCAGGGCGATGCCCACGACGGCGCCGACCGACATCGGCAGGGGGAAGTACCAGACCTCCATGCCGCCGCGCAAGAGAATCGTCATCGCGACGACGTAGACGACGGCCCACGCGCCGAGCGCGCCCACGCGCAGGTCGCCGGGACGCCGCGTGACCAGGGCGCGCACGGCCCCGGCCGCGGACACGGCCACGGCCATGAGGAGGGCCAGGGACTGGGGGCTGACATCCACGGCGCCGCCCAGCGCCGAGAGCGCCGGCTGCTGCCCGGCCTTGAGCCAGCTCGACACCGTGGCGGCGTGGCCGTAGCGCACGAGGTTCCACGACGCCGCGAGCCCGAGCGCGATCGCCGGCGGCCCGAGCAGACGGCCGGCGGTCCGGAGCGCACGCGCCGGCGTCCGCCACGCCGGCACGGGCCACGCGGCCAGCGCGCCCAGCGTGGCCGCTCCGACGAACAGCAGCGAGTCGAGGCGTGCGAGGCAGGCGAGCCCGAAGAGCACGCCGGCCAGCCACTCCCGTCCGGGCCGGCCGTCGGCCGAGACCAGGGCCGCGACCGCCCCCCACGCGAGCGGCAGGAGCAGGTTCACCTCCATCCCGAAGTCGCCCACGGCCGCAATCGGCATGAAGAGCGCCAGCAGCGTCCACGCCTCGAGGCGGCTCCAGCCGACGCGGCGCGCGAAGAACGCCATGACGACGAACCAGGCGATCGTCAGCGCCGTGTCGAGCCACACGACGGCGAGCAGCCCCTGGGCCCCGACGAGCGGCACGGCGCGCGAAAGCAGCGCGAGCAGGCCGAGGTAGAGCGGGTGATAGCCGTTGGTCGTGTTGACGCCGTCGAAGGTCGAGCCGTGGCCGAGGCCGACGTGCCACGCCGTCTTCAGGTAGAAGTACGCGTCGTCGGGCACGACGGTGACGAGCGTGACGAGGCGGCCGCGCGAGAGCGCCGCGGTCGCGAGCAGCACGAGGAGGCTCGCGCCCACCGCCGGCCACACCCAGGAGATCTCGGCTCGGCGGCCCTGGACGGCGGACATCTCGCGCGAATCTTAGCAGGTGGCCGGGCGCCGGCGCGGTGCGGGCGGCCGCCTGCTCTAGACTGCATGGCATGTCCCGACCGACCCTGGCGCTCGCGATCGCGGCCCTGGCCGCGGCCGCGCCGATCGACCGGCCGGCCGCCGCGCAGGACGCCGCGCCCGTCGCCTACACCCTGGGCTACCGCGCCGCGGGCGAGGCGCACGTGCACGTCGAGATCGCCTGGTCCCCGCCGCTGGCGGCTCGGGCGGCGCTCGTCATGCCGCGCGCCATTCCGATGGGCTACGGCGAGCAGCGCTACGACCGCTTCGTCCACGACGTCACCGCGCACACCGCGGCCGGGCGGACGCTGGCCGCCGAGCGCGAGGAGGGCCCGCGGTGGCGGCTCGACGCCGGGACGACGAAGGTGACCTACCGCGTCGATCTGCGGGAGCTCGAGCGGGCCGTCCTCGCCGCCTCGGACCAGTCCCGCGTGCGCGACGGCTATCTCGGCCTGCTGGGCTACGCGGTGTTCGCGTTCGTGGACGGCTTCGAGACGCGGCCCGCGCGCCTGCACGTGGAGGGACCGGCCGGCTGGCCCGTCTTCGCCACGCTGGCTCCGCGCTGGCCGCTCCGGGCAGGCCCGGTGGACGCGGCGGCCGAGGACTACTACGCCCTGGCCGACGGGCAGATCGCGATGGGCCCGCGACTCGAGGTGCGGCGCCTCATCGAGGCACCGGTGCCCGTGTACCTGGCGAGCTACGCCGAGGGCCCCGTCGATCTCGCCCGGGTGGAACGGCTCGCGCGGACCGCCTTCGAGCGCGTGGCCGCCTACTTCGGCTCGGTGCCCTTCCAGCACTACACGCTGCACCAGGAGCTGCTGGCGCCGATCTCGCCCGAGCACGAGTACGGCATGAGCATGGAGCACCTGGGCTCCAGCACCTACTACCTGGCGGCGTCGGCCGGCCTCACCTCGGCCTCGACGGCGGAGGACGACGCGCGGGTCCTCTACAACTTCGCGCACCACATCGCCCACGCGTGGGTGCCCAAGCGCGCCTACGGACCCGGTTACTTTCCGTTCCAGTGGGAGCTGGCGCCCGTCATCGACTCGATCTGGTTCGCCGAGGGCTTCGGCCAGTACGCGGCTATCCAGGCCGTCGCCGCCGGCGCGCCGGATCCGGCCGCGTTCCGCGAGGGCATGCTCCAGCGCCGTTTCCGGGCCAACGTCCTCTCGGCGCCCCCCTTCCTGAAGCGGCTCTCGCTCGTCGAGCTCAGCCGCGTCGCCTCGACCCGGTACGCCGAGGACTTCCGCACCGGCCGCCTCGTCTTCTCGCGGGGCGGCCTGATGGCGGCGGCCATCGACGACGCCATCCAGCGCGACACGCGCGGCGCGAAGAGCCTGCGGGACGCCCTGCGCCACCTCGTCGCCTGGACCGCGCGCGAGCACCGCGCCTTCGCCGTGGACGAACTCCCCTCCCTCATCCGCGACGCGACGGGCGTGGAGGTCGGGGCGGTGGTTCAGGAATGGTTGAAGCCGCTCCCCTGACGCCGCGCGGCTTCGCCGCCTGCAGTTCAGGGATCAGGGATCAGGGATCAGGGATCAGGGACCAGAACCCACGGAACACGGTGTCGTTGCACCGCCTCCGGCGCGTCGTTCAGCAGCGTGACGCCCCGGTCCCAGGTCCCCGGTCCCTACCCCCTCGCGTCCCTTGACCGGTAGTAGTAAAACGGCAGGCCCAGCGCCACCAGGCCCAGGCCGGCGATCGAGGCGCCGGGGCGCTCCATGAGGGTGTTCCACACGAGCGCGAGGGAGCCGAGGACGTAGAGCGCGGGGACCACGGGGTAGCCCCAGGCGCGATACGGGCGGTGCACCTCGGGGTGCCGCGCGCGCAGCACGAAGATGGCCACGCCGCCGAAGGTGCCGAAGAGGACGGACGCGAAGGTCACGTAGGTGAAGAGCGCTTCGTAGCCGCCGGTCAGCGTGAGGAGCGCGGCCCACGTGCTCGTGATGACGATGGCGACGTGCGGCGTGCGGTACTCCGGGTGGACGGTGGCGGCCGCGCGGAAGAACCGGCCGTCGGAGGCCATGGCGAAACACGTGCGGGAGCACGTGATGACGGCGGCCACGTTGCAGCCGAACGTAGAGATGACGACCGAGGCCGCCACCAGCGCGGCGCCCGCCGGGCCGACGAGCACCGTCACGGCCTTCTCCGCGATGCGCGTCACGCCGGACATCTCGTCCACCGACAGCGTGAAGACGTAGGCCAGGTTCACGGCCACGTAGATGGTCATGAGGGCCAGCGTGCCGAGGATGAGCGCCCGCGGCACGGTGCGGGCGGCGTCCTTGATCTCGCCGGCCGCGAAGGCCACGTAGTACCAGCCTTCGTAGGTCCACATCACCGCGATCATGATCACGCCGAAGGAGGCCAGGGGGCGGGCCGCCGTGGGCGGGACGAGCGGAAGGAAGGCGGGATCCGCCCGCAGCGTGATCACGGCCGCGATCGGCAGCACCACCAGCAGGCCCACCTTCGCGACCGTGAACACGGAGTTCACGAGGTTCCCGCTGTTCACGCCGACGTAGTTGATGGCCGAGATGATGGCAATCGACGCGGCCGCCACGAGCTGGCCGGCGCTGATGCTCCAGGGGCCCCACGGCATCGCCAGCGTCAGCAGCAGGCGGTCGGTGCCGAGCGCCGGGAAGAAGTAGCTGAAGTACTCGGCGAACCCCACGGCGACGGCCGCGATCGACCCGGTGAGGATCACGAGCATGCAGGCCCAGCCGAACATGAACCCCCAGACGGGCCCGTACGCCTCCGTGAGGAAGACGTAGAGACCGCCGGAGCGGGGATACATCGACCCCATCTCGGCGTAGGTCAGGCCGCCGGCCATGGCCAGCAGGCCGCCGGCCACCCAGGCGGCCAGCATCAGCGTGGTCGACGGCAGCTCGGCAATCATGCCGCCCGTCGTCAGGAAGATTCCGCTGCCGATGACGCTCCCGATGACGAGCAGGGTGGCGCCCCACATGCCGATGCCCTTGACGAGCTGGGCGTCGGCGGCGGAGGTGGCGGTCGCGGAAGCGGAGGCGGCAGGCGGAGTGGCCATGGGGATTGGGCGGGAACGGCGGGCGCGTTCCGCAGAGTCTACAGGCAACGGGCCCGGCGGCCGCCGTACGCACCCGGACGGCCGGGCCGGCGGCGGGACGCGACCCTATATTGGAACCCGATATAGCCTGGCGCCGTCTTCTCCGCCATGGGCAGCGGGTCCTTGAGCTTCGGCACCGTCGCGGTGCTGCACGCGGTGGCCGCCGGACATCGCTTCGGCTTCGACGTCCTCGACGCGACGGGGCTCACGGCCGGGACGGTCTACCCCGCGCTCGATCGGCTGGAGGACCTCGGGCTGCTCCGCTCGTCGTGGGAGAGCCCGGCCACTGCGCAGGGCGAGGGCCGGCCCGCCCGGCGCTACTTCCAGCTCACGGCCGACGGCGCGCACGCCCTCGCCGAGGCGCTCGCGAAGCACCGGACGTTCCATCCCGTGTCGCTGGAGGCCTTCGGCCTCCGCGGGCTGCACCCGGCGAGGCGGCGCCCGTGACGTCGCACCGGCTCGGCCGCCTGCTCGACCTCGCGCTGCGGCTCGGCGCGCGCCTGGCGCCGCCGGTCGCGCGCGATCGCTGGCACGCCCAGTGGCGGGCCGATCTCTGGCACCGGCTGGACGCGCTCGAGCGGGCCGGCCTCTTGAACGCCCGCACGGCCCGCGAGCTCATGGCCCGCACGGCCGGCGCCCTGTGGCACGCCGCCTGGCTGCGCCTGACCCGGCACGGAGGACACATGATTCGGCACGACTTCCGCCACGCGGCCCGCGCCCTGGCCGCGCGCCCGCTCTTCACCGCCATCGCCGTCGCCACGCTGGCGCTCGGCATCGGCGCCAATGCCGTGATCTTCAGCTGGATCGAGGCGACGCTCCTCGACCCGATGCCGGGCATCTCGCGCCCGCGCGAGGTCGTCGCCCTCACCGTCACGACGGCCACCCGCGACGACATCAGCCTGTCCTATCTCAACTACCGCGACCTCCGCGAGGCCGCCCCGGCCGGCACGGCCGGCGTCGCGGTCTTCTCCGCCGGGGCGCTCAGCCTGCGCGGCGCCGACGGCGCCGAGCGGCTGTGGGCGGCCGTGGTCTCGGGCAACCTCTTCGACGTCCTCGGCGTCGGCGCGACGCTCGGACGCGTCCTCACCCCGGACGACGAGCTCACGGGCGGCGGCCAGCCGGTCGTGGTCCTGAGCCATCGGGCGTGGCAGCGGCGGTTCGGCGGCCGTCCCGACATCGTCGGGTCGACGCTGGTGCTGAACGAGCGCGCCTTCACCGTCGTCGGCGTCGCGGCGGAGCGGTTCATCGGCCCGCAGCCGCTCGTCGCGCTCGACGCGTTCCTGCCGGTCACGGCGCAGCCGGGCCTCGTCCCCGCGGATCGCCTGGCGCAGCGCGGGTCCGGCTGGCTGACCGGGCTGGCGCGGCTGGCCCCCGGCGCGAGCGTCGCGACGGCGCAGGCCGGCCTCGACGTGGTGGCCCGCCGGCTGGCCGCCGACCATCCGGACATCAACGCGGGCCGCGGCCTCCGGGCGTTTCCGCTGTGGCGGCAGCCGAGCGGCGGCACCGCCATGCTGCTGCCGGTGATGGCCGTGCTGGCGGGCGTGGTCGCCGTGCTCCTGGCCCTGGTCTGCGCGAACATGGCGGGCCTGCTCCTGGCGCGGGCCACCGGGCGCCGCCGCGAGCTGGCCGTCCGCGTCTCGCTCGGGGCGAGCCGCGGACAGCTCATCCGCCTGCTCCTCGCCGAGACGACGCTCCTGGCCATCGTGGCCGGCCTGGCCGCCGCCGTCGTCACGGTGTGGAGCCGGCCGCTGCTCTTCGCCTTCATCCCGCCGCTGCCGATCCCGGTCGCCATCGACGCCGGCCTGAACCCGCGCGTGCTGGCGTTCGCCTCCGCCCTGTCGCTCGCAGCCGGCCTGCTCGTGGGGCTGCTCCCCGGCCTCCAGATCTCGCGGGGGGACCTCCTGACGCCGCTCAAGGACGGCTCCAGCACGGGCGGGACGACCCGCGGCGGACGCCTGCGGCAAGGCCTCATCGTGGCGCAGGTGGCCGTCGCCCTCGTGCTCCTCGTGTCCGCGGGGCTCTTCGTGCGCACGCTCGGCGCCGCGCGCCGCCTCGACGTCGGCTTCGAGGCGCGCACCGGCCTCGTCGGGATGCTCGACGTGGGCAGCGTGGGTCTCGAGCCGCCTCGCGCGCTCGACACCTACCGCCGGCTGGCGGAAGCCGTGCGGGCGCTCCCGGGCGTCGAGGCCGCCGCCGTGGGCCAGCGCCTGCCGCTCACGTCGACCGACAGCAGCGACCGCAACGTGAGCGTCGACGGCTACACGCCGGCCGCGGGCGAGGAGATCACGACCTACTACGCATCGATCGGCCCGCGCTACTTCGACACGCTCGAGATGGGGCTGGTCGAGGGCCGCGACTTCACCGACCGGGACACGGCCGACGCGCCCGCGGTGGCGATCGTCAACGAGACGATGGCCCGCCGCTACTGGGAGGGCCGCTCGGCCCTCGGCGGCCACGTCACGGTCGGCGACCGGTCGGTCGAGGTCGTCGGCATCGCGCGCGACGCGAAGTACCGCAGCGTCGGCGAACGGCCGCTCGCGTTCATGTACTTCCCGGTGGATCAGGTCTACCGGTCGTCGATGCGCCTCGTCGTCCGGACGGCCGGGCCGCCGGACGCGATCGTGCCCGCCGTGCGAGAGACCCTCGCGCGCGTGGCCCCCGGCGTGCCGCTCTTCGACGTCCAGACGCTGGAGCAGCACCGGGCGTTCGCGTTCTTCCTGTTCGAGATGGCCGCCACGCTGCTGACGATCTTCGGGGGCATCGCCGCGCTGCTGGCGGCGCTCGGGCTCTACGGCGTCATCGCCCAGGCCGTGGCGGCCCGCACGCGCGAGATCGGCGTCAGGATGTCGCTCGGCGCGACGCGCGGCGCCGTGGGACGCCTGGTCGTCGGACAGGGCCTGGCACTGGCCGGCGCCGGCATCGGACTCGGCCTCGTCGCGGCGGCCGCGCTCACGCGCCTCTTCCAGGGCCAGCTCCTGGGCGTGAGCCCGCTCGATCCGGCCGCCTTCCTGGCGACGACCGGGCTCCTCACCCTCACCGCCGTGGCGGCCTCGGCCGCGCCGGCGTGGCGGGCGGCGCGCGTGGACCCGGCGCGCGCCCTGCGGACCGACTAGCGCCGGCTCACCGCACCGTGGGCGGCGGACCCGCGGGCCGCGTCGGCGCGTTCGCGAGATCCCAGCTCGCCTGGTGGATGAGGCGTGCGACCTTCTCGAGCTTCCCGTAGTTGATCTTCTCGGGCCGGTCGTAGACGGTGTGGTAGTCCGGGTGCAGGCCGGTCATGAAGCCGAGCGCGGGTACGCCGCGCTGCAGGAACGGCCACTGATCGCTGCGCCGCACCAGGTTCGACGCGTTGTTGTCGTAGCGCTTGAGCAGCTGCAGGCCGACACCGGCATTGGCGGCGTCGATGGCGGCGGCCACGTCCGGCGCGCGGCTGAAGCCCATCACGTTCACGGCGTTGGCGTTCGCGTCGGCCGTCTGCACCTCCAGCCCGGCGAAGCGGGCGCCGCCGCCCACGGGCACTTCCTCGTTCCGGCCGACCATGTCCATGTTGAGCACCGCGGCGATGTCGGCCAGCGGCGCGAGGGGCGCCTCGGTGTACGCCCAGGCGCCGAGCAGGCCGCGCTCCTCCGAGTTCCAGGCCGCGAAGAGCACGCTGCGCCGGGGCCGGCGCCCGGCCTTCAGCGCGTCGGCGTAGGCGTCGGCGATCTCGAGGAGCGCCACCGTGCCCGATCCGTTGTCGTCGGCGCCGTTGAAGATCTGGGCGCCGTCGGCGCCGTTGTGATCGAAGTGCGCGGTGACGAGGACCCACTGGTCCTTCAGCACGGCATCCCCGCCCTCGATGAGCCCGACGACGTTCCGGTCCGTGACGGCGTGCCGCACGACCGACGCCTGCAGCGAGACGCGGGCGCCCGGGAGCGGCACCGCCGCGAAGCCCTTCGGGGTCTCGGCCGACCGCGCGAGGGCCTCGAGCGGCTGGCCCGTGCCGGCCACGAGCGACGCCGCCACGGCCGGCGAGACCTGCAGCACGGGAATGTGGAGGCGGTCGGTCCACGCCGCCAGCGTATAGGCCTTGAGGTGCGGCGGCCGCTCGGGCCACGCGGCCCGCGCGGCCTGGTCGAAGTTGGCGGGCGCCGGGTGGTTGTGGACGTCGGCCACGACCAGCAGGCCGACCGCGCCGTGCTCCTGCGCGGCCAGGATCTTGCGCCACAGGGCGGATGGCTCGCTCGTCACGACGCCCTCGAACGGACTCGCGGGATCGCGCTCGCCCGGCTCGTGATCCAGCACCAGCACGACCTTGCCGCGCACGGTCGTGCCGTAGTCGTCGTAGCCGTAGCGCGGCGCGCTGATGCCGAACCCCGCGAAGACGACCTCGCCGCTGGCCGTGCCGCTGGCGCTGAAGCGCTGGGGATAGAAGTCGTGTCCGGCGACCAGGCGCTGGACGCGGCCGTCCGGACCGCTCACGTCGAGCGCGTTTCCCTCGCCGAGCGTGGCCGTCGTCAGCAGGTAGTGCTGGAAGTACGACCCGCCCGGGGCGGCGGGCTTGAGGCCCGCGCGCTCGAAGCGCGATCGGATGTAGTCGCCGGCCGCCAGGTTCTCGACCGTGTCGGTCAGCCGGCCGCGCATGGCGTCGCCGGCCAGAAAGAAGAGGTCGGCGCGCAGGTCGTCCTGGCGAATCGTGTCGAGGCCGGGCGCCCGCTGCCGGGCGTCGAGGACGGCGAGGGCCACCACGAGGACGAGCGCGGCCAGGGAGAGGCGTCGGGACATGGGTGACCTCCGCGGACGAATGGGCGATTGTAGTGGACCCGCGGCGCGGGCGCCCGCCGGGCGGCTGGATGCGCGACAATTCAGGTGACCGTCCGATGGCAGTCATGCGATTGTTGGGCGCCGTGCGGCCTCCACCACCAGCCGACGCGGACGACCTCGCCATCGAGCAGGTCGCCGCGCACGTGGACTACTTCCCGTTGGCGGCGGCGGGCACCGGAGCGGTGGCGGTCCTGCTGGGGGCGGGTCTCGCCGGCGCCGTCCCCCCGCTCCGCATGGGCACGTGGATGGCCGCGCTGCTCGTCCCCTTCGCGTGGCGCTTCGTGATCGTCCGCCGTCTGCGCGCGAAGGACCCGTCGCTCACGCCGCGCCTGGCGCTGGGCCGGTTCCGGGCCACCTTCGCCGTGCACGGCGCCATCTGGGGGCTCGCCAGCGTCCTGATGTTCCCGGCGAACGACATCGCGCGCCAGTCCCTGCTCGCGTTCGTCATCGGCGGCGTCACCGCCAGTTCCATCACCGCGGCCGCGTTCGACCTCACCGCGGGCTGGCTCTTCCTCGTGATGTCGGTCGTGCCGCTCAGCGTGCGGATGCTCACCGAGGGCGGGCCCGTCGCGGCGTCGATGGGCACGATGCTCGTGCTCTACCTGGCGTACATGACGGCCAACAGCGTGCGGCTGCACCGCCGCTACGTCGAGACGTTCAGCCTCCGGCGATCGGCCGCGCGGCGGGCCGACGCCCTGGCCGCCCTGCAGACGGCGCTGGGACGCATGTGGCAGGTGGAGGCCGGGGCGCCGCTGGAGCTGATGCGGGTCGCCGCGCAGGAGACGGCGGCCGCCCTGCGCCTGTACCGGGCGCTGGTGTGCCTGTTCGATCGCACCGACGGCACGGCCCGCGTGGTCGCCGCGGCGGGGCCCGGGGCCAGCCCCGTCGACACGATGCCGCCCACGCCGCTCTCGGCGCTGCCCGGCTACGAGGCGGCCCTGGCGGGCGCCGTTCACCTGGACTGCGGCGTCCCGGCCGGGGCGGCCGCGTTCAAGGGCCTGGCCGACTGCGCCGTGGCCCCCACGCCGGGCACGATCCGGCTCGACGTGCCGCTCCGCATCGGCGGCCACGTGGAAGGCGCCTTCTGCTGCGAGCGGGCCGGCGACCGGCGCTGGACCGACGACGAGATCGGCTTCCTCACGGCGGCCGCCGCCACGCTGCGGGCGGCCTCGGAGGAAGCGCAGCGGCGGCAGGCGGAGCGCGCGCTGCGCGAGCTGAACCAGGAGCTCGAGCGGCGCGTGGAGGAGCGCACGAGCGCGCTCGCCGCCAGCGAGGCGCGGCTGGCACAGGCCTTCGAGGTGGCCAACGACGGTCTCTGGGACGTGGATC
Organism: Vicinamibacterales bacterium; assembly: GCA_050187355.1. Lineage (GTDB taxonomy): Bacteria > Acidobacteriota > Vicinamibacteria > Vicinamibacterales > UBA2999 > CADEFD01. The sequence goes on from JBFWXO010000025.1 coordinate 20,089, forward strand.
TCGTGAGCGGCACCGTGTATCGCAGCCCGGTCCTCGCCCGGCTGCTCGGCTACACCGGCGCCGACCTGCCCGAGCGGTTCGACGAGATCTGGGCCCTCATGCATCCGGAGGACGCGCCGGCCGCCCGCGCGGCCCTCGACGAGCACCTCGCGGGCCGCCGGCCGTCGATCGACGTCGAGGTGCGCGTGAAGACGGCCTCGGGCGAGTACCGGTGGTTCCGCGATCACGGGCAGGTCGTCGAGCGCGCGGCGGACGGCACGCCGCGGCGGATCCTCGGGACCATCAGCGACATCACGGACCGCCGACGCGCCGTGGCGGCCCTGCACGAGAGCGAGGCGCGCTTCCGCGCGCTCTTCGACAAGAGCCCGCTCATCGTGACGCTGGTGGACCTGGCCGAGAGCCGGGTGGCCGAGATGAACGAGCTCGGCCTGCAGATGTTCGGCTACGCGAAGGACGACGTGCTCGGCCGGACCACGATGGAGCTCGGCCTGTGGGGCGACGAGGGCGCACGCCGGCGCGCGGTCCGGCAGCTGATGGCCGACCAGCACATCTCGGGCATCGAGCTGCAGCTGCGCCGCAAGGACGGCGAGACGTTCTGGGCCCTGCTGAGCGCCACCATCGTCATGCTGGGGGGCCGCCCCTACGCGCTCACCACGCTCCAGGACGTGACGGAGCGGCGCGAGCTGGAAGCGCGGGTGCTCCAGTCCCAGAAGATGGAGGTCGTCGGCCACCTGGCGGGCGGCATCGCCCACGACTTCAACAACGTGCTGACCGTGATCACGAGCACGGCCGAGCTCGCCATCGAGGACTCCCCCGCCGGCAGCCCCGTCCGCGATTCCCTCGAGACGATCCGGCAGGCGAGCCTCCGCGCCGCCGGCCTCACGCGGCAGTTGCTCGCCTTCTCGCGGCGGCAGGTGCTGCGGCCCGCGCCGGTCGACCTCAACGAGACGGTCGCGGCGCTCGCGCCCATCGTGCGGCGCGCCGTCGGCGAAGGGGTCGCGGTGGAGTTCAGGCCCGCCCCGGACCCGGCCATCGTGGTGGCCGATCGCGGGAGCCTGGATCAGGTCGTCCTGAACCTCGCCATCAACGCCCGCGACGCGATGCCCGACGGCGGCAGGCTCACCATCGCCATCGGCCTGGAGACCATCGACGCCGGCCCCACGCACCCCACGGCGCTCGCCGCCGGGCCCTACGTCACCCTCACCATCCGCGACACGGGCCACGGCATGTCCGAGGCCACGAAGCGCCGGGTCTTCGAGCCGTTCTTCACCACCAAGGAAGTGGGCAAGGGCACGGGGCTCGGGCTGTCGGTGGCCCACGGCATCATCGCGCAGAGCGGCGGCGCCATCATCGTGGAGAGCGCGCCCGGAGCGGGGGCCACCTTCGCGATCTACCTGCCGGCCGCCCAGGCGCCGGCCGCGCAGGCGACGCCTGATCCGGCCCGCGCGCTGTCACCGGGGCGGGGGCGCGTGCTCGTCGTGGACGACGACGCGGACATCCGATCGGTGATCGGCCGCGCCCTGGGACACGCGGGCTACGACGTGATCGCCGCCGGCAACGGCCTGGAGGCCCTCGAGGTGCTGACCGCCCAGGCCGGCCGGGTGGACCTGGTGCTCACCGACGTGATGATGCCGGGCATGGACGGCGCCGACCTGGCGGCCCGCGTCAAGGACGAGTTCCCGAGCGTCCGGATGCTGTTCACGTCCGGCTACGCGGAGAGCGTCCTCGCCAAGCGGGGCGTGTTCGCGGGCGGCATCGAGTTCCTGGCCAAGCCGTACACGCTGCGCGCGCTCACCGAGAAGGTGCGCGGGGTCCTGGGCCGCTAGGCGCTACTTCGGCGCCTGGGCGTAGAAGTACTCGGTGAAAGCACCGAGCGAGCGCTCTTTATAGGTGTCGAGGCGGGGCAGGGCGGCGGACTTGTCCGCGGCGGGGCGCTCCTGGAACAGCTTGAACTTCCCTTCGAGCAGCTCGACCTCGAGCTCGAACGGCTGGATGCCCTTCGCGCGCGCGATCACGTCGGCCCGGGGCAGCGCCCGGAAGTCGTAGGCCGTCCCGCCGATGCTCTTCTCGTACTTGGCGATGAGCGTGGCGAGCAGCTCGTACTTCGTGTCGGGATCGTCCACCGCGCGCAGGCGCCCGCTGGCGTGCACGACGGCGAAGTTCCACGTGGGCACGCCCTGCCGGCCGGCGTCGGTGACCAGCCACCCCGGCGAGACGTAGCCCTGTGGTCCCCGGAAGACGACGACGGCGCGCTCGCCGCCGCGGATGGCCCGGACCTGATCGTTCTGGGCCGAGATGTGCCCGAAGATCGTGCCGTAGCGGCCCTTCCGCCGGTCGAGCACCGACGGGATGTGCGTGATGCGCAGCGTCGGCGCCGCGGTGACGAGATCGACGAAGCTGAACTCGTCCATGAACGCGTGGAGGAACGCCCGGTCCTCCACGACGTGCGCCCTGGGCACGTAGACGGACGGGTCGGGCGGGCCGTCCTGGGCGTCGGCGGCCGGTCCCAGCCCGAGACCGGCCGCGCCGCCGATGAGCGCGGCGAGGAGCGCCCGGCGATCGCCGTCGTGCGGATCCCCGCCGTGCATGGCTAGCGCCCGCCCTTGACCAGGAAGCGCTGCACGCGGCGGCCGGTCGAGGCCTCGCCGACGATCAGGTTGCCCTTGGAGTCGATGCTCATGCCGTGCGGGCGCAGGAACTGCCCCAGCTGGCGGCCGCCGCGGCCGAACTCGCCCACGACCTCCATGGTGCTGCGGCGCAGGATCCACACCTTGTGATTGGTGCCGTCGGCCAGGTAGAGCCACGTCTGCTGCGGGTCCCTCGACAGCACCGGCACGAACGACGAGCCGGACGAGAGCGTGGCCGGGGCGATGATCTTCTCGGTCACGTACTTGCCCGACTGCTCGAACACCTGGACGCGGTTGCCGCGCCGGTCCGCCACGTAGATCTTGCCGTCGTTCGACCCGGTGATGCCGTGCGGCGTCGAGAACTGCGTCGGCAGCGCGCCGGACATCATCGTCTTCGGATCGAACTTCACCGTGTCGTCGGGCGGCTTGCCGTAGGCGCCCCAGTGCCGCTTGTAGGCGCCGGTGGCGCCGTCGAAGACGATGACGCGGCGGTTGCGGTAGCCGTCCGAAATGAACACCTCGTTCGTCTTCGGGTCCACCCAGATGCCCGACGGCCCGCCGAGCAGCGTCGTGTCGTTGCTGCCGGCGTTCTTGTCGTACTGGCCGATGGTCATCACGAGCTTGCCGTCGCGCGTGAACTTCTGCACGCGGTGGTGCATGTAGGTGCCGATCCACACGAAGTCGTTGTGGTCGACGAAGATGCCGTGCGGGTTGCGCGGCAGGCTCTCCGGGTGCTCCTTGGCGCCCTCGCCCCAGCCCTGCACCACCTTGCCGTTCTGGTCGAGTTCGATGACGGGCGGCGCGGCCTTGCAGCACGTGCCCATCGGCGGCGTCTGCTCCTCGTACAGCTCCTCCTCGGTGAGCGTCTCGGGCAGGCTCGTGATCCAGACGTGGTCCTTGGCGTCGACGAAGACGCCCGTGACCGATCCCATGACCCAGTGGTTGGGAAACTCCTGCGGCCAGGTGGCGTCGACGGTGAAGGTCGGCGCCGCCTGGCGGGCGGCCACGGGCAGCGTCGCGACGGCGGCGGCCGCCAGGGCGGCGACGGCGGCAACGGCGGTGAGGGAACGGCGGACACGCATACGCAAAACTCCTTCAGGCCCGCCGCGCCTGCGGCGGTCCGGCCGAAACGATAGCACGCGCGGTCCGGCCGAGCCTGGCTTTGTCTCGCCTGAGCCTGACTTCCAGGCATCGCCGGCACTGCACACCGAGTCGGCGATAATCGAGCGGCACGTCGTTCGGGTCGCGACCGCTCCGACGGACCGCCCCCCAATCTGGAATGGAGCTTCGATGAGACGCGTCGTCCTGGCGCTCGCCGCCGCCGTTGCCGTGCTACTGCCTGCCACCACGGCCCTGCAGGCGCAGACCCAGCCGCTGAGCTTCTTCAAGAACTACTTCCTCACGGGCGACTACGCCGTCAACGGCGTGGGGCTCCGGGGCCTCGGCGCGGGTGGCCAGGCCTCGGGCACCATCGTGTTCGAGGCGGACCCGCCCGGCGTGGACGTCGTCGCGGCCTTCCTCTACTGGCAGGTGGTCGCGCCGGCCGGCGCGCCCGACGCCGGCGCCACGGGCGCCACCTTCCGGGGGCACGTGCTCAGCGGGCCCGAGGGACCGTTCGCCAAGACCCTGGGGGCGATGTCGGCCGCGTGCACGACCGGCGGGAGCGGCTCGGAGCTCCGCACTTTCTCCTACCGCGCCGACGTGCTGCGCTTCTTCGACGTGGATCCGGCCACCGGCAAGCTGGCCGCCAACGGCCACCATGCCGTGTCGCTGCCCGCCGGTGCCGGGCTGGAGCCGCTGGGCGCCAGTCTGGTGGTCGTCTACCGGGATCCGCAGCGCCCGTTCAACGCGATCGTGATCTACGACGGCGCCTATGCGTCCGACGCCGGCGGCCTGAACCTCACGATCGACGGCTTCTACGACGCCGGCACGACGGCCCGGCTCTCGCACATCGCCGGCAACGGCCGCAGCGGTCGGGCCGAGACGCTGCGCTACAACGGCGTGCCGATCGCCACCAACGCCTTCGCCTCCACGGCCGGGCCGGGCTGGGACAACCCGGGCGCCTTCCTCACCGCCGACCCGTCGCTCACGCAGGTGACCACGAGCGTGGACGCCGCCGACTGCCTCACCTGGTCGGCCGTCGTCTACCGCACCGCGGTGAAGGACGGCGACGGCGACGGCCTCCTCGACCGCTGGGAGTCGTCGGCCACGACGATCGTCGATCCCTTCGGCCGACCGCTGCCGAACCTCGCGGCCATGGGCGCCTCGCCGTTCGAGAAGGACGTGTTCATCGAAATCGGCTACCTCAAGACGGATCAGCCGACCTCCTACGGCGGCGTCGTGACGCCCGCCCACTCCCACCTGCCCTCCCCGGACGCCCTCAAGCTCGTGGGCGACATGTTCGCCAACGCCCCCACCGGACGGGTGAACGTCCACTTCGACGTGGGCGACCAGTACCCGCAGGGACCCGCCGACGCCTACGTCATCCGCGGCCCCGGCCTGGCGCGCGGCGGCGAGGCCATCGACGAGGCGGTGACGGTGTGCACGCCCGGCGCGGGGGCGCCGGTGTGGGAATGTCAGTTCTCGGCGTACCCGGGCACGGTGGGCTGGAAGACGGGCTACCGCCTGCTGCGCGACGAGGTCCTGAATCCCCCGCCGGGCGGCGACGACGCGTGCGAGGTGCCAGGGAGCACCTGCGAGCGCCGGTTCGACGAGACCCGGCGGGACATGTTCCGCTACGCGCTCTTCGCCCACGCGCTGGGGCTGCCGAAGTCGGAGCTGGCGTGCCTGGACGCCGCCGGGCAGCCGGTGGACGACGTGAACGGCGTCTGCGCGGTGGCCTCCAACCCGGCCTTCCACGTGCCGCGCACCAACACCGGCGTCGGCGACTTCCCCGGCGGCGACGTTCTCGTCACCCTGGGCGGCTTCGCCGACGCGTCGGGCCTGCCGGTGGGCACCCCGTTCATGCAGGCCGGCACCCTGGCGCACGAATTCGGCCATACGGCCGACCGCCGGCACGGCGGCGGGCCGCTCGAGCCGAACTGCAAGCCCACGTACTTCAGCGTGATGAACTACCTCTACCAGTTGCGCGGCCTGCTGGATGACGCGGGCACGCCGCACCTGGATTTCTCGGGCGGCCTCAACGGGCAGGCGGTGGACGAGACGGCGCTCGCCGACGGGTCGCCCGCCTTCATGCCGTACCGGCTCGGGTACTACGCGCCGCTCGCCGGCAGCTACCTGGCGGGCCACGCCCCCGGGGCGCTGAACCACTGCGACGGCTCGCCGCTGCTCACCGACGCGTCGGGCCACCCGACCGAACCGGCCATGATCCGCGTGGACGGCCGGCGGGCCGCCGACGGCGCCGACTGGAATGCCGACGGCGACACGACCGACACGACGCCGTTCGGGCAGGACGTCAACTTCAACGGGCGGCTCGATGGCGCCGGCAACCCGCCGTTCGCGCCGCTGGCCGGCTCGGACGACTGGTCGGCGCTCCGCTACGACCAGGTCGGCGCCCGCAGAAACGTCGGGGGCCTGTACATCGATCCGGCGACCGGGCGCTTCGCCGTCGGCCCCCTGTCCCTCGCGGTCGGCAAGGGCGACCTCGGGAAGGGCGATCTCGGCAAGGGCGACCTGGGCAAGGGCGACCTGGGCAAGGGCGACCTCGGCAAGGGCGACCTCGGCAAGGGCGATCTCGGGAAGGGCGACCTCGGCAAGGGCGACCTGGGCAAGGGCGACCTCGGCGGCGGCGACCTGTTCCTGGCCGATCCCAACAACCCCGGCGGCGAGCTCGACGCGGAGACCGCCGGCAACCTGGCCCGCACGCCGCCCAACCAGTTCATGGCCTGCGTGGCCGGCATCGGCGGCTGCGCGGCGCCCTCGGCCGGGCTGCACGACGTCGTCACCCGCTGGACGATGCCGAACATCGGCGCGGTGGCCCGCTACACGGTCTACCGCGTGGACGGCGCCGCCCTCGCGCCCGGCCAGACCTGGACGCCGGTGGCGCAGGTGCCGGCCGTCAGCGGGCAGATCGACTACGACGCGGTCGATCCGGCGGACCTCGTCGACGGCGCCGACTACACCTACTTCGTGGTCGCCACCTACGCCGACGGCGTCCAGAGCGACCCGTCGAACCTGGTGACGCTGACGGGCGTGAACGATCCGCCGGCGGCCTTCGACATCCCCGACGTGACGATCGGCCTGAACGGCACGACCGGGCCGATCGCGTTCACGATCGTGGACGAGAGCCCGGCCACCGTCGTGCTGAGCGCCTCGTCCAGCAATCCGGCGCTGGCGCCCGCGGCCGTGATCGTGTTCGGCGGGAGCGGCGCGGCCAGGACCGTCACGGTCACGCCGTCGGCCAATCGCGTCGGCACGGCCGTCATCACCGTCACGGCCACCGACGCCAGCGGGAACGCCACGTCGGACAGCTTCACGCTCACGGTGCAGGAGCAGCGCTTCACCTTCGTCAACGTGCAGAACGCCCCGGCGCCCGGCACGCCCGCCTACAAGGCGGGCAGCGCGGTCCCGATGAAGTGGGCCTTCGCGCGCGGCACGACGCTGGTGCCGAGCGGACAGCTCTCGCACCAGGTCACGGTCCGCGGCCCCCTGCCGAACGGGCCGGTCCGCACCATCACGAACACGGATCCGGGCAGCAGCTCGTTCCGCTACAGCGAATCGCAGCAGACCTGGACGTTCAACCTGCAGACCAAGGAGGACGACGGGACGCCGTACCCGACCGGCACCTACGAGATCACGGTGACGCCGTCGGATCCGCAGTACATGCCGAGCACGACCTTCCAGGTCACGCTCACGGGGAAGCCGTAGCCGGCGGGGCGGCCGCGGTGTCCGCCAGCCGGGTCCGGATGTCGGCGCCGAGGGGATCGTCGGCGGCGTCGCTCCGGATGGCCAGGTAGCGGCGGTACGAGTCGGCGAAGCCGGCCGTGCCGACGCCCTGGCGCGCCCGCCCGATGTAGTAGAACACCGGCGGCAGCACGCCAGCCGTCGGCTCCTCGTCGAGGAAGAGCGACAGCGCCTCGCCGCTGCGCTTCAGGCAGCGATCGAACTCGGAGTCGGCCTGCGCGAACGCGCCGGCCTCGAGGTAGGCGCGGCCGAGCTCGAAACGGCCGATCCACGTGTCGAGCGCCGCGGTGGCCTCGGTGAGCCGCTGAACGGCATCGCGCGTCTCGCCGGCGCCGCGCGCGATCATGCCGTCCAGGATGAGGCCGTAGGCGTGCGGCTCGGCCTGGAGCTCGTTGCGCAGCGCCGCGGCGATGGCGGCCGCCTCGGCCGTGGCGCCGACCTCGGCGTAGACGCGGCCCACGAGGAACCGGATCTGGACGCTGCCGGTCGCCGCCAGGGCCCGATCGGCCGCGGCCTTCGCCGCGCTCTGCTGTCCCCGGGCCAGCTCGGTGGCGGCCAGCGCCGCGAGCTTCGCTGCGGCCCGATCGCCGTCGCCGGCCTCGCGGTCGGCGGCGGCGCCCTCCGCGAAGCGCCGGGCCGCGTCGGCGAAGTGGCCCCGGTACAGGTCGATGTCGGCCAGCCCGGAGGCCGTGTAGGACGGCCCGGCGCCGGCCACCGACGCCAGCCGCTGGTAGGCCGCGGCCGCCGCGTCGAGGTCGCCCTGCCCGAGCTTCGCCAGGGCCAGCGCCTGCTCGGCCCACGGGTCGTTCAGCTCGCGAGCCCTCATCGCCGCCTGTTCGCCGGCCGCGAAGTCGCTCGCGTAGATCGAGTACAGGGCGGCGTTCACCCGGTAGAGCGAGCGCTTGGGCAGGATCTCGACGACGCGCTGCATCTCGTCGCGGGCGCGCGTCATGTTGCGGAGCTTGGTGGAGCACAGCGCGAGGTTGTTGCGCGCCGCGGCGTCGGCCTCGTAGCGGGCCAGCAGGTCGCCGTACTCCTTGACGCAGTTCTCGTAGTCGTTGGTCAGGTAGTAGAACAGGCCCCGGGTGCGGAAGCGCTCGCGCTCGGTCATGCGGTCCACGTGCCGCATCGCCTCCTTCACGTAGGCCTCGGCCTCCTGGGACTGCCCCATGTTGGCCGACGCGATGGCCATGCCCGCGTAGGCGAGGCCGAAATTCGGGTCGAGCGCGGTCGCGCGCTCGAAGGCCGCGCGCGCGTCGTCGAACTGGCTGTTCGAGAGCGCCTCCATCGCGTCGGCGTACTCGCGGACGACGTCGAGCGACGTGGCCGTCAGGGTGTCGGTCGCGAAGCGCTGCGCCGAATCGGACGTGTCGTCGCCGAGCGCGGCGCGCACGTCGTTGGCGGCGGCCGTCGCCGCCGAGACGACCTCGTCGCGGGCCGACCCGCTGGCCGTGGACGTGGCGAGCACCTTCCCCGTCACGCTCTCGATGGCGTCGAGTGTGACGGTGTAGCCGCCCCCCGCCCGCGCGAGCGTGCCCGCCAGGACGACGCCGACGCCTTCCTTCACCGCGATCTCGCGGCCCGCCGTCAGGTCCATGTGCGCCGGCGGCGTCACGCCGAGACTGCGGCGGATGCCGTTGCGGTCGTAGGCGCTGATGAACCCGGCGCCCTCGAGCGCCAGCTTCAGCATCGGCTCGAGCGTGCCGTCGAAGGCGCCGTCGCCCGTCTGGTTGGCGATGTCGGCAATGAGAATGGACACGGGCTCGTGCTCGACCGGCGGCGCGGGGCCGCGCGCAAGCCAGGCCGTGGCCCCGACGAGGGCGACGACCCCGGCGGCCGCCGCCAGGCTCATCTTCCACGTGAGCCGGCGCACGAGGGGCAGCGGCACGCCCTGGTCGTCGAGCTTCGCCAGCTCTCCCTCCAGCTCGCGCGAGCTCTGGAACCGGCGCGCGGCGTCGGGCGCGATGCAGCGCATCACCAGGCGTTCGAGGGCGGCCGGAATCGACGCGTTGACGGTGCGCAGTGGCGCCGGCGCCTCGCGCATGCGCTGCTGGAGTTCGGCGAAGGCGCTGTCCAGGTGCCGGGCGCGGGTGCGGCCGAGGAGCAGGTCGTACAGGATGAGGCCGAACGCGTAGAGGTCGGCGCGCTGGTCCACCGTCTCCCCGCGGGCCTGCTCGGGCGCCATGTACTCCACCGTGCCGACGATCGAGCCCGCCATCGTCTGGGCCATGGTCTGGGCCGTCGCGGAGGAGAGGTCCGCCATGCCGCCCCCGGACGCGGTGGCCCCCTGCGGGCCCAGGATCGAGCGCGCGACGCCGAAGTCCATCACGAGCCCGTCGCCGTCGGCGTCCACCATGATGTTGGCGGGCTTCAGGTCGCGGTGGACCACGCCGGCCTCGTGCGCGGCGGCCAGGCCGGAGAGGACGCTGCGCGCCAGGCGCATCACGCGCGGCACCGGCAGCCGGCCCTCGCGCTTGAGGATCGAGGCAAGGTCCTCGCCCTCGACGAAGGACATCGTGATGTACTTCACGCCGTCCACTTCGCCGATGTCGTGCACCCGGACGATGTTCTTGTGGGTGACCTGGCGCGCCAGGAGCAGCTCCTGCTTGAAGCGCCGTTCGAGCATCCGCGCCGACTCGGGATCGGCCGCCAGTTCCGGGCGGACGGTCTTGAGCGCCACGGCGACGCCCAGTTCCTCGTCCCACGCCTTGTAGACCGCGCCCATCCCGCCGGCGCCGAGCAAGGCCAGGATCCGGTAGCGCGAGCCGAGGTTCTGTCCGACCAGGACGCCGGAGGCCTGCGTGGCCGTGGGCACGCGCGGCTGCGGGGCGGCGCTGCCGCCGGCACGCGTCTCTTCGTCGTCGGTCTGGGGCGGCGGCGCGCGCCGGCCGCGGCGTCCGGTCCCGATCGTCGTCTCGGGGTCGAAGACCGCGGCGAGTCCCGCGTCGGTCCGCTCGTTGTCCGTGGACCTGGTGGATGCGAGCGGCGCGTGGCAGGCCGGACAGGTGGCGGCGGACTCGTCGGCGGCGCGGCCGCACCGTGGGCAGGTCATCGGAGAAGCCGGACGGAAGGCGGCCGAACCGGTGCAGAGGATCTTAGGGCGGTCTCCCTGCCGCCTCCAACAAGATTCTGTGTGCAAACCGCCGTCCGGCGCGGCAATTGACGGCCACCGCGCGCGCCGCTAGGATGCGAGCCAGAGCCGCGCCCGACGCGGCTCTTGCTGTTCTCGCCGACGCTCGCGCGCGCGCCGCCCCGCCGCGGTCCGCGTTCACCTCGAGGTGCTGACATGCCGGAGATTCACGCGCTGGCCACGGCCGACGGCCTTCGTCTGTCCGCGCGGCGCACCGGTGCCGGACCCGTCCGCGTGGTGCTGCCCAACGGCGCGTACTACGTCGAGGACCTGGCGCCGCTGTGGACCAGCCGGCCGGCGGTCGCCTACGACCTGCGCAACCGCGGCGCCTCGGCAACGGTGACCGATCCCGCCCGTCTCGACCGGGGGGTGCTGGCCGACGTCGACGACCTGGAGCACGTGCGCGAGCACCTCGAGGTCGACGCCATGGCCCTCGTCGCCCACTCCTACGTGGCCGAGGTGGCGCTCCACTATGCGATCACCCATCCGGCGCGCGTCACGCGCCTCGTCCTCCTCGGTCCCTCGGGGTACGGAGTGGGACACGGGACTCCGCCGCGGCCGGACGCCGCGGCCGGCGCGGTGTTCCAGCGCCTGGGCGCCTTGCAGGCAACGGCCCCGGCCGACCCCGAGGCGCGGTGCCGGGCCTTCTGGGAGGTCCTGGCGCCGCTCTACGTCGTCGACCCGGTGCATGCGCCCAGGGTGGCAGCCTGGGGCCGATGCGACTCGGCCAACGAGCGGGCGTTCCCGGCCTACTGGACCGCCCACGTCGAGCCGTCGCTCGTCCGCCTGGCACCGACGGCCGGGGACCTCGCCCGGGCCGGCTGCCCGGTCCTCGTCGTCCACGGCGACCACGACCGGTCGACCCCGTACGCCGCGGGCCGCGCGTGGGCGGCGCGCCTGCCGGACGCGCGGCTCCTGACGGTGCCTGGCGCGGCGCACGCGCCCTGGCTCGAGGCGCCGGACCTGGTGCTGCCAGCGCTGGACCAATTCCTCGACGGCGCCTGGCCCGACGCCGCCGCCGTCGTGCGCGACGACGCCTGACCGCCGGCCCGGCTCAGGACAGGTCCGACCGCACGGCCCGGGACCGCGCGTCAGGACGGAAAGGCGGCGGCGATCAGCGCAGCCGCGCCGTTCTGGCCGTGATCGCCTCGGCCAGCGCCTTGTAGCGCTTCGGATCGGCCGAGCCGGCCGCGTCCTTCTCGAGTTCGCCCGCCATGCGGTCGAGCTCGTCGAGCGTGGCCTTCTGCCGGGAGTCGCCCTGATCGAGCGCGGCCCGGAGCGCCTTGGACCGCGCCGGGTCGATCGACTTCTGCCGATCCAGCTGGTCCAGGTAGGCCTTGGCCACGACGAAGCTCGGCGGCCAGACGATCTTCGGCTGGTTCTGGGAGTTGAAGTCCGGCAGGCGTACGAGCTTGGCGGCGTCGATCTCGTTCTGCGTCAGGTACTCGCTGGGCAGCAGCTGGAACACGTCGATGCCGCGGGCGATCTCGGCCCCGTAGATGTTGCCGTTGTACCAGTAGGACGACCAGTAGCCGCCCGAGTACATGTCCTTGGCGTCGATGGGCCCGCGGTCGAAGAACGCGATCTCGGCCGGCTTGGTCGAGTCGGTGAAGTCGAACACCGAGACGCCGCCCTGATACCAGGACTGGACCATGATGTCGCGCCCCGGCACCGGGATGAGCGACCCGTTGTGGGCCACACAGTTCTCCTGGTCGCTCTGCGGCGCCGGCATCTTGTAGTAGCCCCGGTGCACGAGCTTGCCGTCCACGATGTCGTAGATCGCGTCGGCGCCCCAGGTCAGCGGATCGGTCGCGCGGCAGCGCGGCCGGCCGCCGCCGCCCCACTCATCGGTGAAGACCACCTTGGTGCCGTCGTTGTTGAAGGTCGCCGAGTGCCAGTAGGCGAAGCCCGTGTCGCTCACGAAGTCGAGGCGCTTCGGGTTCACGGGGTCGGAGATGTCCATCAGGATGCCGTTGCCCGAGCAGGCCCCGGCGGCCAGGCCGATCTCCGAGTACACGGTGATGTCGTGGCACTGGTTGGTCTGGCTCGTGCGCTGCGTGCCCGGGCCGTGGTCGCCGCCGCTCCAGAGCCCGGCGAGCGCGCCCGTCTTCTCGTCCGCGAAGATCCGGGGCCGGGCCACGATGGCGGCCTTCTCCGGGTTCTTCAGCGGCACCTTGATGACGTCGATGCTGAAGAGCGCCGTGTTCGGATCCTCCTCGGGCTTCAGGCCCGAGCAGCCGGCCAGCTCCTCGCCGGACCGCACGTTGCCGGTCCCGGAGCCGTACACGTAGAGCGTGGTCGGGTCCTTCCGGTCGGGCACGAGGGTGTGCGTGTGCGACCCCCGGCAGGTCTGGATGGCCGCGACCTGCTTCGGGTTCTTGAGGTTCGTGATGTCGAAGATGCGGATGCCGCGGAACCGCTCGGCGCTCACCGTGGCCTCGACGCCCTGGGTCCCGCAGTCGATGCGGCCCCGGGTCTGCTCCACCGACATGAAGAGCAGGTTGCCCCAGATCGAGACGTCGCCCTGGCCGCCCGGGCACACGATCGACGCGACGAGCTTGGGCCGCCGCGCGTTCTCGATGTCGTAGCTGTTGAACCCGTTGTAGTTCCCGACGATGACGTTGATGCCCTTGAAGGCGAGGTCGGAGTTCGTGAAGCCGGAGCCCCGGGGCGGCGGCGTGCCGGGCGCGGGCGGGGTCGGCGGCGTGGGCGGCGTGCCGGGCGGCGGCTCCGGCGTGGACGGCGAGCCGGCCGGCGCCTCGGGATCGAAGAAGCCCTTGGGCTTGGGCAGATTGGCCACCAGCTCCATGTTGCGCGCCGCGAAGCCCGCGTCGTGGAGCCCGGCCTTCAGCCCGATGCGCGGATCGTTCGGATCGGGCGGCGCCTGCTGCGCCGCGACCACCGCGCCCCCGACCGCCAACGCCCCGCCGACGAGCACGATCCGCATCCAAGTCATCGCTGGCTCCCCTGGTCCCGAGTCCCTCGTCCCTAGTCCCTACAGGTCTTCAGACAGTTCAGCGAAGGCGCGCCGTCCGCGCCGCGATCGTCTCGGCCATCGCCTTGTAGCGGGCCGCGTCCTTCGCGCCCGGCGCGGCGGCGTCGCGCTGGAGCTCCTCGGCAATGCGGGTCAGCTCGTCGAGCGAGGCCTGGTTCCGGCCGGCCCGGGTATCGCCCCGATCGAGCGCGGCGCGGATGGTCTTCGACCGGGCCGGGTCGATCGTCTTGTTCCGATCGAGCTGGTCCAGGTACGCCTTGGCCACGACGAAGCTCGGCGGCCAGGACACCTTCGGCTGGTTCTGGGAGTTGAACTCCTCGAACCGCACGAGGTTCGCCGCCGCCAGTTCGTTCTCCGTCAGGTACTCGCTCGGCGTGAGCTTGAAGACGTCGATGCCGCGCGCGATCTCGGCGCCGTAGATGCTGCCGTTGTACCAGTAAGCGGACCAGTAGCCGCCGATGATCAGGTTCTTCGCGTCGAGCGGACCGCGGTCGAAGTAGGCGATCTCCACGGGGTGCGCCGAGTCGGTGAAGTCGAACACCGAGATGCCGCCCTGGTACCAGCCCTGCACCATGATGTCGCGGCCGGGCACCGGCACGAGCGACCCGTTGTGCGCCACGCAGTTCTCCTGGTCGCTCTGCGCGGCCGGCAGCTTGTAGTAGCCCTTGAAGACCAGCTTCCGGTCGACGATGTCGAAGATCGCGTCGGCGCCCCACGTGAGCGAGTCCGTCGCGCGGCAGCGCGGGCGCGTGCCGCCGCCCCACTCGTCGGTGAAGAGGACCTTCGTGCCGGTGTTGTTGAACGTGGCCGAGTGCCAGTAGGCGAAGTTGTTGTCCGCCACGAAGTCCAGGCGCGTGGGCTTCTCGGGGTTCGAGATGTCCATCAGGATGCCGTTGCCCGAACAGGCGCCGGCGGCCAGCCCCACTTCCGGCATCACCGTGATGTCGTGGCACTGGTTGGTGGTGCTGGTCCGCTGCGTGCCGGGGCCGTGGTCGCCGCCCGCCCACAGGCCGGCGATGGCGCCGGTCGTCTCGTCGGCGAAGATGCGGGGCCGCGCCACGACGGCGGCCTTCTCGGGGTTCTTCAGCGGCACCTTGATGACGTCGATGCTGAAGAGCGCGGTGTTCGGATCCTCGTTCGGATCGAGGCCCGAGCAGCCGGCGAGCTCTTCGCCGGAGCGGACCTGGCCCGTGCCCGAGCCGTAGACGTAGATGTTGGCCGGGTCGTTCTTCGCGGGCACCAGCGTGTGGGTGTGCGACCCGCGGCACGTCTGCACCGCGGCCACCTGCTTCGGGTTCTTCAGATCCGAGATGTCGAAAATGCGCACGCCGCGGAAGCGCTCGGTGCTGACCGTGGCCGACACGCCCTGCGTGCCGCAGTCCACGCGGCCGCGCGTCTGCTCCACCGACATGAACAGGAGGTTCCCGTAGATCGACACGTCGCCCTGGCCGCCCGGGCAGGCGATGGAGGCCACGAGCTTGGGCTTGCGGGCGTCTTCCACGTTGTAGGTGTTGAACCCGTGGAAGTTCCCCATCACGACGTTGACGCCCTTGAACGCCAGATCCGAGTTGGCGAAGTCCAGGCCGCTGCCGGCCCGGCGCGCCGGCGCCGCGGCGGCCGTGCCGCCCGCGGGGGCGGCGGCCGCGGGGGCCGGCGCCGGGGGCGGGGCGCCCTGCGGGCGCTCGGCCGGCATGGCGTCGCCGGCGGGCGCGTCCGGATCGAAGAAGCCCGTCGGCTTCCCGAGGCTCGCCACGAGCGTCATGTTCTTCGCGGCCTGTCCCGCGTCCTTGAAGCCGGGCTTCAGCCCCACGCGAGGATCGGTGGTGCTCGGCCGCGGTCCGGCCGGCTGGTCCTGGGCCTGGATCAGGGCCGCCCCGGCGGAGCAGGCGGCAACGGCGGCGAACGCCCATACCGCGCGGCGGGGCGCGCGGGACGACGTGACGGCGACACTCATGGACGGTCCTCGATTCATCGGAGAGCGCCCGGACCGGACGGCCGGCCGAGCAGGGCGCGCATGCGGTTGATCTCCATGCGCTGATCGGAATCCACGTCGGCGGCGAAGGCGTTGATGTCGCCCTCCTGGCCGGCGCCGGGGGTCTTGAAGAGCTCGTCCACCATGGTGAGCGCGCCCTCGTGGTGCTGGATCATGCCGGTGAGGAAGAGCTCGTCGAACTTCTCGCCCGTGGCGGCGGCCAGTGCGGCCATCTGCTCGTCCGTCAGCATGCCCGGCATCATGCCGCCCGGCATGTGATGGGCGTGCTCGGACGGAATCTCCTGCCCCCGCCGGCGCAGCCACGTCTTCATCATCTCGATCTCGTCGGCCTGCGAGATGGAGATGCGCTGGCCGAGCAGCTTCATCTCCGGCCGCGCGGTGCGATCCGGGATGAGCGCCGTCATCTCGAGCGCCTGCGCGTGGTGCCCGATCATGCCCTGCATGAACTTGACGTCCGCCGGGGTGGCCTGCACCTTGGAGAGGTCCGTGGCCGCCTGTTCGGTGATCACGCGGTTGGGCTGTCCGGGCGCGCCCGGCTGGACGATCGGGGCGCCGGCGGGGCCGGCCGACCGGCAGGCGGCGGCCGTCAGGCCGAGAAGCAGCAACGTCACGACACGAGTCATAGGAATCCCTGCGTAGGATACACAGTTCCTCAGCAGCCGGACACCCGGCTGGGATGGCTCGTGGGACGGCGCCACCGGCCCTTACCGAAAACCCACCGAACCGTTACCGCTCGCTCAGGACTGCCCCGCACCCGACCGCTATCGTTGCGGAGTCGACGTCGCGGCGGGTCTCCCCCACTTCCCGGCCGCGACACCGGCCCCCGGCGGCGTGCCGAGGCCCGCGGGGGCCTCCGCCCCCGTCCGTGCCCGCGGGCCTCGACGTCCGCGGCGGAGGGCCGCGTCCGCGTCATGTGTCTTCTCGAAGGGAGTCGTACGCCGATGAAGGGTCTGTCACGTCTATTGCTCGTCTCGCTGGCCGCCGGCGCGGCCGCCGTCCCCGTCGCGGCCCAGCCCGCCGGTGCACCTGGTGCGACGCCCCCGGCCGGCCACAAGCACTACGACCAGCCGGCGAGGGCCGAAGAGCCCGGGCCGGACGGCCGCCTGGCGCCCCGTCTGCAGAATCTCGGTTCGCACACCTTTCCGGTGAGCACGACGAACGGGGAGGCGCAGCGGTTCGTGAACCAGGGGATCAACCTCGCCTACGCGTTCAACCACGCCGAGTCGCGGCGGGCATTTCGCGAGGCCGCACGGCTGGATCCGTCCCTGGCCATCGCCTACTGGGGCCAGGCGCTGGTCCTCGGCCCGAACATCAATGCCGTGATGGAGCCCAATGAGGAGCCTCGCGCCCACGAGCTCGTGCAAGAGGCGAAGGCGCGCATGGCGCAGGCATCCCCGAAGGAGCGCGCGCTCATCGAGGCGCTGGCGGCACGATACTCCGGGTCGGCCCAGGACCGGCAGGCCAACGACGCCGCGTACGCGGCGGCGATGCGGACGGTGCACGAGCGGTTCCCTGACGACCTCGACATCGCGATGTTCTATGTGGAGTCGATGATGGATCTGCGACCGTGGGGCTACTGGATGCCGGATGGACGTCCGCACGAGGGCACGGCGGAGATCGTGGCCCTGACCGAACGCGTCCTCCAACGGAATCCGTCGCACCCGGGCGCGCTCCACATGCTCATCCACCTGCTCGAACCGACGGCGACGCCGGAGCGGGCCGAGGCGGCCGCCGACCGGCTGATGCCGCTCATGCCGGCGGCCGGGCACATGGTGCACATGGCCTCGCACATCTATCAGCGTGTGGGCCGCTACGCCGACGCGATGAAGAGCAATCAGCTCGCCATCGCCGCCGACGAGGACTACATCACGCAGTGCCGGGCGCAGGGCTTGTACCCGATGGCCTACTACCCTCACAACATCCACTTCCTGTGGTTCGCCGCCAGCTTCGACGTGCAGTCCCGCGTGGCCCTCGACGCAGCGCGCGCGGTGGCCGCGAAGATTCCGGACGCGGCCCTGGCGGAGATGCCGATGCTGGCCGGGTTCCGCGTGGTGCCGTACTGGGCCAACGTCCGCTTCGGGCGCTGGGAGGCGATCCTGGCCGAGCCGGCGCCCCCGGCGTCGAACGTGTTCCTGACCGGCGCCTGGCACTTCGCGCGCGGCATGGCGCTCGTCGCGACCGGCCGCATCGACGAGGCCGAGCGCGCCCTGGCCGCGCTGACGCCGCTCCTGGAGGATCCGGCCCTCGACGCCCCGCTCTTCTCGCCCAACAGCGGGCGCGCGATCCTGGCCATCGCGCCCGACGTGCTGGCCGGGGAGATCGCGGCGGCCCGGGGCCGCTTCGACCTGGCGGTGGCGCGGCTGGATCACGCGGTCCGGCTGGAGGACGCCCTCGTGTACACCGAACCCGGCGAATGGGCCTTCCCCGTACGCCACGCGCTCGGTGCGATCCTGCTCGAGGCCGGGCGTCCGGCCGAGGCCGAGGCGACCTACTGGGAGGACCTGCGGCGGAACCGCGAGAACGGCTGGGCGCTGACCGGCCTGGTGCAGGCGTTGCGGGCCCAGCGGAAGGACCAGTTGGCCGCCGTCGTGGACGGCCGGCGAGCGGCGGCCCTCGCGCGCGCCGACGTCACCCTGCCCGGCTCCCGCTACGGCCGGCCGCCGGCAGCCCCCGCATCGGTCGCGGCACGCCGGCCGGCGATGGCCGTCAAGACCGCGACGCTCGCCAGCGGGCTCACGCTGCCCTATGTCGAGCGGGGCGACGCCTCGGGTACGCCCGTGATCTTCCTGCACGGGGTGACGGACTCGTGGCGGTCGTTCGAGCCGCTCCTGCCGCATCTGCCGGCGACCCTGCGTGCCTTGGCGCTCACGCAGCGCGGGCACGGCGACGCGAGCCGGCCGGACACCTATCGCTACACCGACATGGCCGGCGACGTGGTGGCTTTCATGGACGCGCTCGGTCTGCCGTCGGCGGTGCTGGTGGGCCACTCGATGGGCAGTCTGGTGGCGCTGCGCGCGGCCATCGACTTCCCCGGCCGCGTCCGCGGCCTGGTGCTGCTCGCCGGCTTCCCCTCGATCACGGGCCACGCGGGCGTGCAGGCGCTCTGGGACTCCGACGTGGCCGGCCTGACCGATCCGGTGCCGCCCGCCCTCGCGCGCGCCTTCCAGGAGAGCACGGTGGCGACGCCGATCCCCGCGGCGCAGATGGACACGTTCGTGGCCGAGAGCCTCAAGGTCCCGGCGCGGGTGTGGCAGGCGACGTTCCGCGAGTTCTTGAGCACCGACTTCTCGGCCGAGATCGCCAGGATCGCCGTGCCGGCGCTCGTCGTGAGCGGCGGCCGGGACCTCTTCAGCCGCCGGCAGGAGCGTGACGCGCTCCTGGCCGGCCTTCGCGGCGCCGCGGCGTCGCACCATCCGGAACTCGGCCACGCGCTCCACTGGGAGAGCCCGGCCGTCATTGCCGCCGACATCGCCGGCTTCCTCGACCGGCTGTCGTCGGCCAGCGAGCGCTGACTCGCGAGAGGTGGATTCCGTGTCCGCATCGTCCTTCGCCCTCGAGATTTTCGTCGGGCGACGCACGCGCGTCGTCGCGGCCTGCGGCAGCCTCGTCGTCGGCGCCGGCGCCGGAGCCCCGGAGTGGGCCGCCGTCGCCGCGCCGGGCCGCGCCAACGCCGTCGTGCTCGATCTCTCGGCCGTCTCCGCCATCGACGCCGGTGGCGTCGGCCGGCTCCTCCTGATCCGCAGCCAACTGGCACGGCGCGGGGCACAGCTCAGCGTTGCCGCGGCCACGCCCCGCGTGTGGCGCGTGGTCGAGCTGCTGCGGCTCGACCGGGTGCTGGCGCCGCTGGGCCATCCCCACCTCGCCGAGCCCCCCGCCGTGGACGCGACGTCGACGGCGGGGCGGCTCCCCCGTTGCGCCTGACGCGGCGCCGCGATCGCGAGGCCTTGCGTGGCGAAGCCCTCTCCCCCGGACCATCAGGCCGGGGCCATCGATCCCGCGGATCGGGCCCGCGTCTTCACGATCCAACTCCGCCACACGGGCGAGGCGCCGCTCAGCGGGCGGGTCATCCACCTGGCCAGCGGAGAGTCGGCGCACTTCGACACGGCGGACGAGCTGGTGGCGCTGCTCCTCCGCGCGAACGGCCGGCCCGATCCGCCTGGCACGTAGAGCGCGCGAGCGCGCTTGCGGTACAGTGGCGTCGACCGACGCCGTTCGACGCCACGCCATGTCGGCTCAGGCCCCTCTGATCTATCAGTTCGCGGACTACCGTCTGGACGTCGGGAACGCCACGCTCGAGCGCGACGGCCGGCCGCTGCCGCTCACGCCGAAGGCCTTCAGCGTCCTGGAACTGCTCGTGCGACACGCGGGCCGGCTCGTCACGAAGGAGGAGTTCCTCGACGTCATCTGGCCCGGCGTGTTCGTGGGCGACGCGGCGCTGAAGGTGTGCGTCCGCGACATCCGCCGCGTGCTCGACGACGACCCTCAGTCGCCGCGCTTCATTCAGACGGCGCACCGGCGCGGCTATCGCTTCGTGACGCCCGTGACCGAGGCCACCGGGACACTGCCGGCGCCGGGCGGCGCCCCGGCCGAGTCGCTGCCGACGGGCGCCGCGGCGCCAGAGACACGGTACGCCCGGAGCGGCGACGTCAGCATCGCCTACCAGGTCCTGGGCGTCGGCCCGATCGATCTCGTGTTCGTCATGGGCTGGGTCTCGCACCTGGACTATTTCTGGCGGGAGCCGTCGTTTGCCCGCTTCCTGACCCGCCTGGCCTCGTTCTCCCGGCTGATCCTCTTCGACAAGCGCGGCACGGGCCTCTCGGACCGGGTCTCCGAGCTGCCCACGCTCGAGCAACGCATGGACGACGTGCGGGCCGTGCTCGAAGCCGTGGGCTCCCGCCGCGCCGCGCTCCTGGGCGTGTCCGAGGGCGGCCCGCTCTGCAGCCTGTTCGCCACGACCTACCCGGATCGCACGCTGGCGCTCGTGATGATCGGCACCTACGCCAAGCGGCTGTGGGCGCCGGACTATCCCTGGGCGCCGACGCGCGGCGAGCGCGAGGCGTTCCTCGACGACATCCGGCGCCACTGGGGCGGCCCGGTGGGCCTGGAGGCGCGGGCGCCCTCGATGGCCCACGACCCCGGGTTCCGCGACTGGTGGGCCACCTACCTGCGTATGGGCGCCAGCCCCGGCGCGGCCCTGACGCTCACCCGGATGAACGCCGAGATCGACATCCGCCACGTGCTGCCCGCGGTGCGCGTGCCCACTCTGGTGCTGCACCGCACCGACGATCGCACGCTCAAGGTCGAGGAGGGCCGATACGTCGCCGCCCGCATTCCGGGGGCGACGTTCGTCGAGCTGCCCGGACAGGACCACCTGCCGTTCGTGGGCGATCAGGACGCGATGCTCGACGCCGTGCAGGCCTTCCTCAACCGCACCTACCACGACGTGGACGGCGGCCGCGTGCTGGCCACGGTGCTGTGCGCTCGGGTCGAGCCCGAGCCCGGCGCGCACCTCGATCCGGCGTTCGACGCGCACGTCCGCCGCGAAATCGAGTGGTTCCGGGGGCGCGCGATCGACACGTCGGGCGACGCCTACGCCGCGGCGTTCGACGGCCCCGCCCGCGCCATCCGCTGCGCGACGGCGCTGGCCGCCACGGCCCCGCGCCACGGGCGCGTGCTGCGCGCCGGGCTCCACACGGGCGAGTGCGATCTCGTGGACGACGGGCTGCGCGGCCCGGCCGTCCACGTCGCCCGCGCGCTCGCCCTGCGCGCCACCCCAGGAGAGGTGCTGGTCTCGCGCACCGTGAAGGACCTCGTGGCCGGCTCGGGGCAGGCGTTCAGCGATCGCGGGATGCAGGCGATCGGCGACGAGGAGCAGCACTGGCGGATCTTCGCCGCCGAGGCTCAGACCCAGGCCCGGCGCTGAAGACGGCTCAGGGCAGGACGTCGAACGCGACGGCGCGGATCGGGGCCAGCAGCGACAGAGTGCCCGGCGCCGTCAGCGCCGTCAGCCACTGGTAGCGGCCGGGCGCGACGCCCGGCGGCAGCGGCGTCTGGACCAGGTCGAGCACCGTCGACGTCGCGACGACCAGGCCCGGGAGCCGCGGCGCGATGCCGCGCACGAGCCCCGACGGCGTCAGCGACCAGAGTTCGCCGGTCGGCGCCTGCAGCACGACGTAGGCGTCCACGGCCACCGGCGCCACGCCCGGCGTGAGCTGGCCCGTCAGGTGGAAGAGCTGACCGGTCCGGAACGTCGCCGCGTTGAGCGCGGGCGCGAGGTCCAGCACCGTGACGACGTCGGGCCCCGGCAGCACCGGCTGCACCACGTCGGCGGCGAGGTCGCCCGCGAGTCCGAGCACGTGGATGGGCACGCTGGCGGTGACGCGCACGGCGCACCCGCCCCCGCACGCGGCCCCGAAGATCTCGGACACGCTGACGACGACGCGCGCGTTGGACGGCAGCAGGAACGGCAGCGGGCCGAGCGCCGCGGCCGGCGTCACGAGGCTGATCGAGACCTGGCTCGGCGTGTCGTTCTCGTTCTGCAGCGCCACGCCGTAGGCGTCGTTCGGCGTCGGCGCCGCGAAGCTCACGCGGGCGGACGTCCACGGCTGCCGCGGAAAGGCCGGCTCCACCGCGCCGATGAGGGGGTGGCGGCTCTGGTAGTACGGCACGGTGCGCTGGTAGGAGTAGTAGGTCAGCTTCTGGCCGGTGGCGGGGATCTCCACCTGGATTTCCTCGCCGTGCATCTGCACGGCGCGGTCGGGCCGGACGACGATGGTCGTGGCGTTGATGCTGTCGATCGTCACGCTCGCGTTCTTGAACTTCACCTTCGTGTTCGCCGCGTCGAAGCCGCTGCCGGTGATGTGGATGGTCCCGCCGGCGGGCACGGTCGCGCTCCCGGGCGATACGTTGTCGATGAACGCCCCGGGAGCCACGGTGACGACGCCGGGCTTGACGAGCGTGGCCAGCACCACGCCCCCGGGACCGGTCAGCGTGGCGTTGCTCATGTCGAGGACGGCCGACGCCGGTGGGGCCTGGGGGACCCGCAGCGTGGTCGCCAGGATCGGATAGTCGGGCAGGCTGCCCAGCCCGCTCGTGGGCGACACGATGCGGACCCGGAGCGTGGACCCGCGCATCACGCCCACGGCGGCCGCATCGCCCGAGGCGCTCTGCACCGCCAGGCCGAGGAAGTCGGCGTAGCCGTCGAACGACATCCCGCCGCCGCCGGTCTGGATCGGCCTGGGCTCGGTCACTTCGAGCTTGGCCTGCAGGACGCCGCCCGGCGACACCGTCTCGTCGGGAATCCGGAGTTCGACGGGCTGCGCGGACGCCACGGCCGCGGTCCACACCACGAACGACGCCCCCGCGAGCGCACGGCAAGCGACGCGCCCCACGTTCCACCAGTTCTGCATGATCGTGCTTATCCTTCCGACGCCGGCGGACCCGCGACCCGCACGCGCATGCGGGCCTCACCGGAGGAGGCGACGATTCGGCCGGTCGCGTCCTTCGCGTCCACGTGCCAGACAAGGGTCTTGCCGGGCAGGAACGCGGCCTGCGTCAAGGACGGCACCTCGACTGCCGGGGTGGGCGTGGTGAGACGCCACAGCTCGGTGCCGTCGACTTCGTTGAGGCGCACTTCATACTCCGCCGCGGCGGGCACGCCCGTCCACTCGATTCGTGCCGGCGCGGCGGCCACGTCGCCCATCGCGCTCGTGATCTCGACCACCCCGCCGCGGTAGACCTCGCCGGGACCGGCCGGACCGACGGCGTCGCGTCCGGGCTCGTACAGCAGCGCCGCGCCTCCCGCCACCAGCGCGAGCGACGCGGCCATGAGCGCCCACGCCGGCAGACGCCGGGGCGGGACGGTGGGCACGGCCGGCGCGGCGGCGCCGTCGATCGCCTCGGCGACCCGGCGCTTGGCCTGCGCGGCGACCCACGCCACCGACAGGCCCTCGCCGTCGAGCGCCTCGTCGCGCTCGAAGGCCGCGAGCAGGTCGCGCTCGGTCTGGCAGCGGACGCAGCCATCGACGTGTGCGGCCTCGGCGTCGGTCCACGCTCCGGCGAGACGCTCGATGGACAGGCAGTCGGGCCCGGGCGCCAGCGCCTGCCGCCAGCGCCGCTCGACCGGCTCGCCCCCGGGGGAGGTGGGAGTGGTCACAGTCGTCCTCCGCGTGCGGTGATCCGGGTGACCGCCCGCGCGAGCTTGCGCTTGGCGCTCACGATGTAGGCCTTGGCGCCGCTGGCGTTGGACAGGCCCAGCGCGCGCGTGACGGCGTCGAGCGGGAGATCGTCGCCGTAGTGCAGCACGAAGACGGCCCGCTCGGTCTCGTCGAGGGTCTCGAGCAGGACCCGGTGGGCGAAGTGGCCCGCGCTCGCCGACGCGGCGCGGGCCTCGGGATCGGGGTCCGGCGCCGGCACGTCGGCCAGCACCTCGTCGTCCGCATCGGCGGCCTGCCGCCCGTGCCGGCGCAGTTCCGCGAAGCACTCGTGGCGCGCGATGGTGTAGAGCCAGGTCGTGAAGCGGGCCGTGCCGCGGAAATCGTCCAGGTGGCGGTAGGCCTTGATGAAGACGTTCTGGGCCACGTCGGCCGCCCGCTCACGGTCGCCGGTGAGCCGGAAGCACCACCGGGCGACCCGCTCGTAGTGACGTCCGAAGAGCTCGTCGGCCAGCATCCGCCGGCCCTCGGGTGCCGCACGGGCAATCGCGGCGAGGATCTCCTCGTCGGTGCTGGCCTCGTGCCCCATCCGGTCGAGTATAGCGGCCCGCTCATGTGCGTCGTGGACTAGGACGACCGCGCGCGCCCGGCGGGAACAGCTTTCGCACGCCTTCCCCATCCCGGCCTCCCGGGCCGCGCCCGGACGTCGCGCCCGGCGCGGTCCGGACGCGGCTGCTAAGCTGCACCGATGTCGTCGGCGCTCGGCGCGGTCGTGCTCGCGGCCCTCGTCATGCAGGGCCCGGCCGCCGATGCGACCGCGGCCGCCACCGCGGCGGCGGAGGCCCTGTCCGCGACGGGCGATCTGCAGGGCGCGGCCGACGCGTACCGGCGTCTCCTCGACGACGCGGCGGCCGATCGCGCGCGCGTGCTGTACCGGCTGGCCGGCCTCGAGCGGCGCCTCGGACGCCCCGATGCGGCCGAGGCGACGGCGGTCGAGGCGGCCGGTCTGCTCGACGCGCGCCACGACCCGTCCAACGCGTCCGAGGCCCTCAATCTGGCCGGCATGGCCGCCACCGACGCCGGGCGCTACCAGGCCGCGGCGGCGCGCTTCGACGCCGCGATCGCGCGCTCGGCCGCGGCGGGGGCGTGGGCCCGCCACGCCGAGCAGGTCGGCAACCTCGGCACCGTGCACTTCCTGACGGGACGCTACGACGAGGCCGCGCGCGCCTTCGACCGGGCCGGCGCCCTCGCCCGCGACCATGCGGGCGAGCCGTGGGCCGCCGGGCGCACGGCGGTCGTCCGCGCGAACCAGGCCGCGCTGCTGCAGCGCCTGGGCCGCTACACGGACGCGCTGGCAATCTACCGCGCCATGCTGGGTCCGGACGTGGCGCTGGGGCCCGCCCAGTTCGGCCAGGTGCTGGTGAACGAGGGCGCGCTCTTCCGCCGCCTGGGCGATCCCTACAAGGCGCTCGACGCGTATGCCGACGCGCGCGCGCGCTTCGCCGCCGGACGCGACGCCGGGAGCGAGGCGGCCGTGCTCACCAATCGCGGCATCGCCCTCGCGCTCGACCTCGGCCGGCTCGACGAGGCCGCGGCCGCGTTCGGGGAGGCGCTCGCCGTGGCCACCGCGGCCGGCAACCGCCGCGAGGCGCTCCTCGCGCGGCTCTACCGGGGCGAGTCCCATCGGCGCGCCGGGCGGCTCGCCGACGCGGCCGAAGACTTCGCCGGCGCGGCCACGCTGGCGGCGGCGCTCGACGCGCGCGAGGAAGTCTGGAAGGCCGGCTACGGCCGTGGGCGCGTCCTCCTGGCGGAGGGACGCCGGGCCGACGCCATCACCGCCTTCGACGCCGCGATGGACGTCGTCGACGGCATCCGCGAGCGGCTGGCCGTCCCCTCCACGCGCGCCGAGTTCTTCCAGGACAAGCGGGAGGTGTTCGACGCGCGCATCGCCGCGGGCCTGGCGACCGACGGCGCGGCCGCGACCTTCGCGCTCGTGGAGCGGAGCCGGGCGCGCGCGTGGCGCGAGCGGCTGGCGCTGCCGGCCGTGACGCTGGCGGCGGTGCAGGCACGCCTCCCCGCCGGCACCGTCATGCTCGCGTACTGGATGAGCCCCCTCGGCAGCGCCCTCGTCCGCGTGACCTCGACCGGCGCGGCCGTGACGGCCCTCGAGGTCGCCGCGGACGACATCCGCGCGCTGGACGCGGCGGTGCGGCAGCCGGGGAACGACCGGTGGACGGCGCCCGCCGCCGCGCTGGGCCGTGCCCTGCTGCCCGACGGCGCGCTGGCGGGCGCGGAGCGCGTCGTCGTGGTGCCCGACGGCGCGCTCGGCGTCGTCCCGTTCGATGCCCTCCTCGTGGACGGCCGTCCCCTCGTCGAGCGGGTCGCCGTCAGCACCGTGCCGACGGCCGGTGTCGTGCTCGCGCCCGCACCCGCGCCCGCCGGCCGGGTGGCGCCGTGGACGCCCTACCTGGCGGCGTTCGGCGACCCGGTGCCCGGCACCGATACGTGGGCCGGGGCGGACGGGCCGCGGCTGGCGGGCGGCGCGGAGGAGGTCCGCGCGCTCGACGCCGCGCTCGGCGGGGCGCACCGTGTGTTCCTGGGCGAGGCCAACCGCAAGGAGGCCCTGGCGGCGGCACTCGAGGAGCGGCCGCGGGTGCTGCACCTGGCCACGCACGCCGTGGCGGACCTGGCGGTCGGGGAACGATCGCGCCTCGTCTTCTCGCCGGCGACGCCGGAGGGCCCGGCCGACTCGCTGTTCCTGCGCGAGGTGTACGGGCTGCCGCTCGACGGGGTCGATCTGGCCGTCCTGAGCGCGTGCGAGACCGAGCGGGGGCCCGAGGTCCGGGGCGAGGGCGTTCAGGGCTTCTCGCGCGCGCTGCTGGCCGCCGGGGCGCGGCGCGCGATCACGACGCTGTGGCGGGTGCCCGACCGGCCCACCGCGGCGTTGATGCGCGCGTTCTACCGCGGCGTGCACGACGGCCAGCCGATCGACCGGGCGCTGGCGGACGCGAAGCGATGGATGGCCGGACAGCCCGCGCTGGCCCACCCACACTATTGGGCGGCGTTCGTCCTGACCGGACCCGCGGGCCCGGCCCCGGCGGCCCTCCGCTGGCGGGACGCCGCCGGAGGGCTCCTGGTGGCGGCCGGACTCGCCGCGGGGCTCGCGGCCGCCGCCGTCCTGTGGCGCCGTCGATCAGCGTGACGCGGTCGCGCCGGCCGGCTGGCGCGCGAAGCGCAGATCCCAGACGCGATCCTGGACCACGCTCAGCGCCGTGACCGCGCCCGCCGCGTCCCGCCTGACGATCACGAGCCCGAGCCCGGGAGCGGTGAAGGCGTCGGCGTAGACGGGCGTGAGCGGCAGCCGGGTGTCGGGACGCCGGGTCACGACGAGCGTCCCGCCGTCGTCCACCACTTCGAGCGTCGTCTCGACCTCGTCGCTCGTGTAGCGGCCCGCCAGCGCGGCGCGCGCCGCCGCCGAGGGCGCGGCGGCCGCCGGCACCTTGTCGTAGTCCACGACGTCGTAGCGATCGCTCGACCGGGCGTGCCCGGTCCCATCGAAGGTCCAGCTCTGCCCCGACGCCGTCTCGAACTGCGTGGCCGACTGCGCGTGGAGGGCGGGACCGCGGTCGAGGCGCAGCGTGGCGCCGTCCCGCACGATCGCCACCGGCCGGCCGTCGAGGCGCGAGCGGTACAGCCCCTCGACCCGCGCGAGCTCCGGCGCCGTCAACGTGTGGCGGGCGGCGATCGGCGGCGCGAGCGTCGTGGTCCGCGCCAGGTACAGGTCCGCCACCTCGTAGGCCTTCTGGGTGGCCGCCGCCGAGTCGACGTTGCAGAGGACGGCCACGGCCACGCCCTGGTCCGGATAGCGCACCAGGTGCGCGAGATAGCCCGCCGTCGAGCCGCTGTGGTCGATCTGGCGCACGCCCCGCCGCGTGTCCAGCATCAGGCCGAGGCCGTAGCCGTGCCCGCTCCCGCCGCTGAACGCGGTCGGCGTCTGCATGGCGGCCACGTCCGCCGCGTCGCCCGCGGCCGGGTGCTGGAGGTGTTCGGTCCAGCGGAGGAGATCGCCCACGGTCGTGAGCAGGCCGCCGTTGCCGTGGACGGTCTCGAACGGCATGTCGGTGTGGAACACGCCGTCGGTCTCGTCGTAGCCGATGGCGCGGCCCTTGACGATGCGCGTGTGGTCGTCCCGCCACGACGTCTTCGTCATGCCCAGCGGGTCGAAGAGACGCGCCTTGGTGAAGTCGGCGAACGACCGGCCCGACACCCGGCTCACGAGGATGGCGGCCAGGTTGTACCCCGTGTTGCTGTAGGACCAGTGCGTGCCCGGCACGAAGTTGGTGGCCTTCTGGCGCCCGACGATCTCGAGGACGTGCGCGTGGGTGTGGACCCGCGTCGTGCGGGGCCATCCGGCGATGCCGGCCAGGCTGCCCCAGTCCCTGAGGCCGCTCGTGTGCGTCAGCATGTGGCGGATGGTGAGCGGCGTGCCGTAGTCGGGCAGCTCGGGGATGTACTTCCGCACGGGATCGTCGAGCGACACCCGGCCGTCGTGGACCAGCGCCATCACGGCAGCCGCCGTGAACTGCTTCGAGACCGACCCGGCCTCGAAGATCGTCTCGGGCCCGATCGGCACGTCGTGCTCGAGGTCGGCCGTGCCGTAGCCGCGGGCCAGGACGGGCGCGCCGTTCACGCCGACGCCGACGGCGCAGCCGGGAGTGGCCGCGCTGAAGCGCGAGAAGACCCGGTCCACCTCCGCGGCCGGGCTCGCCGCCGCCGCTGCCGCCTGGGCGGCGGGACGCGCCGGCGCCAGCGCGCACGCCACGACCGCCGCGATTGCCACGCTCGACGCCGACCAGACCGTGCTGCGCATCGCTGCTCCTTCGATCGCCGTCCCGGCCGCCCGGGGGCACGTGGCCGCGCGGGACGGCCGCGATCGGCCGCCGCCGGGAAGCCCGGCCGGCCGTTGAGGACGGAGCCTACGCGCGAGACACCCTGGCGTCAACGCCCGCGGCGTCGCCGGCGAGGCGCCGCCGGGCGCGGTCCGCGCGGCCTCGCGGCCGGCCCGCCTGGGCCGTGGGAGGACCCGCACCGCGGGCGCGCGTCCCCGGGGCGGCGGATCGCTTTGCTACACTCGGGCGGTTACGGAGGTTCCGCCGATGTCACGCGCCACGCGCTCCCGCCTGTTCTCCCCGCTTCTCGGTCCGCTCGCGCTCGCCGTGGGGGCCGCCGCCCTGCAGGGCGCGCCCGCCCGCGCCCAGGGCCAGGCCGCTGGCGCCCAGGCCGCCCAGGCGCCGGCGAACCCGGCCGATGCCGTGCTGGCCACCTACAAGTGGCGGAGCATCGGACCGGACCGCGGCGGCCGCTCCATCGCGGTGTCCGGCGTGAAGGGCCGGCCGATGGAGGCCTACTTCGGCGCGGTGGGCGGCGGTCTGTGGAAGACCACCGACGCCGGCAGCAACTGGACGCCCATGACCGACGGCCAGATCACGAGTTCGTCGGTGGGCGCCGTGGCGGTGTCGGAGTCGAATCCCGACGTCGTCTTCATCGGCACGGGCGAGTCCTGCATCCGGGGCAACATCATGCCCGGCGACGGCGTGTACAGGTCGGCGGACGCCGGCAAGACCTGGACGCACGTCGGGTTCCGGAACGTGGAGGCGATCTCGAAGATCCGCATCCACCCCACCAACCCCGACGTGGTCTTCGTGGCCGCCTTCGGCGACTACCACGGGCCCAGCGACGAACGCGGCGTGTTCAAGTCGAGCGACGGCGGCAAGACCTGGAAGCGGGTGCTCTTCCGCGACGGGAAGACCGGGGCCGTGGACCTCTCCATCGACCGGAAGAACCCCAACGTGCTCTACGCCTCGCTGTGGGAGGCGTACCGGATCGAGTACCAGATGTCGAGCGGCGGCCCGGGCAGCGGCCTCTTCAAGTCGACCGACGGCGGCGAGACCTGGACCGAGATCACGCGCAATCCCGGCCTCCCCGCCGGCATGGTCGGCCGGATCGGCGTGGCCGTCTCGGGGGCCGACGGGAACCGCGTCTACGCGCTCGTCGAGAACGAGAACGGCGGCCTCTTCGTGTCCGACGACGCCGGCGCCTCGTGGCGGCTCATGAACGCGGCCCGCTCGGTGCGGCAGCGCGCCTTCTACTACACGCACGTCCACGCCGACCCGAACAACAAGGACGTCGTGTACATGCAGAACACGGCGCTCTTCCGGTCCACCGACGCCGGCAAGACGCTCGTGTCGATCGGCAACGGCACCCACGGCGACCACCACGACTTCTGGATCGACCCGGACAACTCGGAGCACGTGATGGACGGGAACGACGGCGGCGGCGCCATCTCGTTCAACGTCTCCGCGCAGGCGCGCCAGGTGAAGTGGACGGACCAGGACTTCCCGACGGCGCAGTTCTACCACGTGGTGACGACGGCCCACCTGCCGTTCCACGTCTGCGGATCGCAGCAGGACAACTCGACGCTGTGCGTGCCCAGCAACACGAACCTGGGCGGCTTCGGCCGCGTGCCGCCGGTGGCGCCCTACCAGGTGGGCGGCGGCGAGCCGGGCTACATCGCGCCGCACCCGAGCAACCCGGACGTGTTCTTCGCCGGCACGAACAACGGCGGCTTCCTGACGCGCTACAACGCGCGCGCGGGCGACCTGAAGGAGGTGGGCGCCTATCCCCGCTTCTTCTCGGGCGAGGCGTCCAAGGACGTCAAGGAACGCTGGCAGTGGACCTACCCGATCATCTTCGCCTACGCCGACGAGAACGTCCTGTACACGACGTCGCAGCGCGTGTGGAAGAGCACGAACGGCGGGAACACGTGGGAGGCCATCAGCGGCGACCTGACGCGCCACGATCCGAAGACCATGCAGGACTCGGGCGGGCCGATCACGCACGACATGAACAGCCCCGAGATCTACGCCACGGTCTTCTCGCTGGCGCCGGGCAAGAAGAACGCGAACCTGCTCTGGGCCGGCTCGGACGACGGCCTCGTGCACGTCACGCGCAACGGCGGCACGAGCTGGACCAACGTCACGCCCCGCGACATGCCCGACCTGGGGCGCGTGAGCCAGCTGGACGGATCGTCGTTCGACGACGGCACCGCGTACATGGCGGTCAAGAAGATGCTGCTCGGCGACCAGTCGCCCTACATCTTCCGCACGCGCGACTTCGGCCAGACGTGGACCCGGGTCGTCACCGGCATTCCGGCCAACGACTACGTCCACACGGTGCGCGAGGACCCGGCGCGCCGCGGCCTCCTCTACGCCGGCACGCAGCACGGCGCGTACGTGTCGTTCGACGACGGCGACCACTGGCAGAAGTTCAACAACGGCCTGCCGGACGTGCCGATCACGGACCTCTGGGTGGACGGCACGTCGCTGGCCATCGCCACGCACGGCCGCAGCTTCTACGTCATGGACAACCTCTCCACCCTGCGGCAGTTCGCGGGCAGCCTGGGCGACGTGACGCTCTTCGCGCCGCCCGACACGATCCGCGGCCTGGACCGGGTGCTCATCGACTACTACCTGAAGGCCCAGCCGAAGGCCCTCACGCTCGACATCCTCGACGGGGGCGGGCAGGTGGTCCGCTCGTTCACGGGCGCGCCGCCGCGCAAGCCCGGCGACGAGGGCGACAACGAGGGGCCGCGCGGGCCGCAGACCACGGTGCCGATGGCGGCGGGCATGAACCGCGCCTCGTGGGACCTGAGCGCCCAGCCGATCGTGGGCTTCGAGGGCATGATCCTCTGGGGCGCCACGCAGAACGGGCCGACCGTGCTGCCCGGCCGCTACCAGGTGCGCCTGACCGCCGACGGCGTCACCCAGACGCAGCCGTTCGCCATCACGAAGCACCCGCTGCGCGACGTCAGCGACGCGGATCTCCAGTTCCAGTGGGACCTGGCCACGCGCATCCGCGACAAGGTGAACGAGGCGAACCTGGCCGTCATCAACATCCGCCGCATCAAGAAGGAGGCGGAGGAGAAGTCCAAGGGCGCGCCGAAGGAAGTGGTGGCCGCCGCCGAGGCGCTGGCCACGAACCTCACCGCGGTGGAAGTGGACCTCTACCAGGTGAAGAACCAGAGCGGCCAGGACCCGCTGAACTTCCCCATCCGCACGAACAACCGCCTGGCGTCGCTGCTGCGCGTGGCCATCACGGGCGAGGGCCGGCCGACCGGCAACGTCCAGCCGATCTTCGACGAGCTCGCGGCCGAGCTGAAGGCCGAACAGGATCGCCTGGACAAGGTCCTGGCGACGGACCTGGTCACGCTGAACCGGATGCTGAACCGCGAGAAGCGGCAGCCCATCAGCCCGAAGTAGGCGTCACGGCCCGCGGCGCGCCCGACGTCCGCGATCCCGGCGCGGGGGCGCGCCGTCACTCGCGCCCGAGGCGCGCGTCGAGCAGCGGACCGGCCAGATCCCAGTGCATGGGGCCGAAGTACTGCTGGCAGCGGCTGGCCGCCCGGTACTCGTAGCTCTCGAGATCGCGGCTCTCGTGCAGGGGCGCCGTCGGCAGGAGCTGATGGGCGGCCTCGTGCGCGGCGGCGCGGCCCACGCCACGGCCGATGGCCTGGATCAGCGACCGGCGGTCCGCGCCGTCGGGCGCGCAGGAGACGGCGGCGCCAGCCAGCAGCGAGAAGTTGACGGTGCCGCTGCCGCCGAACCCGGACACGGCGCGCGAGGCGCCGGCCACGGACATGCGCCGCGTCGTGCGCAGGTCCCGCACGTCCTGCACGACGCCCACGGTGAACCGGGCATCCCGGCGATCGGAGATCGCGATGCGGTAGCCGGCGAACGCCCGCCGCAGCTCGTCGAGGGCGACGGCCCGGACGACCGCCAGGTCGTTTGGCCGCAGCGGGCCGCCGAGCGGG
This sequence comes from Vicinamibacterales bacterium, assembly GCA_050187355.1. Lineage (GTDB taxonomy): Bacteria > Acidobacteriota > Vicinamibacteria > Vicinamibacterales > UBA2999 > CADEFD01. Next base: position 52,719 of record JBFWXO010000025.1, read on the forward strand.
GTCGCGCTGAACGACACGGGCTCGAAGTAGAGGCCCACGCCCGGCATCCGCGACGCCGGCCACGCGCAGGCGGCCAGGAGCGTCCCGGACACGGCGAGGACGGCGCCGAGGCGCGTCCACGCGCGCCGGCGGACCCGGCCGCCGGCCGCGCCCGATCCGTGCCATCCGTCCGGCCTCACGCGCCCAGGATACGCGCGATGACGCGGGCCCTCACCGCGACAGAACCCGCCCGCGCCCCCGGGGGTGTGCCGGCCTGGCCCCGAAGCCCGCACGGCCACGCTCCCGCCCGGTTGGCACGCCATTCGCCTGTCGGGAAGATGGCGGTGGATCACCGCCAGGAGGGTTCTTGCATGCGCGCCGCGCTCATCGCCCTTGCGGGAGTGGCCCTGGTGGCGGGCACCGCGTCCGCGCAGCCCGTCGGCGCCTTCGCCGACCTGCCGCTGCGCCTCAATCTCGGCGACACGGTCCTGGTGGACACCGGCTCGGACCGCCCGATCCGGGGCACCCTCGTCGGCCTCACGCCAGAGGCCCTCACGCTGCGGCTGCAGGACCGGTCCGAGCGGTCGATCGCGGGCGCCGACGTGCGCCGCGTGCGCCGCCGGGGCGACCCGCTGAAGAACGGCCTGCTGATCGGCGCGGTGCTGGGCGCCGTCGGCGGGTGCCTCGCCGGCGCCGGCTTCGCGGAGCTGTGGCGCTGGGAGGACTGTCCGGCCGGCATGCTGCTCATCGGTCCGATCTACTTCGGGATCGCGGTGGGCATCGACGCCCTGCACGTGGGCACGACGACCGTGTTCGGCGCCGCGGGCGACGGTCGGCCGCAGGCAACCGCCGGACGCGGCGCCGTGCGCGTGGGCGTGGCCTGGTGACCCGTCACCCGTCCCGCAGGCGGCGCAGCCACTGGAACACGAAGACCCAGATGATCGACGTCGCCACCAGGCCGACGACGAGCCGCGTGCCGAAGCCGACGTAGGGCGCCAGGACGTCGTCGAGCACCCAGCCGGCCAGCATCGCCGCCACGCTCGCTCCGAGGGAAGGCATGCCGCGGGGGCCGGAGCGGGGCCCCGGCCTGGTCGGATCGTACCACCGGCGCCGGTCCGCGCCGACATCGACCCCGCCTTCGCATACACTCCCGGCCATGCCTTCTCCGCCGACGAGCCGCCCGGCGCCGGAACTCCGGCGGGCCATCGGGCTCCCGCAGGCGGCGGCCATGGTCGTCGGCACCATCATCGGGTCGTCGATCTTCGTGCAGCCCTCCGAGATCACCCGCGAGGTGCCCACGATCGCCGGCATCCTCGCGGCCTGGTCGCTGGCGGGCCTCCTCACGTTCCTCGGCGCGCTCGTGTGCGCGGAGCTGGCGTCGGCGTATCCCGAGACCGGCGGCGTCTACGTGTTCCTGCGGGAGGCCTTCTCGCGCCGCGTCGCCTTCATGTGGGGCTGGGCGAACTTCTGGAGCATCCACTCGGGCATCATCGCGGCCATCTCCATGGTGGCCGCGCGGTACATCGCCTACTTCGTGCCCGCCTCGCCGTTCGAGCAGCAGCTGGTGGCGGCCGCCATCATCGCCGTCATCTCCGTCATCAACTACCTGGGCGTGAAGACGGGCACCACGGTCCAGACCGCCATCACCGCGGCCAAGCTGGCCGCGATCGCGCTGCTCCTGGCCGGGGGCGTAGCCTTCTCGGGCGCCGGGGCGGGCGATGCGTGGGCGCTCGGCTGGTCGGACTTCGCCTCCGTGCCCGTCGATCGCCTGCTCCTGGGCGTCGGCGCCGGCCTGTTCGCCTTCGGCGGCTGGCACATGGTGACCTACGCGGCGGGCGAGACGACCGATCCGGTCAGGACGCTCCCGAAGGCGCTGACGATCGGCACGCTCGTCGTGACCGCGTGCTACATCGGCCTGAACGCCCTCTACCTCTGGGTCCTGCCCCTCGACGCGGTGCGCCAGTCCCCCCGCATCGCGGCCGACGTCGCCGAGACGCTGGTCGGCGGCACGGCCGCCTCGGCGGTCTCGGCGCTGGTCGTCGTGTCGGCCGTCGGCGCCGTCACGGGCATCGTGCTGGCCGGGCCCCGGATGTACCTCGCCATGGCGCGCGACGGCGTGATGCTGCCCTGGGTGAACGCGGTGCACCCGGTCTACCGGACGCCCCACCGCGCCATCGTGCTCCAGGGGCTGTGGGCGTCGGTCCTCGTGCTGACCGGCAGCTACCCCACGCTCTTCGGCCGCGTCATCTACATGGAGTGGTTCTTCTTCGCGCTGATGACGGCCGGCCTCATCGTGCTGCGCGGACGCGGCGCCTACCGCCCGGCGTACCGGATGTGGGGCTATCCCGCCACGCCCGTGATCTTCATCCTCGCCTCGGCGGCCATCGTCGTGAACCAGCTGCGCGCCCAGCCGGCCGAGGCGCTGTTCGGCGCGGCCGTGGTCGCCAGCGGCTGGCCGGTGGCGCTCTGGGTCACGCGGCGCCGCGGCGTCGACGCCTGACGCCACGCGCCGGCGGGCCGGACACCGGCCCGGACGTCCCGGGTTTCGCCGCGGACCCTGTGATAGCCTTCCGCGCGACATGGAAATCCTCGACGTCCACAACCACTACTACCCGCCCGAGTACCTGGCCGAGCTCAGGCTGGGACGAAGCTCGATCACGGTCGACGACGACGCCGACGGCAACCCGCGCGTCCACTATCCCGGCGACTACAACATCGTCGTTCGCGGGCATCGCGACATCGACTACCGGCAGGACGTCCTGGACCAGCTCGGGGTGACCAAGCAGGTCATCACCTTCACGACGCCGGGCGTCCACGTGGAGAAGCCCGCGATCGCGGCCGAGTGGGCGCGGCTCGTGAACGACTGCATGGGGAAGATCGCGAAGGAGCGCTCGAAGCACTTCTCGGCGCTGGCCACCCTGCCCCTGAACGACCCGGCGGCCTCGGTCGTGGAGCTGGAGCGGGCCATGAAGGAGCACGGCCTCCCGGGCGCGATGCTGTTCAGCAACGCCAACGGCGTGCCGCTCGCCGACGACCGCTTCCTGCCGCTCTGGAAGAAGGCCGACGAGCTCGGCGCGGTGCTGCAGATCCACCCGGAGTACCCGCTCGGCGTCGAGGCGATGCAGAAGTACTGGCTCATGCCGCTCGTCGGCTTCCTGATGGACACCACGCTCGCCACGGCGCACCTGGTGTTCGCGGGGATTCCGGACCGCTTCCCCCGGATCAAGTGGGTGCTCGGCCACCTCGGCGGCGCCATCCCGTACCTGGCCGAGCGGCTCGATCGCGGCTACGAGGCCTTCAGCGAGTGCCGGGCCAACATCTCCAGGCCGCCCACCGAGTACCTGAAGACCCACTTCTACTACGACACCGTGAACTTCGATCCGAACGCCCTGATGTGCGCCGTGAACTTCGCCGGGGCCGATCGCATCCTGGCCGGCAGCGACTATCCCCACCAGATCGGCAGCATCCAGAAGATGAAGGCGGCGCTCGCGAGCCTGCCGCTGCCCGACGATCAGAAGGCCCTCATCTTCGGCGGCAACACCAAGCGGGTCTACGGCCTGTGACCCTGGAGGTTCGACCCATGCGGACGCTCGTGCGCTTCTCGCTCGCCCTCACCCTCCTCCTGGCCCTGCCGGCCGGCGCCTTCGCCACGTGGTCGGTCATAGCCCTCGACGCGAAGACCGGCCAGGTCATCATCGCCTCGGCCACCTGCGTCCGGCAGGCGGGATTCCCCGAGCGCAAACCGAACGGCGCGCGCGACCTGATGGACGTCCAGGCCGTGATCGTCCCCGGGCTGGGCGTGGCCGCCTGCCAGGCGGGCGTCGACAACACGCGGCGCAACCAGATGCTCGTCTACAACGAGATCCGGAAGGGCACGCCGCCGGCGCAGATCATCGAGCTCCTGATGCAGGACCCCGACGTGCAGCGGCGCCAGTTCGGCATCGTCATGATGCCCAACGGCACCACCGTCACCGCGCGCAACAACACGGCCGGCTTCAACGGCACCGGCAACTCCGTGTCGTCGCTGTACTTCGCCGGGCAGTACGGCGACTACTACTTCCAGGTGCAGGGCAACACGCTGCTCGGGGACGCGGTGATGCACCAGGCGGCCCTGGCCTTCACCCGGGCGACCGGCACCATGGCCGACCACGTGATGGCCGCCATGGAGGCCGCCGACCGGTTCGGCGGGGACAAGCGCTGCAACTGCGGCAACAACCCGCTGGACTTCGTGCCCTGCGACGCGAAGACGGCGCACGTCGCCTACATCACGATCGCGAACAAGGACGACCAGGTCGGCGTCACCCACAACGACGGCCAGTACTTCGCCTACCTCTCCGCCACCGACGCCGACATCAAGAAGGGCGAGAGCGCCAACCCGGTGCGGACCCTGCGGATGCGCTACGACGCCTGGAAGAAGGCCGGCAGCAAGCGGACGGCGCCGCCGGGCCCCACGCTCTACCGGCCGTAGGCGCGGGGCGGGTGTCGAACCGTCCGCCGCAACGCGACTAGTGAGGCAGGAGGCTCCCAGCATGGCCGAGACCCAGACCTACGCCACCCACCGCAAGTTCGTCCCGCTCTTCCACTACTTCACGCTGCCGATCCTCATCGGCAACGTCCTCGTGGCCGGCTACGGGGTCGTCCAGGCGCCGGGCGGCGCGGCGGTCTGGCAGCTCCTGGTCGCCATCGCCCTCTTCTTCGGCGCCCTGTTCGCGCGGGTCTTCGCCCTCGGCGCCCAGGACCGGGTGATCCGGCTCGAGGAGCGGCTCCGGATGCGCGAGATCCTGCCCGAGGCGCTCCAGCCGCGCATCGTGGACTTCACGCGCGAGCAGATCATCGGCCTCCGCTTCGCCAGCGACGCCGAGCTGCCGGACCTGGCGGCGGCCGTGCTGCGCGACAACGTCCAGAAGCGCGAGGACGTGAAGAAGCTGGTCAAGCACTGGCGGGCCGACACGCACCAGCTCTGATCGCCCCACCGACGGGGCCGGCGGGCAGCCCGTCAGCGCGCGTCGCGCGCGAAGGCGAGGTACATCTCGCCGGCCCTCGGGTCGGCGCTCCGCCCGGCCCACTCCCGTTCGGGCGCGCGCGTGAGCCACGCGTCCACCGGCTTCGACAGCAGGTAGAACGGCAGGCCCAGGCCCAGGAGCGCGTAGTCGCGCAGCGTGCGGCCGCGCTTGGCCAGCTTCTCTTCCACCATCGGGGCCTGGTGGCGCAGGAACCACAGCGCCAAATACTTCCGGCGCAGGCTCGTCAGGCGCCGCCGCGCCGCCTCGTCCACCGCCTTCGACGGGTCCAGCGTCTCGGTGACGCGCTCGGGGCCCAGGCCCGTGATCCAGTCGGCGAAGCCCGAGTCGAACACGCAGTAGCGCTCGGCCGCGAGCCGGTAGCCCAGCGCGTCGTACTCGCCGGCGAGGTCGCGCGTGCGCAGCCGGCGGACGTGCCCTTCCTCGTCCAGGAAGAACCGGTTCCCCATGGCCGGGTCGATCCCGTCGCGGCGCAGGCGCGTGAGCCCGTGCTGGTAGGAGCCCTCGTTGCCGCACGGCAGGATGTGGACCCCGCGCGCGGCCGGCGCCATCAGCCGGTCCAGCAGGCCCAGCACCTCGGGCAGGTCGTAGACGTGCTCGAGGACGTGGTGGGTGAAGAAGAAGTCGAACGGCTCGGCGGCCAGCGCCGGATCCTCGCCGTGAAGGAAGCGGCAGTCGGGGAACCGGCGGCGGGCGTTCTCGAGCGCCACGGTGCTGATCTCGGAGCCGGTGATGGTCCAGCCGGGGCCGAGGGCCTGGCGCACGACCTCGGTGAACACGCCGTTGCCGCAGCCGAAGTCGAGCGCGCGTCCGGAGGCGGGCAGCCCCAGGCCGCGGACGAACTCGAACACGCGCGCCTTCTTGGCGAGCGGCCACTCGTCCATGTAGCCCGAGGCGTAGCGTTGTTCGTAGTAGGCGACCGCGGTGGTCGGGTCGTAGAGGTCGGCGGTGCGCGTGCCGCTCATGGCATCCGCCAGCCACGCACGTTCGCAGGGGTCACTCCGCGCGCCGGCACGCTCCGACTATAGCATGCGGATCGCGGCGGATCGGGGCGCGCGCGGTGCGTCGGCACGGCGCGGTGCGCGCGGATCACCGCGAATACACAGTCCGTCCGCCGACGATCGTCCGCGTCACCACGGCGTCCCGGATCTCGGGCGGCGCAACCCGCCGCAGGTCGCGATCGATCACCACGAGATCGGCGAGCCGGCCCGGCGCGAGGGCGCCCTTCTGCTCCTCGGCGAACTCGGCGTAGGCGGCCGTGCGCGTGTAGGCGGCGAGCGCCTCGTCCACCGAGATCTTCTGGGCCGGCACCCAGCCGTCCGGATGCCTGCCGTCGAGGGTGCGCCGGGTGACGGCGGCGTAGATGCCCTCGAGCGGCGCGGGCGGGGCGACGAACCAGTCGCTGCCGAACGCCAGCGCGACCCTCGCGTCGAGCATCGAGCGAAACGCGTAGGTGGTCGCGATGCGCGGGCCGATCACGGTCTCGGCCCAGCGGCCGTCGTCGATGGCGTGGTAGGGCTGCATGCTCGCGATGATGCCGAGCTGGGCGAAGCGCGGGATGTCGGGCGCCGCCGGGTGCTGGGCGTGTTCGATGCGGAAGCGCCGGTCGCGGGCGCCGTGCTCCTTCATCACGCGGTCGAAGATGTCGAGCTGGGTGGCGATGGCGCGGTCGCCGATCGCGTGGACGGAGACCTGCAGGCCCGCCGCGTCGGCGCCCGACACCCACGCGTAGAGCTGCTCGGGCGGGGTGACGAACAGGCCGCGGTCCGACGGCGTGTCGGTGAACGGCTCCTGCATCGCGGCCGTGTGCGAGCCGAGCGATCCGTCCACGAACCCCTTCAGGTTGCCGATGTGGAGCCAGGTGTCGCCGCGCCCGTCGGAGCCGCCGTAGGTGCGGGCCCGGATGGCGGCATCGAGCTTCTCCCACGAGTCGAGGGGCACGGCGGCGTAGATACGGGTCGTGAGCGTGCCCGCCCGGTGCCCGCGCTCGAAGACGTCGAGGTCGTCCCACGTGCCCATGTGGTGCACGCTGGTCACGCCCTGGCGGCCCACGTAGTCCATGGCGGCCTCGAGCGCCCGGTCGAGCGCGGCCGCGTCCGGCGGCGGCATCTTCGACTCCACGAGGGCCATGGCGTTGTCCTTCAGGAGGCCGGTGGGCGCGCCGCGCCGATCGCGCACCACCTCCCCGCCCGCCACGTCGTTCACGGCGCCGGTGAGGCCGACGGCCCGCAGGGCGGCCGTGTTCGCCAGGGCCATGTGGCCGTCGAGCCGGTTCACCCACACCGGGTGATCCGGGGTCACGGCGTCGATCCAGGCCCGCTCGGGCAGGGCGCCGCCCCAGCGCTGGTGATCCCAGTCGCCGCCCGTGATCCAGGTGCCGGCCGGCACCGTCCTGGCGAAGGCCGCGATCCGCCGGGTGAACTCCTCCGGCGTCGCCGCATCGCGCAGCTGCACCGAGGCGAGCCGCCGGCCGCCGTCGATGAAGTGGACGTGGCTGTCGATGAAGCCCGGCGTCACGAACTGGCCCTGCGCGTCGATCACCTCGGCGCCGCCCGCCCGCGCGCGAATCTCGGCCGAGGTGCCCACGGCGACGATGCGATCGCCCGCGATGGCCACGGCCTCGGCCTGGGGATGCGCCGGATCGCCCGTCCACACCACCGCGTTGACGACGGCCAGCGTCACGGCCGGCGACGGCGGCGGGGGCGCGGAGGGCGTGCAGCCGGCTGCCGCCGCCGCGACGAGGAGCACGATCGAACCACGAGACGCCATGCCCGGATCTTAGCGCCGGCGCTTCGCGCCCGTGCGCCGCAGCGTGGAGGCGCGTGCGATACTCTGCCGCGATGCCGACCGATACGACGATCGTCCGCGTGCGCGCCTACCAGGTGGCGCTGCCCCTCCGCGAAGGCCGCTACGCCTGGTCCGGCGGCAACGCGGTGGAGGTGTTCGACTCCACCGTGGTGGCCGTCGACACGGCGGGCGGCCTGACGGGCTGGGGCGAGATCTGCCCGCTGGGCCCCGCCTACCTGCCGGCCTACGCCAACGGGGCGCGCACCGGCATCGCGGAGCTGGCGCCGTCGCTCCTCGGACTCGATGCCTGCGCCGTGGACGTCGTCACCGACCGCATGGACGCGGCGATGCGCGGCCACCCGTACGTGAAGTCGGCGCTCGACATGGCGTGCTGGGACGTGCTGGGCCAGGCGGCGGGCCTGCCGGTGGTGACGCTGCTCGGCGGGCGGCACGCCCCCGACGTCCCCCTCTACCGCGCGATCTCGCAGGACACGCCGGCGGCCATGGCGAAGTCGATCGCGCGCCACCGCCGCGACGGCTACACGACCTTCCAGCTCAAGGTCGGCGGCGATCCCGACGTGGACATCCAGCGCATCCGCCGGGCCGCGGCGGACCTGGGCCGCGGCGAGGTGCTCATCGCCGACGCGAACACGGGCTGGACGCAGCACCAGGCGCTGCGGGTGGCCGACGCCGTGCGGGACGTGGACGTGTACATCGAGCAGCCGTGCCGCACCTACGAGGAGTGCCTGGCGGTGCGGCGCCGCACGGCCCGGCCGTTCGTGCTCGACGAGGTCGTCGACGGCGTGGAAGTCGTGGCCCGTGCGGCGGCCGACTGCGCCGCCGACGTCGTGAACCTGAAGATCTCCAAGGTGGGCGGCCTCACCAAGGCGCGCCGGGTGCGCGACCTGTGCGTGTCGCTGGGCATCGCGCTGACGATCGAGGACACCTGGGGCGGCGACATCGTGACGGCGGCCATCGCCCACCTGGCGCAGAGCACGCCGCCCCGGTGGCTCTTCTCCACCACCGACTTCAACTCCTACGTCACCGTCTCCATCGCCGAGGGGGCGCCGCAGCGGCGGCGCGGCCGGCTGCGGGCGCCGGAGGCGCCGGGGCTGGGCGTGCGGCCGCGGCTGAAGGTGCTGGGCCGGCCCGTGATCGACGTCCGGGGCGGCCGATCCTGACGGCGCGACGGCACCGGACGGACTACACTGCCCCGCGGAGGCGAGGACGATGAGGCGACGCATCACGGCCACGGTGGGAACGGCACTGACTTTCGCGCTGGCGGCGTGCGCGGCCACGCCGGCGGCACAGGACCCGCCGAAGGCCACGCCCGACACGCGGTTCACGCTGATGACCTTCGAGGCGGGCGGCACGGCCCACGTCGGCATGGTGCTCGGCGCGACGGTCCTCGACATCGCCGAGGCGAACCGCCACCTGGCCGGCGCGGCCGGCCTGCCGCCGCTGGCCATGCCCGGCGACATGAAGGCCCTCATCGAGCAGTACGCGACCGTGTCGCCGCGCCTCTATCAGATCGCGAACTACTTCGGGGCGAATCCCCCGGCCGGCCAGCCCTTCGCGCACGACGTGTCGGCGGTGACGGTGCTGGCGCCGATCAAGTACCCGTGGAACATCGTCGCCGCGTCGGCCAACTACAAGGCGCACGCCGAGGGCATGGGCGAGGCCGGCGCGGGGGGCGGCGCGCCGCCGCCCCAGGCCCGGGCCGGAGGCGCGGGCGCGCGTCCGCCGGCACCCGGCGGATTCGATGCCTCGGCGGCGGATCGCATCGTGCCCGACCGCGACGCGCCGATCATGTTCGCCAAGTCGCCGCGCTCGTGCATCATCGACCCGAACGAGCCCTTCTACATCGTGGACGGCCGCGGGCGCACCGACTACGAGGGCGAGCTCGCCATCATCATGGGGCCGCGCCCGGCCTACCGCGTGCCGCGCGAGCAGGCGCTCGACTACGTCTTCGGCTACAGCATCATGGAGGACCTGAGCGACCGCGGCAGCGAGCGCCTGCGCGAGGTCACGATGTTCCCGGGCACCAACTGGTTCGACGGGAAGAGCATCGACCGGGCGGCGCCGTTCGGTCCCGTCATCCTGCCCAGGGAGTTCCTGCCGAAGGGCCCGAGCGATCTGCGGCTCGTCACTCGCGTCAACGGCGAGGTCCGGCAGGACGCGCGCACCAGTCAGCTCATCTGGAGCGAGCCGCACCTCGTGGCCTACGTCACCTCGCGCATGACCCTGTACCCCGGCGACGTCATCAGCACGGGGACGCCCTCCGGGACCGGGATGGAGCGCCAGATGTTCCTGAAGCCCGGCGACGTCGTGGAGGTGGAAGTCGAGGGCATCGGCACGCTCAGGACGCCGTTCAAGGCGCTGTCGGAGAAGCCGGCGTCCGAGTAGGACGATCAGGGTGTCGCGGCGGCGCCCTGCATCACGACGAGCACCTCGTAGCCGCCGGCCGTGCAGCTGCCGGGCCGGGCGCCGCTGGTGCGTGTGGACGTAGCTCACTGACTGACTGGAGGTTCTTCCATTCTCGGACCTGGTCGCGCCGATTGTCATGAACCTCCTGCTCGCTTCGGTTCCCCTGATCCTGCTGGGGCTCCGGAACTGGCGCGCCGTGCCGCTCGGCGCCCTGATCATGGCGTTCTCGGGAATCGGCTCACTGGGCCTCCTGTCCGGCTTGGACGTCCGCGGATTGGTCGTGCTCGCCGTCGTGTTGCTGGTGATTGCGGCTGCCTTCTTTTTCACCCTGCGCGCCGCAGGTGGCACGCCATGGATCCTGTGGAGCATGGGTGCCTGGGTCGTCGCGGCCGCCATCTTCGCCGTGGACGGCCAGCCCTCCGTTGACGAGTTCATGCGACGCAGGTCGGCGGCGTTCGACGCGGAGCTGACGGCCAGGAATGCCGAGGTCCAGGCGAGGCGGGAGCAGGCGGAGGCGGAAGCCAACCGCCCGCGATTCCTCGCGCCGGATCAGCGCGCGGCGATGCTCGACCAGCTCCTCGAGCGGACCAGGGCCCGGCGCGCCGGCACCAATCTCCTGCCCATTTCCCGGTTCCTGCGGTTCGGCGACCCGGTGGCGCGCCCCGAGAGCGTCGTGGTCTGGGCGGTCTACCCCTCGATCCCGGGCCTGAATTTCTGCGATCACGGCGGCGCCACCTGGTACCTCTACCACGAGCTCAATCGAGATCTGCACCTAGCGGGCTATCCGAACCCGGTGGGCCTCGGCGCGGTGTCGGAAGACGTGCTCCGCGACGCGGGCGGCGACGAGGCGTATCTCGGGTCACGCGGCGAGCTGCGGGAGCCGCAGTTTCATGAGCGACGCCATGCCGAAGGCGTGGTACGACGATTTTCCTTTCCCCGAGCGGCGTGATGCGAAGTAACCTGCTCCGCGTCAGGGGTGGCGAAAATTCGCCGGCCGAGTCGCTCGCCGCTTGACGCATCCGCCCGGCCCGGGGACGAAGGGGTTCTACCGCGTCCAGATGCGGCACAGCGTCAGCGGGTCCGGAGCGGCATGCGCTTCACGCTCGGCATCATCGTTCACATCGCCGCCTGGTGGCGCCGTCGCTGAACCAGGACGCCCGGCGGCGCACCCTTCGCATTCGGACCATCGACCGTCGCTTTGCGGGCGCCGGTGACGCAGAATGGCAGGGTGAGCCGGTTGCCCGCGCAAAGGAACGACGATGGCCGCAGACGACGCAGGTACGGCAGCGAATGACTCCAGTGGTGGGCCGGAGGCGGCCGCACTCGGGTTGTCGGGCGATGAGAAGCAGTCGCTGGTCGAGCGCAAGGTCACCTGCCCGTTCCTCGGGCCGGCCGTGATCGCGGGCCGCCTGGGGGTGCGCCACGAGCGGGACCGTCCGCTCGCGAGCATCGAGGAGGTGCGGCGTCTGGGCAACACCGGTGGCGGCGATCTCGGCGACGTGCTCGTCGTGTTCGCCCAGGGCAATCACGCGAAGATGCCGGGCACGGCCGGAACGCTCGATCGTCCCGTGCCGGCCGGGTCGTTCAGCCTGGACCTGCCGGGCTCGCAGGGATCGCATCCGGGCCATAGCGGCATCCTGCAGGGCGATCCGTCCACGCCCGGATCCGGGCGCTTCAGCCAGGTCGATCTCGACCGTCTGCTGGCGCACGCGACCAATGGACGCCTGACACATGCCGGCGTCGGCGCGTTCATCAAGGAGAACGTCGAGCGCGATCCCGACGCGACACGGTTCTCGGTGCGCGAGTCGCTGAAGGGTGTCGTCTCCATCCTGGCCGAAGCCGTTCCCGCCGGCATCTCGCTGCTGAGCCGCGCCATCACGGGGCGGCCCGGCCAGGACGACGATGCCCGCGCCCTGCTGGAAGCGCTGACGGGCAACGCCCGGGCCAGCAACCTGGTGGGCTCGTCCGGCGAGTTCGGCCTGCTCTTCGCCTTCCTCGAGCACAAGCCCGAGACCGTCAGGGTCGACGGCGAACCGACCTTGTCGGTGGACGACGTGACGCTGATGTTCCGCGACAAGCGCCTGCCGGAGGGCTGGGAGACGTGGCCGAAGACGAAGGCCGGCTGGGTGACGCACACGCTGGCCCTGGCCCATGCCGCGGCCGGCCCCGGGTGATCGGGCGGCGCGGGCCGCGGCCGTCCGACACCCGCGGTGGCAGCCGACTCCCCGTCGACGCGCCGGTCAGCGAGCGGCGCAGCCTCGCCGATCCACGAGCTGCCGGGCGCACGCGCGCTCCCGGGGGCGGTGCCCACCCAGACGGCCCGGGCCACGGCGGGATCGGCCAGGGTGTTGAACCACGCGCGCCATCTGCGAGCGGCCGGCTTGGTGGACCAAGGCGACGAGCACGGTCGTCATCGTCCGGACCTATCCGTCGCGGGCGGCGCGCGGCTGACCGCCACCTCGGGTGCGCCGGCCGTCAGCCAGCCGAGCAGGAACGCCGCCGGCAGCCCGCCGAGCAGTGCCGCGATGACGGCGTCAACGCGCCACGTTGAGGATGACACCCGCGTAAACGCGATGCCCGTACCTGGTGTCCTGTCCCCAGAAGTCCGTCGCGTCGTCCTTGCCGCGCACGGCGATGAACCGGTAGTCGGCCCGCAGGCCCCAGCGGCCGGCGTACCATTTCAGGCCGCCGCCGACGTTGCCCGTCAGGAACGTCTCGGTGTCGTGCACGCCGAGGCTGGCGCGCTCGAACAGGCTCTGGCCGCCGATCCCGCCGGTGACGTACGGCACCACCGACCTGCCCGGCGCGTGGAGCAACAGGTTGCCGCTGTAGTTCAGCAGGTGCGGCGTCCGCGCGTCACCCGTGCCGACGCCGTTGACGTCCAGGCTCTGCGAGATGCCCAGCGCGCCGGTCACCTCGGCTTCGACGCCGACGAAGCGGTTGACGTTGAGGGCGAGACCGCCCCCGAGGTCGTAGTTCCCGAAGGCCGGCGCCTTCCCGTCTTCCGACTCGGTGAAGAACATGCCGCCTCCGGGGACGATCGTCACCTCGACCCGTCCCGGCCCCGGCGCGGACTCGCGCGTCTGGGCCAGCGCATGGGGCGCGGCAATCAATCCGAGAACGGCCGTGAACACGAGCGTGCGATTCATCATGGCAATTGACTCCTTGGGGGTTGTGGTGCAGGGATTCCACCGAGCGCCTTGTAGAGAGCAATGACGCTGGTGAACACACCGGACTCCGCATCCGCGACGGCGTCCTCGGCGCGGAGTTCGGTGCGTTCCGCGTCGAGCAGGGCGAGAAAGTCAGCTGCACCCTCCCGATAGCGCACACGGGCTATCGCGGCAGCGCGACTGCTCTCCCGCGCCTGCTCGACGAGCTTGACGAGGCGTTGTTGATCCTCGCGATAGGCGACGAGCGCGTTCTCGGTCTCCTCGAGCGCGCGGAGCACGACCTGTTCGAAGGCGGCGACCGATTCCCGCGTGGCGCCTTCGGCCCCGCGCAGGCGCGCCCTCGCGCCCCCGAGATCGAAGGCGGCCCAGTTCAGGGCCGGCGTCACCGCCCAGGCCCGGGTGTCGGCAACGTCGAACAGGTTGCCCCGGCCGGCCAGGAGGCCGAGGACCCCCGTGATCGTGATGCGGGGGTAGAGGTTCGCGGCCGCCACCGCCTGGATGGCGGTCGCGGCGGCGAGGCGCCGCTCGGCGGCGCGGACGTCGGGCCGCCGCCGCAGCAGCGTGTCCGGCGCCCCGATCGCCAGCGCCTTCGCAAGGACGGGGTACGGCCGCGGCGACAGGTCCACCGCCAGGGCCCCGGGAGTCGCCCCGGTCAGCACCGCGAGGCGGTACTCGCGCCGCGCCATCGCACTCCGAATCGGCGGGATGCTCGCTTCGACCGCCGCGGCCTGGGCCGCGGCACTGGCCACGTCCTGCGGCTGCCCATACCCCTCGGTCTCGCGAATCCGGCTCAAGCGAAGACTCTCCTGCTGGTTTGCCAGGTTGCGTTCGGCCACCGCGAGGCGCTGCTGCAGCCCTCGCAGTTCGAAGTAGTTGCGCCCAACCTCGGCGACCACGCCGATCCGGACGTCGTCGAGCGTCGCCGCATAGCTCTCGGCCGTGGCCGCCGCCCAGCGCACCTGGTTGCGCACGCGGCCGAAGACGTCGAGCTCCCAGAAGGCGTCGAATCCGGCGCGGTAGGTCGCAATCGTGCGCGGCTCGTCGGAAAACCCCGGCAGCGCCTGGCTGCGCCGATCCGCGCTGGCCCCGGCCGTCGCCGTCGGGTAGCGGTCGAGCCGCAGGTCGTCGAAGACCGCCCGCGCCTGCTCGACGCGGGCCACGGCGATTCGCACGTCGTGGTTGGCCTCCAGCGCCCGGGTCATCAGGCCGTCGAGCACCGGGTCGTCGAACTGCGCCCACCACCGGACGTCGAACGGCTGCTCGACGACGGGCGCCGTCGCCGCACTCCCGATCGCGGGCGAGTCGAGCGCGGCCGCGCGATACGGCGGCCGCACGGCACAGGCCGCGAGCGACAGCGCCAGGCCGGCAAGAATGACTGGTCTCATGACGAAAGACCCTCCACGGTCGCCGCGACGTCGATCGATGGGCGGCGTGCCGCGCGGCGCTTCCGCCAATCCAGCAGCCGGCCGACCAGGGCGTAGAACACGGGCGTGAGGAAGAGGCCGAAGACCGTCACGCCGAGCATGCCGGCGAACACGGCGATGCCCATCGCGCGGCGGATCTCGAAGCCGGCGCCCGACGAGAACACCAGCGGAACGACGCCCATGATGAACGCCAGCGACGTCATCAGGATCGGGCGAAGCCGGATGTGGCACGCCTCGAGCACGGCCTCGACGTGCGAGACGCCGTCGGCCTCGCGGCCGCGTGCGAACTCGACGATCAGAATCGCGTTCTTGCACGCCAGCGCGGCGAGGACGAGGAAGCTGACCTGCGTGAAGACGTTGTTGTCACCGCCGGTCAGCCACACGCCGGCGATCGCCGAGCACAGCACCATCGGGACGATGAGGATGACGCTCAGCGGCAGCGTCCAGCTCTCGTACAGGGCAGCCAGCACCATGTAGACCAGCAGCACGCACAGCGGAAAGATCAGGAGCATCGTGTTGCCAGAGAGCAGCTCCTGATAGGCGAGCTCCGTCCACTCGAAGGACATCCCCGTCGGCAGCTGCTGGTGGAGGATGTCGGCGATCGCCGCCTGCGCCTGGCCCGAGCTGAAGCCCGGGGCCGGCCCGCCGTTGATCTCGGCGGCGGGATAGCCGTTGTAGTGCATCACCTGGTCGGGGCCGTAGCCGCGCGAGACGCTGACGAGCGACCCGAGCGGCACCATCGCGCCGCGGTCGTTGCGGGTCTGCAGGCGCCGGATCTGCTCGGGCTGCAGCCGGAAGCCCGCCTCCGCCTGGGCGTTGACCTGGTAGGTGCGGCCGAAGCGGTTGAAGTCGTTGACGTAGAGCGAGCCCAGGTACAGCTGCAGAGTCTCGAACACGTCGGTCAGCGACACGCCGTAGCTCTTGACGCGCTCGCGATCGACGTTGGCCTCGATCTGCGGCACGCTCACCTGGAAGCTCGAGAAGAGCCCGGCCAGCGACGGCGCGTCACGGCCCTTCCCGATGCTCGCCTGGAGCTGCTCGTAGAGCTCCTCGAAGCCGGCGCCGCCGCGGTCCTCTACATACAGCTTGAAGCCGCCGACCGTCCCCAGGCCCTGTACGGGCGGCGGGGGGAAGATCGCCACGATTGACTCGGGAATCTCGGCGTAGAACGCCTGGTTCAGCGCGCCGACGATGGCGCCGGCGCTCAGGTCGGGCCGACTCCGTTCCTCGGCCGGCTTCAGCACCACGAACGCGATGCCGGCGTTCGGCGCGTTGACGAAGCCGTTGATGGAGAGCCCCGGGAACGCGACCGAGCTCAGCACCCCCGGGTGCTTCATCGCGACCTCCGACATCTTGCGGATGACGGCGTCGGTGCGGTCCAATGTCGCCCCGTCGGGCAGTTGGGCGAAGGCGACGAGATACTCCTTGTCCTGCGTGGGCACGAATCCCGGCGGCACCCGCGAGAACCCGACCGCGGTGAGGCCGATCAGGCCGACGTAGACGACCACCGCGACGGCCGACACCCGCAGCACGCGAGCCACGCCCGCCGAGTAGGCGCCGGAGGCCCGCCCGAAGAACCGGTTGAACCCGCGGAAGAACCAGCCGAAGAGCCGGTCGGCCGCCCGCTGCACGACGTCCCTGGGCGCATCACGCCGCACGAGCAGGCGCGACGCCAGCGCCGGGCTCAACGTGAGGGAATTGATCGCCGAGATGACCGTCGAGAAGGCGATGGTGAGCGCGAACTGCCGATAGAACTGGCCGGTCAGGCCGCTGACGAAGGCGGTCGGGACGAACACCGCGCACAGCACGAGCGCGATCGCGATGATCGGGCTCGACACCTCTTCCATCGCGCGGCGCGTGGCCTCGATCGGCGTCAGGCCGTGCTCGATGTGGCGCTCCACGTTCTCGACCACGACGATCGCGTCGTCCACGACGATGCCGATCGACAGCACGAGGCCGAAGAGGGACAGGGTGTTGAGCGAGAAGCCGAAGACGAGCATCACCGCGAACGTGCCGATGAGCGACACCGGCACCGCCACGAGCGGGATGATCGAGGCGCGCCAGGTCTGCAGGAAGATCATCACCACCAGCACGACGAGCACGATCGCCTCGAAGAGCGTCTCCACGACACTCTCGATCGAGCTTCGGACGAACCGTGTCGGGTCGTAGACGATGCGGTAGTCGACACCCTCCGGGAAGTCCGTCTTCAGCTGCGCCATCGTCGCCCGCACCTGATCGGACGCCTCGAGCGCGTTGGTGCCCGGCCGCTGGAAGATTCCGATCGCGACCGCGGGCTTGTTGTCGAGGAGGCTCCGCAGCGCGTAGATGCTCGCCCCCAGCTCCACCCGCCCGACGTCGCGCACGCGCGTGATCTGGCCGTCGGGCGTCGCGCGGACCACGATGTCGGCGAATTCCTGCTCGGTGGTCAGCCGTCCGCGCGTGTTGACCGACAGCTGGAACTGGGTGTCGACCGGCGCCGGCGGGGCCCCGAGCACGCCGGCCGCCACCTGCACGTTCTGCTCGCGGATCGCGCGGATGACGTCCGACGTGGTCAGCGCCCGCGAGGCGAGTTTGTCCGGATCCAGCCAGATCCGCATGCTGTACTCGCCGGCCCCGAAGACCTGCGCGGCCCCGACGCCGGGGATGCGTCCCAGTTCGTCCTTGACGCGCAGGTAGGCGTAGTTGGCGAGATACAGGTTGTCGTAGCGCTCGTCTGGCGAGACGAGGTGCACGACCATGATGAAGTCGGGCGTCGCCTTCTCGGTCACGACGCCGATGCGCTGGACCTCGGCGGGCAGCCGCGGCAGCGCCTGCGCCACCCGGTTCTGTACCTGCACCTGCGCCGTGTCCAGGTCGGTGCCCAGCGCGAACGTGATGGTCAGCTGGACGCGCCCGTCGGACGTGGACTGCGAGAACATGTAGAGCATGTCCTCGAGGCCGTTGAGCTGCTGCTCGAGCGGCGAGGCCACCGTTTCCGCGATCACCTTCGGGTTGGCGCCCGGGTAGGCCGCGCGCACGACCACGGTCGGCGGCACGACCTGCGGGTATTCGCCGATCGGCAGCCTGAAGAGCGCCAGGGCGCCGGCGGCCACGATCGCGAGCGACAGCACCGCCGCGAAGATCGGCCGCTCGATGAAGAACTTCGACACGTTCATACGGACCTCACTTCTTGGCGCTCAGGGCGGCCCCGGTCGCGGGGGCGTCTTCGCCTCCGGCGCCGCCATCGGGCACCGGCGCCACCGTCATGCCGGGACGGATGCGCTGCAGCCCGTTGACGACCACCGGCTCGCCGGCCGTCAGGCCGCCTCGCACGACGCGCAGGCCGTCGACGACGGGGCCGAGCGTCACGGGCCGGTACTCCACCTCGTGCGTCGGCGAGACGACGAGGACGAACTTGCGGCTCAGATCGGTGCCGACGGCGCGGTCCTGGATGAGCAGGCTGCGGGCGTGGCCACCGCCCGCGAGGCGCAGCCGGACGAAAAGGCCAGGGGTCAGCCGTCCGTCGGCGTTGCGGAAGACGGCCCGGCCGCGGATCGTGCCCGTGGATCGATCGAGCTGGTTGTCGAGGAAATCGAGCCGGCCTTCGCGCGGGTACCCCTCCTCGTTCGCGAGCGCCATCTGGATGCGGCGTTCAAGAGCGCGACGGCTGCCCCCGCTCGTGTACTTCAGGTAGACCTGCTCGTCGACGTCGAACGACGCGTAGACCGGGTCGAGCGAGACGACCGTGGTCAATAGCGTCGCCTGCCCCGGCCCCGTCGAGACCAGGTTCCCTTCGGTGACGATGGCGCGGCCCACCCGCCCGTTGATCGGCGAGGTGACCCGGGTGAACTCGAGGTTCAGCGCCGCGGCTCGCAGCGCCGCCTCGACCGCCGCGACCTGCGCGGCCGACTCGTCGGCGAAGGAGGCGCGCCGGTCCCGTTCCTCGTTCGAGATGGCGTGCTCGTCCTGCAGCCGATCGGCCCGGGCCAGCTCGCTCTTGGCGCGATCCACCGTCGCCCGCGCCCGCGCCAGCTCCGCCTGCAGCTGGTCGACTTCGGCCTGAAACGGCCGCGGATCGATCTGGAAGAGCAGGTCGCCTTTGCGCACGATCGCGCCCTCCGAGAAGCGGACGGCCGACACGTAGCCGGAGACGCGAGGACGGACCTCGACGGAATCGACGGCCTCGAGCCGTCCGGTGAACTCGTCCCACTCGGTGACGTCGCGCTCGATGACGTCGGCGACGCCGACCTGGGGCGGCGGCGGGGTGCCGTGCTGCGCGGCGGTCCTGGTGCACGCCGCGGCGAACGCGGTGAGCGCGATCGACAACAGCGCGATCGGCACGCCTCGTGAGAGGCGATGTGGCGTGTGAAGGTGTGCGTTCATGACCCGCAGTGTCGCGCCCGCAGGCCGGCGCAGACAATCGGGCAGTGGACGCAGACTGGCTTCGCGCCGTAGCGCGAGGCGCGGCTTTGCCGGGGTGATGAGACCCGTCTACGACTTCTGGACGAGGTGGCGCTCGTCCTTGCGGCCATCTCGCCGCCGGCGACGCGGCTGGCCCATAATCGAGAGGCACGGACGGCTGGGACGGTCCTCAGGGGGCGTACGACATGGGTGAAGACGGGGTCGGCGCGAAAGGCGGAGGCGTCGTGGAGCCCATCGAGGATGCGGTCCCCGCGGCCGAGGACGCGGGCTGCCAGGCGGACTGGCTCGGCGAGGATCTCCGCCGCGTCATCGAGTCGGGCGACGCCGGCGCGCTGCGGGCGGCGCTCCTCGCCGAGGCCGGCGAACGACGGCGGGCCGAGTGTCTCGTCAACATCCAGACCGAGATCACGCAGTACACGCTGGATCTGCTGGTGCGCGTCCCCAACCTGGACGCGTTCTTCCGGGCCCAGCTGATGACGCTGTCCGAAAAGGGCGAGAGCCAGGCGGCCGGCGTGTGGCTGATCGACGAAGACAAGCAGTGCTGCGACTTCTGGATGGCCCACCTGTTCGGCGAGGTGTTCGACGCCAACACCCTCGGGCCAACGCTGTTCCCGCGTCTGGCCATGGCGCAGTTCCTGTACGACTACAAGCCGGGGTGGGACCAGACGATGGTGTTCCCGTGCGACGACCCGCGCCTGCCGGCCGTCGTGCGCGACTTCAACCGCGACGAGCGGCTCCTCTTCACGGTGGTGGCGCCGCTCATCCTGGGCGGCAAGACGCTCGGCTGGATCAACCTGTGCGTGGCCGACGAGCCCGCCGGGGGGTCCTGGTGGCGCATCGCGCTCGTCGAGGCCGTGGCCCGGCACGTCGCCCTCGCCCTCCACAAGAGCCGGTTGTACGAGCAGAAGCGCGAGGAAGAACGCCGCAAGGCGATCCTCGAGGAGCGCAACCGCCTCGCCCGCGACATCCACGACAACCTGGCCCAGGGCTTCGGCGCCATCCTGATGCAGCTGCAGGCCGCGCAGCGCGAGGGCGCGGAGCTGCCCGCCGTGGTGGCGCGGAGCATCGACGTCGCCGTCGATCTCGCGCGGACGCACATGGTCGAGGCGCGACGTTCCGTCGGCGCACTGCGGCCGAACGTGAGCAACGACGAGGACCTGACCCGCGCGATCAAACGCGTCGCCGGCCTGGTGCAGAAGACCACCGACGTCCCGATCGACGTGCAGGTCGACGAGCTCCCGCGCTTCGGTGACGGCGTGGAACGCGAAGTGCTCGGGATCGCGCAGGAGGCGCTGACCAACGCCGCCCGCCATGCGCGGGCCGCGCGCATCACCGTGCGCGCGTCCACCGTGCGGTCGATCGGCCTGCGGCTCTCGATCGCCGACGACGGCCGGGGCGTGCCGCGCGAGCGGACGTCGGTCGGCTACGGCTTGGCCATCATGCAGGAGCGCGCCGATCGCATCGGCGCGTCGCTCACCATCGTCACGGCGCCCCGCAACGGCACGGAAGTGGTGCTGGCCTGGACGCCCGCACAGCTCCCCACCCAGGTCCATGGTCTCAACTGAGACGTCTCGCGCTCCGGCCAGCGTGCTGCTGGTCGACGACCATGCGCTGCTGCGCACGGGCGTCGCCAACATCATCAACCAGGAAGCCGACCTGCGGGTCGTGGCCGAGGCCGGCAACGGCCTCGAAGCGCTCGAGGTCTACGACCGCGTCAAGCCCGATGTCACGCTGCTCGATCTGCGGATGCCGCTCATGGAAGGCGTCGAGGTGGTGCGGCGCCTGCGCGAACGCGACCCTCGCGCGCGTGTGATCGTGCTGACGACTTACGACACGGACGAGGAGATCACCCGCGCCCTCCGGGCCGGCGCGAAGGCTTACGTGCTGAAGGACATCTCGGCCGACGAGCTCGTCACGTGCATCCGCGACGTCCTGGCCGGCAAGACCTACCTGGCCCCGGCCGCCGCCGCCAAGCTCGCCGAGGACGTCACGCGCGTCCAGCTCACGCCGCGCGAGCTGGCCTCGCTGCGCCTCATGGCCGACGGCAAGTCGAACAAGGAGATTGCCAACGAGCTCGGCATCAGCGATCGCACCGTGAAG
Organism: Vicinamibacterales bacterium; assembly: GCA_050187355.1. GTDB lineage: Bacteria > Acidobacteriota > Vicinamibacteria > Vicinamibacterales > UBA2999 > CADEFD01. The sequence continues at coordinate 74,028 of JBFWXO010000025.1, forward strand.
ACCCACCTGGGCCACCTGTTCGAGAAGCTGGGCGTCACCAGCCGGACGGAAGCCGTCAAGGTGGCCACGCGCCGCGGGCTCGTGCGGCTCGAGTAGCCGGCCCGGGCGCAGCGCGCCGCCAGCCGCTCGAGAAACGCCGTCGGTTCGAAGGCGACATGCGGTGCCGTCGGCCCGCGGATGGCGGAGCCGCAGCACCACCAGTCCGTCGGCGGTCACGGCCAGGCGATCGCCCGTCACCGACGGACGCAGGCCATACCGACATCTCCCTCGTTGATGTCACGCTGCACGTCGAAGCTGTTCGAGATCGTGGAGCCCGCTCGTCACTCGGTTACAACTGACGCTGGGCAGGTCCCCAACGCAGATCGCGGACGGAGACGCGTGGGGCCGGTCAGCGCCCGCCGACGCCCTGATCGGTCACGACGACGAGCTCGTAGTCCTTGCGGTTGATCGCGGGCTTCGCGAGCAGGCCGACCACGGGCCAGGCCATGTCCCTCGGGGCCGAGAAGCGGAACGTGAGGCCGAGGGGCCCGCACTCCGCGTCGCGCGCGTCCACCTGAATCGGGCTGGCCCAGGCCTGGTGGCGCTCCACGGCCGCCGACGCGAACAGATATTCGTCCCAGTACGCGGCCGCCCCCGCGATCTGCTGTCCCACGATGCCGAACGACGAGCGGCGATCCAGCGTCACCTCGACGCCCGTCGCCGCGGCGTCGCGGCCCCGGCTCAGGATGACGACCGCGCGCTCGCGCCGTCCGTCGGGGCCGCCGTCGCGGCTCTGCGTGTACAGCAGGTCGAAGCGCCAGCCGGCGCGCGTGGCCGCGGCCACGTCCCGCGACAGGTCGTCCACGTTGCGTTTCGTGGCGACGAGCGTGCGGGTCTCCACCGGGCCGGCCCCGGCGGCCGCCTCGGCCAGGATCAGCCCGCGCGCCGACAGTCCCGGCCAGCTGCGAAACGGCGCCCGAACGAGCAGCCGCGGCACGAAGCCGTCGGCGGCCGCGGCGGTCACGGCGTCGGCCAGGGTCTCCAGCTTCTCGAACTCGATCAGCCTCCAGCGGCTGGCCGGCGTCACCCCGGCCATCCGCTCGAAGGCCACGTCGTGCCACGTGCCGACGACGCGGGTCGCGGCGCGCGGGACGAAGCCCTCCGCGGCCAGGCCGTCGAGCGACGCGGCCAGATCCTTGTCGCGCACGACGCGGTACTCGGCGGCCGGCGACGCCGCGGCCGGCGCCTGCAGCACCGCCACCGAGCACGGCAGGCCGTCGCTCACGGCGGCCAGGCGCAGGCCGCGCCGGGCCTGCTGGTTCAGGTCGTCCTCGAAGCGTCCGGCGCCGGACCGGACCCAGCCGAGGGCCCGGTCGGCCGCGAGCGCGCCCACCGTGAGCGCCACCGCCATCACACCCGCGGCGCCCGCCGCCAGAACTCGACGTCGTCCGGTCATGGGCGGTCATGGTACTGCGGCGCGGCCGCGGAAAGCCCACCGGCCCGCCCGATCGGGTAGCTAGCCGATCGGCTGGCGCGCCCGGCCGCCGGGCCGTCCTAGCGTAGGGACATGACCGACATCCTCTCGCAGCTTTCCAGCCAGCTCGCGGCGGCGTCGACGACCGCTGCCGCCTCCGTCGTCCAGCTCCAGGGCCATCGCCGGCTCGTGGCCGGCGTGGTCGTCGAACCGGATCTCGTGCTGACGCCGGGCATCGGCGTCCTCGAGGGCGCCGTGCCCGTGCGGCGCGGCGATGGACAGACCTTCGAGGGCGCGGTCCTGGGCCGCAGCGCCGCCACCGGCCTGACGGCGGTGAAGGTGCCGGGCCTTGGCGCCCCGCCCGCCCGCGGCGCCGACGAGCCCGCCCCGGGCCACCTCGCGCTCGCCGTCGGGCGGACGTGGAGCGGCGGCGTCTTCACGGCGCTGGCGCCCGTGGCCGTGGTCGGCGGGCCGCTCCGGACCGGCCGCGCGACCGAGATCGCGCGCGTGATCCGCATCGGCCTCGCGCCGCACGACGCCATGACCGGCGGCGGGCTGGTGGACGGCGCGGGCCGGCTGCTCGGCATCGTCACGTCGATGGCCATTCGCGGCACGACCGTCGTGGTCCCGGCGGGCCTCGCGCTCGCGGCCGCCCGCGAGCTCGCCGCGCGCGGCGGGGAGCGGCAGGGGTACCTGGGCCTGTCGTCGGTGCCGGTGGCGCTCGCCCCGGCCCAGCGCGCCGAGGGCCGATCGCACGGCCTGCTCGTCACGGGCGTGGTCGAAGGCGCACCGGCCGAACGCGCCGGCGTGCTCGTCGGCGACATCGTCGTGGCCTTCGACGGCGCGCCCGTGAGCGACGCCGACGATCTCGTGACGCGCCTGCGCGGCGCGCGGCTGGACGCCCCGACGTCCCTCGACGTGGTGCGGGGCGGGCAGCGCGTGGCGCTGATGGTCACGGTGGCCGAGCGGCGCGACGGGTAAGCTGAGCCCGTGGCGACCGCGCTGCGCGTGTTCGTGGACGCCGCGTCGCCCGGGACGCGGCGCCGGCTCGTCCGCGAGGCCGAGCGCGCCGGCTGGCTGGTGGTGGCGCGCGCGGAGGACGCCGAGGCCGTCCTCACGGCCGGCGGCGCGCCGCCCGCGATCGCGGCGGCGCCGGCCGACGACGACGACGCGCACGACGAGGTCCGTCCGCACGAGGCCCTGACCCCGCGCGAGCAGGACGTGCTGGCGCTCCTGGCCGAGGGGGCGGGCAACCGCGAGATCGCGAGCCGGCTCGGCGTGACCGAGCACACGGTGAAGTTCCACCTGGGCGCCATCTTCGGCAAGCTCGGCGCGGCGACCCGGACCGAGGCCCTACGCCGGGCGATCCGCGCCGGCTGGATCGCGCTGTAGACACCCGGAGTCGACGCCGTGCCCACCGACGACGCCCTGCTCGACGCCTACTCCCGGGCCGTCACCTCGGCGGCCGACCGGGTCGGGCCGGCCGTGGTGCGCGTGGACGCCAGCGGCGCCGCCCGTGCGGGCCGCCGGCGCGCGCGCGGCCAGGCGTCGGGCTCGGGCTTCGTGGTGGCGCCGGACGGGCTCGTCCTGACGAACAGCCACGTCGTGGAGGGCGCCGCCGCCATCACGGTGACCACCGCGAACGGCGGGCGGCTGACGGCCGATCTCATCGGCGACGACCCGCACACGGACCTCGCGCTGCTGCGCGTCAGCGCGCCGGACCTCACGGCCGCGCCGCTCGGCGACTCGACGGCGCTTCGCGTCGGGCAGCTCGTCGTGGCCATCGGCAATCCGCTGGGGCTCGAGCACACGGTGACGGCCGGCGTCGTGAGCGCGCTCGGCCGCTCGCTGCGCGCCCGGACCGTGCGTCTCATCGAGAACCTGATCCAGACCGACGCGGCCCTGAACCCCGGCAACTCCGGCGGTCCCCTGGTGGCGGCCTCGACCGGGGCGGTGGTGGGCGTGAACACGGCCGTCGTCCGCGGCGGGCAGGGCATCGCCTTCGCGGTGCCGGCGGCGACGGCCGCGCGCGTCATCCCGGCCATCCTCCGCCACGGGCGCGTGCGGCGCAGCTTCCTCGGCGTGGTCGGCCACGAAGCCCCGATTCCCCGGCGGGTCGTGCGCGCGCACGGCCTGCCCCTGGAGCGCGGGCTCGCCGTGACCGACGTGGCCGCCGGCAGCCCCGCCGAGCGCGCCGGCCTCGCGCGCGGCGACGTCATCGTCGGCCTGGACGGCACGCCGGTGGCCGGCGCCGACGACCTGCACCGCCTCCTCACCGAGGCCCTGATCGACCGGCCGATCGACCTGCGGGTGCTGCGCGCCGAGCGCGATCGCCACCTGGCCGTCACCCCCGTCGAGCTCGGCTGAGGGCGTCCGGCCGGCGTGCGATGATGGTCGCCCCCGGTCGTCCGGCCGGGACACCGGAGGCACCGCCATGACCCGACGACAGGCGCTCTCGGCCACCACCGCGCTCGCGCTCACCGGCGCCGCCGCGCCGTCCGCCGCCGACGATCGCACCGTGATCCAGATGCTCGACGACTTCGCCGCGGCCTGGAACCGCCACGACGTGGACGCGCTGATGGCCTGCATGGCCGCCGAGTGCGTGTTCGAGACCTCCGCCGGTCCCGACGTCACGGGCTCGCGGCACGTCGGCCCGGCGGCGGTGCGCGCGGCCTTCGCGGCCGTCTTCGAGGCCTATCCCGATGCGCAGTGGAACCACCCGCGCCACTTCGTGGCCGGCAACCGGGCCGTCAGCGAGTGGACGTTCACGGGCACCACGAAGGCGGGCGCGCGCGTGGAAGTGAACGGCTGCGACGTCTTCACGCTGAAGGACGGGAAGATCGCGCTGAAGAACTCGTATCGCAAGCAGCGCTCGTGAGCGGCCGGCGCCGCGCCGTGCCCGCCGCATCCTCACCGCACGGAGACAGCAGCATGTGGTCCACCCCTCGCCCGGACCGCCGCGGGCGCCCCGGCGCCGTCGGCGCGGCCCTGGCCGCGCTGGTCCTCGCCACCCTGTCCGCCGCGGCCCAGGCCCCGGACCGGACGGCCCTCGACCGGCAGCTCGGCCGGATCTTCCAGGACGCCGCCTTCGCGCCGCCGTCGTTCGGCCCCGCGCGCTGGATGGCCGACGGCACCGCCTACACCACGGTGGAGGCCGCCGCGAGCGGCGGCGGGTCCGACCTCGTGCGCTACGACGCGGCCAGCGGCGCCCGGACCGTGCTGGTGGCCGCCGCCCGTCTCGTGCCCGCGGGGCGCACGGCGCCGCTCGACCTGGCCGACTACGCGTGGTCGGAGGACGGACGCCGGCTGCTGGTCTTCACCAACACGGCGCGCGTCTGGCGGCAGCACACGCGCGGCGACTACTGGGTGCTGGACCTCGACGGCGGCCGCCTCCGGCAGCTCGGCGGCGACGCCCCGGCCTCGACGCTGATGTTCGCGAAGTTCTCGCCCGACGGGACGCGCGTGGCCTACGTGCGCGCCAACGACCTCTACGTCGAGCGCGTGGACGACGGGCGGATCACGCGGCTCACGACGTCGGGCAGCGAGACCATCGTGAACGGCACGTCGGACTGGGTGTACGAGGAGGAACTGGGCGTGCGCGACGGGTTCCGCTGGAGTCCCGACGGCCGCCGCATCGCCTACTGGCAGTTCGACACGTCGGGCGTCGGCACCTTCACGCTCCTGAACAACACCGACACCCTCTACCCGGTGGTCACGCGCATCCCGTACCCGAAGCCGGGCACGACCAACTCCGCCGCGCGCATCGGCGTCGTGGCGGCCGACGGCGGCGCCACCACCTGGATGGCGACGCCGGACGACCCGCGCAACAGCTACCTGGCGCGCCTCGAGTGGCACGGCGCCTCCACGCTCGCCATCCAGCAGCTCAATCGCCTGCAGAACCAGCAGGACCTTCTGGCCGCCGACGCCACGACCGGCGCCGTCACGCGCGTGTTCCGCGATCGCAGCGAGGCGTGGGTGGACGTGGTGGACCGCGTCCACTGGGTGGACGGAGGGCGGAAGTTCCTGTGGACGAGCGAACGCGACGGCTGGCGGCACGTGTACGTCGCCGCGGCCGACGGCGGGACGACGGCGCCGGTCACGCGCTTCGACGGCGACATCCTCCAGTTGCTGGGCCCGGACGCGGCCGACGGGTGGGTCTACTTCACCGCCTCGCCCGACGACCCCAAGGCCAGCTACCTCTATCGCGCCCGGCTCGACGGGCGCGGGGCCCCCGAGCGCCTGACGCCGGCGGACCAGCCCGGCTCGCACACCTACCGGCTGGCGCCGGGCGGACGGCTGGCGTTCCACACCTACTCGCGCTTCGACGTGCCGCCCGTGGTGGACGTGGTCGAGCTGCCGTCCCACCGCGTGCTGCGCGCGCTCACCGATCCGTCGGCCCTGCGGACGGCCCTCGCCCCGATCGTCCAGCCCCCGGTGGAGTTCTTCACCGTGGCCATCGGCGAGGGGCTGTCGATGGACGGCTGGATGCTGAAGCCGTCCACCTTCGATCCCGCGAAGCGCTACCCGCTGCTCGTCTACGTGTACGGCGAGCCCGCGAGCCAGACCGTGGTGGACCGCTGGCAGGGCAACACGGGCCTCTTCCACCGCGCGCTGGCCGAGGCCGGCTACGTGGTGGTGAGCATGGACAACCGCGGCACGCCCGCGCCGAAGGGAGCTGCCTGGCGGCAGTCGGTCTACGGCGCCGTGGGCGACCTCTCGTCGAAGGACCAGGCCGCCGGCGTCCGGGCGCTCCTGGCGCGCCATCCGTTCCTCGATCCGGCGCGGGTGGGCGTGTGGGGCTGGAGCGGCGGCGGGTCGAACACGCTGAATGCGATGTTCCGCTTCCCCGACGTCTTCTCCGTGGGCGTGTCGGTGGCGCCGGTGCCGGACCAGACGCTCTACGACACCATCTACCAGGAACGCTACATGGGCCTGCCGGACGCGAACGCCGCCGGCTACCGCCTGGGCTCGCCCATTCACTTCGCCGAAGGCCTGCGGGGCGACCTGCTCGTGATCCACGGCTCCGGCGACGACAACGTGCACGTGCAGGGCACCGAGCGGCTGGTGAACCGGCTCGTGGAGCTCGGCAAGCCGTTCGACCTGATGATCTACCCGAACCGCACGCACGCGATCGCCGAGGGCCCCGGCACGACCGTGCACGCCTACCGGAAGATCGCGAAGTACTTCGTCGATCACCTGCCGCCGGGCCCCCGATGAAGGTCGCGATCGTCGGCGGCCCGGGCATCGGCAAGAGCACGCTCGTGCGCCAGCTCGGGGACCTGTACCACCACGGGTCCTACGGCGAGGGCGAGCAGGGCGTGTGGGATCCGCGCGTGCTCGCCGACATCGAGGCCGGGCGCAATCCGGTGGGCGTCACGGCGTACTTCGCCTGGCTCTACGACGCCAACTACCGGGACGCCGCCGCGCACGACGGCCCGGACAAGGTGATCTTCTTCGAGGGCGCGCGGATCACGCTCGAGGCGCACATCCCCGAGTATCCCGCGGCGTGCCACGACGAGCTGCGCAAGGTGCTCGCCATCGGCGACGCCTGGCGCCCCGACAAGGTGATCGTGCTCACGTCGAGCACGGACACGATCGAGAAGCACATCCGCCTGCGCGCGCGGCCGCACGAGAAGGCCGAGGAGATGGTGCGGCGCTTCCGCCTGATCGACGCCGAGTTCCGGCGCCTCGCCCCTACCAGTCCCAACACCGTCGTCGTCGACCGCGACCACCGCGAGTTCCACGACCGGGCGGGACTGCTGCACGTGATCCGAGCGGCGGGCCTGCCGCCGTTCCGCGAGATCCCGTACCGGCAGATGGAGCGCTTCGAGCCGGTGTGACCGCGCCGCCGCCGATGCCGAGGTCCGCGCCCGTCGTCCCGCCGCCCCCGCCGCGCCGCTGGTGGCTGATCCTCATCGCCGCGCTCGTCATCGTGGCGTGGTGGCCGCCCGAGGGCGGGAAGAGCCTGGCCATCACCTTCGTGAACTGGGCCGTCGATCCGGCCGGGCGGCTGCCGATCCTGCCCTCGCAGCTGCCGCTCGGTCTCGGCGACGACCCGGCGGCCGTGGAGCTCCGGGACGCCATGGTCCGCGAGTACGACGCCCGGTACGCCGAGGGCAGCTGGACCCGGCGCCGGCTCGCGCTCAAGGTGGCGGGCGATCCGATCCGGCCGCCGCTGATGCGCCAGCTCCTCACGGCCGCGGCGGTCGGCGTGGCGATGCTGGCGTGGCGCTGGAGCGGCCGCCCCTGACTCCCCTCCCGATCGATCCGCACCTGCCCGACGTGGCGGCCGCCCTGGCGGACCGCCGCGCCCTGGTCCTCGTCGCCGATCCGGGCGCGGGCAAGACGACGCGGGTGCCGCCCGCGCTGCTTCCCGCCGGCCGCGTGCTGGTGTTGCAGCCCCGGCGCGTGGCCGTGCGCGCGGTGACGGCGCGCATCGCCGCCGAGCGCGGCTGGACGATCGGGCGCGAGGTGGGCTGGCAGATGCGCTTCGATCGCCGCCTGGCGCCCGACACGCCCCTCGCCGTGGTGACCGAGGGCATCCTGACGGCGCGCCTGCAGCAGGACCCGCTGCTGTCCGACGTCGCCACCGTGATCCTCGACGAGTTCCACGAGCGCAGCCTCCACGCCGACCTGGGCCTCGCCCTGGTGCGCCAGGCGTGGCTCGCGCGGGACGACCTCCGGGTGCTGGTGATGTCGGCCACGATCGACGCCGGCCCCGTCGCGCGCTTCCTCGGCGACTGCCCGGTCCTGGCCGTCGGCGCCGCGCGGCACCCGCTGGCCATCGAGTACGCGCCGGGCGAGGACGTGCCGGCGGCGGTCCGGCACGTGTGGCCGCGGTCCACGGGCCAGGTGCTCTGCTTCCTGCCAGGACGGCGCGAGATCGACCGCGCGGCCGAGGCGCTGGCCGCCGAGGCGGGCGAGCGGGACGTGGTGCGCCTGCACGGCTCGCTCGACGCGGCGGCCCAGGACGACGCGCTGACGCCGGGACCGCGGCGCCGCGTGATCCTGGCGACGAACATCGCCGAGACGTCGCTGACGGTGCCCGGCGTGGCCACCGTGGTGGACGGCGGCCTGGTGAAGGTGGCCCGCTACGATGCCGGCCGCGGCATCGACGCGCTCGTCACCGAGCGGATCACGGCCGACAGCGCGGATCAGCGGGCGGGCCGGGCCGCGCGCCTCGGCCCCGGGCTGGTGCGGCGCCTGTGGGACGCGCGCGATCGCCTGCGCCCGTCGCGCGAGCCCGACATCGCGCGCGTGGACCTCGCCGGGCCGGTGCTGGATCTCCTCGCCTGGGGCGCCGATCCGTGGACCTTCGAGTGGTTCGAGGCGCCGCCGGAGCACGCGCTCGCAGCCGCCGTGCGCCTGCTGGCGCGGCTGGGCGCGACGGACGGGCCCGACCGCCGGCCGGTGCTCACCGCGCTGGGCCGCCGACTGCAGCGGCTGCCGGTGCATCCGCGGCTGGCGCGGATCCTCGTCGAGGGCGGCGGGGCCCCGAACGTGGCGGCGGCGTGCGCCCTCCTCTCCGACCGCCGCGGCGACGCGCCCGGCGGCGCGGCCACGACGTCGTGCGATCTCCTCCCGGCGCTGGATCGCTTCGACCGCGAGCCGCAGGAGCGGCGGCAGTTGGCCCGGGCCCTGGCCCACGCGGCCGGAGCGGCTTCCGACGCGCAGCCCGTCGGGGAGGCGGTCCTCCGCCGCGCGATCTACGCCGGCTACGGCGATCGCCTGGCCCGGCGCCGTCCCGGCAGCCGGGACAAGGTGGTGCTGGCGTCGGGCCACGGCGCGGTGATGGGCGGCGAGTCGGGCGTCCGCGACGGCGAGTTCCTGGTGGCCCTCGACGTGAGCGCCGCCGCCCGGGCCGGCGTGGCCGAGGCGCGCGTGCGCCTGGCGTCGCGGGTGGAACCCGAGTGGATCGTCCCCACCGGCGTCACGGTCGAGCACCGCCTGGACGACGCGACGGGCCGCGTGAAGGCCCTGGAGATTGCCACCGTGGACGCCCTGGTGGTGCGCGAGCGCCCGGTACCCGTCGATTCCGCGGCGGCGGCCGCGCTCCTGGCCGACGCGTGGCTGGCGCGCCCGCGCGATCCCGCCGCGACGGCCCTCACCCGCCGGCTCGCCTTCGCGGCGCTCGACGTCGACCTGCCCTCGATCGTGCGGCTCGCCGCCCACGCGGCCGATCGCGTGGACGCCATCGACCCGGCCGCGCACCTGCCGCGCGAGATCGGGCGGCGGCTGGCGGAGCTGGCGCCCGAGTCGATCCCGGTGCCGAGCGGCCGGCGCGCGCCGGTCGAGTATCGTGACGACGGCACGGTGGTCGCGTCCGTGAAGCTGCAGGAGCTCTTCGGCCTGGCCGACACGCCCACGCTCGGGCCGCGCCGCGTGCCCGTGACCTTCGCGCTCCTGGCGCCCAACGGGCGGCCCGTGCAGATGACGCGCGACCTTCGCAGCTTCTGGCACGGCGCCTACCAGGAGATCCGCGGGGAGTTGCGCGGCCGCTATCCGAAGCACCCGTGGCCGGAGGATCCGTGGACGGCCACGCCCACGCACCGCACGACCCGCGGCGCGCAGCGGGCGGGGCGAGCGCCCGGCCGCTAGACGGTGATGCCGCACGTTCGCGCCGCAATTTTCCTTCCCGCCGCGGGGAATCCTTCCGGACCGGCCGTGACATCACACGATGTCACCCGGCGACAGCCGGCCGGCGAGCCCCGCGGCCCGCGCCGGACGGCGATTTCTGGCGCCGGACGGGTCGCCGCCGGGCCGCGTGTCTCCGGATGTCCCGCGGCACCCGGATTGCTACCCTAGGGGTGATCCGTTTGGGTATCTGTATGCGCCACCACGCCCTCGTCCGTCCCCTCGTCTCGGCCGCCGCCCTCACCGCGCTGGGCCTGGCCGCCCTGGGCGCCGCCCCCGCAAGGGCGCAGGTGCCGTCGTTCGCGCCCGCTGGCTGGACCGACGGGGTCAAGCTGCCCGAGGTGCCCGACACGAACCCCGACCCGAACATCGTCGAGGTGACCCTCACGGCGAAGATCGCCGAGGTGGAGGTGTCGCCCGGCAAGAAGGTGAAGGCCTGGACCTACAACGGCGTCCTGCCGGGTCCGCTCATCAAGGGCAAGGTCGGCGACCGCCTCATCGTCCACCTCAAGAACGAGCTCGACCAGCCCACGACCATCCACTGGCACGGCCTGCGGGTGCCCATCGAGATGGATGGCGTGCCGGACGTCACGCAGCCGGCCGTGAAGACGGGCGAGACCTTCACCTACGACTTCATCCTCCGCGACGCCTCGCTCTACTGGTACCACCCCCACTACGAGTCGGCGGCGCAGGTCGGCTACGGGCTGTACGGCCCGCTGCTGGTGGAGGACCCGAACGATCCGGTCGGCGTGCCCGACACGGTGACGATCGTGCTGAGCGACATCGGCTTCGACAGCACCGGCACGCTCGAACCGGCCGACAGCGGCGGGTCCGCCGGCATGGTGTTCGGACGCGAGGGCGCCTACGTGCTGGTGAACGGCCGCACGCGTCCCACGCTGAAGGCCCGTTCCGGCGCACCGCAGCGGTGGCGCATCGTGAACACGGCGAAGAGCCGCTTCTTCTATCTCGACCTGGACGGCCAGGAGTTCACGGTGATCGGCGAGGACGGCGGCCTGCAGGAATCGCCCACCAAGACGGGCATCCTGCTCGTGACCGTGGGCGAACGCAAGGACGTGATCGTCCGCCCCACCGGCAAGCCCGGCTCGGAGCTCACGCTGCGGGCCATGCTCTACAACCGCGGGTACGGGTCGATCGAGTACCGGAGCGTGGAGGACATCATGACGGTGGCCCTCTCGCCCGAGCCCACCGTGACGGACGTGACGCTTCCCGAGATCCACCGCACGCTCGTCCCGCCGCCGAGCGCGGGCGCCACGCCGGTGCCGATGGTGTTCACCCTGCCGCCGCAGGAAGCCGGCAAGTCCGAGTTCCGCATCAACGGCGTGCCCTACTGGAAGGCCAAGCCGTTCCTGGCGAAGCTGGGCGAGACGCAGCTCTGGACGGTGCAGAACGACACCGACTGGGACCATCCGTTCCACCTGCACGGCTACTTCTTCATGGTGGTGGACGAGAAGGGCGAGCCGCTGCGTCCCATGGTGTGGAAGGACACGGTGAACATCCCGATGAAGACCACGGCGCGCATCCTCGTCACGTTCGACGAGCGCCCGGGCACCTGGATGATTCATTGCCACATCCTGGACCACGCCGAAGGCGGGCTGATGGGCACCGTGCAGGTGGGCGACAAGGCCACCGAGCACGTGCACGCGCCGCCGAAGCCTTAGTTCCGGCCCCAGGTCCGTCGACGACACCGCCGGAGACGAGCGCATCCGCCGTCGTCCGATCGATCGCGTGCCGCGGCGCGTCTCGGCCTCGGCTGGCCCACGCCGCCGGCCCCTACGGCACGCACAGCCGGCAGACTATCCAGCGAGGCACGCGGGGCGAAACGCGCTATGCCGACCGAGATAGCTGGGATCCGCGCCCGCCGACATACCCGGCAACCCACTGCCTGCGTTCGGTTTAACGCCCCCGCGCCGAGACGACGTCCGATGCTATGCTGCCGCCTGGCCGGTGCCGCCAGAGTCGGCGGATCGGTCTAATGGTTGTTAGGCTGCCTCGGCTTTCCGAATCAGCTTCGCAATATCGCGGGGCGTTGCGCCGATGCTCAGTAGCGACCGCATCATCAAGTCGAGGCTGACCGAGGTATCGGCCGCTTCCATCTTGGCGACCCGCGATTGACTCGAGCGGAGCTGCTTTGCGAGCGCGGCCTGAGTCAGCCCGCGGCGTTCGCGCAGCTGGCGGACGCCAGATGCGAGCGCAAGTTTGAGCTCCACGAAGCGCCGTTCCTCATCGCTCAGGCCCAGAAACTCGGCCGCGTCACTGACGCGCCACCCCGCCGCCTCGAGCCGAGCCTTCTTGGTGTGCTTCATCGTTTGGTCCTCGTCTTGGTCGCCGCGTGGTATTGCGTGAGACGCCGGCGGCAGGTCGCCAGCACGCCTTGCGCTGTCCCTTCGGTCTTCTTTGCAAACACGTCAAGAATCACCACGGCATCACCCGCCACGTGATACACGATCCGCCACGTGACAGTCCGGTCGGGTATGCGCAGCTCGTGGCAGCCGGCCCCGATGGTTGGCATGGGGCGTGACTGGGGCAATCCTAGCGTCTCGCCCTGCTGGAGCCGTCGCAACAGAAACCCCGTCTCGACTCGCGCCTCGGGGCTGAACGGTGGCGTCTTCACTTCTCCGAAGAGCCACACGAGCGGGACGTCGACGGGTCGAGCCATGTCCGTATGTCGAATATGACATACACAACACCGGCATGGCAACTCGCAGCCTAACCACGTATATGGACTCCTCCCGGACGTCAACGAGTACGACCATCAGGCGGTGACGGAAGTCGGATGCAGTCGTATATCCGGCCTGTGGTGAGGCGGAGGCCGCCCCTGGCCATCATGGATATCCGCGCACCGAGGGCCAATCGTTGAACAACGACCTCAAGGGTCAACGAGGTTATCGGCCTGGCTCGGCGCCGGTCCGACCGGTCACGCCATGATCATCGAGACTCGCTGAACATCTCGTCGGGCAAGGACCTCCAGGTTATGCCGCCACCGAGGCCGTGGTCGGCGAGTGAAAGTCAGTCTCGCGGGACCAGACGGCCCAGAGGATACGCGCCAGCTTGTTCGCGAGCGCGATGGCCGTCTTGTTGTGCCCGCGTCGAGCCGCGAGCGCCACGGCCCACTGCTGCAGGCGCGTCAGACGGTGCGGCCGATCGCGGGCGGTGCGCTGGGCCGCCAACAGGACGGCCCGTGCCCCATGGGTGAGGAGGCAACGCAGATAGCGGTCGCCCCGTTTGCTGATGCGTCCCAGATAGCGCCGCATCCCGGTGGTCGACTCGCGGGGCGTCAGGCCGAGCCAACTCGCGAAGTCGCGGCCCCGTCGGAACGCCTGAATGTGGCTGACGGCGCCGACGAACGCGGTCGCCGTGACGACGCCCACGCCGGGCACTTGCTGCAACCGCGCCGCCGCCGGGTGGCGACGGGCCACGTCCGCCAGTTGCCGGTCGAGGGCCGCGACACGCCCCTCGAGATCGCGCACCTCGTCCACCAGCGTCTGCACCAGGGTCCGCAGCAGCCCGGGAAGCGCGTGGCCCGCCGTGTCGAGCACCGCGGCCACCCGGGTGAGGATCGTGCGAGCGCCCGCCGGCATCGGATAGCCCTGTTCGCGCAGGAGGCCCCGGAGGACGTTGATCCGCGCTGTGCGCGCGGCCTGCCACTGCGTGCGGGCGCGATGCAGGGCCTGCAGCGCCTGCTGCTCGACGCTCTTGACAGGCACAGGCTGAATGCCGGCGCAGCGGTGCGCTTCCAGCATGCCCTCGACGTCGGTCCGGTCCGTCTTGTTGCGGCGCACGTACGGCCGGACGTA
>JBFWXO010000026.1:0-86665 GCA_050187355.1 Vicinamibacterales bacterium
GCGCCCCGTCGGCAGCTTCATGTTCCTGGGGCCGACCGGCGTCGGCAAGACGGAACTGGCCCGGGCGCTGGCGCAGTTCCTGTTCGGCAGCGAACAGGCGCTCATCCGCTTCGACATGTCGGAGTACATGGAGAAGCACTCCGTCTCGAAGCTGATCGGGTCGCCGCCGGGATACGTGGGCCACGAAGAGGGCGGCCAGCTCACGGAGCGGGTCAAGCGGACGCCCTACTCGGTCGTGCTCCTCGACGAGATCGAGAAGGCGCACCCGGACATCTTCAACATCCTGCTGCAGGTGTTCGAGGACGGCCACCTGACCGACGGCCTCGGCAACCGGGTGAACTTCAAGAACGCCATCCTGATCATGACGTCGAACATCGGGGCGCGCTTCATCCAGAAGCGCGCCACGCTGGGCTTCCAGTCCGACGGCGGCGACACCTCGAAGAGCATCACCGACATGGTGCTCGGCGAGGTGAAGCGCACGTTCAACCCGGAGTTCATCAACCGGGTGGACGAACTGATCGTCTTCGACGCCCTCAGCGACGACGACCTGCGCCGGATTCTCGTCCTGCTGGTGGCCCAGGTGAACGCGAACCTGGCCGATCGGCGGATGCAGGTGCGGCTGACCCCCGAGGCCCTGGACTGGATGATCGACGTCACGTGCAAGGACCGGTCGTACGGCGCCCGGCCGCTCCGGCGGGCCATCCAGCGCCACGTCGAGGATCCGCTGGCCGAGGAACTCATCCGGGGCCGGGTCAAGGACGGCGAGATCGAGGTCTACGTGGAGGGCGGCACCCTGGCCTATCGGACCCGGTCCGAGCCCGAAGAAGCCGTCGGCGCCGGCCATCCGCTTTCCAGCGACGTCTGATTCCTATAGGATCGACGGGTTCGGAGCCCGGCGGACACGCGCCGGCGCACCCCGGAGGCGCCCCGGGTTGCGCGGCCGGACCGAACGAACACGATGCGTAGGCTGCTGATCTGCATTGGGCTCACCGTCTTGGCGCCACTCGGCATTGCCGAGGCCCGCCAGGCCGTCCCCGCCACACCACCGGCTGCTCCGGCGGTCCAGCCGTCCCGCCTGCCGCCGGCAGGATCGGGACCGGTCATCCGCTTCATCCAGCTCCGGTTCCATCCGGTCGACGAGTCGCTGATCGACCCGCAGACCTACCTGTATTACATCCAGACCCAGCCGAGCCGGAGCAGCGACGGCGTGTGGGTGCCCTACGACGAGCGGGCCGAAGCCCGGCTGCGTGACGATTTCAAGCGGCTCTGGGGCACCAACTTCCTCGACAACCTCTGGATCGAGGCCATTGACGAGCCGTACGAAAACGGCGTCATCGGGAAGCGGATCGTCTTCAACATGGAAGAGCGGCCGCGCGTCAAGATCGTCGACTACACCGGGTCCAGCAAGGTCGAGCGGACCAAGGTGGACGAGAAGATGAAGGAGGCCGGCATCGCCCTGCGCCTCGACTCGTTCCTGGACGAAGGCGCCGTGCGCCGCGTCAAGGGCATCCTCGCCGAGATGATGAGCGAGAAGGGGTACCAGTTCGCCGACATCACGTCTACGGTGGAGGCCCTCCCCGGCGGGCCGAAGCTCGTGAAGGTCGTGTTCGACGTGCAGGAAGGCCCGAAGGTCCGGATCCGCGAGGTCGCGTTCGATGGCAACCAGGCCATCAGCGACGGCACACTGCGCCGGAAGATGAAGGAGACCAAGCAGCACGGCTTCTTTTCCTGGCTGACCGGCGGCGGCACCTTCAAGGAAGCCAAGTTCGACGAGGACGCGGACCTCGTCGTGGCGCACTACCGGAACAAGGGGTACATCGAGGCGCGGGTCGGCACTCCGGAGCTGAACACGCTGAACGACAGCCCGGACGGCAAGACCCGCTGGATCCAGGTCAAGATTCCCGTGACCGAAGGCCCCAGGTACAAGGTGGGCGAGTTCGACTTCGGCGGCAACAAGATCGTCAAGGCCGAGGGCCTGCGGCCCCTGTTCAAGTTGAAGGCCGGCGACTGGTACAACGAGAAGAAGATCCGCGACGGCCTCCGGAAGACCCAGGAGATCTACGGCCGCTTCGGCTATTTCGAGTTCACGGGCTACCCGGACCTCAAGCCGAAGCCCGCGGCGACCGGCCCGCTCGAGGGCCCTGCCGGACCCACCGTGGACATCACGATGCAGCTCCAGGAGGGCGAGCAGTACCTGGTGAACCGCATCACCTTCGTCGGGAACACGACCACCCGGGACACGGTCGTCCGGCGGGAGATGCGCCTCGTGGAAGGCGGCGTGTTCGACACAGAGGCCCTGAAATACTCGGTACGCCGCCTGAATCAGGTGGGCTACTTCAAGCCGCTCGAGGAAGGACAGGGCATCGACGTCAAGAAGACGCCGAACGAGAAGAACAAGGTCGATGTCACGCTGAAGCTGGAGGAACAGAACCGCAACCAGCTCACCTTCGGCGCCGGCGTGTCCCAGTTCGAGGGCTTCTTCGGACAGCTGTCGTTCCAGACGGCGAACTTCATGGGCCGGGGCGAGAGCCTGACGCTGTCACTGCAGGGCGGGTCGCGCGCCCAGAACTACCAGGTCGCGTTCACCGAGCCGTTCCTGTTCGACCGGAACATCACCGGCGGCGTCGACCTCTACAAGCGCCAGTTCAACTACATCAACCAGTTCACGCAGTCGTCCACCGGCGGCAACCTCACGTTCGGCTTCCCGGTGGCGGACTTCTCGCGGATGTTCCTCGTGTACAGCTACGAGCAGGTCCGCGTCCTGGACCTGAACCCGGCGTACACGAACCCGCAGCTCCTCCAGTTCAACCCGTTCCTGGCCGACTCGCTGCTCATCGGGCAGGGCGGCGCCCGCACGATCAGCAAGATCGTGCCGAGCTTCTCCTTCAACACCGTCGACAACCCGATCTTCCCCAGCACCGGGCGCCGGCTGACGCTGTCGTTCGACTACGCGGGTCCGGGCGGCGACACGTTCTTCGTGAAGCCCACCATGGAGGCCGTCGGCTTCTGGCGCCTGTCGCCCCGCATGTCGGTGGGCTCGCGCCTGCAGACGCAGTACATCCGGCCGTACGGGGACACCAAGCAGCTGCCGATCTTCGAAAAGCTCATTCTCGGCGGCGAGTACAGCATCCGCGGCTACGACATCCGCAGCGTCGGCCCTCGCGACCTCAACTCCGGCATCGTGCTGGGCGGCAACAAGAGCCTGCTGTTCAACGCGGAGTACCTGATCCAGGTCGCCGGCCCCGTCCGCCTGGTGCTGTTCTACGACGCAGGCCAGGTGCGGGACATCGGCGAGAAATTCGGGATGAAGGAAGACATCCTGCAGCTGGTGCCGGCCCCGCAGCCCTTGCTCATCGACCCCCTGGCCTTCACGGGCTTCGTCGATCCGAACGCGCCCGGGCCGACGACGCGGTCCATTGGGCGGCAGAGCGCGTTCAAGACGTCCACGGGCGCGGAGATCCGCTTCTTCATGCCGGTGCTGAACGTGCCGTTCCGGCTGATCTTCGCCTACAACCCGCAGCGGGGCGGCGTGCTGACGAACAACCTCACGCCGGCGAAGCGGTTCACCTTCAGGTTCGCGGTCGGCTCGACCTTCTGAGGTGCGGCCCCGGAGGGCGCGGTCGTTCAGGGATGGGTGACTTCGATCTCGTAATCCTGGGCGTCGCTCAGGGCGCCCACGTCGAAGACACGCACGCACAACGTGCCCGTGGACGTGGCGCGGCCGAGGAGGGACGCCGAGACCGTGGCGCGGTCGTTCGAGATCACGGCCTGGCAGGCCGTGCCGTTCCACGTGCCGAGGCTGAAGCCGACGACGGCCCCGCCGTCGGGCGCGATGCCCTTCAGCACGGCGGTGACGTCGCCGCCGCCGGTGGACGTGACGGGAAACGGGTGCGAGGTGGCGCCGTTGCGCGACACCGTGCCCGTGAACGTGTCCGTCACGATGACCGTGACCGGGGTGGGCTGGGTGAGCTGATCGAGGATCGACTCGCCGCAGCCGGCGGCCAGGACGGGAAGGAGCAGGACGGAAGCGAGTGTCACTCGGGGCATTGCGGTCCTCGAAGGCGGTCCCAGCCACTGATCTTACCCGGGGCAGCGGACTGGAGTAAAATGCATCGGTTATCGGTCTTGCCGAAAGGAATGCCAGCAATGAGACGTATGGTCGTGGCCGTTGGTCTCGTCGTTGTGACGGGAACTTCTTCGTTCGCTCAGACGTCGTCCCCGGCGCCGGCCACTGCGCAGCCCGCCGCCCAGGCGCCAGCGCCTGCCCCGACGCAGGTGCTGCCCTTCCCCGAAGGGGCCAAGATTGCCTTCGTCGTGCTCCAGCGGATCGTGCAGGAGTCCAGTGAAGGGAAGCAGGCGACGGCGCGGGTCCAGGGGCTGCAGCAGAAGAAGGTTGCCGAGCTGAACGAGCGGCAGAAGGCAGCGCAGGACCTGCAGGAGAAGCTGGACAAGAGCGGCGCCGTGATGAGCGAAGCGGCCCGGGCCGACCTCGCCAAGCAGATCGAGCGCGCGAACGTGGACCTGCAGCGGGCCACGCAGGACGCCCAGCAGGAGGTGCAGGAACTCCAGCAGCAGCTGCAGGAGGAATTCCAGCGCCGGATCGCGCCCATCATCGAGGCGGTCGGCAAGGAACGGGGCCTGCACTACATCTTCAACGGACCGGACTCCGGTCTCGTGTGGGCGGACGCCGCGCTCGACATCACCGGCGACGTCATCAAGAAGTTCGACGCCGTGTCCAAGGCCCCCGCGCCCGCCGCGAAGCCGCAGGGCCGCTAGGCCGTTCCCATCGAGTCGGCCGCAGCCCCCCGTCCGGGGCTGCGCGTCCCACCCCCGTGGCGTTGTCCATTCCCAGTCTGATCGCCCACCTGCCGGGCCGGTTTCCCGCGCCCATGCTGGACGTCGTGTCGGCGTCGTCCGGGGAGTGCGTCACGGGCGCGAAAGCGGTCAGCGCGAGCGAGGAGTACTTCCAGGGGCATTTCCCGGGCATGCCGCTCATGCCGGGAGTCCTCATGCTCGAGGCCGCGACGCAGGCGGCGACGGCCCTCCTCGTTGGCGATGCGGATTCACCCGGGCGCACGTCGGTCGGCCTCCGTGGCGTGGACGACGCGAAGTTCCGCCGGCACGTCGTGCCCGGCGACCGCCTGGACGTGGAAGTGCGCCTGCTGAAGCGCCGCGGGCCGATCGCCCGCGTGCAGGCGACGCTCAGCGTCGCCGGCTCGGTCGTGATGGAGGCACAGCTCGTCCTCGCGGCGTCCGAGGCCGCCGCGATCCATCCGTTGGCCGTGGTGCGTCCGGGGGCCGTGATTGGCGCCGGGTCGGTCGTCGAGCCCGGCGCCGTCATCGGACCCCACGTGGTCCTGGGCCGCCGCGTGCGCGTCGGCGTGTCGGCCGTCATCGACGGCCACACGACCATCGGCGACGACACCCAGATCTTCCCGTTCGCCTCGATCGGGCTGCCGCCGCAGGATCTGAAGTATCGCGGGGAGCCCACGCGCCTCGTCGTCGGCGCGGGCAACGTGTTCCGCGAATGCGTCACCATCCATCGCGGCACCGTCGGTGGCGGCGGCGAGACCCGGATCGGCGACCGCAACCTGTTCATGGCCTACGCCCACGTCGCGCACGATTGCCAGGTGGGCAGCCACACGATCTTCGGGCCCGGCGCCACCCTGGGCGGGCACGTCGCCGTGGGTGACCACGCCCAGATCTCGGCCTACTCCGGCATCCACCAGTACTGCCGCGTCGGGCGCGACGCGTTCATCGGCGGCTATTCGGTCGTCACCAAGGACGCGCTGCCGTTCGCGAAGACCGTGGGCAGCCGGTCCAACGCCAAGGTCTACGGCGCGAACACGATCGGCCTCCTCCGCCGCGGGTACACGCCGGACGTGCTCGCCAGGCTCAAGGGCGCGTACCGCCTGCTCCTCACGTCGAGGCTGCGCCCGGCCAGGGCCCTGGAGGCCATCGAGCACGACCCCGAGCTGCAGTGCGCGGAGGTCGATCATCTCGTCTCGTTCATCAAGTCCTCCGTCCGGGGCGTGACGCTGGGGCGCGTCAGCCGCCGCCTCGACGACTCGGACGACTGACGCCCGACGTGAAGCTGGGGCTGCTCGCCGGCAACGGCCGATTCCCGTTCCTCGTGCTCGAGGCGGCCCGGAGCCTGGGCCACGACGTCACGGTCGTCGCGGTCAAGGAGGAGGCGGACGCGGATCTGGAAGCCGCGGCCGCGGCGCCGGTGCCGGTGCCGATCCACCGCGTCTCCCTCGGCCACCTGGGGCGCTGCCTCTCGATCCTGCAGGAGGCCGGCGTCACGCACGCGGTCATGGCCGGGCAGGTCAAGCACACCAAGCTCTTCGGCGTGATGCCGGACCTGACGTTCATGAGCCTCCTGACGAAGCTCGCGAGCCGCAACACCGACGCCATCATCGGGGCGGTGGCCGACGTGATGCGCGATCGCGGCATCGAGCTGGTCGACTCGACGACGCTCCTGACGCCGCTGCTCGCCGAGGCCGGCGTGATGACGACGCGCCAGCCGACCGACGCCGAGCGCGCGTCGCTGACGTTCGGCTATCGCATGGCGGACGTGATCGCGGGGCTGGACATCGGCCAGACGATTGCCGTCAAGCACAGCGCCGTCGTCGCGGTCGAGGCAATGGAGGGCACCGACGCGGTCATCGCGCGCGCCGCCGATCTGGCGGGGCCCGGCGTGGTCGTCGTGAAGGTGGCCAAGCCGAGGCAGGACATGCGGTTCGACGTGCCCGTGGTCGGACTGGCCACCGTGCAGGCCATGGCGCGGGCCGGCGCGACGGTGCTATCGCTCGACGCCGGCAAGGCGCTGATGTTCGACAAGCCCGCCGTGATCGCGGCGGCCGACGCCGCCGGGATCACCATCGTCGGCCGGGCGGCCCCGGAGGCGGCATGAGCGGGCCGCTGAGGATGGCGGTCGTGGGCGTAGGCCACCTGGGCCGGCATCACGCCCGGCTCCTGGCGGCGATGCCCGGCGTCGAGCTCGTGGCCGTCGTGGATCTGCAAGAGGCCCGCGCGCTGGAGATTGCCGCCGCCTCGGGGACGCGGGGGCTCGTCGACTGGCGGGCACTCGACGGACAGATCGACGCAGCCACGATTGCCGTGCCCACCGAGGCGCACGTCGCTGTCGGGCTCGGGCTCGTGGAACGGGGCGTGCACGTCCTCGTGGAGAAGCCCCTGGCGCGAACGGTCGCGGAGGCCGACGCGCTCATCGCGGCGGCCGCGGCGCGGGGCGTACGCCTGGCGGTGGGGCATACGGAGCGGTTCAACCCGGCCGTCGAGGCGGCGCGCGCGCACCTGCACGAGCCGCGCTTCATCGAGGCCCACCGCCTCGGCACGTTCCCCGAACGCAGCCTCGACATCGACGTGGTCTTCGACCTGATGATCCACGACCTCGATCTGCTGCTCTCCATCGTCGCCTCGCCGGTGGCGAGCGTGGAGGCCGTCGGCGTGCCGGTGCTCACCCCGCGCATCGACATCGCCAACGTGCGCGTCCGCTTCGAGAACGGCTGCATCGCCAACCTGACGGCCAGCCGCATCAGCCGCGACCGGGTGCGGAAGATCCGCTTCTTCCAGCCCCAGAGCTACCTGTCCATCGACTACGCGGCCCAGGAGGTCGAGCACTGGACGCTGGCGCCCGTGCCGGGCGGACGGCCGGCCATCCTGGGAGGGAAGCTGGACGTGGCACGCGACGAGCCCCTCAAGCGCGAGCTGGAGGACTTCGTCGGAGCCGTTCGTGACGGGCGGCCCCCGGCCGTGACCGGCGAACAGGGGCGCGCGGCGCTCGCCCTGGCAACGCACATCGTGGAGCGCATGGCCAATGTCGGTTGATTCCACTGCTTCGATTCGGACGGACGTCGCGCAGGCCGCGCGAGAAGGACGGCGCCTGGAGGAGGGCGTCATCGGGGAGCTGGCCTCTCTCTCCGACATCCTCAGTCTCGGCGCGCTCGCCGACGAGGCGCGGCGGCGCCGGCATGCGACGACCGCCACGTACGTCCGCGTCTGGGAGCTGCCGCTCGACCGGCCCGACGACTGGACGGCCCCGCCCCCGGCGGCGCGTGAGCTTCGGCTGGTGGGCGTGCCCGCCTCGGCGGACGCCGCGATGGACGCGGTCAGGCGCGCCCGGGCCCTGGCCGCCGAGCGGGTTGTCCGCGGCTTCTCGACGGCCGACCTTGGCGTGCTGGGAGGCGCGCCGGCGGCGGCGGAACTGGCCAGGGCCGGGCTCGACGAGCTGGCGTGGATCGACGTCGGTCCCGAGGCCGTCGAAATCGTCGGCGCGGTGCGTCGCGCCGGCCTCGCGGCGCGCGTCCTCGGCGCCGAGCGGGCGCCCGCCGATCGCGTGGCCTGGCTGCTCGCCGCCCGCGCGCTCGTCGACGCGGTCGGCGGGATCGACGTGGCGGCGCCGCTGCCGCGCATCCAGGAGCCGGCCACGCCCACGACGGGCTTCGACGACGTCCGCACGGTGGCGCTCGCGCGCATCGCGCTCGACCAGGTGGCGTCCATCCAGGTGGACTGGAGTCGCTACGGGCCGAAGCTGGCCCAGGTGGCGCTGACGGTCGGCGCCGATGACCTGGACGCGGTCTCCGCCGTCGACGATCCCGCGCGGGGGCCGCGCCGCGCGCCGCTTGCCGAGGTGCTGCGGAACATCACCGCCGCCGGACTGGTCGCGGCGGAGCGCGACGCGCGGCACCGCCGCCTCGCCGAATGACGCCGCCGGTCCGCCTGAGCGCCGTCTCCTTCCTGAACGCCCGGCCCCTCGTCGAGGGCCTGGAGCGGCTGCCGCGCCTGTTCGACGTGCGGGTGGATCTGCCATCGGCGTGCGCTGAACGGCTGCACCGGGGCGACGTGGAGATCGGGCTCGTGCCCGCCATCGAGTACCTGCGGGGGGACTACCGCCTCGTGCCGGGCATGGCGATCGGGTCCGACGGGCCCATCCTCTCGGTGGCGGTCTTCACGCGCGTGCCCCTGGACCGGGTGCGGCGCCTCGCGCTCGACACGAGTTCGCGGACCTCGGTGGCGCTCACGCGGGTGCTGTGCCGCGCCCATTGGCGCATCGACCCCGAGACGGTGCCGGCCGCACCGCCCCTCGACGCGATGCTCGCGGATGCCGACGCCGCGCTCGTCATCGGCGATCCGGCGCTCGACGTCGATGCGGCGGCCGCCGGCGTCCAGAAGGTGGACCTGGGCCAGGCGTGGCGCGAGCTGACGGGCCTGCCGTTCGTCTACGCCGCCTGGGCGGGTCGTCCCGGCGCCCTCGGCGCCGAGCACCTCAAGGCGTTCGCCGACGCCCGCGACCGCGGGCTCGCGCGGTTCGACGGGATCGCGGCCGAGGCGGCCGACGGAGACGGCCGGCGTGCCGCGGTGTATGCGTCCTACCTGCGTGATAATCTGCGATACGCGTTCGGGCCCCGGGAACGGGCGGGGCTGGAGCGCTTTTTCGCACTGGCCGCCGAGGCGGGGATCGTCCCCGGGACCCGGCCGCTGCAGTTCTACTGATGGCCTTCAGTCTCGACGCGCTCGCCGCCAGGATTCTCGATGGGGGCCGGCTCTCCGCCGGCGAGGCGCTGTGGCTCTACCGCGAGGCGCCGACGCCGTGGCTGGGCCGCATGGCCGACGCGGTCCGCCGGCGGAAGCATCCCGACGGCGTCGTCACCTACATCATCGACCGCAACGTCAACTACACGAACGTGTGCGTGGCGCGGTGCAACTTCTGCGCGTTCTACCGGCCCGTCGGGCACGCCGAGGGTTACGTCCTCGGCTTCGAGGAGATTCACCGGAAGATTGCCGAGACCATCGCGCTGGGCGGGAACCAGCTGCTGCTGCAGGGGGGGCACAATCCCGATCTGCCCATCGAGTGGTACGAGGACCTCTTCCGCGGCATCAAGGCGGCGTTCCCGGACTTCCGGCTCCACGCGCTGTCGCCTCCCGAGATCCTGCACCTGTCGCGCACGTCGCGGCTGCCGGTGCCGGCCATCGTCGAGCGGCTCGTCGCCGCGGGCCTCGACAGCGTGCCCGGAGGCGGCGCCGAGATCCTGGTCGATCGCGTGCGCAAGCTGCTGAACTGCTACGGCAAGGCCACGGCCGACGAGTGGCTGGGCGTCATGCGCGACGTGCATCGCGCGGGCCTGCGGACCACGGCCACGATGATGTACGGCACGGTCGAGACCGACGAGGAGCGTCTCGAGCACCTGCTGCGCCTGCGGGCGCTCCAGGACGAGACGGGCGGCTTCACCGCGTTCATCACCTGGAGCTATCAGCCCGAGCACACCGAGCGCGGGGGGGAGGAGGCGACCGGCCTCGAGTACCTGCGCACGCTGGCGACGGCGCGGCTCGTCCTCGACAACTTCGACAACCTGCAGGCCTCGTGGGTGACACAGGGCGGCAAGGTGGGGCAGTTGAGCCTGGCATACGGCGCCAACGACATGGGCAGCGTGATGATCGAGGAGAACGTCGTGCGGGCGGCCGGGGCCGAGTTCTGCATGGACGAGTTCGAGGTCGTCCGCAACATCGAGAACGCGGGGTTCGCGGCGTCCCGCCGCACCATGCACTACGAGCGGCTCGGCACGCCGGTCTTCCGCCAGCGCGAGGTGCCGCGGGTGCTGGCGCTCGCCACCGCGCGGGAGGCCGGCGACGACTCGGTGCCCGAGGAGCTGCAGCGCTACCAGGCCAGGAGCGCCGCCGGCAAGCGCCAGCGCGGGCAGGCGCCGCCGCAGTCCCCGGTAGCCTGAGCGGCGTGACCGGACAGCCGGACCCCGTCGACCTCCTCGTCCGGGCCGCGTGGGTGTGTCCCATCGTGGCGCCGCCCCTCCGCGACGGCTGGATTGCCGTCGCCGGCGGACGCATCACCGCCGTCGGCCGCGGACACGATGCCCCGCCCGCACGCGCCGTCCGCGAGGCCGGCGCCGCGGCCCTCCTGCCCGGCCTGGTGAACGCGCACACCCACCTGGAGTTGTCGTGGCTGCGCGGCCGCGTGCCGCCGTCGGCCGACTTCCTGGCGTGGGTCGGCCGGCTGATGGCGCTCCGGCGCAGCGTCGAAGACGGCGACGATCCGGCCGTCGCGGGGCCGGTCCAGGACGCGATCGCCGAGGCCGCGGCGTCCGGCACCGTCGCCATCGGCGACATCGCCAACGCCCTGATCACCCCGCGATTCCTCGCCGAGGCCGGCATGCCGGCCGTGGTCTTCCACGAGCTCATCGGCTTCCGCGTGACGGACGGCGCCGCCGCCGTGGCCTCGGCGCGCGCCAGGCACGGGGACCTCGCGTCGAATGGCGTGCGGATCACGGTGGCGCCGCACGCGCCCTTCTCCGTCTCGGCGGAGCTCTTCAGGGCCATCCGCGATGCGGTGTGCGACGGGCGGCGCCCCACGACGAGCGTGCACGTCGGCGAATCGCCGCAGGAGGTGCAGCTGCTGGCCGACGGCTCCGGGCCGTGGCGCGCCCGTCTCGGGGAACTGAGGGCCTGGCGTCCGGATTGGCAGGCGCCGGGGTGCGGGCCCGGCGACTATCTCTGCGACCTCGGGGTGCTGGGGCCTGGCGCGCTGGCCGTCCACGGCGTGCAGCTCACCGACCGGGAGCTCGAGCGCCTCGCCGCCAGCGACGTGACGCTCGTCACCTGTCCGCGGAGCAACCGGTGGGTCGGCGTCGGCGATCCGCCGGTCGCACGCTTCCTCGCCTCTGGCGTCCGGCTCGCGGTGGGGACCGACAGCCTCGCGAGCGCGCCCGATCTGAACCTGTTCGGCGAACTGGCGGCGCTCCGGCAGGCGGCGCCGGACGCGCCGGCCCGCCGGCTGCTGGCGGCCGCCACGCTGGGGGGCGCCGAAGCGCTCGGCCTCGAGGCGCACTTCGGCTCCCTGGAAGCGGGGAAGCGCGCGGTCCTCGTGGCGGTCGACCTGCCTGCCGGGACCGGCGACGCCGAGGAGGCGCTGCTCGGCGGTGTCGGACCGTCGTGCGTTCGCGTCCTCGACCTGGCCGGTTACGATGGGACGGCAGTCTGATGGCGTCGCTGACCACCTACCTCCGGTTCATCCGGGCGAGTCACACCGTGTTCGCGCTGCCGTTCGCCTTCACGGGCGCGCTCCTCGCCTCGCGCGAGTCGGCGCCGTCGTGGCGCTCGGCCGCCGGCATCGTCGTGTGCATGGTGGCGGCCCGGAGCGCGGCGATGGGCTTCAATCGCATCGTCGACGCGCGCTTCGACGCGCTCAATCCACGCACGGCGGCCCGGGAGCTGCCGCGCGGCGCGCTGTCGGTCCGTGACGCCTGGGCCTTCGTCGCCGTCGCGTCCGTGGTGTTCGTCGCGGCGGCCTTCCTGATCAGCCCGTTGTGCGGCTGGCTGTCGCCGCTCGCCCTCCTCATCGCGGGCTGGTACTCGATCGCCAAGCGCTACACCTATTACACGCAGGCGTTCCTGGGCCTGGCCATGGCGGTGGCGCCGGTGGGCGGCTGGCTGGCAGTCGGCGGCGGCCTGGCGTGGGCCCCGTGGCTCCTCGGACTCGCAATCGGCCTGTGGGTGGCGGGCTTCGACATCATCTACGCCTGCCAGGACGAGGCCTTCGACCGCGCGCACGGCCTCAAGTCGATTCCCGTGCGCTTCGGCATCGCCGGCGCTCTGACCCTCTCGCGGGTACTCCACGCGGCGACCGTGCTCGTGATGGCGTCGCTCGCGCTGGTGGTGCCGCTGGGGCCCGTCTACCTCGCCGGCGTCGCGATCGTGGCAGGACTGCTGGCCTACGAGCAGTCGATCGTGACGGCGCGGGACCTGTCCCGGGCGGCCGAGGCGTTCAACCTCAACGGATACGTCGGCATCCTCTACATGGCGGCGACGGCCGCGGCGTTGTATGTCGGCTGAGCGCGGCGCCCCGGCGGACACCCTTCCGCTCGACAAGGCGCCGTCGCGGATCGCGGGGATGTTCGATGCGATCGCCGGCCGCTACGACCTGCTGAACCGGCTGCTGTCAGGGGGCCTGGACCAGCGGTGGCGCCGGCAGGCGATCGCGTCGCTGGCCCTCTCGGGCTCCGAGCGCGTGCTGGACGTCTGCGCCGGCACCGCGGACGTGGCGCTCGCGGCCGTCCGGGCCCGGCCGGGCGCGGCCCGCGTGGTCGGCGTCGACTTCGCGGGCGCCATGCTGGCCCGGGGGCGGGACAAGGTGGCGGCCGCGGGCCTCGGCGGCGTCGTTCAGCTCGTTCGCGGCGACGCGATGACACTGCCGGTCGCCTCGGGCTCGGTGGACGCGGTCACGATTGCCTTCGGCATCCGGAACGTCCAGGGCACCGACGCCGCGCTGCGCGACGTGCTGCGGGTCCTGCGGCCGGGCGGGCGGATCGCGATCCTGGAATTCGGGCTGCCCGAGGCCGCCTGGCTGAGG
Source organism: Vicinamibacterales bacterium (assembly GCA_050187355.1). Lineage (GTDB taxonomy): Bacteria > Acidobacteriota > Vicinamibacteria > Vicinamibacterales > UBA2999 > CADEFD01. Next base: position 13,382 of record JBFWXO010000026.1, read on the forward strand.
CGACTGTACGAGCTGTACTTCCTCGGCGTCCTGCCCAGAGTGGGGCGCCTGGTGTCCCGCCACGGCGGGGCGTACTCCTATCTGCCGCAGTCGGTGGGGGCGTTTCCGTGGGGCAGGGACTTCACGGCGCGGCTCGAGGCGGCCGGATTCGTGGCGGCCGCGTACAGGCCATTGACGCTCGGCATCGTCTATCTCTACACGGCCAGAAAGCCCTGACCGCCCCGGGTGGGGCCCGCGGCGGGGCGATCCGGCGGGTATAATCCTGAAAGTCCTTCATGTACTTCGACTTCGACGATCGGTATCAGGATGTCGAAGCGGTCGGCAGTGCGATTTCCCGGCGGGAAGGGATCGTCCTGTCCATCGTCGTGCATGTGGGCATTCTGCTCCTGCTCATCTACCTGCCCGCCCTGACATGGCTCCAGTTCCTCCAGCCGGCGCCGCCTGAGACGCAGGTGGCGGAAGCTCGGCCGCCCGACCAGGATCGTCCGCGCTTCGTGGTGATCGAGCCCTTGCGCGAGATGCCCGCGCCGCCGCCGCCCAAGGCGGAGATGTCCGATCTGGACCGCGCCGCGCGGGCGCCCGAGATCTCGGAGCGGCCCGAGAACCCGCTGCCGTTCTCGCGCGGCGAGTCGGCGGATCGCGTGGTCGCGCCCGAGGAAGCCGAGCGCCGGCGCGGCCCCGAAACCGCGCCGCCGTCCCCGGCGCCGCCCGAGCGGCGCGCCGACGCCACGCCGCCGATCGTCGAGTCGGACTCGCGCACCCCGCTCGTGCGGGAGACGCCCGCCGAGCCACAGCGCCCGGCGGGGGGCTCGCTCGGGGAGGCGCTCCGCGATCTGCAGAAGTACGTGCAGCGCGAGGCCATGAACAACCCGACCGGCGGCGTCCAGGACTTCGGCCCCGAGATCCAGTTCGACTCGAAGGGCGTGGAGTTCGGTCCGTGGATCCGGCGGTTCATCGCGCAGGTGAAGCGCAACTGGCTCATCCCGAACGCCGCGCTCGCCATGCGCGGCCATGTCGTGATCCAGTTCAACGTGCATCGCGACGGGGCGATCACGGACCTCGCGATCGTCCGCCCGTCGGAGGTGGACTCGTTCAACCGCGCCGCGTTCAACGCGCTGATGATGTCGAGCCCGACGACGCCGCTGCCGCCGGAGTACCCCGACGACAAGGCGTTCTTCACGGTGACCTTCTTCTACAACGAGTCGCCGTCCCAGTAGGGACCTGGATCCGCGCGCATGGTGCCCCGGGCGCAGCAGACCGGCATGCTGGTGATCGTCACGGTGATGGCCGTGTGGACCCTCGCCGGGCTCGCGTGCCGCGGATCGTGGTGACCCCGCGCTTCCTGGCGATCCTGGGTCCGACCGCCACCGGGAAGTCCGCCCTGGCCCTCGCGCTGGCCGAGCGCCTCGACGGCGAGATCGTGAACTGCGACTCGACCGCGGTCTACCGCGGCTTCGACATCGGCACCGACAAGGTGCCCCGGGAGGCGCAGCGGGGCATTCCGCACCATCTCATCGACATCGTGGAGCCGACGGACGTCTATACGGCCGCGCGGTATGCGCGCGACGCGGCGGCCGTGATCCGCGACGTCCACCGGCGGGGCCGCCTGCCGATCGTCGTCGGCGGCACCGGGTTGTACTACCGGGCGCTGACGCGCGGCCTGTTTCCGGGACCGGCAGCGGACCCGGCGCTGCGCGCGCGCCTCGAGCGCGTCGCGGCGCGGCGCGGGAACCGCTGGCTGCACGGCGTGCTCGTGCGGCGCGATCCGGCGTCGGCGGCGCGCATCGCGCCGGCGGATCGGAAGCGCCTCGTCCGTGCCGTCGAGGTGCTGGCGCTCACGGGCCGCCCGCTCACCGACCACTTCGCCGAGACGGTGCCGCCCCTGCCGGAGTTCGAACCCATCGCCGTGGGCCTGGCGCTGAGCGGGGACCAGCTGCTCCCGCGGCTCGCCCGCCGCGTGGATCAGCAGTTTGCCGCCGGGCTCGAGGACGAAGTGCGGGGGCTGCTGGCGCGCGGTGTCCCGCGCGAGGCCCGGCCGTTCGGCGGTCTCGTGTACCGTCAGGTGCTCGATCACCTCGCGGGCGTGCGCGATCGCGACGCGACGCGGGCGCTCATCGTGACCGAGAACCGCCGATATGCGAGGCGCCAGTTGATCTGGTTCCGCAAAGAGCCTACTCTTAAGTGGTTTGACGGTCCCGGAGAGACGGCGCAGGTCCTTGCGCGCGTCTGGGCCTTCCTGGGAACGCGAGGTCTGCACGACGATGGGAGCGATGCGAGGAATGGCTGACGGCAAGTCGAGCGCGCCAAACATCCAGGACGTCTTCCTCAACTACGCCCGCCGGGAGAAGCTGGCCGTCACCGTGCACCTCCTCGATGGCCGGCAGTTCGAGTGCCGGATCAAGAACTTCGACCGCTTCGCGGTCGTGATCGAGTGCGACGGCCTCGACTCCCTGGTCTTCAAGCACGCGATCGCGACCCTGCGCGTGCCGCGCAGCGTTCCGAACTACTTCTCGTCGCATCACCCCTGATCCGGCGGCGGGCGGCCGATGGCGCGTCGCGCGATCCTCATCGTCCTCGACGGCGTCGGTGCGGGCGAACTCCCGGACGCCGCCGCCTACGGCGATGCGGGCAGTGACACGCTGGGCAACCTCTCGCGCGCCGTTCGCCTGCACATCCCGACCCTGGCGCGGCTCGGGCTGGGCGCCGCGGTGCCGATGGCGGGGGTGCCGCCGCCCGCCGTGCCCGGCGCAGCCTGGGGGCGGATGGCGGAACGCTCGCCGGGGAAGGACTCGGTCACGGGGCACTGGGAGCTGATGGGGCTGGTGCTGGACCGGCCGTTTCCGACGTTTCCCGACGGGTTCCCGACCGATCTCATCGCCGCGTTCGAAGCCCGGATCGGCCGCCCGGTCCTCGGGAACGTCGTCGCCTCCGGCACGGCCATCATCGACCAGCTGGGCGACGAACATTGCCGGACGGGGCGGCCCATCGTGTACACCTCGGCCGACAGCGTCTTTCAGATCGCGGCGCACGAGGACGTCGTTCCGATCGCACAGCTCTACCAGTGGTGCGAGGCCGCCTACGCGCTGGCCGTGACCGGGCGGGGCGTGGGGCGGGTCATCGCGCGGCCCTTCGTGGGGGCGCCCGGCGCCTATACGCGCACGGCCCGCCGTCACGACTACGCCATGCCTCCGCCGGCGCCGACCTTGCTGGATGGGTTGCAGGGCGCCGGCGTCCCGGTCACGACGATCGGCAAGGTGGCCGACCTCTTCGCGGGCAGGGGCGTGGACCGCGCCATCCCGACCTCGAGCGACGCGGCCGGCCTCGACGAGACGCTCGCGGTGCTGGCGGGCGCCACCCGCGGGCTGGTGTTCGTCAATCTCGTGGACTTCGACACCAGGTTCGGGCATCGCAACGACGTCGCCGGTTTCGCGGCGAACCTGGAGCGGTTCGATGCCCGCCTGCCCGAGGTCCTCGCGGCGCTCGACGGCGACGACCTGCTCCTCCTGACCGGCGATCACGGCAACGACCCGACGACGCCCAGCACCGACCACTCGCGCGAGCACGTGCCGCTGCTGGTCACGGCGCCGTGGGTGGCCCCCGGCCGCAGCCTGGGACGGCGGGAGACCTTCGCCGACGTCGGGCAGACGCTCGCCGCCTGGTTCGGCGTCGCCCCGCTCGGGAGTGGCACCAGCTTCCTGGCGGATCTCGCGTGATGGCACCTGCTACCATTCCGGACGTGCGCGCCGCGTCGAAGGGCCGAGGATGACGATTCGTGAAGAGCTCGAAGCCCGCGAGCGCGAGTTCCTCGCGCCGCAGGCCGCGCACAGCGCCACCACCCGGGGGCGGCTGCGTCCGGAGGAGGAAGATCCCATCAGGCCGGCGTTCCAGCGCGACCGCGATCGGGTCATCCACACGAAGGCCTTCCGGCGGCTGAAACACAAGACCCAGGTGTTCTTCTCGCCGGCGGGCGACCATTACCGGACCCGGCTGACCCACACCCTCGAGGTCTCGCAGATCGCGCGCACGATCGCCAAGGTGCTCCGCCTGCACGAGGAGCTCACCGAGGCCATCGCCCTGGCCCACGACCTGGGACACACGCCGTTCGGTCACGCCGGCGAACGCGTCCTGCAGCAGCTCAGCCCCACGGGGTTCAACCACTACGAACAGAGCCTCCGCATCGTCGACGTGCTGGAGCAGGACCACAAGGGGCTGAACCTCACCTGGGAGGTCCGCGACGGCATCGCGCGCCACTCGAAGGGCAAGCACGGCCTGCCGGTGGGAGCGCCGCCCGAGCACCGGGCCTCGACGCTCGAGGGCCAGGTGGCGCGCGTGGCCGACATCGTCGCCTATGTGAACCACGACGTGGACGATGCCGTCCGGGCGGGCATCCTGGCCGAAGACGCGCTGCCGGCGCGCGCCCTCGAGGTGCTGGGGCGCTCGGGTCCGGAGCGGATCGGACGGATGGTCTCCGACGTCGTCCGCGAGACCCTGGCCGGCGGGCTCACCGAGATCCGGATGAGCGCGCCCATGCTGGACGCCACCCTCGCACTGCGCGACTTTCTCTTCACCGAGGTCTACGAGAACGCACCGGCCATGGCCGAGTTCGCCAAGGCGGCGGGCATTCTCGGGGGGCTCTGGGAGCGGGTACAGGCTCGGCCGGAGGCGTTCCTGGACTTGCGGACGGTGGAAGCCGAGGGCCTGGAGGTGGCCACCCAGGACTTCATCGCCGGCATGACGGACCGCTACGCGGTCGGCCTCTTCGAGCAGCTGGTCATCCCCAAGCCCTGGGTGGGGCCGTGGCCGGTGTCCGAGCGGTCCCCCGTCGGCCGCTGAGGGCGGGACCGACGCGGCGACGGGCCCGGCACGGCCGGGCTGCCCCCGGGGGCCGTGATAGACTGACTGGTCGCCTCGGCCGCCAAATTCGCGGCGGAGGGCATGAGTCATGTTCCTGGATCTCACCGGCATCCGCCAGCCCGAGACCGCCGTCGAACGGCGCTTCGAAGCCGACGCCTTCGCGCCCGAGGAGGACTTCCGGATCGTCGCGCCGGCGCTCCTGACCGGCACCCTCCACAAGGACGAGGACCGGTTCCGGCTGGAAGGACGGGTGTCGACCCGGATTGAAGCGCTGTGCAGCCGGTGCGCCGAGCCCGTCGAGATGGCCGTCGACAACGCCTTCGAGCTCCGGCTGCTGCCCCAGACGCTGGCCGGCGATCGGACCGAGGACCCCGACAACGATCCGACGACCGCCTTCTATGCCGACGATCGGCTGGACCTGGGCCAGATCGTCCGCGAGCAGTGCTACCTCACCCTGCCCATGAAGCCGCTGTGCACACCCGAGTGCAAGGGCCTGTGCCCGCAGTGCGGCACCAACCTCAACACCGAGCGCTGCGACTGCGCGCCGAGCTGGCAGGACCCGCGGCTCGCCGTGTTGCAGTCGCTCGCTTCTTCCCGGACCGACGACGATGCCTAATCCAAAACGCCGACACTCGAAGACCCGCGGGCGCAAGCGCCGCACCCACGACGCCCTGCCGCAGGCCACGGCCGGCGTCTGCCCGCAGTGCGGGGAGCCGAAGGCCCCGCACCGCGTCTGCGCCTACTGCGGGTTCTACAACCAGCGGCAGGTGCAGGCCGTCGACGAGGAGTAGCCCCTGGCTTCGGCGCTCGCCGTGATCCGGCGGGGGCGCTCGTGAAGGCGGGCGGCGGCCGCACCGTGCGGGTGGCCGTCGACGCCATGGGTGGCGACCACGCCCCGGCACGGGTCGTGGACGGCGCCCTGGCGGCGGCCCGGCATTCCGGCGTGGCCGTGACCCTCGTGGGCCGCCGCGACGAGGTGGAGGCCCGGCTGGCCGAACACCCGGACGCAGCCATGCTGGGCGTCGACGTGGTGGACGCGCCGGACGTCGTCGCCATGGACGAGTCGCCGGCGGCGACGCTGCGCCGGAAGCCCAAGGCCTCGATCCGCGTGGCGGCCGAGCTGGTCGGCCGCGGCGACGCCCAGGCGCTCGTAAGCGCGGGCCACACCGGCGCCACCGTCATGGCCTCCCACGGGGTCTTCGGCATGCTCGCCGGCGTGGATCGGCCGGCTCTGGCGCCGGCCATACCCACGCGCAGCGGCATGGCCGTCCTGCTCGACGCCGGGGCCACGGTGGAATGCCGGCCCCAGCACCTGCTGCAGTTCGGCGTCATGGGCAGCGTGTACGCCGAGGCGCTGCTCGGCCTCTCGCGGCCCCGCGTCGGCGTGCTTTCGATCGGCGAGGAGGAAGGCAAGGGCAACGAGCTGACGCGTGAGGCGTACCGGCTGCTCAAGGCCGCCCCGCTGGCGTTTGTCGGCAACGTCGAGGCGCGGGACGTCTTCTCCGGCACCGCCGACGTGATCGTCTGCGACGGCTTCACCGGGAACGTCGCCCTGAAGCTGAGCGAGGGCCTCGTGGAGACGGTCGAGGCCCTGCTCGGGGCGGAGCTCGCCAGCACGTTCTCGAGCCAGGTGGGCTACCTGCTCTCGCGCCGGGCCTTTCGCCGGTTCCGGCGCCGGCTGGACTATTCCGAGTACGGCGGGGCGCCGCTGCTCGGCGTGTCGGGGCTGGTCTTCGTGTGCCACGGCCGGTCGTCCGTGAAGGCGATCCGCAACGCGGTCGTGGCGGCCTCGCGCTTCGCCGCCGCCGGCATCGTGGCGCGCATGGAGCGGCGGGTCGCCGACACGCTCGTGGGGGGACGATGATCGCGTTCGTATTTCCGGGGCAGGGCTCCCAGTCCGTCGGCATGGGGAAGGCGCTGGCCGAGGCGTTCCCGATCTGCCGCGCGACGTTCGAGGAAGCCGATCGCGCCCTCGGATTCGCGCTGAGCACGATCGTCTTCGAGGGGCCGGCCGAGCGGCTGACGCTCACCGAGATCACGCAGCCCGCGATCCTCACCGTCAGCGTGGCCGCCGCGCGGCTGCTGGAGGAGCGCGGGTGCCGCCCCGACATCGTCGCCGGGCACAGCCTCGGTGAGTACTCCGCGCACGTGGTGGCCGGGACCTTTGCCTTTGCCGATGCCGTCAAGGTCGTGCACCACCGGGGCCGCTACATGCAGGAGGCCGTCCCGGTGGGGGCCGGGGCGATGGCCGCGATCCTGGGGGCGGACGAGGCGCTCGTGGCGCGCGCGTGCGAGGACGCCGCGGATGGCGCGGTCGTCGGGCCCGCGAACCTGAACTCGCCGGGGCAGATCGTGATTGCCGGCGAGGCCGCGGCGGTCGCCCGGGCCGGCGAGCGCGCCAGGGCGCTCGGCGCAAAGCGCGTCATCCCCCTGCAGGTGAGCGCGCCCTTCCACTGCGCGCTCATGAAGCCGGCCGAACGCCGCCTCGCGCCGGAACTGGCCGCGCTGCCGGCGGCCGATCCGCGCGTCCCGGTGGTCGCCAACGTGGATGCCGCGATCAAGCGGGACGCCGCCGCGTCGGTGGACGCGCTGGTCCGCCAGGTGTCGCTGCCCGTGCGCTGGGAGGACTGCGTGCGCCGCCTTGCGTCCGAGGGAGTCACCGCATATGTTGAGGTGGGCCCGGGCACGGTGCTGACGGGGCTCATCAGGAAGATCGCGCGAGACGCGACGCTGCTCAACCTGGAGGCCCCGGCTGGCGTGGAGCCGGTCGAGGCGCTCTACGGGCGCGGCGCGCACTGACGCGGACCAGCGGACATGAAGAGATTCGAGGGACAGGTAGCGCTCGTCACCGGTGCGTCGCGCGGGATCGGCCGCGCCATCGCCTGCCGCCTCGCGGCGGAGGGCGCCGTGGTCGCCGCCGCCGCGCGCGGCGACCACGCGCGGGCGGTCGTGGACGAGATCGTGGCGGCCGGCGGGCGGGCGGAGGTGCTGTCGCTGGACGTGACCGACAGCGAGGCTGCCGCCGCGGCGGTCTCCGGCGTGGCGGCCGCCCACGGGCGGCTCGATGTGCTCGTGTGCAACGCCGGCATCACGCGCGACCAGCTCATGCTGCGCATGAAGCGCGCGGACTGGGACGACGTCATCGCGACGAACCTGACGGCCGCCTTCGTGCTCAGCCAGGCCGCGCTCAAGCCGATGCTCAAGCAGCGGCGGGGCCGCATCGTGGCGATCAGCTCCGTCGTGGGGCAGATGGGCAACGCCGGCCAGGCGAACTACGCCGCGTCGAAGGCCGGGCTGATCGGGTTCTGCAAGTCGCTGGCGCGGGAGGTCGGGTCGCGCAACGTCACCGTGAACGTGGTGGCGCCCGGGTTCGTCGAGACCGACATGACGAAGGCCGTCGACGAGGCGACCCAGAAGCAGTGGGCGGCGCAGATTCCGCTGGCGCGGCTCGGCACACCGGAGGACATCGCGGCTGCCGTCGGTTTCCTCGCGTCGGACGAGGCAGCGTATATTACTGGGCAGGTTCTCGCAGTCAACGGCGGGATGTACACGTAGGAGGGCCAGATGGCCGTAGCGGACAAGGTGAAGAGCATCATCGTTGAGCAACTCGGCGTGGACGAAGAGGAAGTGACGTCAGATGCCTCGTTCGTCGAGGACCTCGGCGCGGATTCGCTCGACACCGTCGAGCTCGTCATGGCGTTCGAAGAGGAGTTCGAGCTCGAGATTCCCGACGAGGACGCCGAGAAGATCACGCGCGTGAAGGACGCCGTCGAGTACATCGAGAAGCACGGCAAGGGCAAGAAGTAGGCGGAGGCACATTGACAAGGCGAGTCGTCGTCACCGGCATCGGGCTGGTGACGTCCGTCGGGATCGGCACCGACGCAACGTGGGCGGCCCTGCTGGCCGGCACGTCCGGGGCCGGACCGATCACGAAGTTCGACACCGAGGGGTTCTCGACCCGCTTCGCTGCGGAAGTGAAGGGGTTCGATCCGCTCGCGTTCGTGGAGAAGAAGGACGTCAAGAAGATGGACGTCTTCATCCAGTACGCGATCGCGGCGACCCAGTTCGCGATGGACGACTCCGGGCTGGTGGTGACGCCCGCCAACGCGCCGGACATCGGCGTGTGCATCGGGTCGGGCATCGGCGGGTTCGCGACGATCGAGCGGGAGCACAGCGCCCTGCTCGCGGGCGGCCCCCGGAAGATCTCGCCGTTCTTCATCCCGTCGTCCATCATCAACCTCGCCTCGGGCCAGGTGTCGATCCGCTTCGGCGCCAAGGGGCCCAACCTGGCGACGTGCACGGCCTGTTCGGCCTCGGCGCACGCCGTGGGCGACTCCTACGAAATCGTCAAGCGGGGCGACGCCGACGTGATGATCGCGGGCGGATCGGAAGCCGCGATCACGCCGATGAGCGTCGGCGGCTTCGGCGCCCTGCGGGCGCTCTCCACCCGGAACGACGATCCGTCGCGTGCGAGCCGGCCGTTCGACAAGGACCGCGACGGGTTCATCATCGGGGAAGGGGCCGGCGTGCTGATTCTCGAGGCGCTGGAGCACGCCCAGGCGCGCGGCGCCCGCATCTACGCCGAGATCGTCGGCTACGGCATGTCGGGTGACGCGTTCCACATCACCGCGCCGTCGGAAGACGGCGACGGGGCCGTGCGCGTGATGACGCGGGCGCTGAAGAAGGCCGGCATCGCGCCGTCGGACGTGGACTACGTGAACGCCCACGGCACGTCGACGCCGTTCAACGACAAGCTGGAGACCCTGGCCCTCAAGCGCTGCTTCGGCGAACACGCGCGCAGGCTGGCCATCTCGTCCACCAAGTCCATGACCGGCCACCTCCTGGGCGCCGCCGGGGGGCTGGAGGCAGGCATCTCGGCCCTGGCCGTCCACCATCAGGTGGCGCCGCCCACCATCAACCTGGACGAGGCGGATCCCGAGTGCGACCTCGACTACGTGCCGCACGTGAAGCGTCCGATGGCCATCCGGCACGTCATCTCCAACTCGTTCGGGTTCGGCGGCACCAACGCCGCGCTGATCCTCCGGCGGTTCGACGGCTGAGCCGTCCGCCGCGAGGCGGGTCCTGACACGCCATGAAGATTGCCGTTTGCATCAAGCAGGTGCCGACCCGGGAGTGGCAGCCGTCGCTCACCGAGGACCGGCGGTGGGTCCGCGACACCGACATCGCGTACGAGATGAACGAGCCCGACGCCTACGCGCTCGAGGAGGGCCTGCGCCTGAAGGAGAAGCACGGCGGGGAGGTGGTCGTCGTCTCGGCCGGGCCGGCCCGCGTGCAGCAGGTCATCCGCGAAGCCCTCGCGCGCGGCGCCGACCGCGCCATCCACGTCCAGGACGACGCGCTGGGCGCGGCCGATGCGGTCGCGGCCGCGGTGGCGGTGGCCGGCGCGGTGAAGGACGAGGCCTTCGACGTCGTGCTGACGGGCCTGCAGTCCGACGACCAGGGCCACGCGCAGTTCGGCCCCGTGCTGGCCGAACGCCTTGGCATCCCGCACTCGACCATCATCATGGAGGTGCAGATCGCCGACGGCCAGCTGCGGGCGAAACGCGAGCTCGAGGGCGGCTGGTTCCAGTACGTCTCCATGCCGCTGCCGTCGCTGCTGACCATCCAGAGCGGTATCAACCAGCTGCGCTACGCCACGCTCAAGGGCATCATGGCCGCCAAGAAGAAGGAGATTCGCGCGGTTGCCCCGGCGGCCCCCGTGGTCTCGCGGGTGTCCGTGCGGTCCCTGTCCATGCCGCGCAAGTCGAAGCAGACCGTCATGGTGGGCGGAACGCCGCAGGAAGCCGCGCGCGAGCTCGTGCGCCGGCTGCGCGAGGAGGCGCGCGCCCTATGATTCTCGTCGTCGCGGAACAGAAGGACGGGCGGCTGAACCGGGTCAGTTGGGAGGCGATTGCCGCCGCCCAGGCGCTCGCGGCCGGGGCGCCCATCACCGTGGCCGTCTTCGGGAGCGCCGTGGACGCCGCGGCGGCCGAGCTCGCAGCCGCGGATGTCGCCGGCGTCTGGGCCGTGGCCGGCGAGGCGCTGGCGTCCTACACGCCGGATGCCTACGTCCAGGCCGTCGGCGAGGTCATTCGTGCGGTCGAGCCGACGCACGTGTGCCTGCCGCACACCTACCAGACCCGCGACTTCGCGCCGGTCCTGGCGGCGCGCCTCGACCGCACCCTCGTGACCGATGTCATCGGTCTCGCCAGGAACGGCGACGAAGTGGTCTTCACGCGCCCGATGTTCCAGGGCAAGCTCGTGGCCGACGTGGTGGCCGAAGGGCCGGCGCCGCACCTCGTGTCGTTCCAGATCGGCGCCTTCCGCGCCGACGCGGTCGCCCGGGGCGGCGGAGCGCCCGTGTCGGCGCGAACCGCGGCCGTCGATGCCGCCGCGCTGCGCCAGCAGGCCGAGCCGCCGTTCCAGGAAGCCAAGGCGGCCGTGGACCTGTCGCAGGCCGAGCGCATCGTGGCCGTGGGCCGCGGCATCAAGGCGCAGGAGCACATGGAGCTGGCCGGCCAGCTGGCCGCCGCCTTCGGCGCCGAGCTCGCGGCGTCGCGGCCCATCTGCGACAACGGCTGGCTGCCGATGGAGCGCCAGATCGGCAGCTCCGGACAGACCGTCGCGCCGAAGCTCTACGTCGCCGTCGGCATCTCGGGGGCGATCCAGCACGTGGTCGGCATGAAGGGCGCCAAGACCATCGTGGCCATCAACAAGGACGCGGAAGCGCCCATCTTCGAGGTGGCGGACTACGGCGTCCAGGGCGACCTGTTCGAGCTCGCGCCTGCCCTCATCGCGGAGCTCGGCGGCGCGTAGGGCGCCCGGCCGGCCCGCTCGGCGCGGACCACGGCACCCTCTGGCACCATGGAGCGAGAGACCCTCGACGTCGACGTCCTGATCGTGGGCGCCGGGCCCGCCGGCCTGTCGGCGGCGCTTCGCCTGTCGCAGCTCCAGCGCGAGCGGGGCGGGGATCCGCTCGCCGTCGCGGTGGTCGACAAGGCCCGGGAGGCCGGGGCGCACTCCCTGTCGGGCGCGCTCCTGGATCCGTCGGCCCTGGCGGAGCTCGTCCCCGATTTCGCCGCGACGGGCGCGCCGCTGGCCGCGCCCGTCACGAGCGATGCCGTCTACCTCCTGGGATCGCAGAACCGGTATCGGCTGCCGATCACGCCCCCGCCCTTCACGAACCATGGCAACTACGTGATCTCGCTGAGCCACCTGGTCCGGTGGCTCGCGGGCCAGGTCGAGGCGGCCGGCGTGGACCTGTTCATGGGGTTCGCCGGTCAGACGGTGCTGATCGAGGATGGCCGCGTGGTGGGCGTCCGCACCGGCGACCGCGGCATTGGCCGAGCCGGTACGCCGCGCGGGGCGGTCGAGCCCGGAGCCGACATCCGGGCGGCCGTGACCATCTTTGCCGACGGGGTGCGCGGCCACCTCACCAAGCAGCTGCTGCGCACGGCCGGGATGGGCGGCGCCCAGCCGGCGCAGTACGCCATCGGGCTGAAGGAACTGTGGGAGGTGCCCGCCAGCCGTGTGGCGCCAGGCACGGTCATCCACACGCTCGGCTATCCGCTCCGCCAGGAGGAGTTCGGCGGCAGCTGGATCTACGGCCTTCCGGACGGCCGCGTCTCGATCGGGTTCGTCGTCGGGCTCGACTATCGCGACCCCCTGCTCGACCCGCATGCGGCGTTTCAGCGCTTCAAGCTCCACCCGTTCGTCGCCGACCTCCTGCGCGGCGGACGGCTGGTGCGGTTCGGCGCCAAGGCGCTGCCCGAGGGCGGCTGGAACTCGCAGCCGCGGCTCTTCACCGACGGCGCCCTGATCGCCGGCGATGCCGCCAACTTCGTGAACTCGATGCGGCTGAAGGGCATCCACCTGGCGATGCGGAGCGGCATGCTCGCCGCGGAGACGGCCTTCGACGCGGTGCGCGCGGGGGACGTCACGAGCGCCCGGCTGAGCGCCTACAAGGCCGCCATCGACGCCTCCGCGGTCAAGCGGGAACTGTATCCGATGCGCAACGTCCACCAGGCGTTCGGCGCCGGCACCTACGTGGGCGCCGCGTTCGCGGGAGTCGCCATGGCGCTCGATGGCCGGTGGCCCGGCGACCTGCCCGGCCACGCGGGCCACACCCGCATGCGGACCCTGTCGAGCTACTACGGGCTCCAGCGGCGCAACGTGCTCGACGCGTCGAACGCCGTCGCCCCGGACCGCGTGCTCACGTTCGACAAGGCGACGAGCGTGCACTATGCGGGCGTGCACCACGAAGAGAACCAGCCGCCGCACCTGCAGGTGCACACCGACGTCTGCCACTCGATCTGCGGGCCGGAGTTCGGCCACCCCTGCGTGAAGTTCTGCCCGGCCAACGTCTACGAGATGGTGGACGACGGCGCGGGCGGACGGCGGCTGCAGCTGAACGCGTCCAACTGCGTGCACTGCAAGACGTGCGACATCATGGACCCGTACGGCGTGATCACGTGGGTGGCGCCTGAAGGCGGGGAAGGCCCGCAGTACGACGGCATGTGACGACCGACACGGGCGACGACACCGCGGCGCCCGACTGGCGGCGATCGTGGCGGAAGCGAGCCGAGATCGCGGCCATCGCCGGCGTCGGGGCGCCGCTGCTCGGCGCGCTCGCGCGCACGGTGTCGTGGGAGACCGTCGGCCGGGAACACCTCGACGCGATGGACCGGGCCGGCCGGCCGCACATCTTCGCGTTGTGGCACGGCCGCATCCTGCCGTGCATGTGGTACTTCCGCGACCGCGGCATCGTGGTCGTGACGAGCGAGAACTTCGACGGCGAGTGGATCGCCAGGATCATCCAGCGGTTCGGGTTCGGCGCGGCGCGCGGATCGTCGTCGCGGGGAGGGGCCAGGGCCCTCAGGTCGCTGCTGCGCTCCATTGCGTCGCAGCCGGCGGCCTTCACCGTGGACGGGCCGCGGGGACCGCGGGGCGTGGCGCAGCCGGGCATCGTCTGGCTGGCCAGGGCCACGGGACATCCCATCATTCCGATCCATGCCGAAGCGGCCACGCGGTGGACGCTGCGCAGCTGGGATCGCACCCAGGTGCCGAAGCCCTGGTCGAGGGTGGTGATGGCGATCGGCGCCCCGCTGACCGTGCCGCAGGATGCGGACGAGGCTGGATTGGAAGCGGCCCGACAGGCCGTGGAAGCCGCGCTCGGCGAGGTCGAGCGGCAGGCCAGCGCCGCCTGCGGACGCCCGCCACACGAGGAATGAGGCCGCCATGCTGCTGTTGACGAGCGAACGATTCGCGGACCACCTGACGCCGCCCGGCCACCCCGAGCGGCCCGACCGGGCCGACACGCTCCGGCGCGTGGCGCTCGAGTGGGCGGCGCGCGGGCACCGGCTGGCCGAGCCCGCGCCCGTGGACGATGCCCTGCTGGCGTCGGTCCACGCGCCCGAGTACGTCGCGGCCATCCGCGAGACCGCGGGGCGCGCGGTGCGTCTCGATCCCGACACCAGTACCAGCCCGGACTCCTACGACGTGGCCCGGCTGGCGGCCGGCGCGGCGGTCGACGGCGTACGCCACGTGCTGGCCCATCCCCCGGAGCCGGCCGTGGCGCTCGTCCGGCCGCCCGGCCACCACGCCGAGCCGGCGCGCGCGATGGGGTTCTGCCTGTTCAACAGCATCGCCGTCGCGGCGGCCTTCGCGCGGCAGCAGGGGCTGGCCCGGGTCGCGATCGTGGACTTCGACGTCCACCACGGCAACGGCACCCAGGCGATGTTCTACGACGACCCGTCCGTCCTCTTCGTGTCCAGCCACCAGTATCCGTACTACCCGGGGACGGGCGGCGCCGGCGAGGTGGGGGAGGGCGCCGGCGCCGGCTTCACCGTGAACCTGCCGGTCGAGGCCGGGGCCGGCGACGCCGACCTCGACGAGGCGTTCCGTACAGTCGCGATTCCCGTGCTCGACCGGTTCGCCCCTGAGCTGGTTCTCGTGTCGGCCGGGTTCGACGCGCACGCGGACGACCCGCTCGGCGGCTGCCGCATGAGCGCGGCCGGTTTCGCCAACCTGACCGCCCTCATCGACGGCGTGGCCCGACGCCACGCGGGCGGCCGCACCGTCTACGTCACCGAGGGCGGCTACGACCTGGACGCGTTGGCGGCGTCTCTGGAGGCCACGTTGGCGGTCCTGGCGGACCGTGCCTCCGCCGGAGCGCCCCCCGCGGTCACGGGCGATCGGTCGCGCGGCATCGCCGCCGCTGGCCGGGCGCGCGCCGCCCTCCTGCGCCACTGGCCCGGCCTCTGAGGGCGCGCTCCGGTCACGCCCGCCGCGCTGCGGCTGCTAGAATTTCCCAGGCGGCGGTCCAGCCGCCCTCCGTCCCGGTTTCCAGTACCCGTGTCTGACTATCATCCGCAGGAGCTCGACGGGAAGTGGCAGGAGCGCTGGCGCGCGTCGCGAGCGTTCGAGGTCGTCGAGGACCCGTCGAAGCCCAAGTTCTACTGCCTCGAGATGTTCGCGTATCCCTCGGGCCACGCGCACGTGGGGCACGTCCGCAACTACATCATTGGCGACGTGGTCGCCCGGTTGAAGCGCCTGCAGGGCTTCAACGTGCTGCACCCCTTCGGCTGGGACGCGTTCGGCCTGCCGGCCGAGAACGCCGCCATCAAGGGCGGCATCCACCCGGAGACGTCGACGCTGGCGAACATCGCCCACATGAAGGGCCAGCTCGAGCGCCTGGGCATCAGCTACGCGTGGGAGCGGGAGCTGGCCACCTGCATGCCGGACTACTACCACTGGAACCAGTGGCTGTTCACCCGGATGTTCGAGCGCGGCCTGGCGTACCGGCGGCGCTCCACCGTCAACTGGTGCCCGAGCTGCCAGACCGTCCTCGCGAACGAGCAGGTCGTGGACGGCGCCTGCTGGCGATGCGGCACGACGGTGGTCGAGAAGGACCTGGAGCAGTGGTTCTTCCGCATCACGGCGTACGCCGACGATCTGCTCGAAGGCGCCGACGGCCTGACGTCCTGGCCCGACAAGGTGCTGACGATGCAGCGCAACTGGATCGGGCGGTCCGAGGGCGCGCGCGTGCGCTTCGCGGTCGAGGGCGAGCCGGACGGCGTCGAGGTGTTCACGACCCGCATCGACACGATCTACGGCGCCACGTTCCTCACCCTGGCCCCCGAGCATCCGCTCGTGGCACGGCTGGCGGCGCGGCCCGGCGCCGAACACGTGCTGGCCGAAGCCCAGCGCTACCGGGCGCAGGACCGGACGGCGCGCATGTCCGGCGAGGCGGGGAAGGAGGGCGTGTTCACCGGCGCCTACGCCGTGAACCCGTTCTCGGGCGAGCGCGTGCCCATCTGGGTCGCCAACTTCGTGCTGGGCGAGTACGGCACGGGCGCCGTGATGGGCGTGCCGCACGGCGACCAGCGGGACTTCGAGTTCGCGCGCAAGTACGGGCTGGAGATCCGGGCGGTCGTGCGCCAGCCGGACGGGGAAGTGCCCGACCCCCAGACGATGACGGCGGCGGTGAGCGACGAGGGCACGGCCGTGAACTCCGGGCCGTACGACGGCCTGACCTCGGCCGAGGCCCGGCGCCGCATGACGGCCGCCGCGGAAGCCGGGAAGTTCGGCGCCGGCACGGTGCAGTTCCGGCTGAAGGACTGGGGCATCTCGCGTCAGCGCTACTGGGGCACCCCGATCCCGATGGTCCACTGTCCGACCGACGGCGTCGTGCCGGTGCCCGACGATCAGCTCCCGGTGATCCTGCCGAAGGTGGCGGAGTTCACCGGACGCGGCGACTCCCCGCTGGCGCACGTGCCGGAGTTCGTGAACGTCGCCTGTCCGAAGTGCGGCGGTCCGGCGCGGCGCGAGACCGACACGATGGACACGTTCGTGGACTCGTCGTGGTACTTCTACCGCTTCGCCGACGCCCACAACGACCGGCTCCCGTTCGCCCCCGCCGCGGTGAAGTACTGGTGCCCGGTGGACTTCTACTCCGGCGGCGTCGAGCACGCCATCCTGCACCTCATCTACTCGCGGTTCTTCGCCCGCGTGTTCCACGATCTCGGCATGGTGGACCACAAGGAGCCCTTCACGCACCTGCTCACGCAGGGCATGGTGCTGAAGGACGGGCACGTGATGTCGAAGTCGAAGGGCAACGTCGTCGACCCCGACACCATGCTGCAGAAGGTGGGCGCCGATGCGCTCCGCACCTACGTGATGTTCGTCGCGCCGCCGGAGAAGGAAGTCGAGTGGAGTGATGCCGGCCTGGACGGGATGTACCGCTGGCTGGCGCGGGTGTGGCGGGTCGCCGAGCACTGGCGGGAGGCGGCCGCCGCGGCGCCGGCGCTGGACCGCCTGACGCTCTCGGCCGAGGAGCGGGCGCTCCGCAGGAAGACGCACGAGACGATCCGTCGCGTCACCGCGGACATCGACGTCCGCAAGCAGATGAACACGGCCGTGTCGGCCATGATGGAGCTCGTGAACGACCTGTACCAGTTCACCGACGCGCAGCGGACGGCGCCGACGGCGCAGGCGGCCGCCGCGGCCCGTGAGGCCATCGAGGCGCTGATCGTGCTGCTGTCGCCCTTCGCGCCGCACACGGCCGAAGAGCTGTGGGAGCGCTACGGGCATGCCGACGGGCTTGCCGGCGCGCGGTGGCCCGAGGTGGACGAAGATGCGGCGCGCGCCGAGCTCCTGATCGTGCCCGTGCAGGTCAACGGGAAGGTGCGGGCCCGCCTGTCGGTGCCGGCGACGGTGGACGACGCCGAGCTGGAGCGGCTGGCCGTGGCCGACGAGGCCGTGGTCGCGCACCTGGCCGGCAAGCGGGTGCGCAAGGTGGTGGTGGCGCCCGGCCGGCGCCTGGTCTCGGTGGTGGCGGGATGAGGCACGGCGGCGGACCCGCCGTCGTGCCGGTCCTCGGCCGGCGGGCGGTCCTGCGCGCGTGCCTGCCGGGCCTGGGGCTCCTCGGCCTCGGCTGCGGATACGCCCTGGCGGGGCGGGGCAACACGATTCCCGACTACATCCAGTCGGTGGGCGTGCCGATGTTCGGGAACCAGACACCGTACTCGCCGATGGAGCAGATCTTCACCGAGAAGGTGCGGGTCGAGTTCCAGAGCCGCGGTCGCTACCAGGTCCTGCCGGCGGACACGGGCGTGGACGCCGTCGTGCGCGGGACGATCGTGAACATCGGCGCGGCGCCGGCCGGGTTCAATCCAAGCCAGCAGGCGAGCCGCTACCGGTTCACGGTCGTCGTGAGCGTCTCCTTCTCGGACGTGAAGCAGCAGCGCGTGATCTGGGAGAACCCCTCGCTGTCGTTCAGCGACGAGTACGAGCTGGCGAGCGCGAGCAGCGCGGGCCTTGCGGCGAGTGCGGGCGCCGGGGCGTTCATCGACCAGGAGCGCGCCGCCGTGGATCGGCTCTCCACCGACTTCGCGCGCTCGGTCGTGAGCGCCATCTTCGAGGCGTTTTGAGGCGCCGCACCACGTGACGCCCGCCAAGGTCCGTGCGGCCATCGCCAAGGGCAGCGTCGCGCCGCTGTACCTGCTCGAGAGCGACGACCTGCCGTCGCGGACCGACCTGGCGCAGGCCTTCCTGGGCATCGTCGAGGAGGGGCTGCACGCGTTCAACGTGGCGACCTTCCATGGGCGGGACACGACCACGGCCTCGGACCGGGACGCGATGCTGTCGGCCATCGTCAGCGGCGCCCGGACCCTGCCCATGATGGCGACGCACCGGGTGATCCTCCTGCACGACGCCGACGCGCTGCTCACGCCGCGTCGGGCGAAGGACGAAGAGCCCGCCGAGGCCGCGGGTGGGAAGCGGCGGGCCAGGGCCGCCACGCCGATGGAGGAGTTCGAGGCCTATGTGGCGCGGCCCGAGCCGACGACCACGCTCGTCCTCGACGCGCCGTCGCTGGATCGGGGTCGGCGCATCACGAAGGCCCTCCTGCAGCACGCCGTCGTCGTGGACTGCGGCACCCTCGAGTCGCTGGACGACGCGGCGCGGTGGATCGCGGGACGGCTGCAGGCCGACGAGGTCACCATGGACGGCGCGGCCGTCCGGGCGCTCCTGGAGGCCACCGGGCTGAACCTGTCCCGCCTCCGCGCCGAACTCGACAAGCTGGTGTTGTACGCCGGCGGCGCCGGGACCATCGCCGCCTCGGACGTGCGGGACGTCGTCCTGCCGGTGGAGGAACCCGGCGAGAACTTCGCCCTGGGCAAGGCGATCTGGGCCGGGCAGGCGGCGGCCGCGCTCAGGGAAGTGCAGGTGCTGGTCGAGGGGGGAATGCCGGCCCCCATGGTGCTGGGGCAGATTCGCGCGGCGGTGGGCCGGCTGCGGCCGGACGACCGTGCCAGGGCGGCGCTCCGGCGGGTGCTCGACGCCGACCTCGCGATCAAGTCGTCACGTGGCGAGCCCCGCCACGTGATCGAGGCCGTCGTGGTGGATGTGTGTGCGGGGGCGCCGGGGACGCCCTCCGGGGCCGTCAGGCGGTGGTCGTCTTGAGGCGCGCGGCCATGCGGGACTTGTAGCGGCCCGCGGTGTTCTTGTGGATGATGCCCTTGCCGGCCATCCGGTCCACCAGGGAGGTGGCCGAGCCGAGGAGGGTCTTCGCCTCGTCGATGTTGCCGGCGTTCAGGGCCGCGCGGATGGCCTTGAGGCCGGTCCGGAGCGCCGAGCGCATGTCGCGGTTGCTCCGGCGACGCTTCACGTTCTGACGATGGGCCTTCAGGGCCGACGGATTCTTCTTCGCCACGTAGTCACACCTCTAGCGGACGCACCAAAATCGTAAGGATAGCACAGAGTCAGCGCGAGCCGGCGGGCCCGCCGCCCCTGGGCGTGCCCTGGGGCCGGTCGGAGTAGCGCACCACTTCACGGCCGTCGATGACCTCGACCCAGCGGTAGATCTTCGTGGCGGGCTTGGGCGGGGCGGCGGCCGTGGACCGGGTGATCTTGCGCACGTAGTCCCGCGTTTCCCGGTACGGCGGGACGGCCTGGCCGTAGCGATCCACGGCGCCCGGGCCGGCGTTGTAGGCGGCGAGCGCCAGTTCCACCCGGTCGTCGTACCGGGTCAGCAGGTGCTTCAGGTACCGCACGCCGCCGCCGATGTTCTGGACCGGGTCGAAGGGGTTGCCGACCCCCAGCTCCGCCGCCGTGGCCGGCATCAACTGCATCAGCCCCATGGCGCCCTTGGGGGAGAGGGCCCGGGGGTTGAACGCCGACTCCACCTGGATCACGGCGCGCACCAGGTCGGGGTCCACCCCGTGCTGGGACGCATGTTCGTCGATGATCGGATCGAACTCCGCGGACCGGGCGTCCGGGGGGCGCGTGACCCGCACACCGGGTGCCCGCGGGACCGTGAACGTCTGGACCGGGCCGCCATCGGCGCGCGCGGTGTCCGAGAGCACCATGTGCCCCTCGGCGTCCCGCCACGCGTAGATCTGGGCAGCGGCGGGCCGGGCGGGCAGTGCGGTGAGCAGGGCGGCGGCGAGGAAGGCGAGGCGCGGTGGCGTCACGAAGGGCCAGGGGGGCCGTGGAGCGGGACCTCCCCCTCACCGTATCGTGGCGTCCAGGCCGGGACCTTAGGCCCGCAGCAGCGATTCGATGTGAGCGCGCGCGGCCTCGAGCAGTTCCGGGATCTTCGCCGGATCCTTGCCGCCGGCCTCGGCGAAGTCGGGGCGCCCGCCCCCGCCGCCGCCCACGATCGGCGCCAGGTGCTTCACGAGCGCGCCGGCCGCGGCCTTCTTCGCCGCGCCGGGCGTCACCGACGCCACCATGGCCACCCGGCCGTCCGCGGTCGAGCCGGCCAGGAAGACCACGCCCTCGCCGAGCTTCGACTTGGTGAGGTCGGCCAGGGACCGGAGCGCCTCGCGATCGAGCTCCGCCACCTGGCGGACGATCACCTTGAAGGCGCCCACCGACGACTCGAAGGCCGCTGCGTCTCCGCCGCCGGCCCCGCCGCCAAAGGCCGCCGCCGTCTTCAGGTCGCGGATGTCCTTGAGCGCGCGCGCCAGCTGCGCCGCCTGCTGTTCGATCCTGGCTGGCAGCTGATCGGGCGTCGCGTGCGCCGCGTCGCAGGCGCGGGCCAGGTCGGCGTGCGCCTGGCGGAGGTAGGCGAATGCAGCCGGGCCCGTCAGCGCCTCGATGCGCCGGACGCCCGCGGCCACGCCGGACTCCTCGGTGATCACGAGCAGGCCGATGTCGCCGGTGGCGGCCACGTGCGTCCCGCCGCAGAGCTCGGTGCTGAAACGGCCGTCGCCGACCGCCACGACCCGCACGCGGTCTCCGTACTTCTCGCCGAAGAGGGCCGTGGCGCCGTCGGCGATCGCCTGCGCGGTGTCCTTCTCCACGGTCACGACGTCGTCGTTGGCGATGATGGCGCCGTTCACGGCGGTCTCGATGCGGCCCCGTTCGTCGGCCGTCACGGCGCCTCCGTGGACGAAGTCGAACCGGAGGCGATCCGGCGCCACGAGCGAGCCGGCCTGCTTCACGTGGGTGCCGAGCACCGCGCGCAGCGCCGCGTGCAGCAGGTGGGTTCCCGTGTGGTTGCGGCGGATGGCCGCCCGGCGCGCGTGGTCGACGTCCGGGATCACGACGTCGCCCACCGCCAGGGCGCTGGCCGCGGCGTCGATGCGGTGGCCGCGCGGCAGGCCGGGACCGAGCCGCACCACGTCCACGACGGGCGTCTCCACGCCGTCCGTCGTCCGCAGCACGCCGGCGTCCGACACCTGGCCTCCGGCCTCCACGTAGAACGGCGTCTCGGGCAGCACCACGACGCCGGCCGCGCCGGCCGGCAGCGACGGGACCGGCCGGAGGTCGGCGTCGAGGAGGGCCGCGATCGCGGCCGGCGCGCCCGTCTCGCGCTCGTACCCCGTGAACACGGCGGCGAGGCCCTGCAGGGCCGACCGCGTCTCGGCCGGGAGCTCCGCCTTCTTGCTCGCGAACGCGCTGTGCCGGCGCGCCTGGGCCTGCTCTTCCTGCAGCGTCCGCTCGAAGCCCTCGGCATCGAAGCGAAGCCCCGCGCTGGCCGCCAGGTCCTCGACGAAGTCCCGCGGCATCCCGTAGGTCTCGTAGAGCATGAACGCCTGGTCGCCGGGGAAGACGCCGGTCGCGCGGCTCGCCTCGATGATCCGCTCCGCGCGGCCGATGCCCGGGCCGGACAGCACGGCCTCGAACCGATCCTCCTCGCTGCGCACCATCGTGACGACGGTGTCGCGCCCCGCCACCAGCTCCGGATACGCGTCGCCCATCTCGCGGACCAGGACGTCGACGAGCCGGTGGAGGAACGCCTCGGTCAGGCCCAGCTTGCGGCCGTGGCGCATGGCCCGCCGCATGATCTTCCGGAGCACGTAGCCGCGCCACTCGTTCGAGGGCACCACGCCGTCGGCGATGAGGAAGGTCATGGCGCGCAGGTGGTCGGCGACGACGCGCATCGACACGTCGGCCGGATCGAGGGTGCCGCCGTGGGTCCGGCCCGTGAGGGTGCCCAGTGCGTCCAGGACCGGGGTGAAGAGCGCCGTGTCGTAGTTCGAGATGGTCCCGGCCATCACGGCCGAGATGCGCTCGAGGCCCATGCCGGTGTCGATCGACGGCGCCGGGAGGGGCGTGAGCGTGCCGTCCGCGGAGCGGTCGAACTCCATGAACACGTTGTTCCAGATCTCGACGAACCGCTCGCTGCCAGAGGCGAGATCCGCCATGAACTCGCCGGTGCCGGGGACGCCCGGGCCCCGGTCGATGTAGATCTCCGAGCAGCGGCCGCAGGGGCCCGTGTCGCCCATCGACCAGAAGTTGTCGGCGGTGCCCAGCTCGCCGATGCTCTCGGCGGGCACGAAGTCGCGCCAGCGGGCGTAGGCCTCGTCGTCGCGGGGGACGCCGGCCTCGCCCTTGAAGATCGTGACCCGCAGCCGCTCGGGCGGCAGGCCCCATTCCCGGGTCAGCAGGTGCCACGCCAGCGCGATCGCGTCGTGCTTGAAGTAGTCGCCGAAGGAGAAGTTGCCCAGCATCTCGAAGAACGTGTGATGGCGGAGCGAGGGGCCCACGTTCTCGAGATCGTTGTGCTTGCCGCTGACGCGCATGCACTTCTGCGAGGTCGCGGCCCGGGTGTACGGCCGTGACTCGCGGCCCAGGAACACGTCCTTGAACTGGTTCATGCCCGCGTTGGTGAAGAGCAGGGTCGGGTCGTCGTGCGGGACGAGCGGCGAACTGGCGACGGGCGTGTGGCCGTGCGACGCGAAGTAGGCGAGGAACGACCGACGGATCTCGTTCGGGTGCATCAGGGCCATGGTACTCGGGCGCGGACCCGCCGGTCACTAGCCCAGAGGGCGTGTCGGCGGCGCCGGCCGCTAGTCCGGGTCGGACAGCGCGTCGTCCGCGTCGCCGGCCACGTCGACGGCGCGCCGCCGGAGCGCCGCGAGCACGGCGCCGGGGGCGAAGCCTTGGCGGACCAGCGCCGACACCAGCCGCCGGACGGCGGGGGCGGGAAGCGGTCCGCGGGCCGTTCCGAGGCGCTTGTCGAGGGCGCGGGTCAGCAGCGCGTGCTCGTCCACGTCCTCGAACGCTTCCCGGAGGGCGGACTCCGCGACGGCGTCGGCGAGTCCCAGCGCGCGGAGCGCGGCGCGGGCGCGCGCCGGGCCGCGCCCCTTCACGGCGGTCTGCAGGCGGGCGGCCGACCGCGCGAGCCGCGCGTCGTCGATGGCGCGCTTCTCGACCAGGGCCGCGACGACGGCCTGGGCGACGTCCTGTGGCGCCCCCCGGCGCAGGAGGCGCTGGCGCACCTGCGCGGCGGACAGGTCGCGGGCGCCGAGCCACGCCAGGGCCAGGGCCTCGGCCTCGGCGGCGCCGAGCGGGCCGCTACTGTCCGAAGCGCGTGATCTCGGGCGCACCGGCGGCCACCGCCGCGTTGGGGCGATCCAGGAGGGCCGCCGCCATCTGGTCCCGCGACATGTCCGCGGTCGTGGAGATGCCCTGCACCTTCAGCTTGAACTCGTCCACGTTCGAGGCCCAGCGCAGCGCCTCCTCGTAGGTGACGAGCCCCCGGGTGAAGAGGCTGAAGATCGACTGATCGAACGACTGCATGCCGTACTGCGAGGTGCCCTGGGCGATGGCGCCCTTGATGAGGTGCGTCTTCTCCTTGTCCACGATGCAGTCGCGCACGAACGGCGTCGCGATGAGGACCTCCACCGCCGGCACGCGGGACTGGCCGTCCACGCGGGGGATGAGGCGCTGCGCGATCGCGGCCTTCAGCACCGACGCCAGTTGGAGGCGGATCTGCTTCTGCTGGTGCGGCGGGAACACCGAGATGACGCGGTTGATGGTCTCGGTGGCGTCGAGGGTGTGCAGCGTGGAGAAGACCAGGTGGCCCGTCTCGGCGGCGTGGAGGGCCGTCTCGATCGTCTCGACGTCGCGCATTTCGCCGACGAGGATGACGTCCGGGTCCTGGCGCAGCGCGCTGCGCAGGGCGTGGGCGAACGACCGCGTGTCGCTGCCGATCTCGCGCTGGTTGAGAATCGACAGGTTGTCGCGGTGCAGGTACTCGATCGGGTCCTCGATCGTGATGATGTGCGTGTCGCGGGAGGCGTTGATGTGGTCGATCATGGCCGCCAGCGTGGTGCTCTTGCCGCTGCCGGTGGTGCCCGTGACCAGCACGAGGCCGCGCTGCTCGTCCGCGATCGTCTGAAGGACCGGCGGGAGGTCCAGCTCATCGAAGGTCCGGACGCCCATCGGGATCACGCGGAGGACGATGCCGATCGTACCGCGCTGCTGGAAGACGTTGCACCGGAAGCGGCCCAGGCCGGCGACGCTGTACGCCAGGTCGAGTTCCTGCGCGTCCTTGAAGCGCTGGCGCTGATTGGCGGACATGATCGTCGCCGCCATCGTGACCAGCGCCTCGTGATCCAGGCGCAGATCGTGGTTCAGGGGCCGGAGCTTGCCGTTGACCCGGACCACGGGGTAGTTGCCGACCTTCAGGTGGACGTCCGACGCCCCAAGGGCCGACGCGTCTTTCAGCAGCTGGTTGATGTCCATGCGCGTGTGCCGCGGCCCGGGGAGGTCAGGGACGGCTCGCTTCCCGTATCGGCCCGAGCGGCTGGCGGCTGCAGGCCGGACCCGGCTCGGCCGTTACTGGGGCTCTCCGCAGAATGGACAGGTGCCGGACCGGGCGTGGAGGGGCTTGCCGCAGTGCCAGCAGAAGCGTGCCGCGGGCGTTTCCCGGGCCCGGAGGCGCTCACGGATGTCCTTGGCGTCGTCCTGGGCCGCGGCGGGGCCGGCGGCCGGCCACGGCCGGCGGCCGGCGGTGGCGGCCGGCCGGGCGGCCAGGATGGCGTCCAGCAGGTCGTGGGCCCGGGCGTAGCGCGCCGAGATCTCCGGGGCCATGGCCTTCAGCACGATGTCGGCCACGACCTTGGGAATCCGGGGGTTGTGCAGCCGTGGCGACGTCGTCAGCTCGCCGCGCATCAGGCGGTCGAGGTCGGTCGGCGCGGGCGCCTCGTAGGGAAGGCGTCCGGTCAGGAGCTGGTACAGCGTCACGCCGAGCGAGTAGACGTCGGAGGCGAACACCGCCTTGCCGTAGAACTGCTCGGGCGCCATGTACGGCGGGCTGCCGATCACGGTGGTGCCGTGCGCGGCGATCTCCAGGAAGCGCGACGTGCCGAAGTCGGCCACCTTCGCCACGCCCGCCTCGGTCACGAGCACGTTGCCCGGCCGCAGGTCGCGGTGGATGACGCCCTGGGTGTGGGCGTGATCGACGGCGTTGCACATCTGGCACGCGAAATCGAGGGCGCGCGCCAGGCTCAGGGCGCCCTCCCGGTCCGAGATCGCCTCCAGCGTCTCCCCCGGCACGTACTCCATCACGATGAAGAAGACGTCCTCGATGCGCTCGGCCGTCAGGACGGTGACGATGTTCGGGTGGTTCAGCGTGGCCAGCAGCCGCGGCTCGCGCAGCAGCTCGCCGAAGTCGAGCCCCTGCCGGTGGGGCACTTTCAGGGCCACCTTCTTGTCGATCCAGGTGTCTTCGGCGAGGAACACCGTGCCGAAGCCCCCGCTGCCGAGCGGCGCCAGGATCTTGTACTTGCCGATCACCTGGTCGCGGAAGAACATCGGCGTGCAGTATAGACGAACGCTTTCGCGCGGTCGTGACGGGCGTCGGCCCGGGCCGGCGATCGCCGGTGCGTGGCGCGCGATCCCGCGGCGGGGGCCTATAATCCCGCGCGTGGTCGCGCGTGTGTTCGCGCCTGAGGCGATCGGTCCGGGCCAGGCCCTGGACGTGCCGGACGACGAAGCCCGGTGGCTTCGCGATGTGCTCCGGCTCGACGCCGGCGCGCGCCTGCGCGTGTTCGACGGCCGCGGTCACGAGTGGGAGGCCACGATCACGACGAGCCGCCGGCAGGGCGTGGTGGCCGCGCTGGGCGAGCCCGCCCCGTCCGCGCCCGAGCCCCGCATCGCCTACACGGCGGCGCTGGCCGTGCTCAAGGGCGACGCGACGGACGAGGCCGTCCGCGATGCGGTCATGATGGGCGCGCTGGCCATCCGGCCGTTCGTGTGCGCGCGCGCCGAGCAGCGCCTGGCGACAGTGGCCCGCGCGAACCGCCGCCATCGCTGGCAGCGGGTGGCCATCGCCTCGGCCAAGCAGTGCGGGCGCGCCGTCGTGCCCGAGGTCCACGACGCCGTGGCGTTCGAGACCCTGCTGGCCGTCGAGGCCCACGGCCTCCGGCTGCTTCTGGTGGAACCCGCGGTAGGCGCCGACACCGAACGGCTCGACGCGGTGGCGCCGCCGGCCGCGGTCACCATCGGCGTCGGGCCCGAGGGCGGCTGGACGCCGGCGGAGGTGCAGGCAGCCAGCGCGGCCGGGTGGCGGTCGGTCAGTCTCGGCGGCCGCGTGCTGCGGGCGGCGGCGGTGCCGCTGGCCGCGCTGGCGGCCTGCCAGGCGGTGTGGCGGGATTCCTGACACGGCAGGGAGGAACACGATGCGGCGGACGACATGGGTGGTGCTGGCGCTGACCGGCGCCCTGGCGGGCGGGGCGGCGGCACCTCGGGGAGCGGCTCCCGGCGACGGACTGCCGAGCCCGGTGGCGACGTTCTCGATCCTCGGGTACGACCCGGCGACGGGCGAAATCGGCGGGGCGGTGCAGTCGCGGGTGTTCTCGGTGGGCAACGGCGTGCTGCGGGCCGAGGCGGGCGTGGGCGCCGCCGCCACCCAGGCCATCGTCGACGTCAGCTACGGGCCGCAGGCGATCGAGCTCCTGAGGAAGAAGATGGCCCCGGCCGACATCGTCAAGGCGATCTGGGCGCGCGATCCCGATCCGCAGCCCGAGCGGTGGACCAAGCAGGGCCGGCAGTTCGCCGTGATCGATCCGCAGGGCCGGACCGCCGCGTTCACGGGGCCGAAGGCCACGCCGTGGGCCGGGCACCGGGCGGGCAAGTACTGCACCGCGCAGGGCAACATCCTCGCGGGCGCCGGCGTGGTCGACGGGATGGTGCAGGCGTTCGAGTCGACCGCGGGCCACCTGTCCGTGCGGCTGATGGCGGCGCTCGAAGCCGGTCAGGCTGCCGGCGGCGACACGCGCGGCATGCAGTCGGCGGCGATGCTCATCGTGGGGAAAGGCCAGGGCGTCTGGCTGAACAACGACGTCGTGCTCCGCCTGCAGGTCGACGACTCCGGCGAGCCCATCAAGGACCTGCGCCGGCTGGTGGACAGCTGGAACGACCGGCGCACCAAGGGGCAGCAGCGCCCGGTCAAGTAGCCGACGGGGCGTCGCGGCGCAGCACCGCCGCGCCCCACTCGTCTTCCGACGGCCGGGCGGCGACCGCGAGGTCCGGGAAGGCCTGTTCCACCGCGGCCCGTTCCGCCGCCACGAACCCGCTGACGATGAGGGTGCCGCCCGGGGCGACGAGCCCGGCGAGCGCCGACGCGGCGCGGACCAGCAGGGCGCCCGTGAGGTTCGCGAGTACGACGTCGGCGGCGGCCGAGGGCGCCCCGAGCACGTCCGCGGTGGAGAAGTCGATGGGCGTGGGCAGCGCGTTCAGGGCCGCGCTGCGCCGGGCGGCGTCGAGGGCGTCCGGGTCGATGTCCACCGCGCGAACCTCGCGCGCTCCGAGGAACGACGCCGCCATGGCGAGGACGCCGGACCCCGTCCCGACGTCGAGCACGGCGCGGCCCGCGACGTCCGTCTCGCCCAGGGCGGCCAGGCACAGGCGGGTCGTCTGATGGTGGCCGGTGCCGAAGCCCATCGACGGATCGATCACGATGAGCGTGCGCCCGGGCGCGAGCTCGCCGGGCACGTCCCAGGGCGGCGCCACCACGAACCGGCCGGCCTCGATCGCGCGGAGGGCTCGCTGGCTTCGCGCCACCCAGTCGTCGTCGCCGAGTTCCAGCGGCGTCACCGACAGCGCGGGGACGATCGCGCCGAGAGCGTGCCGGGCCGCATCCCGCGTCGATGCCTCGGCGAACGCGATCCGCCAGGCCAGGGCCGTCGGCGGGGGATCGAGTGCGGGCGCGCCGGGTTCCCAGATGCCGCCCGGCGGCAGTGGCGGGGGATGCAGGTCGTGGACGGCGAGCGGCTCGTAATCGTGCAGGAGCGACAGCACCGCGCTCTCGAGCGCGCCGTCCTCGTCCACGTCGGCCGATCGCACCTCCAGCGACGGCCACCGCCGCGCCTCAGCCAAAGATGTCCTTGACCTTCTCGAAGATGCCCTTGTCCTCGTGCCGGTCGCCGGGCGCCATGTCGCCGAGCGACTCGGCGAGCTGCTCGAGGAGCTTGCGCTGCTCCTTGGTCGGGTGGCGGGGGGTGGTGCCGCGCACGGTCACGAGCAGGTCGCCCTTTCCGCGGCCCGAGACGTCCGGCATGCCCTTCCCCTTGAGGCGGAACATGGTGCCGGTGGCGGTGCCCTCGGGAATCCGCACCGAGTGCGAGTCCTCGATCCCGGCGACCGGGATGTCGCCGCCGAGCGCGAGCGTGGTGAACCACACGTCGGCCTGGCAGTGGAGGTCGTTGCCGTCGCGCGTGAAGCGCTCGTCTTCCTGTACGAAGATCACGACGTAGAGGTCGCCCGGCGGACCGCCCCGGACCCCGCCTTCCCCCTCGCCCTGCAGCCGCAGCCGCTGGCCGGAGGCGATGCCAGCCGGGATCTTGACGCTCAGCTTCCGTTGCTGTTCGACCTGTCCCTCGCCGCGGCACGTCTTGCACGGGGTCGCCACCACCCGGCCGGTGCCCCGGCAGGTGCCGCACGTGCGGGCCATGGTGAAGAAGCCCTGCTGGAACCGGATCTGGCCGCTGCCCCGGCACTGGCCGCAGGTCGTGGGCGACGTGCCCGGTGCCGCGCCCGTGCCCGTGCAGGTGCCGCACGTCTCGTGGCGCGGAATCTGGATGGTCGTCTCGGTGCCCTTCGCGGACTGCAGGAACGAGATCTCCAGGTCGTACCGGAGATCGGCGCCGCGCTGCGGTCCGCCGCGGCGTCGGCCGCCGCCGAAGACGTCGCCGAAGCCGAAGATGTCCCCCAGTCCGCCGAGGATGTCCTCGAACCCCGTGAAGACCGAGGGGTCGAAGCCCTGGCCGCCGGCCGCCGCACTCACGCCGGCATGACCGAAACGGTCGTAGCGCGCGCGCTTGTCCGCGTCGGCCAGCACGGAATAGGCCTCGGCGGCCTCCTTGAACTTCTCCTCGGCGGCCTTGTCGCCGGGGTTGCGGTCGGGATGGAACTTGAGCGCGAGCTTGCGATAGGCGCTCTTGATGTCCGAGTCGCTCGCCGTCCGCGCGACGCCCAGGACGTCGTAGTAGTCGCGCGCGCTCACGATGCCTTGGCCACGCGCACGAGCGCCGGGCGGAGGAGCCGGTCGCCGAGGCGATAGCCGCGGCGCAGTTCGGCGACGATCTCGCCGTCGCGCGCGCCCGGGCTCTCGTCGTAGGCCACGGCCTGATGCCACGAGGGATCGAAGTCGGCCCCCAGCGCGTCGATGGCCTGCACGCCGCGCTTCTTCAGCAGGTCGAGCAGCTGGCGGTGGATGATCTCGACGCCCTCGCGGTACTTCGCGGCCTCGGGCGGCGCCTCGACCGCGAGCGCACGATCGAAGTCGTCGACCACCGCGAGCACCTCGCCGATGAGCTCGGCGGCCGCCCAGTCGGCGAACTCCCGCCGTTCGCGCTCCGTGCGCTTCTTGAAGTTGTCGAACTCCGCGGTCTTGCGGAGGAGGCGGTCGTACAGGTCGTCCCGCTCGCGCTGCAGCGTGTCGAGGGGCGTGGCGGAGGCCTCAGTGGCCGTCGGATCGGCGGGAGGCGGAACGTCGGAGACGGGCGTGTCGCTCATGGCGTCGAATCGTGGCGGTGCCGCGTGGGCGGCTAGTTCTGGTCGCGAAGGAACCGCGCGACCGCGGCGGCCGCGCCGTCCACGACATTGATCGCGCGCGAGTAATGCATGCGTGTCGGGCCGATCACGCCCACGGCGCCGCGGCCGGCGCCGTCCCCGTACGAGGCGACGACCAGGCTGCAGCCGTGCAGCTGCGGGTCCTGGTGCTCGGCGCCGATCACGACGGCCACCCCGGGGCCGTCGAGGTACTCGTCCAGCAGGCGGACGAGCCGCTGTTTCTCCTCGACCATCTGGAGGAGCGTGCGCAGCGTGGACAGGGACACGGCGGGCACGTCGTCGGTGTCCGCCAGGGACGACGCGCCGTCGATGTAGACGGCGGTCGCGGTCTGGATGTCCTCGAGGGTGCGCCGGGCCAGCGTGAGGGCCACGGCGCGGAGTTGATCGTACAGCGAGCGCTCGCGCTCCAGCCACGCGATCACGCTCTGCCGCACGTCGTCGAGCGCCATCCCGGCGAACTCGTCGTTGAGATAGTTGGCGGCCTGGCTGAGGGCGCTCGGCGCGATCTCTTCGCCGGCGTCCACGACTTTCTGCGTCACGTGCTGGCCCCGGGTGACGGTGACCACCAGGACGCGCGTCCCCGACAGGGGCACGAACTCGATCCGCTGGAAGATGGCGTGGCGGTCCGACGGCGCAATCGCGAACCCCACGTGGTGGGACACCTCGAAGAGGACGTGCGACGCGCTCGACAGCAGCTGGTCGAAGAGCGGTGCCGTGCCCGCCTGTTCGCGCAGGCGCGCCTCCACGCTGGAGGCCTCGCGGGACGCCCGGCGGGCGTCGAGCAGCATGTCGACGAAATAGCGGTAGCCGAGGTCGGTGGGCACCCGGCCGGCCGAGGTGTGCGGCTGGCTGACGAAGCCCATGTCTTCCAGCTGCGCCAGGATGTTTCTGATGGTGGCCGACGAGACCCCCAGGCCGGCCCGGCGGCACAGGGCGGCCGACGCAACGGGCTCGCCGGTGTCGATGTAGTCCTTCACCAGGGAGGCGAGCACACGGCGGGTGCGGTCGGAAAGGGGCCCGGGCGTCATGCGGTTAGCACTCGTCGTTGGAGACTGCTAACGTCGAGTATAGCAGATGGCGCCCGTCGGCAGGACGCCGGCCCCCCGGCTCACGACGACGCCGAGGCCTTGACGAACTTCGGGGCCCACTTCAGGGAGGCGGCGGCCACGGCCGGGTCGGCGGCCCGGCCCCGGCGGACCGCGATCAGCTCGGCGACGATGCTGACGGCGATCTCCTGCGGGGTCACGGCGCCCAGATCGAGTCCGATGGGGGCGTGGACGCGGTCCAGGCGCGCCGGATCCACGCCTTCCTCGACCAGGGCCTCGTAGACGCGGGCGACCTTCGCCCGGCTGCCGATGAGGCCCACGTAGCGCAGGTCGCGGTTGACGACCGCCCGCAGGGCGTCGAGGTCGTGACGGTGCCCCCGGGTCACGATGACGACGTACGCGCTGGGGGGCAGCGCGGCGCCGCCCAGCCACGTCGGAATGTCCTCGGTGACGACCTCCGCGGCATCCGGGAAGCGCTCCCGGTTGGCGAACGCCGCACGGTCGTCCACCACATGGACGCCGAAGCCCGCCTCGGACGCGATCCGTCCCAGGTAGTAGCCGACGTGTCCCGCGCCGATCACGTAGACGGCCGGCGGCGGCTCGATCGGCTCGATGAAGACTTCCATCTGGCCCCCGCACACGAGCCCGTTCTCCTGCGCGAAGTCGTCGTCGAGCTCGTACTTCACCCGCGTGGCCTTCCGGGACTCCAGGGCCGCCCGGGCCTTCCAGAATGCGTCGCTCTCGTAGCAGCCGCCCCCGATGGTGCCGACCGTACGCCCATCGGCGTACACGAGCATCTTGGCGCCCACGCGCTGCGGCGTCGATCCGTTGGTGGCCACGATCGTGACCAGCGCCACGTCCTCGGCCCGTTTCATCGCCTCGCCGAGCGCCGCGAAGACTTCCTGATTCATCGGCTCGTGTCCCGTCCCGGTGGATGGCGGCTGCCGCCAGGTCCGATTATCACTGAAACTGGTGCAGGGGGCACCACGCCGCGGGCTCCGACCCGGACACGAAGGCCTCCACCACCGTGCGCGGGCAGCCCGGCACGGCCAGGAGCCCCGTGTCGCGATCGATCTCGGCCTCGACGATGCCGGGCGGAGCCTGGAAGCGCACCGCCGGGCGCCCCGCGAGCGCGCGCTTCATGAAGGCGGTCCAGATCGGCAGGGCCGATTGCGCGCCGCTCAGGCCCAGCACCTGGTTGTCGTCGAGCCCCACCCAGACCACGGCAAGGAGCTCGGGCGTGAACCCGACGAACCAGGCGTCGCGCAGGTCGTTGGTGGTGCCGGTCTTGCCGGCGGCGTCCGCGCCGAACCCCGCGGCCCGCGCCGACGCGGCCGTCCCCTCGTTCAGCACGCTCCGCAGCATGTTCGTCACCAGGTAGGCGACGGCCGGCTCGGCGATGGCACGCCCGCGCGGCTGGGCCGGCGCCGCCTCGCCGCGGTCCGTGGCCACCCGCGTGATCGTCCGGATCGGCAGCTGGCGCCCCAGCGTCGCGAAGGTGGTGAACGCCTCGGCCACCTCGAGGGGCGTCAGCTCGAAGACGCCCAGGGCCATCGACGGGTACCCGCGCAGCGGCGTCTTGCCGAGGCCCGTGCGCTTCCAGAGCGCGGCGACGGTGGAGAAGCCGGCCTGCTCGGCCACCTTGATGGCGGCGATGTTCCGCGAGAGCGCGAGCGCCCGGCGGTAGGTGATCAGGCCGTCGTACTCGTCGTCGTAGTTGCTGGGCGTCCAGTCCCCCTCGCTCACCGCCCACGTCGTCGGCTCGTCGAGCACGAGGGTGGCGGGCGTGACGTCGGTCCGCCCGTCGCGCGCCGCCTGGTCGAAGGCCGCGAGGTAGACGAACGGCTTGAAGACCGACCCGGGCTGTCGCCGCGCCGAGGTCGCGCGGTTGAACTGCGACTGGTTGTAGGAGCGCCCGCCGACGAGGGCCAGCACCTCGCCGGTCCGCGGATCCAGCGCGACGAGGGCGGCCTGCGGGCGCACGGTGCGGCGGCGTCGCGCCAGCGTCTGGTCCACGGCCGCGAGCCCCGAGCGGACCGCGTCCTGGGCCGCGCGCTGGAGGTTCAGATCCAGGGTGGTGTACACCTCGAGCCGCGTCGCGCCCTCGGCAATGCCCGGATGTTCGTCTTCGAGCGTCGCGCCGACGAGGTCCACGAAATACGGCGCCTCGAAGTCCAGCGCGCGCGCCGCCGCGCTGATCGGCTCCTGGCGCGCGGCCTCCAGGCCGGCGGCGTCCAGGTACCCCGAATCGAACATCGCCCGGAGCACGACGTCGCGCCGCTCGCGGGCGCGCTCGAGACTGGCGAACGGAGAGTGGTTGGCCGGCGACTGGATGACGCCGGCGATGAGGGCCGCCTCGGCGACCGTCAGGTTGGAGAGGTCCTTGGCGAAGTAGGTGCGCGCGGCCACGGCGACCCCGTGCAGGGCGAACGACCCGCGATGCCCGAGGTAGACCTCGTTCAGGTAGAGCTCGAGGATGTCGGCCTTGCTGGCCTTCGTCTCGAGCACGACGGCCATGAACTGCTCCTGCAGCTTGCGCCGGAACGAGCGCCGGCCCGACTGCTGCTCCTCGGCCATCGCGTCGGTGAGGAAGAAGTTGCGGGCCAGCTGCTGGGTGATCGTGGAGGCGCCGACGAGGTAGCCGCGCGTTCCTCGCAGGTTGGTCAGGATCGCGCCGGCGATGCGGATCGGATCGATGCCTGGATGGAGGTAGAAGCGCCGGTCCTCGATGGCCAGCACTGCCTGCTGGACGTGCCGCGGGATCGCCGCGAGGGGCACCCGCCGCCGCCGCTCGCGCTCCGGCGTGGCGAGGGCGCTCAGGAGCGGCGGATCGAGCGCGACCTCGGCCACCGCGGCGCCGTCGACCGCCACGCCCGCGATGGCGCTCCCCTCGGCCGCGCCGGTCGTGCCCGCGCGCCACGCCAGCCGCACCGTCTGGCGGGCGTTCGAGCCCCCTCGGGGCACGACGACGACGGCGTCCGGCCCGGCCGCGAACTCGCCGCCGTTCTGCGGGGCGGACGTGGCCGTGTAGCCCAAGTCGTTCAGCCGCTGCACGACGTCGTCGGGCGAGACGGCCAGGCCGGGGCGGAAGGTCAGGGGCCGGCCGTAGACGCGCGGGATGAGCCGGACGCGCTCGCCGCGGAGCCGCGCCTCGACGAGGACCGAATAGCGGCCGTAGTAGTAGCCCGCGACGGCGGCCGCGACGAGAATCGGCGTGACGAGGACGACGACGATCGCCCGGATCCGGCGCCGGCGGGCTCCCCGCTTCATGGCGGCGGTGCTGTCGCTAGATGGCCAGGACCCAGTGGTAGCCGTGATCCACGGGCAGGAGATCGATCAGGCGGTCGACCGTGGCGGGTCCGTACTTGTTCATCAGCCAGACGCCGCCGAGCTCGCGCTCCTGGGGGTGGCCGTTCGGGAACAGCTGGGTCTGCGTCCTGTTGAACTGGCGGCGGAGCGTCTCGTCCTTGCGCTTGGCCGCGTGGATGACCTTCCCGTGGAGCGTCTGCAGGTCGTGCTGCATCTTGCCGAGGGTGTTCCGGGCGGCGCCTTCGAGCGTGCTGTCCACGACGGCCGCGGCCGTCGTCAGGGCCTCGAGGCGGCTGGTGATGGCGGCAGCCGCTTCGGCGAAGCTCGTCTCGACCTCGGCCGGCAGCTGCCGCTCGAGGAGCTGGTTCAACGTGAGCTCGTCCTGCCGCTGGAACGCGGCGAACGGGATGTCGTACTTGCCCAGGAGCCGGAGGGTGGCCGAATCGACGACCGTGGCCGAGGCCCGAGGCGTGAAGAGGGGCATGGGCACGCCGAAATGTTCGTAGATGCCCTTCAGCTGGCCGAAGTAGGCCAGCTCCGCCGGGCCGCCCACGTAACAGATCGTCGGGAACATCGAGTCCTGGGCGACCGGCCGCAGGAGGACGTTCGGACTGAAGCCTTCGGGCGCGGTCTTCGCGCGCGCGGCCAGCTCGGCCAGCGGCAGTTCCTGCTCGCCGACGATCGCGACACCGTCGCGCCAGCGCACGGACTCGCGCATCCCATTGATGGCGAACAGAGGCGCGGCGTGCTCGGCGGCGGCTACCTGGGCGTGGTACCCCCGCGCTTCCAGGGCGTCACCGGCCTCGCCGGCCAGCTTGGAGGTGTGCCCCGGCGCCTCGATGGCCTTCGCGAAGAGCGCCGACACCATCGGCTTGGCCGCCGGATCCGACGCGTCGAATACGACCAGGCCGTAGCGGCCGAGCCAGTGTTCCAGCACGCGCCCGAACGCGTGGGCCATCGAGCGGCCCGGCGCGTACGCGTCGGCCAGCATGGCGGCGAGGTCCGCGGAGAACTCGGTCGGCGGCAGCGCCGCCATCAGGGCGTCCACGGCGGGACGGCCCTGGTCCTCGAGCACCAGCCGCCCCACCGAGCGGTCGCCGGCGCCGTCCAGCGTGTCGAGCTCGATGCGGTGCGCCCGGTGGTCGCCGTCGAGCACCGTACAGCCGCGGACCTCATCCCAGTCGTGGTCTTCCGCGTCGATCCAGAAGACGGGCACCGCGCGGACCCCGTGGCGCCGCGAGACCTCGGCCGCGAGCTTGATGGCGGTGATGGCCTTGTGGAGCGTATACAACGGCCCGCCGAAGAGGCCCGCCTGCTGGCCGGTCACGATGGCCACCGTGGTCGGGCTGGCGAAGGCGGCCGCCGCCTCCATCGCCTCGGCCGGCGCCTGGCGGGCCGTGAGCTGCCGGTGCAGCACGTCGGCCAGCCGCGCCGGATCGCGGGGCGGCCCGCTCCGGACGCGCGCGATGGCGTCGCGCCAGTCGTCCTCGCGCTGCGGATCTCCGGCGTAGAACTCGGCCAGCCGCGCGAAGTCGAACGCGTAGTCGGAGGCGAGCGGCCGAATCCACGGCAGCTGGCGGATGTCGATCGCGAGAGAGCCCGCGGACGAGGCGGGAGCGGAGGGTGAGGACACCGGCGGCTACTGTTGCAGACGGCTGAGCGGAGTGTCAACCCGTGCCCGGCGCGGCGGCGCGATCCGCGTGCTAAGATGTCGCCGCCCCGACCGACCGCGTTCGACGCGTCGAGGAGTTCACCCACTGACCGAGGACCGCCTCCTGTTCGACGGCCCCCGTGCGACTTACGGTCGCTTCCGTGTCGTGCATCAAATTGGTGCCGGCAGCGTGGGCCCGGTCTTTCGTGGGGAGGACGGAGAGACGCGGCAGCCGGTGGTCATCAAGGCCATCCGCGCCGGGCTCCCGCCCGAGCGGGCCGCCGCGGTCGCCACGGCCCTCGCCGCCCTCCGCGACCGGCTGCCGGCGCATCCGTCGCTCGTCCCGCTGCTCGGTACCGGCGTGGTGGACGACGAGCCGTACGCCGTGTCGCCGCTCGTGGACGGCGACTCACTCGACGTCGCCCTGCGGCACTATGGCCCCGCGCACGTCGTCGACGCGCTGCCGAGGCTCCGCGCGCTCGCCGACGCCCTCGACGCCGCGGCCGCCCTGGACATCGTCCACGGCGGCCTGCATCCGCGCGACATCCTCGTGTCGGTGGAACGCACGGTGCTCACGGGAACCGGCCTCGCGCCGATTCTCGAGCGCGCTGGCGCCGCTCCGCCCGTGAGACGGCCGTACACCGCACCGGAAGTCTGTGACGGCGGGGGCAGCAGCGCCGCCGCGGACCAGTACGCCCTGGCGGCCATCGCCTATGAATGGCTGACGGGCCGGCGTCTGGGCGCGCCGGCCGACCTGCAGGTGCGCGTCGCCGGCCTGACGCAGGAGGACGCGGACGAACTGACGGCGGTGTTCCGCCGGGCGCTCGCCGACGCTCCCGATGAGCGCTTCTCGACCGCCTCCGGATTCGTCGACGCCGTGGCCATCGCGGCCTCCAGCGTGGCCCCGGCCGCGCGTCCGGCCTCGCGCATCCGCCGCGCCGCGGCGCCGCGCCTCGTGTTCGACGAGCCCGACGAGGGCGCGGCCGTGGAACCGGCCGCGCCGGCAGCACCAGCGCCGACGCCCGCGCCGCGTCTCCCGGTCGCGGCGCCGGATCCCCTGGATCTGCCGCTCACGATGCGGCCCGAGCACACGGCGCTGCCGCCGGAGTGGGAGCGCGACTCGCTGCTGGGCGTGGATGCGCCGGCCGACGACAGTCCCGACAGTCCCACGGTGCAGCTCGACGCGGACGACGCCACCGCGCGCCGGCTCGAGCCGGAGGTGCCGCCGCTCGTGGAGGAGCCGCCACCCGTCGCTCCGCCGCCACCCTCGCCGCGGTCGCCGGCGTCTCGGTCACGCGTCCCCGCCGCCGCGCCGGCCTCGGCCGCGGCGCCGACGGCCGGGCCGTCGCTGCCCGTTGCGGCCGCGGCCTTCGCCGCCTTCGTCGTACTGGCGTTCCTGGGCGGCTGGGCCCTGCTGCGATGGAGCACGCCGCGCGGCACCGCGCCGGCGGGAGCCACGGTGTCTTCGGCGGCGTCGCAACCCCCGCCGTCCGCCGATCCTGTCCCGGCGGCCGCGGCGTCCTCGCCGGTTCCACAGCCGCCGGCCGCGTCGCCGGCGCCACCCCCGACCGCGCCAGAGCAGGGCTCGCCGGCTCCGCCGGCAGCGCGCCCCTCACCGGCGCCCGCGGCCGCGCCCGCAGGTCGCCAGGCCGCGGCTGGACGCCTGCTGGTCCGTTCGACGCCGGCCGGCGCGGAGGTGTTCGTGAACGGGACGAGGCGCGGGGTCACCCCGCTCACGCTGCGCGAACTGGCGGCCGGCACCTACACCGTCCGCGTCACCCGCGACGGGTTCGCGCCCGCCGAGCAGCGGATCGCGATCGACCGCGCCCGTCCGTCCCGGACCGTCTCGCTGACGATGGCGCGCGCACGGACCACGCCGGCGGCCCCGCCTCCGGCCGCGGCCGCGACCGGCACGTTCAGCTTCGACACACGGCCGCGCGGGGCGCGGGTGCTCGTCGACGGTCGGCCCGTCGGCGTGACGCCCGTGACCGTGACGGTGCCGGCCGGCGCCCACGCCGTCCGCTTCGAACGCGATGGGTACCTGCCCATCACCACGACGGCGAGCGTGCCGGCCCGGTCGGGCGCGCGGGTGGCCGTCACCCTCACTCCGGAAAGGCGATAGATGAACGCAACACTGGCCCTCGAAGACGGCACCTGGTTTGCCGGCGTCGCCGTCGGCGCGCACGGCGAGACCGGCGGGGAAGTCGTGTTCAACACGAGCATGACCGGCTACCAGGAGATCCTGACCGACCCGTCCTACGCTGGGCAGCTCGTGACGATGACCTCGTCGCAGATCGGCAACTACGGCGTGGCCCCGGCCGACCACGAGTCCGACGCCCCGAAGGTGGCGGGCTTCATCATCCGCGACGAGTCGCCCATCGCCAGCAACTGGCGCGCGCAGGGCACGCTCCGCGACTACCTGATGTCGCACGGCATCGTGGCCATCGGGGACATCGACACGCGGGCCCTGACCAGGCGGCTTCGCTCCGGCGGCGTGCTCCGCGGCGTCATCGCGACGGGCCACCACGACCCGCAGGCGCTGGTCGAGCGCGCCAGGGCGCTGCCGCAGATGGAGGGCGCGGACCTGGTGAGCGGGGTGACGTGCGCGGCGCCGTACGACTTCTCGATGTCGCTCGCCGACACGGTGGCCGACGCCACCTTCGCCGTGTCGCCGGAACGCCGGGCGTCGCGTCCGCTCAAGGTCGCGGCCTACGACTACGGCATCAAGACGAACATCCTGCGCCGCCTCGCCGCCTACGGGTGCACCGTGCGCGTGTTCCCGGCGTCCGCGGCGGCGGCCGACCTGCTGGCGTGGGAGCCTGACGGCGTCTTCCTCAGCAACGGGCCGGGCGACCCGGCGGCCGTCGGCTATGCCATCGAACACGTCAAGACGCTGGCCGCCACCGACGTCCCGACCTTCGGCATCTGTCTCGGCCACCAGATCATGGGCCTGGCCCTGGGCGCGACGACGTTCAAGCTGAAGTTCGGGCACCGCGGGGCGAACCATCCCGTGAAGATGCTCGAGACGGGCGCCGTGGAAATCACGTCGCAGAACCACGGGTTCGCCGTGAATCCCGACTCGCTGCCAGCCGGCACCGAGGTGACGCACCTGAACCTCTACGACGGCACGGTCGAGGGCTTCCGGCACACGTCGAAGCCGTTCTTCTCCGTGCAGTACCACCCCGAAGCGTCGCCGGGTCCGCACGACGCCGACTACCTGTTCAGGCAGTTCGTCGACCTGATGGAGCGCGCCCGCTAGACCATGCCTCGACGCACAGATCTCTCCCGCATCCTCGTCATCGGCTCCGGCCCCATCGTCATCGGGCAGGCCTGCGAGTTCGACTACTCCGGGACGCAAGCCATCAAGGCGCTGCGCGACGAGGGCCTCGAGGTGGTCCTCGTCAACAGCAACCCGGCGACCATCATGACGGACCCCGAGCTGGCCGACCGCACGTACGTCGAGCCGCTGACGGTGGACGTCGTCGAGCGCATCATCGCGCGCGAGAAGCCCGACGCCGTGCTGCCCACCGTGGGCGGGCAGACCGCGCTCAACCTCGCCGTCGACCTGCACGAGGCCGGCGTCCTCGATCGGCACGGCGTGAAGCTCATCGGCGCGTCCATCACGGCCATCAAGGTCGCGGAGGACCGGCAGCTGTTCCACGACGCGATGATCGAGATCGGGCTCGAGGTGCCGACGAGCCGCGTGGTGAAGACCATGGCCGAGGCGCTCGAGGCCGTGGAGCTCACGGGGTTCCCCGCCATCGTCCGCCCGTCCTTCACCCTCGGCGGCGTCGGCGGCGGCATCGCGTACAACATCGAGGAGTTCCGCGAGATCTGCGGACGCGGCCTGGAGCTCAGCCCCGTCCACGAGGTGCTGGTCGAGGAGTCGGTCATCGGCTGGAAGGAGTTCGAGCTCGAGGTGATGCGCGACGTCGCCGACAACTTCGTCGTCATCTGCTCGATCGAGAACATCGACCCGATGGGCGTCCACACCGGCGACAGCATCACGGTGGCGCCGGCCCAGACGCTGACCGACAAGGAATACCAGCGCATGCGCGACGCGGCCCGGCGGATCATCCGCCGCGTGGGCGTCGAGACGGGCGGCTCGAACATCCAGTTCGCGTTCAACCCTGCGGACGGGCGCATGGTCGTCATCGAGATGAACCCGCGCGTCTCGCGCAGCTCGGCGCTGGCGTCGAAGGCCACCGGGTTCCCGATCGCCAAGATCGCCGCCAAGCTGGCGCTCGGCTACCACCTGGACGAGATTCCCAACGACATCACGCGGCTGACGCCGGCCTCCTTCGAGCCCACAATCGACTACGTCGTGGTCAAGATCCCGCGGTGGAACTTCGAGAAGTTCCCGCAGGCCGACCGCACGCTCACCACGCAGATGAAGTCGGTGGGCGAGGCCATGGCCATCGGCCGCACCTTCAAGGAAGCCTTCCTGAAGGGGATGCGGTCGCTCGAGCTGGGCAAGGAGGGCCGCGTGTTCAGCGCGGGCGCGCCGGCCGGGGCCGCCCCGGACGCGGCGACGCCCGACGAGGTGGACGCGGGCCTGCGCCGCCGCCTGAGCATCCCGACGGACCGGCGGATGTGGGCCGTGTTCGAGGCGCTCGAGCGCGGCTGGACGACCGAACGGGTCCACGAGGCTACGCGCATCGACCCGTGGTTCCTCGAGCAGTTCGCCGAGCTGGTGGAGCTGCGCCGGACGGCGGCCCTGGTCGGGCTGCGGGACATGTCGGCCGATCTCATGCGCGCCCTCAAGCGCGCCGGGTTCGGCGACGAGGAGCTGGCGCACCTGCTGCAGGTGAACGAGTCGGCGGTGGCCGAGAAGCGGAGCGAGCTCGGGATGCGGGCCGTCTACAAGCGCATCGACAC
Organism: Vicinamibacterales bacterium; assembly: GCA_050187355.1. GTDB lineage: Bacteria > Acidobacteriota > Vicinamibacteria > Vicinamibacterales > UBA2999 > CADEFD01. Next base: position 54,431 of record JBFWXO010000026.1, read on the forward strand.
GTGCGCGGCAGAATTCGAGTCGTTCACGCCCTACATGTACAGCACGTACGAGCGCGAGTGCGAGGCGGCGCCGACGGCCGCGCGGAAGGTCGTGATCCTCGGCAGCGGGCCGAACCGCATCGGCCAGGGCGTGGAGTTCGACTACTGCTGCTGCCACGCGGTCTTCGGGTTCAAGAAGGACGGACTCGAGACCATCATGGTGAACTGCAACCCCGAGACGGTGTCGACCGACTACGACACGGCGGACCGGCTGTACTTCGAGCCGCTCACGTTCGAGGACGTCATGGCCGTCATCGAGCGCGAGCGCGAAGGGCACGCGGACGTGTCCGTGGTCGTGCAGTTCGGCGGACAGACGCCGCTGAAGCTGGCGCTGCCGCTGCAGGCCGCGGGCGTGTCGATCGTGGGGACCTCGCCGGACTCCATCGACCTGGCCGAGGACCGCAAGCGCTTCTCGCAGCTGCTCTGGGACCTGGGCATCCCGCAGCCGGCCAGCGGCACGGCGGTGTCGCGGACCGAGGCCCGCGAGGCCGCGGCGTCGATCGGGTTCCCGGTGGTCGTGCGGCCGTCGTACGTGCTCGGCGGACGCGCGATGGCCATCGTCTACGACATGGCGTCGCTCGATCGCTACATGGCCTCCGCCGTGGACGTGTCGAACGACCGTCCCATCCTGATCGACCGGTTCCTCGAGCACGCCAAGGAGCTCGACGTGGACTGCGTGGCCGACGCGACGGGCGCCGTCGTCATCGGCGGCATCATGGAGCACATCGAGGAGGCCGGCATCCACTCGGGCGACAGCTCGTGCGTCGTCCCGCCGACCGGCATGTCGGAGCGGCACCTCGCGCTGCTGCGCGATTACACCCGCCGGATCGCGCGGGCGCTCAAGGTCGTGGGGCTCATGAACGTGCAGTACGCCCTCAAGGACGACGAGATCTTCGTCCTCGAGGTGAACCCGCGCGCCTCGCGCACCGTGCCGTACCTGGCAAAGGCCACCGGCGTGCCGCTGGCCCAGGTGGCGGCGCGGGTGATGATGGGGCGGACGCTGGCGGACCTGCGGATCACGGAGGACCTGACGCCGGCCGGCGTGTTCGTGAAGAGCCCCGTGTTCCCGTTCATCCGCTTCCCTGGCGTCGACACGATCCTGGGGCCCGAGATGAAGTCCACGGGCGAGGTCATGGGCGGGGCCGGCGACTTCGGCCACGCGTTCGTCAAGGCCATGCTGGGCGCCGGGCAGCGGCTGCCCGAGCAGGGCACGGTCTGCCTCAGCGTGAACAACGACGACAAGCCCGAGGTGCTGCCGATCGCGCAGGCGCTGGCGGAGATGGGCTTCTCGGTGACGGCCACCCGCGGCACGGCCGTGTACCTGCGCGCGCACGGCATCGACTGCGGCGTCGTCTACAAGGTGAACGAGGGCCGGCCGAACCTCGCCGACGAGATCGTGAACCGGCGCATCCAGCTCGTGGTGAACACCCCGCTCGGCCTCGAGTCGTTCTTCGACGACAAGGCGGTCCGGCGGGCCGCGATGATGGCGGGCATTCCCTGCATCACGACCATGACGGGCGCCGCCGCGGCCGTGGACGCCATCCGGGCGTTGAAGTCGCGCGAGCTCGGCGTGTGCTCGCTCCAGGAGTACTACCAGGCCGCGGCGAAGACCGCCGAGGCCTGATCGGGCCGGCGCGGGCCTGACGGCAGGATCCGCGTACGGCGCCGCGGCAGCGGATCGCAGTCCTGGCGCGCCGGGGCAGCCCTGCGCGGGAGCCGCCGCGCGGCCGGACGGAAACGGCGTGCCACCTGCACGGCATGGATTCCGCCTGAGGCGGGACCGTGTCCCATCTGCCGGTGTGGCTCGCCTCGGCCTGGATGGCCGGCGTCGCCCTGGGAGCCGCCCGCCCGCCGTGGGCGCGGCCCGCCGTTCTCGTCGCGGTCGGGGCGTGGCTGGCCCTGGGGCTGGCATGGCGCCTCCGGCGGGGGCGCGCGATGGCGGCGCTGGCCAGCGTGGCGCTCGCCGGTCTTGGCGTCGGCGCGGGGGCCTCGGCGCTGCAGCGGGCCACGGCGCCGAGCCTCGTGCGGGTGCTCGATCGCGAGGGCCTGCTGCCCGCGTACGGCGGGCGCGCCGTGGCCGCGGTTCACCTCGAGGGCCGGCTCCTCGCCGATGCCCAACCCGCGGCCTTCGCCACCCTCCTCCGCGTGGCGGCCGAGCGCATCCACCTGCCCGGGCACGACCTGCCGGCCCCCGTGGAAGGCAGCGTGACCGTCGCCGTGGCCGGGCACGACGCCGTGCGGGCCCGGAGCGGCTGGCGGGCCGGGCGGCGGCTGTCGATGGTGGTGTTCCTCCGCCGGCCGACGCGCGCCAGGAATCCCGGGGCGCCGGGGGAGGCGCGGGACGCCGCGCGCCGGCGGGCCGCGCTCGTCGGCGCCGTCAAGAGCGCGCTGGTCGTGGAGACCACCGGGCGCGGGCCGTGGGTGAGCGAGGCGGCGGCGGACGTCCGCGCGCGGGCGCGGCGCGCGATCGCGCGGGCCGCCGGCCCCGACGCCGCCGAGGCCGCGGCCGTCGGCACGGCCGTGCTCATCGGCGACCGCGCGGGCCTGTCCGCCGAACTGCAGGACCGGCTGCAGCGGGCGGGCACGTTCCACGTCATCGCCATCTCCGGCGGCAACATCGCCCTGTGGGCGGTCCTGGCCGCGTGGCTGGCGGGCCGGGTCACCGCACACCGGGCCGCGGCGCTCGGCGCCACGGCGGCCGCGGTCGTCGCCTACGCCTACGTCGTCGGCGGCGGGGCCTCGGTGCTGCGGGCCAGCGGCATGGCCGTCGTCGGCGTGACGGCCCGCTGGCTCGATCAGCGGGCGGCGGCCCTGAACGTGCTGGCGGCCACGAGCGGCGTGCTCGTCGCGGTCGACCCGCTCGTGGTCGCGGACGTGGGGTTCTGGCTGACGACGGCGGCGACGGCCGGGCTCGTCCTGGGACTACCCGCCGACCGGCCCGCGTCGCGAGCGCGCGCCTGGGGGCGCGCGCTCGTCCTGACGTCGGTGGCGGCCGAGGGGGCGCTGCTGCCGATTGTCGCGAGCGTGTTCCAGCAGGTCAGCGTGGCCGGACTGGCCGCGTCCGCCGTCGCGGTGCCGGCGATGGCCGTGGTCCAGGGCGCGGCGCTCGCCGCGGTCCTCGCCGACGCGGTGGCCCCGCCGCTCGTGTGGGTGGCGGGCGGCGTCCTTCGCGCAGCGACGCTGGCCGTCACCGAGTCGGCCCGGCTCGTGGACGTGATGCCGTGGCTCGCGTGGAAGGTGCCGCCGCCCTCGATCGGCGCGGTCGCCGCCTACTACGTGTCGCTCGCCGCGTGGCTGTGGGCACGGAGCCGCCTCGACGCCTCCCGGGCCCGGCCCGTCCGCCGCGCGGCCGCCGTCGCGGTGCCGCTCGCGGCGTGCTGGGTGGCGGTCTCGCCGGCCACGCTATTGCCGCGGGCGCCGGGTCGGCTCGAGGTGACGGCCCTCGATGTCGGGCAGGGCGACGCCATCTACGTCGCCTTCCCGAACGGCCGGCGCATGCTGGTGGACGCCGGAGGCCTGCTGGGCGACGGCGGCGATCTGGGCGCGCGGGTGGTCGGGCCCGCGCTCCGGGCGCTGGGCGTGCGACGGCTCGACTACCTGGTCGTCTCACACCCCGACGCCGACCACCTGGGCGGCGCCGCGGCCATCGTCAGGGAGTTTCGCCCCGCGGAGGTGTGGAGCGGCATCGACGTGCCCGGCCACGAGCCCACGGCCCGGCTCCAGCGCGAGGCCGCGCGGGCCGGCGCGTCGTGGCGGGAGGTGCGGCGCGGCGACCGGCTCGTCGTGGGCGGCGTGGACCTGACCGTACGCCACCCGGACCGGCCGCAGTGGGAGCGGCCGCGCGTCAGGAACGACGACTCCATCGTCTGCGACCTCACGTACGGCCGCGTGCGGATCGTCCTCAGCGGGGACGCGGGCCAGGCCGTCGAAGAGGCGCTGACGGCTGACGCGCGCGACGGCCCGGCCCCGCCTCCGTTCACCGTGCTCAAGGTCGCGCACCACGGCAGCGCCAGCGCCAGCTCGCAGGCGTGGCTGGAGCACCTTCGGCCCACAATCGCGCTGGTGAGCGCCGGGGCGGCCAACGCGTTCGGCCACCCGGCGCCGGCGGTCCTGGCGCGCCTGCAGAGGGTTGGCGCGTCGGTGTGGCGCACCGACCTGGACGGCGCCATCACGGTGGCGACCGACGGCCTGGCGGTCGCGGTGCGGAGCGCGACGGGCCGGGAGGCGGCGTTCGCGGCTCAGCCGCGATAGTTCTTGTTCTCGAGCTGGAACCGGATGCCGTCGGGATCGGTGAAGTAGACCTCGGGCTTGTCCTTGCGGATCGTGGCCGTGATGCCCTGCGCCTCCAGCGTCGCCGCCATGGCGTGCACGTCGTAGTTGTCCACGCCGAAGCACACGTGGTCCACGCGGCCGGGATTCGGCATCTTGTAGAGGCCGAGGAAGCTCGTGCCGAGCGAGAGGTTGATGCCCGTGCCCTGGGTGGACGCCACCGGCATGCCGAACGTCTTCTGGAAGAACTGCTTCGACGCCTCCGGATCGGTGACGGCGAGCGAGACGTGATTGAGCGAGACGGCCGGAATCGGCGGCGCCTGCGCCGCGGCCTCGCCCGCCGCGCCGGCCGCGACCAGGGCGGCCAGGCCCTGGACGAGCTGTCGCCGCGTGAGCCGGCCGGTTTCGAACGCCGAGACGAGCGAGTCGATCGTGGTCATGCCTCCTCCGTGCGGGCCGCCCGCGCGCCATCGCGCTTCACGGCGTCCCAGAGCGCGTTCTGTTCGTCGAGCGACAGCTCGCGCAGGCGCCGCCCCGCCTCCGCGCTTCGCGTCTCCATGGCCGTGAAGCGGGCCTTGAAGCGATCGCCCGCCCGGCGGAGCGCGGCTTCGGGTTCGATGCCGAGCTTTCGCGCGTAGTTGGCGCAGGCGAAGAGCCAGTCGCCCACCTCGGCCTCCAGTGCGTCGTGGTCCGGGGACGGGGCGTCGAGCACTTCGCGGATCTCGGCAAGCTCCTCGTCGACCTTCTCGAGCACGGCCTCGGGCGTGGCCCAGTCGAACCCGACCGTGGCCGCCCGCGCCGTCATCTCGTAGGCGCCGAGGAGCGCCGGCAGCGAGCGGGGCACCCCGGACAGGATCGTCTTCGGCGCCTGGCCGGCGGCCCCGCGCTCGGCGGCCTTGAGATCCTCCCAGGAGCGCACGACGTCGCTGGACGACAGCGGGGAGGGCGCCTCGGCGAGCGGCGTGCCATCGGGCCGGAACACGTGCGGGTGCCGCCGGACGAGCTTCCGCGCGATGCCCTCGACGGCGTCCGCGATCGAGAAGTGGCCCGCCTCCTCGGCGATCTGGGCGAGGAAGACCGCCTCGTACAGGAAGTCGCCGAGCTCCTCGCGCAGGCCGTCCAGGTCCCCGCTGTCGAGCGCGTCCAGCAGCTCGTAGGTCTCCTCGAGGACGTACGGACGCAGCGACTGCAGCGTCTGTTCGCGGTCCCACGGACAGCCGCCGGGCGCGCGCAGCGCGCGCATGATGCGCACGAGTTCGTCGAATCGTTCAGCCGCCGGGCCCATCCTGCCGCTCGCGGGCGCTATGCTACCATTCGAGCTTCCCGCAGCCGTGGCCGAATCGTCTCCGCCCTCCGACGCCCGCGTCTCCTTCCTCGCGTTCCTCTACTCGCTGGCGGGCAGCGCCGCGGTCCATTTCGGGGACGTCGCCGATCCGCAGAGCGGCGAGAAGCGGCCGCCGAACCTCGAGCAGGCGGGGCACGTCATCGACGTGATGGTGATGCTCGAGGAGAAGACGAAGGGCAATCTCACGAACGAGGAACGGCAGTTCCTCGACCAGGCGCTCTACGAGCTGCGCATGCGGTTCGTCGCGCTCAGGGGCGCCGGCGGGACGACCTGATGCCGGCGGCGAGGGTGACCTTCCTCGGCACCGGCACGTCGCACGGGGTCCCCATGATCGGCTGCGGCTGTGCCGTGTGCCGCTCGGCCGATGCCCGCGACCGGCGGCTCCGGCCGTCGATTCTCATCGCGGTGCAGGACGGGCCGGCCGTGCTCGTGGACACGGCGACGGACCTGCGGCAGCAGGCCCTCACGTTCGGGATCACGCGGGTGGACGCCGTGATCTTCACGCACGCCCACGCGGATCACGTGATGGGCATGGACGAGCTGAGGCGCTTCAACGTGATGAACGGCCGCCGGCTGCCGATGTACGCCAATGCCCGGACGGCCGCCGAGATCCGGCGGATCTTCAGCTACGCCTTCGCGCCGCCCTCGGTGCCCGGCGGCGGCGTCCCGGACCTGTCGCTGGCCGAAATCGACGGGCCGTTCGACGTGCTCGGCCTCCGCGTCGAGCCGGTGCCCGTGATGCACGGACCGCAGGAAATCCTCGGCTTCCGGGTTGGCCGCTTTGCGTACCTCACGGACTGCAACGCGATTCCGGACGCCTCGCTGGCGCGGCTCCAGGGACTGGACGTGCTGGTGCTGGATGCGCTCCGGCGCCGGCCGCACCCGACGCACTTCTCGCTCGACGAGGCCGTCGCGATGGCCGCGCGGCTGGGCGCGCGGCAGACCTACTTCACGCACATCTGCCACGACCTGCCGCACGCCGCCACGAACGCGGCGCTGCCCGCCACAATGGCGCTGGCGTACGACGGCCAGGTGGTGGACCTGGACGACGTGCCGTGGTCCGCGGCCGGTGTGCCGCACGAGGGGCGGGCCTGATGGACGTGGTGCACTTCCCGGACGATCCCCGGCCGCCGCGGTGGATGAGCCCCGTGCTGGCCCTGGGCAACTTCGACGGGCTTCACCGCGGGCACCAGAAGATCGTCGAGCGCATCCGGCGGAGCGCCGTCGACCGTGGCACCGCGGCCATCGTCCTGACGTTCGATCCCCATCCCCCGCGGGTCGTGCGGCCGGACAAGGCGCCGCCGCTCCTGATGACCATGCGCCAGAAGCTGGCCGCGCTCGACCGGGCCGGGGTGCACGGGGTCGCCGTGGTGCGGTTCACCGAGGCGCTCTCGCGCTGGTCCCCCGAGGCGTTCGTGCGCAACGTCCTCGTGGACTGGCTGCGGGTGTCGGAGGTGTGGGTCGGCGCCGACTTCCTGTTCGGCCACGAGCGGGCGGGCACCTTCTCGGTCCTGCGGACGCTGGGCGCGCAGTACGGCTTCCGGGCGGAGAAGATCGATCCGGTCCGCTACAAGGAGTTCGTGGTGTCGAGCACGCGCATCCGCCGCCTGGTGGCGGAGGGACGTGTGGACGAGGCCGGCGCGCTCCTCGGCCACCACTACGCGATCGAGGGGGTGGTGGTGCAGGGCGCGCAGCGCGGGCGCACGCTGGGGTTCCCAACGGCCAACCTTTCGACCCACAATGAGCTGGTGCCGCCGGCGGGCGTGTACGCGACGGCCGCCGAGATCGACGGCGCCCGCTGGCCGGCCGTGACCAACGTGGGCGTCCGGCCCACGTTCGAAGCGGCCGGAGCGGTCACGGTGGAGACCCACGTGCTCGGGCTCGACCGGGACCTCTACGGCGCGATGATGTCGCTGAGCTTCATCCAGCGGCTGCGCGACGAGCGGCGGTTCGCCGACGTCGACGCGCTCAGGGAGCAGATCGAGGCGGACGTGCGCCGCGCGGCGCGGCTGTTCGACAACATCTCGGTATGACGATGACCCACCGCCCGTTCGAGTTCTCGATGCGCGTCTCCGGCGAGCGCGCGATGCTCGGCGCCGTGCGCGAGCTGGCCTCCCAGGTGGCCGCCTACGCTGGAGGACAGGCGCTGGCGACGGCGGTCGCCGACGAGGTGGTGACGGCGGCCGAGGCCGCCATCGCGGCGAGCCGCGGCGACGGGACGCCCGTTGACGTGGTGTTCAAGCGCTCGCCGGCCTGCCTGGACGTCTTCGTCTCGGGCGGCCGGGCCACGGCCCTCAACGCGACGCACCTGTCGCGCGGCCACGGCCTGTCGGTGCGCTGGATCGAGGGCGAAGCCGGGCCGGTGTGCCACATCCGGCAGGCGACGGAGTGAGCGGGACGATGCGCCTCTACAACACCATGACCCGGCAGCGGGAGCCGTTCGCGCCCGCCGACGGCCGCTGCGTGCGGTTGTATACGTGTGGCCTCACGGTGTACGCCCGCGGCCACATCGGCAATTTCCGGAGCTTCCTGGCGCTCGACGTGCTGCGCCGCACGTTGAAGTACGTGGCCGGCTACGAGGTCCGCCAGGTCGTGAACTTCACCGACGTGGACGACAAGACGATCGCGGGCGCCGAGCGCGAGGGCGTGCCGCTCGCCGCCTACACGGAGCGCTACATCGCGGCCTTCCGCGAGGACGCCGCCACGCTCGGCCTCGAGCCGTCGGAAGAGACGCCGAGGGCGACCGACCCGGCCAACATCCAGGCCATGTCGGACATGATCGCGGCCCTCGAGGCCCGCGGGCACACCTACCGGAGCGACGGGTCGATCTACTTCAAGATCGCGTCGATGCCGACCTACGGCCGCCTCGCGCGCCTGGATCACGAGGGCATGCAGGCCGGCGCCCGGGTGGACTCCGACGAATATGGCAAGGAGGACGCCCGCGACTTCGTCCTGTGGAAGGCGACCAAGCCGGGCGAGCCCAGCTGGGACGCCGGCGTGGGGCCGGGCCGTCCGGGCTGGCACATCGAGTGCTCGGCCATGGCGCTGCGCCTCCTGGGCGAGCCGCCCATCGACATCCACGCCGGCGGCATCGACCTCGTCTTCCCGCACCACGAGAACGAGATCGCGCAGAGCGAGTGCGCCACCGGTCGGACGTTCGCGCGCTTCTGGGTGCACTTCGAGCACCTGCTGGTCGAGGACCAGAAGATGTCGAAGTCGCTCGGCAACGTGTTCACGATCCCCGACGTGGTGGCGAAGGGGTACCGGGCCTCGACGCTGCGCTACCTGCTGCTCTCGGCGCACTACCGGTCGCGGCTGAACTTCACCTGGACGGGCATGGGGCAGGCGGAGGAGGCGATCCGGCGCTGGCGCGACTTCCTGGCGCGGCTCGACGCGGTGCAGGGGGGCGAGGCCCATCCGGCGGTGGCCGAGCGCGTGGCCGCGGGCCGCGAGGGCTTCGATGCCGCCATGCGCGACGACCTCAACACCGCGGCCGGGCTCGGCGAGATGTTCGAGCTGATTCGGGCGCTCAACACCGCCCTGGATCAAGGTGCGGTGGGCGCGGCGGACCTGCCGGGCATCCGGGAGGCCTTCGCGCACTTCGACGACGTCATCGGCGTCGTGTCGCTGCGGGCCCGCGAGGACGCCGCGGCGGGGCTGTCGGAGGACGAGGTGGCGCGCTACATCACGGCGCGGCAGGAGGCCCGGCGGCGGCGCGACTTCGCGGCCGCCGACCGCATCCGCGGCGAGCTCCTGGAACTTGGCGTAATTCTCGAGGACGGCCCGGCGGGCACCCGCTGGAAGCGAAAGTAGGAGCGATGGACGCACCGCATCTGAAGACCCCGCTACCGGGCCCGAAGGCCAAGGCCCTCATCGACCGCGATCGCAAGGTCGTCTCGCCGTCCTACACGCGGGACTACCCGTTCGTCATCGCCCGCGGCGAGGGCGCGACGGTGGAGGACGTGGACGGCAACGTCTTCCTCGACTGCGCGGCCGGCATCGCCGTGAACTCCACCGGCCACGCCCACCCCACCGTGGTGGCGGCCATCGTGGATCAGGCCCAGAAGTTCCTGCACATGTCCGGGACCGACTTCTACTACGAGCCGCAGGTCCGGCTCGGCGAGGACCTGGCCTCCACGGCGCCCATGACGGGGCCGGTGCGCACCTTCTACGCCAACTCCGGCACCGAGGCCAACGAGGCCGCCATCAAGCTGGCGCGCTACCACTCGAAGCGCTTCGGCGTGATCGGCTTCCTCGGCAGCTTCCACGGCCGCACGCTGGGATCGCTCTCGCTCACGTCCAGCAAGGCCATCCAGCGCCGGGGCTTCGGGCCGATGGCGCCCGGCACGTTCCACGCCCCCTACGCCACCTGCTACCGCTGCCCGGTGGGCCTGACGCCCGACAGCTGCGGCGCCGAGTGCCTCCGCTTCCTCGAGGACCAGGTCCTCGTGCACCTCATCTCGCCCGACGACGTCGCCGCCGTCCTGGTGGAGCCGATCCAGGGGGAGGGCGGCTACGTCGTCCCGCCGAAGGCCTTCCACGAGCGCCTCCGCGCGCTCACCAGGGAGCACGGCATGCTCCTCATCGCCGACGAGGTGCAGTCGGGCATGGGCCGCACCGGCCGGATGTGGGCGATGGAGCACTTCGGCGTCGAGCCCGACATGGTCACGGCGGCCAAGGGCATCGCGTCCGGCCTGCCGCTCGGCGTCACGCTGGCGCGGGCCGACGTCATGGACTGGCCGCCCGGGGCGCACGCCAGCACGTTCGGCGGGAACCCGGTGTCGTGCGCGGCGGCCGTGGCGACGATCGGGCTGCTGCGCGAGTCGCTGCTGAAGAACGCGGCGGAGGTCGGCGCCCACCTGATGGAGGGCCTGCGCGCGCTCATGGACAAGCACCCGCTCATCGGCGATGTCCGCGGCAAGGGCCTGATGATCGGCGTGGAACTCGTCCGCGACCGCGCCACCAAGGAGCGAGCGACGACGGAGCGGGACGCGGTGGTGAACGAGGCGTTCATGCGCGGGATGCTCATCCTGGGCGCGGGCAAGAACGCCGTGCGCTTCTCGCCACCGCTCGTCCTCACGAAGTCGCAGGCCGACACCGCCGTGCGACTCTTCGACGAGACGCTGACGGCCGTCACCAGCCGCCGGTAGGGGGGACGTCGTGCCGGGCGCCGGGGCGCCAGGGTGCAGGCGCGGCCCTTGCAGCGCCTGACGACATGACCCACGCCCGGATCGCGCTCGGGCTCGACGGGGAAGCGCACGCCCGTCGGGTGCTCGAGCAGCGGGGCTACCAGATCCTGGCCTGCCGCTATCGCACGCGCCAGGGCGAGATCGACCTCGTGGCGCGCCACGAGGGGGTCGTGGTCTTCGTGGAGGTCAAGACGCGCCGGGGGTGTGCGTTCGGCGATCCGGCGGCCTCCGTCACCGCGCAGAAACAGCGACGGGTAGCCCTGATGGCCGTCGATTACCTGGCCCGCCACGGGCTCGAACGGGCGCCCGTCAGGTTCGACGTCGTGAGCGTGGAGGCCCCGGCACACGGGCCGCCGCTCGTGACCGTTATCGCGGACGCCTTCCGTCCCGGGTGGTGAGCGGCGGGCCGCGGCGTCCGGTGTAGCCTTACAGCGCATGTCCGAGTGGCGCGCCGACCCTGCGACCGGGCGCTGGATCGTGGTGGCCGACGAGCTCCCCCTGGCGCGGCGCGACTTCGTCGTCGACGGCGTCGCCCGGCCGCTCGACACCCCCTGCCCCTTCTGTGAAGGCCACGAGCTGTCGGCCGGCCGTGAGATCGAGGCCGTCAGGGACAGCGGCGTCCCGGACGAGCCCGGCTGGCGGCTGCGGGTGGTGCCGAACCGCGTGCCCGCGCTGCGCGTGGAAGCCGGGAGCGAGACCGTCGTCGACGGGCTGCGGGTCCACCGTCCGGGCCTGGGGGCCCACGAAGTCGTCATCGAGGACCCGCGGCACGAGTGGTCCTGGTACGTCATGGACGCGGCCGGCATCGGCCGGGTCCTGGAGGCCTGGCGCGGACGCATCGCCGACCTCGCCCGCGACACGCGGCTCCAGGCGGCCGTCGCCTTCAAGAATCACGGCGCCGAGGCGGGCGCCCGCCTCGTCCACCCGCACTCGCAGGTGGTGGCGACGCCCGTGGTGCCGCCCGGCCTGGACGCGGAGGTGCAGGGGGCGGCCCGCCACCACGCGGCGACCGGCCGGTGCCTGGGATGCGATCTCGTGGCGGCCGAGCGGGCATCGGGCGTGCGGCTGGTCGTCGACGCACCGGGGGCGGTCGCGCTCTCGCCCTTTGCCGCGGGATCGCCCTTCACGGTATGGGTCGTGCCCGTCCGCCACCTGGCGCGGTTCGACCAGGCGGGGGAGGCCGACATCGCGACCGCGGCCGCCGCGATCGTCGAGGTGCTGGCCCGCCTGGCCCGGGCGCTGGAGCGGCCGGCCTTCCACGCGGTGCTGCACACGGCGCCCTACGGCGTGCCGGCCGACGGGCCGTTCCACTGGTACGTGGAGATCGTGCCGCGCGTGCTGCGGCCCAGCGGACTCGAGCTCGGCGTGGGCCTGCCGATCAACCCGGTCGCCCCTGAACGGGCCGCGCGCGTCCTGCGCGGGGAGGTCTGATGGCTTGCCGCCCCAGCAGCCATTTGTTAGACTGCGGAAGCGTCTCGGGCGGGAATAACTCAGTGGTAGAGTGCGACCTTGCCAAGGTCGAAGTCGCGGGTTCGAATCCCGTTTCCCGCTCCATCCTTCGCTCGACGCGGCATCCGCTCCCGGCGAAGGACGTCCGCCGGCACCGGTGCGGTGGACGAAGGCGGCCGGCGGGCCGGTCTGTGAGACACTAGCCCCGCTCGTCCCCAGCTGCAATACGGCGCCGTAGCCAAGTGGTAAGGCAGAGGTCTGCAAAACCTCCATCCCCGGTTCAAATCCGGGCGGCGCCTCCAATCTCCCTCAGCAATTCCTGTCCGTTCGCCATGTCGTGAGCCGCCTTCGGGCCTGACGTCCCGAGTTCGCGGCGCGATAGCACCACGAGGTCGGGCGCAGTTCAATGCTGCCGCGGGTGCGCCCGTCCCTGGGGCTGTGTCGGCCGTCGGGATTCTCGAAAACCACGCCGGCACGCTGCCGTTCCGACGTGATCCAGCCCCCGGCCCGTCCGCGCCCCTGCTGCAAGACAGCGTCGGAGCCTAGCGGCCCCGCGCGCGGCGATCCAGCGCGTCGAGCCGCTGGCGCATCGCGTCAAGGGCGGCGGCCTGGGCCCGCACGAGTTCCACGAGGGCCTCGAAGTCGCGCGGGTGGACCGACGGGGCGAGGGTGCCGCCGCCGGTCACGACGGGTGCCGTCACCGTCCCGAGCTGGCCGTTCGCATCAACGAACACCGGCACGGCGGGCCCGGTGAGCGCGGCGCCGTGGATGCCGGCGATGAACGTCTGGTTCTGGCCGACGCCGCTGTTGTAGGGCAAGCCCAGACGCATGGTGTTCGCGTCGCTGGCCGTGCCGACCACGTCGGCGCCGACATAGACGTTGTAGGCGCCGCTAGTGGCGTTCTGTCCGGCCTTGCTGCCGACGCCGACGTTCGAGCCTCCGGTGGTCGTGTTGAGCAACGCGTTTGCGCCGACGGCGGTATTGAAGGATGACGTGCTGGCACCGAGCGCGCTGGCGCCCGCGGCGGTGTTCTCGGTGCCCGATGTGTTGCCGTGCAGGGCTTCAAAACCGGTCGCGGTGTTCGCACTCCCGATGGTGTTCGAAACCATGGCACCGACTCCGGTAGCAACGTTCCGCTCACCCGTAGCGTTGTTGAAAAGCGCGGAATTCCCAGTGGCGGCGTTTCTGTTGCCCGTTGTATTGCGATAGAGCGTGGAGGCCCCGCTCGCCGTGTTGGCGTAACCCGTCGAGTTCGTGTAGAGCGCGGTGACGCCCGTAGCGGTGTTGTAACTGCCGGTGCTGGTATAGAACATCGCCGCGGCGCCGCTGGCGGTGTTGCCCACGCCCGTCGTGTTGCCGTAGAGCGCCTGGCCACCGCTGGCCGTGTTGCTGTTGCCCGCCGTGTTGTTGTAAAGCGCCTGTTCGCCGCTGGCTGTATTCCAGCTACCGGTTGTGTTGCTGTACAGGGTCGCTTTGCCTACGGCGGTGTTGTCGCTGCCGGACGTGTTGAACCACAGCGCGTCTTGACCAGCCGCGGTGTTATACGAGCCATTGATATTTGAGTAGAGTGCCCAGGCGCCGGAGGCCGTGTTGTGGATCCCGGTCGTGTTGTGATTAAGCGCGTTGTAACCGAGGGCCGCGTTGTAGTAGCCGGTTGTGGCCGACACGAGGGCGCCGAAACCGACGGCGGTGTTCGCGGAGTTCTCGATGAGGAGTGGATCGCTCACGCCACGCGACGCGGCCGGTGCCGTCAAGGTGTTCCCGCCCGTGCCGGCTCGCGCCGCACGGCCCGCACCTGGCGACGCGGCCTCTCGTCGCGACGGTGTGGAGTTGTCCGGCCCTGTGTCGTCCGTCGTCGATGAGCTGACCACCGCCCCCGCCGTCGTCGCCACGACGAACACTTCGCCCGCTTGCCGCGCCGGGTCGACGACGGTGACGCGATAGGTGCCGGGCGTCTCCAGGAGCGCGGACGGCAACACGACGTCGATCCGCTCGTCGGTCCCTCCCGGCAGCACCTCAGCGGGCTGTCCGTTCACCGTGACGACGGGGGCCGCGCCGAACCCGGTGCCCGTGATCGTCAGCGTGGCGCCGCCGGGGCTGACCGCGACAGAGTAGACGTGCAGCGGGGCCGGGGGCTGCGCGACCGCCTGCCGCGGGGGCACGGCGAGGAGGGCGAGCAGGACAATGGGCACGAGGACGACGAACCGGCGCGTCGGCATGGGAGAGCCTCCTGCGAGCAAACTCTGCCGTAGCCCCACGGCGGGGCGCAAGCGCGAAGAATGAGGGAGCGGCGCCCAAGCCAAACATTTTGGACGGCCCGGCTCCTGATGTCTGGTTCCACGCCGATAGGTGGACACATCGGCGCACCAGATGCGGACCTTTGGTCAGGAGGCAGTGGGATTTCGACGCGTCCGCGGGTGGTGCGTGGGGCGTGCCGTGGCCGTGAGACATGCGGCGTGCGCCCACGGGATTCTCGACACTGCGCCGCCACCCCTGCCTCTCCGACGTGACCCAGCCCCGGCCCGTCCGCGCCCTTGCCGCACGACCGCGTCGGCGCCTAGCGGCCCCGCGCGCGACGATCCAGCGCGTCGAGCCGCTGGCGCATCGCGTCGAGGGCGGCGGCCTGGTCCGCGATGGTCGCCTGCTGGGCCCGCACGAGCGCGACGAGGGCCTCGAAGTCGCGCGGGTGGACCGACGGGGCGAGGGTGCCGCCGCCGGTCACGACGGGTGCCGTCACCGTCCCGAGTTGGCCGTTCGCATCGACGAACACCGGCACGGCCGGCCCGCTGAGGGCCGCGCCGTGGATGCCGGCGATGAAGGTCTGGTTCTGGCCCACGCCGCCTGAATAGGGCACGCCGATCCGAATGGTGTTCGTATCCGCGGCCGTGCCGACGACGTCCGCGCCGACGAACACGTTGTAGGTCCCGCCCGTGGCGCTGGCGCCGGCATGGCTGCCGATCGCCGTGTTGGCGCTGCCAGTGTTCGCGACGAGCGCGCGGTAGCCAGCGGCCGTGTTGTCGACTCCGGAGGCATTGGCGTACAGCGCACCGTACCCATCCGCGGTGTTCCGATCACCGACGGTGTTCAGGAGCATCGCTTCGACGCCGCTGGCCGTATTGGCAGCGCCGGCGGTATTGCTCCACAGCGCCTGATAGCCCGTGGCCGTGTTGTAGGTCCCCGACCCGTTCGCGGAAAGAGCGCGCACGCCGCTGGCCGTATTGGCGATACCGATCGTGTTCTGCGCCAGCGCCAGGCGTCCAATGGCCGTGTTCCAGTAGCCGGTGGTATTCAACTCGAGCGCCTCGCTGCCAGTCGCGGTGTTCTCGTCGCCCGTGCGGTTGTTGATAAGCGCCTGATAACCGCTGCCCGTGTTGTTGGAGCCGGTGATATTGAAGGAGAGAGCAAAGGTGCCGATGGCCGTGTTTCCTACGCCCGTGGTGTTCCCTTCGAGCGCACGGGTGCCGCTCGCTGTGTTGTTGAACCCAGTGGTGTTCGACGACAGCGCACTGTGTCCGCTCGCGGTGTTCTGGGAGCCCGTGGTATTCGATTCGAGCGACCGGACGCCGGTGGCGGTGTTGTCCGAGCCAGAGGTGTTCGCCGCGAGGGCATTCACGCCGCTGGCGGTGTTCTCGTGGCCGGTGGTGTTGAGATACAGCGCACTGACACCGCTTGCAGTATTCCAGTATCCAGTGGTGTTCTTTAAGAGCGCGGTCATGCCGGTCGCCGTGTTCAAGGAACCCGTTGTGTTGCTATAAAGCGCTGCATAGCCACTGGCCGTGTTGTTCTCGCCGGTCGAATTCCCATAGAGCGCTTGAGAGCCGATGGCCGTGTTCAGACTACCCGACGTGTTGTTACCTAGCGCATCCGCGCCAAACGCCGCGTTGTCGCCGCCTTGGTTGGCGCTGAGCGCCAGCGCGCCTGCCGCGGTGTTGAAGGAACCGGTGTTGGAGGTGAGAGCCAAGTATCCGGTGGCGGTGTTGCGAAGGCCACTGGTGTTGGCGTAGAGTGCGCCGGCGCCGGTTGCCGTATTCGCCGAACCAGTCGTGTTGGATGCCAACGCGCTCAGGCCCACCGCGGTGTTCGTCGTGCCCTCCAGGACCTTCGGCGCGAGTGCGGCGGAATCCGCGTCCCGTGCGACCAGGTCGTGTTTGGTGGACGGCCGGTCGAGCGATGTCGTGGTGGTCGCGGCGTCACTTGTCGCCCCGCGTCCAGACGAATCTCCTGCGCTGACGACGCTGACGCCTGCCGTCGCCACGACGAACACTTCGCCCACCTGCCGCGCCGGGTCGACGACGGTGATGCGATAGGTGCCGGGCGTCTCGAGGAGCGCGGACGGCAACACGACGTCGATCCGCTCCTCGGTGCCGCCGGGCAAGACTTCCGCGGGGTGCCCGTGCACCGTGACGACGGGGGCCGCGCCGAACCCGGTGCCCGTGATCGTCAGCGTGGCGCCGCCGGGGCTGACCGCCACGGCGTAGATGTGCAGCGGGGCTGGGGTCTGGGCGACGACCTGCCGCGGCATGGCGAGGACGGCGAGCACGAGGACGACGAACCGGCAGGTGGGCATGGGAGAGCCTCCTGCGAGCCAACTCTGCCGTAGCGGCCCGGAGGGGCGCAAGGGCGATGTATGTGCGAGCGGCGCCCAGGCCAAACACGTGGGCCGCCCCGCTCTTGATGTCTGGTTCCCGCGTGATTAGGTGCACACAGAGGCGCATGCGACTGCGGACCTTTGGTCAGGAGGCGAAGGGATGTGCTCCTCGGCGTGCTGCCACCCGCGCTCGACAAATTCCGCGAGCGCCGTCGGGCGACGCCTTCAACCTTCCGCCGCCGCCACCTCCCGGCCCGGCGGGCGCCCGCGGTCGCGCGCCGGTGCGATGGTGCGAGCATGCACCCCAAGAAGTGGACCCGCCTCATCGTCACCTCCGTGGAGGGCTGGATCCCCTGACCGCGCGCCCGGAACGCGGCCTGCCGGCCGGCGGGGCCGCCGGCCACTCAAGTTCCGCGGCCGACGGCCGATTCCTCGGGCCATGGAAGTCAATGTCGATCCCCAGCAGCTGGCCGCGGCCTCGTTCGAAGCCGCGCGGGAAGTGCTCGTCCTCAGGAAGCAGCGCGACGTCGAGACGGCCGTCGCGCAGTCGGTAGTCGATCTCGTGAGGAACGCGACCCCGGCGGCCCCAGGCCGCATCGACACCTACGCCTAGCCGGGGCGCCGCGCCCGCCGCGACCGGCGCGTCACACGACGGCGCCGGGCGTGGACGCCCGTACAATCTCCGGCATCGTGCCCACGCCGGATCTCGAGTTCACCCCCGCCCAGATGCGGGCGATGGCCGATGCCGTCGTCACCCGCTGCATCGCGCACATCGCCTCGCTGCCCGACCAGCCCATCCGGGGCGACGTGCAGGCCGAGGCGCTGTGCCACGCCCTGCGTGAGCCCGCGCCCGCCGAGGGCACCCTCCTCCAGCCGCTGCTCGACCTGGTCCTGGACGAGTGCGTGCCGCGCTCGTTCAACACCGCGGCGTCCGGGTACCTGGCCTTCATCCCGGGCGGCGGGTCGTTCCCGGCCGCCCTCGCCGACTTCATCGCCAACACGACCAACCGCTTCACCGGCGTGTGGATGGCGGCACCCGCGCTCGTGCAGCTGGAGGCCAACGCCCTCGACTGGCTGCGGGAGTGGATGGGTTTCCCGGAGTCCGCGCGGGGCCTCTTCACGGTGGGCGGGTCGACGGCCACGTTCAACGCGATCCTGTGCGCGCGCGAGCGCCATCTGGGCGCCGAGATCCGGCCCGGCGTGGTCTACACGAGCGACCAGGCGCACCACTCGGTCCTCAAGTCCGCGAAGATGGCGGGCGTGATGCCGGACCGCGTGCGGGCGCTGCCGTGCGACGCGCGGTATCGCCTGCCCGTGGACGCGCTTCGGGCCGCCATCACGGCCGATCGCGTTGCCGGCCTGAGGCCGTTCGCCGTCGTCTCCAGCGCCGGCACGACCAACACCGGCGCGGTCGATCCCCTGGACGCGATTGCCGACGTCTGCGCGGCCGAAGGGCTGTGGCATCACGTGGACGGCGCCTACGGCGCGTTCTTCTACCTGGTGGACGAGCTCGGGCCGGCGCTCGCGGGCCTCTCCCGGGCCGACTCGATCACGCTCGATCCGCACAAGGGCCTGTTCCTCCCGTACGGCACCGGGGCCCTGCTGGTACGCGACGGCGCCGCGCTTCGGGCGGCGCACGAGGCGACGGCGGACTACCTGCCGCCGATGCCGCACCCCGGCCGCTTCTACGATCCGAGCCAGCACGGGCCCGACCTGTCGCGCGGCTTCCCGGGCCTGCGCGTGTGGCTCACCGTCAAGCTGTACGGCGCCACGGCGTTCCGCGAGGCGCTCGGCGAGAAGCGGCGCCTCGCCGTCGACGCTGCGCGTCGCGTGGCCGCGCTGCCCGGCATCGTCATGGACGCGGCGCCGGAACTGTCCCTGTTCGCCTTCCACGTGACGTGGCCGGGCGCCACTCGCGCCGAGGAGGACGCCGCCACCCGCGCCCTCATGGAGCGGATCACGGCGCGCGGCCGGGTGATGATCACGGGTGCGGTCGCGCGCGGCCGCTACGTCGGCCGCGTCTGCGTGCTCAGCTTCCGCACGCACGAGGCCGAGATCGACTGGCTCCTCGACGACATGCGCGCCGCGCTCGCGGAGGTCGTGCCGGCCCAGTAGCGCCGTTCGCGGCATTCGCCCCTCATCGTGCGCCGCGCCGCCGCGCGCGGCGAAAAGGCCCGTCGAACGGCCGTCCCTCTCGTTGAAACGTCGGCACTCCGCCTTGAGGGTGCGGCGCGGACGCACGCGCTTGCGTGCCGCTCTCCGCGCGCCGACGCCACAACCGGTCGGAGGGAGAGAGTCATGAACGATGAGCTGAAGAAGGCGGTCCGGAAGTCCCAGGTCTCACTGCAGAAGCCTTTCACGCAGGAACGTCACGCGTTCAAGGCGCTGCTGCTGTCCAACCCCAACTACTTCGGCACGCTCGAGAAGAGCGCCTTCACGCCCGTCGTGCCGATCGCCGGCAACACCTTCTACGAGGAGCTCGGCTGCGTCGGCTACCACCCGCAGCGCGAGCTGCTGGAGGGCGTCGTCTACGTCTATCAGCCGTCGGGCTACGGCACCGACGTCTGCGGCGCCGGCACGCCGGAGTACGTCCGCTTCTACCTGTCGTTCGATCACGGCGCCACGTGGGTCGACCAGGGCATGACGAGCTTCCAGGCGTACAACGTGCCGGAGGGCACGCAGGGCGCGCGCCGGCTCGAGTACGCCGTGACGCTCAAGGTCGATCCGGCGCGCAAGCGCTGCACCGCCGATCACCTGATCCGCGTCCGCGCGATCCTGTCGTGGAACGACCCGCCGCCGCCGAACCAGCCGAACTGGGCGCCCGTGTGGGGCAACGTGCGCGAGGCCGCCATCCAGGTGGAGCCGCGCCGCTTCGTCCTGCCGACCGACATCTTCGAGGGGCTGAAGGTGAAGCCCGAGATCGCGTCGCTCCTGGGCAACGCGCCCATCGCGGTCCAGCCGGTGAGCCCGGGCGTCGCCGAGCTGGCCGCCGCCTACAAGCACGCGGGCGTGCCGCCGCACCGCTTCGCGTTCAAGGAGCTGCACGCGTTCGCCGCCGGACAGTTGCCCCTCAGCGCCGAGGCGTTCGGGAAGGCGCTGCCGGGCGTGGCGTTCGAGCCCGGGATCGGCGATCTGCTGTTCCCGACCACCGACGGCGACACGAGCTACGAGGAGCTCCGGTGCATCGGGCTCGATCCGAACACGCCCGACGGACTGGTGGGCATCATCCAGGTGAAGAAGTCCGCGGGCTACTCGGGCGGACCGTGCACCGAGGGCAGCCGCGAGCACGTGACCTTCTGGGCCGACACCGACGGCAACGGGACCTTCGACACCTGCCTCGGCACGGCGCACGTCACCGTCTACGACCTGCCCGTGCCGGCCGGCGGCGTCTGGTACGCCGTCCGCCTGCCGGTCGATCTGTCGGCCTACCGCCGGCCCTGCGAGGACGGGCCGCGCGTGATGCGCATCCGCGCGATCCTGTCCTGGAGCGTCGCGCCGCCCTGCGCGAACCCGAACTACGTGCCCGCCTGGGGCAACCGGGAGGAGACGCTGATCCACGTCGCGCCGAAGGCGCAGGTGCCCGGCGGGAAGATCGCGATCCTGGGCGGCATTCCCGTCGGCCACATCGACGACGTCACCGGCCTCACCACCGCGACCGCCGTCTTCGCCACGAACAACCTGCCGCCGGATGCGCTGGGCCGCCCGTGCCCGTTCGGCCTCCGCGTGTCGGTCCAGGGGCTGCCGATTCCGGGCTGGTCCTATACCGTGGAGGTGAGCCCCGACGGCGCCGTCTGGACGCCGGTGCTCACCGATCTCAGCGTGGTGGACGGGCTCGGCAACACGTCGACGCACAAGGCCGACAACGCGACCAAGCGGTTCGACTACCTGCCGTTCGCGTCGAACGTGAACAACCTGCTCGCCGAGTGGGACACCGCGGGCGACGCCCTCTGGTTCGTCCGCCTCACGGTGTTCGACCCGGGCGGGGTGCCGCAGGGCAGCGACGTCCATCGGCTGCAGCTCGATAACACCGGGCCGGATGTCGCGATCGTGATCACCTCCGGCGCCGGCAGCTGCGGCAAGTTCGTGTCCGGCAGCGTGCTGGCGGGGACGGTCACGGCGACCGACACCTACCTCGGCTCGTATTCGCTCGCGGTCGAGCCCAACGTGAACGATCCCGGCGAGGCGGTGCCCGTGCCCTCGGGCGGCACGGTGAACACGGCCGCGGGCGGTGACGCCTGGACGCTGGACACCACCGGCATGCAGGCGTGCGGGTACGTGATCCGCGTGGTGGCCGTGGACCGGGCGATCCTCAACAGCCAGTCGGTGGGCCACGTGCGGACCGACAGCGACGGCTTCTGTCTCGAGGTCGAGGCGGCGCCGGAGGCATGATCCTCGCGCGCGATCCCGCGCTCTGGTTCCTGGTGGGCGTCCTCGGCGTGTGGCGGGTCACGCACCTCGTCACCGCCGAGGACGGGCCCTGGGGGGCCGTCGCGCGCCTCAGGGCGCTGGCCGGCCACGGCGTGGTCGGCCAGCTCCTGGACTGCTTCCTGTGCCTCAGCGTCTGGACGGCGGTGCCCTGGGCGCTGGTCCTTGCCCAGGGCGCCGTCGAGCGGGTGATGGTGTGGCTCGCGCTGTCCGGGGGCGCGATCCTGCTCGAACGGGCCACGGCACCGGCCGCGCCGTTCATGGAAGGCCCCGCAGTGGAGACGGAGGACGGCGATGACGTGTTGCGGTAGGCAGCGGGTGCAGGCGGCGGGCGTGGGCCCGCCCGTCACGTTCGAGTACGTCGGGCGGTCGGCGATACGCGTGGTGGGCGTGGGCACGCGCCGGACCTACTGGTTCCCGAAGCCGGGCGCGCGCGTGGTGGTCGACCGGCGGGATGCGGCGTCACTGGCCGCGGTGCCGCACCTCGCTCCCGTCAGGGACGCCAGGTAGGCCGCGCGACCGGCGGCCGCGGGTCAGAGGACGCCGCGCCCGCCGGTGCGGCCGAGCGTCTCGGCTCGCCGAGGAACGTGCCCGCGCGCAGCTCGTGGAAGGCGCGGCGCAACTCGTCGTCGCTGTTCTTCTCGATCGGGCCGCGCCAGGCGTTCGGCTCGCGGAGGGGTGCGCCCGAGACCAGCAGGAACCGGAGGCCGTGCTCACCGGCCCGGACGCGAATCTCGTCGCCGGCGTCGAAGAGGACGAGGGATCGGTTTCCGACGCCCGTGTCGTAGCGGGCGCGGTCGTCGTCGAGCTGCCCGCCGTCGGTGACGACGTCGGTCGCCACGGCTCGAGGCGTGGACCCGTCCCTGAACGACCCGCCGCCGTCGAACACGTAGGCAAAAGCGTTCCGGGACCGCGCGACCGGCAGCGATCGCTCGAGCCCCGCCGGCACGGTGACGTCGAGGTACTGCGGCTCGGCCGCGATGCCGTCCACGGGGCCCCGCCGGCCCCAGTACTCGCCGCACACGATGCGCACGGCCGTGCCGTCGTCGTCGACCACCACCGGGATGTCCGCGGCGCCGACCTCCTGGTAGCGCGGGGCGACCATCTTCTGCGCCGCCGGCAGGTTGGCCCACAACTGGAAGCCATGCATCCGTCCCTGGCTGTCGCCGTGCGGCATTTCCTGGTGGACGATGCCGCGGCCGGCCGTCATCCACTGCACGTCGCCGGGGCCGATGGCGCCCGCGTTCCCGAGGCTGTCGGCGTGGTCCACGGTGCCGGCGAGCACGTAGGTGATCGTCTCGATGCCGCGGTGCGGGTGCCACGGGAAGCCCCGCAGGTAGTCGTCGGGCACGTCGTTCCTGAAGTCGTCGAGGAGCAGGAACGGGTCCACGTGCTCGGTGTCGCCGAACCCGAAGGCCCGGCGGAGGCGGACGCCGGCGCCCTCGATCGTCGGGCTGGACGTGGAATGCGAACGGACGGCGCGGATGGACATGGACGGCTCCGGTGGCGGGCGTGCCGGTCGCGCACGCAGCGGGCGATCACGGACGTCGGACGCCCTCGATTATGACGCGCCGGGCCGCGGCGGCGTCCCCGGCAGCGCGGCCATCAGCAGGGCGCCGGCGACGAGCCCGGCCGCGAGCGCCCAGAGGCCCGCCGAGAACGATCCGGTGAGGTCGCGGGCGTAGCCGACCAGGGAGGGGCCCACGAAGCCGCCGATGTTGCCCACGGCGTTCACCAGCGCCACGCCGCCGGCCGCGGCCGTCCCGCGAAGGAATGCCGTCGGCAGGGCCCAGAACGGACCGAAGGTGCCCGAGATCCCGAACGCTGCCACGCCGAGCGCGAGGAGGGACGGCCAGACGCGGCCCTGCAGGCTCGCGGCCACTGCGAAGCCGGCGACCCCCACGAGCGCGGCGGCCACGACGTGTCCGCGGCGCTCGCCCGTGCGGTCCGACCTGGCGCCGATCACCACCATGCCGACGGCGGCGAAGACGGAGGGGACCGACGACAGCAGCGCCACGACGCTCGACCGCGCGTCTCCCGCGCTCTGGATGATCAGGGGCAGCCAGAAGCCGATGCCGTAGAACGCCAGGACGATGCAGAAGTAGGCGGCGGCCAGCAGCCAGAGCCGGCCGTCCCGCAGGGCCCGGCCGAAGTGCCCCGCGCCGGCCGGTTGGGCGGCCGCCTCGGCCGCGAGCGTGGCGGTCAGCCAGCCGCGTTCGGCCTCGGAGAGCCATCGCGCATCGGCCGGACGATCGTCGAGGAAGCGCCAGACGGCGGGCGCCAGGAGGATGGCCGGCACGCCTTCGGCGACGAAGAGCCACTGCCACCCGCGCAGCCCTCCGACGCCGTCCAGCAGGAGGAGCACGCTCGACACGGGCCCGCCGATCACGCCGGCCACGGCCGTGCCCGTCATGAAGAGCGCGATGGCGCGCGCCCGCTCGCGCTCGGGGAACCACTGGGTGAGGTAGTAGATGATGCCCGGGAAGAAGCCGGCCTCCGCCGCGCCCAGGAGGAAGCGCAGCGCGTAGAAGGTCGTCTGGTCGGTCACGAAGGCCATCGCCGTGGAGACGAGGCCCCAGGTGAGCATGATGCGGCCGATCCACACGCGTGCCCCGACGCGGGCCAGCACCAGGTTGCTCGGGACTTCCAGCAGCGTGTACGAGAGGAAGAAGATGCCCGAGCCCAAGCCGTAGACGGTGGCGCTGAAGCCGAGGTCGCGATTCATGTCGAGGGCCGCGAAGCCGATGTTCACGCGGTCCAGGTAGGCGACGAGATAGAGCAGGAAGAGGAAGGGAATGAGCCGGCGGCGCACGGCCGGCAGCACCGTGTCCGCTGTCGGCGAGGGGGCCGGCATGGCGCGCCATTGTGGCACAGCGCCGGGCTGGCGCCCTTCGGTCGGGAGGCCTCGCCCCGCCCGTCGCGACGGCCAGGAAGGAGCGAACGGCGTGGCATCGGACACGACCAATCCGTCAGGTCGAAAGTCTGGCTAGGGCCAGTCGTTCTGGGGGCTGAGTCAACCAAACAAAGGCAAAAGTACTGCTGGGCGTTCCGCCTGATCGGGCGCGATGGCGGGCGATCGTGTGCAGGGCCATGTGAGCGTGCACGGTGGTACGGCCCGTGCTCTGCGGAACGGCAGCATGGACCCGTCCGCTAAGCCGCCCGCCGACAGCCCCTTCCTCCTTCCCGCCGATCGCGACCGGCGCTCGGAACCTCGTCTCAGCGCCGAGATCCTCGGCCTGGACGTCGACGCGAGCCTGTCCCAGGGCGTGTACGTGCGGGTCCTGAACGTGTCGACGGGCGGGGCCCTCGTCGAACTGCAGGAGTGGCTGCGGCCCGGCACCCGGTCGACCCTGCGCCTCAACCGCCCGAGCGACAGCGGCAGCGCCGACCGGCTCGCGGCATCCGGCCAGATCGTGCGCTGCTGGGTGGACCGGCTGGCGCCCCTGCGCTACCGCGCGGCCATCGTGTTCGGGACGGCGCCCGCGGCGCGGCCGCAGTCCGGCCCGGCGGACCTCACCGCCCTCCTGGAGCGCCCCGCATGACGATTTCTGAGGCCACGCACGCCATGGCGACGCTACATCAGCAGCGGCCGGAGACGGCCGCGCCCCCGATGCGAATCGTCGACGCCATCTCTCGCGTGGAGCCCACCTGGGTCGAGGCCGTGGCCGTCGTCCAGGCGGTGTGCGCGCAGCTCGAGCCCGGCCAGGCCGCGCCCCCCCTCGAGACGATCATGATCACGGCGGCCGGGGAGGTCTCGTTCCCCCCCGCGGGCAGCGCCGACGCCGTCTCGACGGTCGGCGCGGCGGGCCGGCTGCTCGCCGGGATCCTCCGCTCCGGCGACTGCCCGATGCCGCTGTGGGAGGCGATGGAGGCGGCCCGGCGCTCGGCGAAGCGGGTGGGGTCGGCGCAGGCCTTCGGCCGGTCCCTCACGTGCTTCCCCGTGGCCCAGGGCCCGCACGAGCTCGCCCAGTACTACCAGGCGGCCCGCCGACTCGCGCCACTCTCCGCCCGGCCGGCCACGGCGCCGTTCGCGCTGTCCGGCCTCACCGCGCGGGCCATCGGGATCCTCCTGCTCGTGTCGCTGTGCGGCGTCGCGGCCGGCATCGCCATGGGCGTGGTGGTGGCGGCGCGGACCGCTCCGGCGCCGGTCGGCATCGAGGACGCGCGGGCGGCGTCACTGCCGGTGTCGGCGAGCTAGGCGCCCGGCCCCGGCGGTCGCCGGCACGCCGCGTCCTCCGCCTCTAGGAGGCGGGAGCGCAACGGGTGATCCAGGCGCGCGGCGATCTGCCGCGAGGCGTCCGCCACTCGCCGCCTGTCGACGCCGGTGTCGATCCCCAGGCCGTCCAGCACGTACAGCAGGTCCTCGGTGGCCAGGTTGCCCGACGCGCCGGGGGCGAACGGGCAGCCACCGAGCCCGCCGGCGGACGCGTCGAAGGTGGCGATCCCGGCGTCGAGGCCGGCGAGCACGTTGGCGAGCGCCGTCCCGCGCGTGTCGTGGAAGTGCAGGGCCAGGCGATCGCGCGGCACGTCGCGCGCGAGGCGCTCGACCAGCGCCTGCACCTGGCCGGGGTGGCCCACGCCGATCGTGTCGCTCACGGCCACCTCCCGGACGCCGAGCTCGAGCAGGGCGGCGGTCACGCGAAGAACCGCCTCCGGCGCGACGGCGCCCTCGAACGGACAGCCGAACGCACATGACACGTAGCCCCGCGCCGGCACCCCGGCCGCTGCGGCGCCGCGGACGACGTCGCCGAAGCGCTGCAGCGATGCCGCGATCGAGGCATTGAGGTTGGCCTGGCTGAAGGCTTCGGTGGCGGCCGCGAACACGGCCACCTCGTCGACGCGGCTCGCGAGCGCCCGATCGAGCCCGGCCAGGTTCGGGACGAGCGCCGTGTAGCGCACGCCCGGGGCGCGGGAGATGCCGGCGAAGACCTCGGCCGCGTCGGCCATCCGGGGCACGCGCGCGGCCGAGACGAAGGCCGAGACCTCGATGGTCCGGTGCCCGGCCCGCGACAGGGCGTCCACGAACGCGATCTTGTCGGCGGTGGCGATCGCCGCGGCCTCGTTCTGCAGGCCGTCGCGCGGCCCCACTTCGACGATCGAGACCTGCGGCGGCACGGTCACGCCGCGATCTCCACCAGGGGCACTCCCGGCGTCACGAGGTCGCCCACGGCGCAGTGGACGGCCCGCACCACGCCGTCGGTGGCCGCGCGCACCGTGAGCTCCATCTTCATCGCCTCCAGGACGACCACCGGCGTGCCCGCGGTCACCGTGTCGCCGACCGCCACGTGGAGACGGACCACCGTGGCGGGCATCGGCGCCGTCATGTCGCCGCCCTGGGCGCGCGCGCTCGACGGCCGGCGCGGCGCGGTGTCCACGGTGAGCTCGACGGCGCGGCCGCCGGCGAACGCCCACGGCGCGTGGCCGGGCCCGGCGATGGCCACGACGGTGTTGGTGCCGTCGTCGGCGGTGACGCGGTAGCGCCCGTCGCCGAGCGACGTCACGTGGAAGCGCTGCCCCTCCACCATGGCGACACCGTCCGCCGTGACCTCCACGGCTACGTCGGCCCCGCCCTCGGCGATGCGGTAGCGGCGGCTCATCGGCCCGCTCCCGTCATCCGCGCCACCCGCGGATCGTGTCGAAGGGATCGGTCGCGGGGGCCGCCTCGTGCGGCGCGCCGTGCGCCGCGGTCGCCGCGCCGCCGCGCGCGGCATGCACGGCCGCGGCGGCCAGCACGGCCGGCGGCGTGGTCCCGAGGCCGTCGACGAGCCCGGTCAGCTCGCGCTCGAGGAACGTGGTGTCCACCTGGCCGGCGACGAACGCGGGATGGGCCAGGATGGCGCCGAGCAGGGCGACGTTGGTGCCCACGCCCAGGATCTCGAAGTGCCGCAGGGCGTCGCGCGCCCGGGCCAGGCTCTGGGCCCGGGTCTCGCCCCATGTGATGAGCTTGGCGAGCAGCGGGTCGTAGAACACCGAGACGTCCTGGCCCTCCACCACGCCCGAGTCGACGCGGACGCCGGGACCGGCCGGCTCGCGGTAGCGAAGCAGCCGGCCGGCCTGCGGCAGGAAGCCCGCGGCGGGCGCCTCGGCGTAGATGCGGCACTCGACGGCGTGGCCGCGCTGGGTCAGCTCCTCCTGCCGCCACGGCAGGGGCTCGCCGGCCGCGACGGCGAGCTGCGCCGCCACGAGGTCCACGCCGACCACGCACTCCGTGATCGGGTGCTCCACCTGGAGGCGCGTGTTGATCTCGAGGAAGTAGAACCGCGCGTCGTCCCCGCTGCCCTCGAGCAGGAACTCCACCGTCCCCGCGTTGCGATACCCGACGGCGGTGGCGGCGGTGACGGCGGCGGCGCCGATCCGGGCGCGGACGGACGGCGACAGCGCGGGCGACGGCGTCTCCTCGATCACCTTCTGGTGGCGGCGCTGGACCGAGCACTCGCGCTCGAAGAGGTGCACGGTGCGACCGTGCGCGTCGGCGAAGATCTGGACCTCGACGTGGCGCGGGCGCTCGACGAGGCGCTCCAGGTAGATGGTCGGGGAGCCGAACGCCGCCCGGGCCTCGCGGCGCGCCTGCGGCAGCGCCGTCGCCAGGTCGTCGAGGGTGCGAACCGTCTTCATGCCGATCCCGCCGCCGCCCGAGGCCGGCTTCACCAGCAGGGGCGCGCCGATCTCGCGGGCGGCCGCCATCACTGCCGCGTCGCCCTGGTCGGCCGGGACGCGTCCCGGAACGACCGGCACGCCGGCCGCCTCCATGATCCGGCGGGCGCCGGTCTTGGACCCCATCCGGGTGATGACGTCAGCTGGGGGGCCGATGAAGATGAGGCCCGCGCGCTCGACGGCTTCGGCGAAGTGGGCCCGCTCGGACAGGAAGCCGTAGCCGGGATGCACGGCGTCCGCGCCCGCCCGGCGGGCCGCGTCGATGAGCGCGTCCACCGCGAGATAGCTCTCGGCGGCCGGCGCCGGGCCGATCCGCACGGCCTGGTCGGCGGCGGCCACATGGGGCGCGCCCGCGTCGGCGTCGGAATACACGGCGACGGTGCCGATACCGGCGGTGCGGCAGGCGCGGATGACGCGCAGCGCGATCTCGCCGCGATTGGCGACGAGGACGCGCCGGATCACCGCGGCACCCATGACGGCGGCCGCTTGCCCAGGAACGCCCGCAGCCCCTCCTGGCCTTCGGCGGACGCGCGCTGGGCCGCGATCGTGTGCGCGGTGAGGGCCGCCACGTCCTCGGGCCGGCGGCCCCATACCTGCGGAATGAGGGCCTTGGCGGCGGCCACCGCCGAGGGGGCGGCGCCGAGCGTCTCCGAGACGTAACGGCCCACGGCTTCGTCGAGCGCCTCGGCCGGCACGACGGCGTGCGCCAGCCCGATCGCCAGGGCCCGCGCGGCATCGAAGCGCGCGCCGGTGAGGAACAGCTCCCGCGCGGCCGAGACGCCGATCTTGGGCAGGACGAAGGGCGAGATCATGGACGGCAGGATGCCGAGCTTCGTCTCCGTGAAGCCGAAGATGGTGCCTTCGGCGGCCACGACGATGTCGCACACCGCGGCCAGCCCGGCGCCGCCGCCGAGGGCCGCCCCGTGAAGGCGGCCGATGACGACCACCGGCAGCGTGTTGATGGCCCGGAGCATCGCCGTCGTGGCGAGGGCGTCCGCCTCGTTCTCGGCTTCCGACGCGTCGGCCATCCGCGCCATCCACGCGGCATCGGCGCCGGCGGAGAAGACCTTGCCGGCGCCGGCCAGCACGACGGCGCGGACGCCAGGGTCCTGGACGAGGCCGGCCGCCCACGCCGCCAACTCGGCGACGACCTCGTCGTTGAAGGCGTTGCGGACGTCGGGGCGATTGAGCGTGAGGTGTTCGACGGGGCCGTCGCGCCGGATCTCGAGATAGCGGAACATCGCGCTCCTACATGCGGAAGATGCCCACGCGGGGCGACGGGACGGGGGCGTTCGCGGCGGCCGACACGCCGAGCGCCAGCGCCGTGCGGGTGTCGAGCGGGTCGAGGATGCCGTCGTCCCAGAGCCGCGCGGTGGAGTAGTAGGGCGAGCCCTCGAGGTCGTACTTCGCGAGAATCGGCTGCCGGATGGCGGCGTCCTCCTCGTCGGTCAGCGTCCGGCCCTCGCGCGCCAGCTGCTCGCGCTTCACCGTGGCCAGCACGCCCGCGGCCTGCTCGCCGCCCATCACCGAGATCCGGGCGTTGGGCCACATCCAGAGCAGGCGGGGCTCGTAGGCGCGCCCGCACATGCCGTAGTTGCCGGCGCCGAAGGAGCCGCCGACGATCACCGTGAACTTCGGCACGACCGACGTGGCGACCGCGTGCACCATCTTCGCGCCGTCCTTCGCGATCCCGCCGCGTTCGTAGGCCCGGCCCACCATGAACCCCGTGATGTTCTGCAGGAACACGAGGGGCACGCCCCGCATGTTGCAGATCTCGATGAAGTGCGTGGCCTTCAGGGCCGACTCGGAGAAGAGGACCCCGTTGTTGGCGACGAGGCCGACCAGCCGTCCGTGCAGGCGGGCGAACCCGCAGACGATGGTCGGGGCGTAGCGGGCCTTGAACTCGTCGAACCGCGAGCCGTCCACGATCCGGGCGATCACCTCGCGGACGTCGTACGGCGTCCGGAGGTCCGTGGGCACGATGCCGTACAGCTCGGCCGGATCGTAGGCGGGCTCTTCCACCGGCGCGAGGTCGCCGGCGGGCGCCTTGACGGTGTGCAGGGTGGAGACGACGGTGCGGGCCTGGTGGAGCGCATGCCGGTCGTCGTCGGCGAAGTAATCCGCCACGCCGGACTCGCGCGTGTGCACGTCGGCGCCGCCCAGTTCCTCGGCGGTCACGTCCTCGCCGGTCGCGGCCTTCACGAGCGGCGGCCCGGCGAGGAAGATGGTGCCCGTGCCCTTGACGATGATCGTCTGGTCCGACATCGCCGGCACGTAGGCGCCGCCGGCCGTGCACGATCCCATCACGACCGCGATCTGCGGGATCCCGGCCGCCGACATCCGCGCCTGGTTGTAGAAGATGCGGCCGAAGTGGTCCCGGTCGGGGAAGACGTCGGCCTGCAGGGGCAGGAACGCGCCGCCGGAGTCGACCAGGTAGACGCAGGGCAGCCGGTTCTGGAGCGCGACGTCCTGGGCGCGGACGTGCTTCTTGACCGTCAGCGGATAGTAGGTGCCGCCCTTCACCGTGGCGTCGTTGGCCACGACGAGCACCTCGCGGCCGGACACGCGCCCGATGCCGGTGACGAGGCCGGCCGCCGGCGCCTCGCCGTCGTACAGATCGCAGGCGGCCAGCGCCGACAGTTCCAGGAACGGCGAGCCGGGGTCCAGGAGCAGGTCAATCCGCTCCCGGGCGGTCAGCTTGCCCTGGGCGCGATGGCGCTCGACGTACTTCGGACCGCCGCCGAGCCGCACCTGGGCCAGGCGTCGACGGTACTCGGCGACCAGCGCGGCCATGCGGTCCCGGTTGGCCGCGAACTCCGGGCTGGTCGTGCGGACATGCGACTCGAGGACGTCCATGGCAGTCAGGGGGCGCCGGCGGACCCGCGGGGGGCGTCCCCGCGCGTCACCACCCGCAACAGTCGGTCTTGTAGCGGCACTGGGGGCACCGCCACACGGCATGCATCCGGTACATCTCCGCGCCGCAGCGCTCGCAGAGGGCGTGGTCGGCCTCGGCGGCCGGCGGCGTCCGGAGCGCGGAGAGGACAGGCGTGATCGGCGGCAGCGGGCGATCAGGCATGGGCGCGATTATAGCGAAAGCGCCGCGCGGTCCGGCCGCGTGGATCGGAAATAATGGAACAGGATTCATGGCGCGCGCCCAACCTCGACATCGGCGGGTGCTGGTGGTGGACGACGACCCTGCCACGGTCGACTGGCTGAAGATGGTCGTCGAGCAGGCCGACTGCGACCCGCCCTACGACGTCCGCTCCGCGGGGCTCGGACGCACGGGCCTCGCCCTGTTCGACGAGTGGCGTCCCGAGATCGTCCTGCTGGACCTCCTGCTCCCGGACGGCGACGGCATGGACGTGCTGAAGCGCATGAAGGAGCGGTCGCCCGGCACGGAGGTCATCGTCATCTCGGGCCAGGGCACGATCGCGCGGGCGCTCGACGCCGGGCAGGCCGGCGCGTTCTTCTTCATCGAGAAGGCGCAGCTCGATCCGACCGGCATCGTCGGCATCCTCGAGCGCGCCGCGCGGCAGGTCGACGAGCGGCTGACGCACGAGGCGCTCCGCGCGAAGCTGCGCGATCCGGACGGCATGGGCGCCGTCGTCGGGCAGAGCCGCGTGATGCGCGAGCTCTTCGATCTCGTCGACGCGGTGGGGCCGAGCAACGCCAACGTCCTCATCCAGGGCGAGAACGGCACCGGCAAGGAGCTCATCGCGAACGCCCTCCATCAGCGCAGCCCGCGGGCATCGGGCCCCTTCATCAAGATCAACTGCGCGGCCATTCCGAAGGACCTCATCGAGTCGGAGCTCTTCGGCTACAAGAAGGGCGCGTTCACGGGCGCGGGCTCGGACAAGGTGGGACTGCTCGAGCTGGCCGAGGGCGGCGCGCTGATGCTCGACGAGATCGGCGAGATGCCCGCCTACCTGCAGACCAAGCTGCTGCGCGTGCTGCAGGAGCGCGAGTACCGGCCCATCGGCAGCGAGCGGTGGGTGAAGGTGGACTTCCGTCTCATCTGCGCCACCAACATCGACATCGACGCGGCGCTGGCCGACGGCCGCCTGCGCGAGGACCTCTACTTCCGCATCAACACGATCCAGCTGCGCGTGCCGCCCCTCCGGGAGCGGACCGAAGTCATTCCCCTGCTGTGCGACTGGTTCGTCGAGAAGTGCGCGCGCGGGCACCAGAAGTCGGTGCGGGGGGGGAGCCCGGCCGCCTACCTGCTGCGCATCCGCAGCCGGTGGGCGGGCAACGGCCGGGAGCTGGAGTACGCGATG
>JBFWXO010000027.1:0-84792 GCA_050187355.1 Vicinamibacterales bacterium
TCTCCCTGCGTGTGGTACGCCTCGAGCGCCGCCACCGGGCACAGGAACAGCGGGGTGTCCCACGTCCGGCCGAGCAGCGTCCCCTTCGTGTCGAGCGGCGGCTCGGCGCCGAGCCGGCGCGGCCGCAGCATCAGGCGCTGGTAGCCCTCGCGGTTGGCGACGCGCGTCTCGAGGTCGTCCACGC
Organism: Vicinamibacterales bacterium; assembly: GCA_050187355.1. Lineage (GTDB taxonomy): Bacteria > Acidobacteriota > Vicinamibacteria > Vicinamibacterales > UBA2999 > CADEFD01. Next base: position 185 of record JBFWXO010000027.1, read on the forward strand.
CCATGTGGATGTAGGCCCAGTGCGGCGGCAGCGTGTTGGCGGCGGCGACGCGCTCGAAGTCCCACACGTTGATGGCCTCGTCGGGCGTTCCCACAAGCTGGCCGCCGAACTGGTCGTCGATGGCGCTCGCGCCTGGCAGCGCCGGCATCCCGCTCGCCTGCTGCTGGAGGCTCAGGGGTTCGCCGCACGACGCGCAGCGCGCGAGGCGCCCCGAGGTGGCGGCATGCCGCCACGCGTCGCCCAGGGCCGGCTCGGCCAGGGCCAGCAGCGGGCTGGCGGCCAGGAACTTCATGAACTGGCGGCGGCTCGCCGCCCGGAGGCTGTCGTCGGGGTCGGGCCGTTCTGTGGCCATGTGGGAGTCCTTTCGCCGTTGCATCAGGCGATCGCCGAACGAACGACGGGGCCGGCCTTCGGTGAAGGCCAGCCCCGTGGTGTCTGCGTGGTCCTGTCCGCTCCGCGCGCGGCTCAGGGCAGCGCCATCGCGGTGTAGCCGCCGTTCACGGGAATGACGACGTACTGCTTGCCCTGGTGCAGGTAGGTCATGAGGCCGTAACCGCCGAGGCGCGGCGTGACGACGGCGCCCACGCGCTTGCCGGTCTTCTTGTCGATGGCGAACAGGTTCGGCTTGTTGTCGGCGGTCTGGCCCGTGGCGAGCAGGAGCGTCGAGGTCGCGGCCATCGCGGGGCTGCTCCGCCGGCCCCAGTTCGTGTCCACGTTCACGCCCTTCAGCAGCGGGTTGTTGCGGAACAGCTCCTGGTCCCGCGTGGACATGTCGCCGTTCGGGATCATCCAGAGGTGCTGGCCCGTGTTCATGTCGATGGCCGTGATCCGGCCCACGGGGCCCTTGAAGATGTCCGGAATGCCGCGCAGCGGATCCCCTTCCATCACGGGACGCGGTCGTGCCGGCTCGTGGGTGCTGACCCACTGGGCCAGCGTCGTGCCGGTCTGCTTGTCGTTGTCGCGCAGCTTCGCGTCCTCGAGCGTCGTCGGCGAGCAGCCGCTCGTGGAGGCCACGAAGATCACGCCCGAGGTGGGATCGGCCGCCGGCGGTCCGGTGATGTTGGCGCCGCCGCCGCCACCCGGACAGATGTTCGCGGCCTGGCGGCCCTCCGCGTTGCCCATGTGGACGGGCGGTTCGAAGAGGACCGACAGGAGATCCAGTTCCTTCGCGCGCGCCAGCGCCAGCTTCTTGACCTCGGGCGTGTAGTCGATGAGGTGCGCCTCGGTGCGGCCCTGCAGGTCGTACGGCGCCGGCAGGGTCGGGACGAACTGGGTCTTCGACAGCACCTCGCCCGGGACCTTGGACGCCGGCACCTGGATCTCCTTCATGGGCCAGATCGGCTCGCCGGTGTAGCGGTTGAACGCGTAGACGAAGGCCTGCTTCGTGATCTGGAAGACGCCGGGAACCCGGCGGCCCCCGACGTTCACGTCGAGGAGCACCGGCGCGGTGGGCGTGTCGTAGTTCCAGATGTCGTGCTTGACGAACTGGTGGTGCCAGACGCGTTTGCCGGTCTTCACGTCGAGCGCGATGATGCTCGTGGCGAACAGGTTGTCGCCCGGCCGGAAGCCGCCGAAATAGTCGATGGTGGCGCTGTTGGTCGGGATGTAGACCAGGCCGCGCGAGGGGTCGGCCGAGAGCGGCGCCCACGACGAGATGTCACCCGACCAGCGCCACGCGTCGTTCTCCCACGTCTCGTGGCCGAACTCGCCCGGCCGCGGAATCACGTGGAACTTCCACAGGAACTTGCCGGTCTTCAGGTCGTACCCGAGGATGTCGCCGGGCACGTTCTCGATGCGCGTCTGGTTGTAGCCCTGCTCGGCCGAGTTGCCGACGACGATCACGTCGTTGACCACGATCGGGGGCGACGACGACGTGATGTAGCCCAGTTCCAGCGGGAGGCCCTTCGCCGCGTCGTACTTCTGCTCGGCCTGGCGCCACGGGCCCCAGTCCGCGATCACGTCCTTCAACAGGTCCACCGAGCCCGTCTTCGGGAAGCCGTTGACCGGCACCGAGCCGCCCCAGCCCTCGATCGGCTTGCCCGTCTTCAGGTCCAGGGCGTGCAGGAAGAAGCCCGGGGTCACGACGATGACGGCGCCGCGGCCGTTGATCTTCGTGTACGCCACGCCCTTGCCGTGGTTCGAGCGCATCGAGTACTCGTGCCGGGGCGTGAGCGGCTCCTGGAAGTGCCACAGCGTCTTGCCCGTCGCCGCGTCCATCGCGACGACCGTGCGGCGGGGGCCCGACACGGTGACCAGCATGCCCTCGACGTAGATGGGCAGGCCCCGCGCGTTGATTTCCCCCAGCTCGACGCCCGGCGGCAGGTCCTTGCCGTCCCACTCCCACGCCACCTTCAGGTTGGCGAAGTTCGAGGCCGTGATCTGATCGAGCGGGGAATACCGCGTCGAGGTGTCGCCGCCCGTGATTCCCGGCCAGTCGCCCTGCTGACGGGCGTCCCCTGGCAGTCCGGCGACGGCGACCGCGACGATTACCGCCAACACGCCGACCAGGGCGTGCGGCAGCCAGTTCCGAGAGGTTCTCGTCGTCATAGGCTCGTGCGCTCCACAGGAGGGGAGGGGCCGAAAAACCGGCACAGGATGGACTGGACGCCCCTGGCTTGTCAACCACGCCGCCCCGGTTGCACGGGCTCTCGCCCCGGTGGTACAAGGCTGACGACTCGTGGCTTCGACCTCGCCGAGCAGGCGCCGGGCCCGCGGCCCCGCCGCGCCGCCTGGTCAGACGACGGATCCGTCGGCGCAGGGGCTGGCGGCCCTCGCCGCGCCGCTGGCGTTCACGGGCGCCCTGCTGGCGCTCAGCCTGCTGCCGCGGGTGCGCGGGAGTCGATCGCTCACGCTGGCCTTCTGGGGGACCGCCGCCGTCCTGCTCCTCTGGCAGGCCGCGTTGGCCGTCCGGTTCCGGGGGACCGGCCTGGCGGGGTTCACCCAGGCGGCGCCCCGACCCCAGCACTACATCCAGCTGTGCTGCCACCTCGGCGTCTACGCGTACTGGGGCTGGTACTGGGCGCCGGTCTACCCGTACGCCACGCTGCTGGCCGCCCAGGTGTGCGTGGCGTACGCGTTCGACATCCTCCTGGCCTGGACGCGCCGGCAGCCCTATGCGATGGGCTTCGGTCCCCTCCCAATCGTGTTCAGCACGAACCTCTTCCTGTGGTTCAGGGACGAGTGGTTCGCGTGGCAGTTCGTCCTGGTGGCGGTCGGCTTCCTGGGCAAGGCGTTCGTGCGGTGGACCAGGGACGGCCGCCGCGTCCACATCTTCAATCCCTCGGCCTTCTCGCTCGCGCTCTTCTCGCTGGCGCTGCTCGCGACGGGCACCACCCGCGTGACCTGGGCCCAGGAGATCAACACCACGTTCGGCCTCGGCCCGCACATCTACCTGGTGCTGTTCCTGATCGGCCTGGTGGTCATGTATTTCTTCGCCATCACGCCGGTCACGGCCGGCGCGGCGGCGACGCTCTTCGGCCTGAGCGCCGCCTATGCGAGCGTCACGGGCGTGCCGTACTTCGTGGACTCGGAGATCCCGACGGCCGTGTTCCTGGGCCTGCACCTGCTCGTCACCGATCCCTCCACGTCGCCCAGGACGCCGCTGGGGCGCCTCGTGTTCGGCGTGGCCTACGGCGCAGGGGTGTTCGCGCTGTACGCGCTGCTCGGCGCGCTGGGCCTGCCCACGTTCTACGACAAGCTCCTCTGCGTGCCGCTGCTGAACCTGCTCGTCCCGGCCATCGACACACTCGTCGCCACGGTGGGGCAGCGGCCCTGGATCGCGGCGCTGGGACTCGAGCCGCCGCTCGGCCGGCGCAACCTCGCCCACATGGCCGCGTGGGCCGTCTTCTTCGCGGTCATGACCGCGGCCGGCCGGACCGACGGCATGCACGTCGGCGATGCGCTGCCCTTCTGGCAGCAGGCCTGCGCCGACGGCCGCCCCTCGGCCTGCCGCCGCCTCGTCGCGATCGAGGCGAACTACTGCGCCGACAACGCGGCCTGGGCGTGCAACGACCTCGGACGGCACTTCGTGGAGGGCCGTATCGTCGCACCCGACCGGGATCGGGCGCTCACGTACTTCTCGCGGGCCTGCGAGGGGCGCTTCCAGGCCGCCTGCGTGAACCTGCTCGACGCCGAGCCACCGGCGTCGGCCGATCCGCGCGCGCTCGATCTGCGGCTGCTCGTCCGCGAGGGCGGTCCCAACCTGCTGACGATGCCGGAGCCGGAGGTGTACGCCCGGGCCTGCCGCCACGGATGGACGTTCGCATGCGCCAGGGCGTCGGCCGCGCGATGACGCCGGCGCTGGCCCCCATCCGCGCGGCGCTGCTGGCGGCCGTCCTCCTCGGAGCGGGGCCCGTGCTCTGGTCGGCATTCGCGGATCAGTCGTCGGGCCCGTCCTTCGTGGAAGTCCCGGCGGGGCCGTTCACGATGGGCGCGGGGCCCGCGAAGACCCCCGAGGCGTTCGACAACGAGCGGTGGTCGGCGGCCGCCGAGGAAGGGACGCTCGACCTGCCGGCCTTCTACATCGCGCGGCACGAGACCACGATCGGCGAGTACGCGGCGTTCGTCGCCGCTACGGGCTGGACGACCGATCCGCGTGCCCTCGCCGGTCCCGTCGACGCGCCGGTGGCGTTCGTGTCGTGGCCGGACGCCCTTGCGTACTGCCGCTGGCTGACGCGCGGGCTGGCCGGACGCCCGCCGGGCGATCCCGTGCTGGCCGGGCGCCTCCGGGCCGGCTGGATCGCGACACTCCCGACCGAGGCGCAGTGGGAGAAGGCCGCACGGGGCCCCGACGGCCGGCGCTACCCGTGGGGCGTGGAGCCGCGCCGCGACCGGGCGCAGTTCGACGCGCCAGGCGTGTCGCCCGTCGGCGCTCACCCCTGCCCCGAGTGCGCGTACGGACTCGACGACATGGCCGGCAACGTCTGGGAATGGACCCGCAGTCCCAGCCAGCCCTATCCCTACGACGAAGCGGACGACCGCCAGCACCTCGACACCGACGCCCTGTGGACCATCCGGGGCGGCGGGTTCGCCGATCGGGCGCGGCTCGTCCGCGGGTCCGCGCGCGGCGCCGCCGAGCCGGGCGCCAGGCGCGCGTTCATCGGCTTCCGCGTGGCGATCGTCCCGCCGCGGTAGCCGGCGAGCCCCGCGCAGACCGCCGAAGTGGTGGGCCGCACCGGACGGGTCGCGGCCCGGTCGCCAGACCGTGCAGCACGCCCCGTCCGCGGGCCACCCGTTCAACCTGCCTGGACCGCGGCCGATTCCCAGGCATGCGCAACGCCTTCGTCGTCGCCTCCGGCGCGACGCTGGCCCTCATCGCCGGCATCGCCGTCGTGTGGCCGCCCGTGCTCTGGTCGCTGCTCGTCGTGGGGCCGGTGGTCCTGCGCGGCTGCGCCGACATCCTCCAGACGCGCCAGGCCGTGCGCCGCAACTTCCCCGTGATCGGGCACGGCCGCTACCTGCTCGAGAAGATCCGGCCCGAGATCAACCAGTACTTCGTGGAGAGCAACAGCGACGGGCGGCCGTTCAGCCGCAACGACCGGTCGGTCGTCTACCAGCGTGCCAAGGGCGAACTGGACACGCTGCCGTTCGGCACCCAGCGCGACGTGTACGCGACCGGCTACGAGTGGATCAACCACTCGCTGGCGCCCGTGGAGCCCGACCACGCGTGCAGCCGGCTGACGGTGGGCGGCGCCGGATGCGCCCAGCCCTACTCGGCCTCCATCTTCAACGTGTCGGCCATGAGCTACGGCTCGCTCAGCCGCAACGCCGTCCTGGCCCTGAACACGGGCGCCCGCCTGGGCGGCTTCGCGCACAACACCGGCGAGGGCGGGCTCAGTCCCTACCATCTCGAGCCGGGCGGCGACCTCGTCTGGCAGATCGGCACGGGATACTTCAGTTGCCGGACGCGCGACGGGCGCTTCGACGCGGAGGAGTTCGCGCGGCGCGCCACGCTGCCCGCGGTCAAGATGATCGAAGTGAAGCTGTCGCAGGGCGCCAAGCCCGGTCATGGCGGGATCCTCCCGGCGGCGAAGCTCACGCCGGAGATCGTCGACATCCGGCGGGTCGAGCCCGGCAAGGACGTGATCTCGCCGCCCGCGCACACGGCGTTCACGACGCCGCTCGGCCTGCTGCGGTTCCTGCAGACGCTGCGCGAGGCCTCCGGCGGCAAGCCTGTCGGGTTCAAGCTGTGCGTCGGCAAGCGGCACGAGTTCTTCGGGATCGTGAAGGCGATGCTCGAGACGGGCCTCCGCCCGGACTTCATCACGGTGGACGGCGCCGAGGGCGGCACCGGCGCCGCGCCGATGGAGTTCTCCGACTCGGTGGGCACGCCCCTGAACGACGGGCTGTCCTTCGTCCACAACGCGCTCGTCGGCGCCGGCATCCGCGACGACATCCGCCTCATCGCCTCCGGCAAGGTGAACACCGGCTTCCAGATCGCGGCCAAGATCGCGCTGGGCGCGGACATGTGCAACGCCGCGCGCGCCATGATGTTCGCCCTCGGCTGCATCCAGGCCCTCCGCTGCAACACGAACCAGTGCCCGACCGGCGTCGCCACCCAGGATCCGGAGCTGGTCCACGGCCTCCACGTGGGCGACAAGTCCGAACGCGTGGCCCGGTTCCACCGCGAGACGGTGAAGAGCTTCTTCGAGGTGCTCGGGGCCGCCGGGTTCCAGCAGCCGGCTGATCTCAAGCCGTGGTTCGTGATGCGCCGGGTGAGCTCGGGCGAGGTCCGCAGCTACCACGAGATCTACCCCACCCTGGAGCCGGGTGCGCTCCTCCAGGGCGGCGTCAACGGCAGTCTGGGCCGCGCTTGGGACACGGCCCGGCCGGACCGCTTCTGAGCGACACGCGATGGCCCTCTCGACGGACGCGTCTCCCACCGAGGTCCGTGAGCTGATTCGCGCCTACTACGAAGGGCTCTTCCCCAAGTCCTGCCCGCACTGCGGCCGCGGCTATGCGACCCTGCGCGAGTACGTCGCCGCCACCACGCCGGTCGGCCGCTACATCTCGTACGACGTGGACGTCGGCGACTTCGCGCCGGAGCGGCCGGCCGGCACGTTCGCCTTCGCGAACTGCGCGTGCGGCAACACGCTCGCGCTGAGCACCGAAGGGCTCCCGCGCGAGACGCGGCTCGCGCTGCTCGCGTGGGTCCGCGCGGAAGCGGCGCGCCAGGGACTGCCGGCCACGCAGTTCATCGACTGGCTCCGGAAGACGGTCAGGGACGACGCCCTCGGCCAGACGGCGCCACCGCCGGCCTGACCCGCGTACGGCGGCGGCCGCCGGTCTCCCGGCGGGTTCGCCGGCGTCATCAGGCCGACTCGTCGCGCCGCTTCGGCCGAAGATTCGCCGGCAGGACCTTCTTGCGCAGCCGGATGTGCTTCGGCGTGATCTCCACGAGCTCGTCGTCGTTGATGAACTCGATGGCCTGCTCGAGGCCCATGAGGCGCGGCGGGACGATGCGGATCGCCTCGTCCGCGGTGGACGCCCGCATGTTGGTCTGCTTCTTTTCCTTCGTGATGTTGACGTCGAGGTCGTTGTCGCGGGAGTTCTCGCCGACGATCATGCCCTCGTAGACCTCGGCGCCGGCCTCGATCATCATGATCGACCGCTCCTGCAGGTTCGCCATCGCATAGGCGGTCGCCACGCCCCCGCGGTCGGACACCATGGCACCCGTGGACCGCGACGGGATCGGGCCGTGCCACGGCTCCCACTCGGCGAACACGTGGTTCATGATGCCCGTGCCCTTGGTGTCGGTGAGGAACTGCGAGCGGAACCCGATCAGGCCGCGGGCGGGAATCCGGAACTCCAGGCGCACGCGGCCGCTGCCGTGGTTCACCATCTTCGTCATGGTGCCGCGCCGCTGGCCCACGCCGGCGATCACGGCGCCCTGGAACTCCTCGGCCACGTCGATCACCAGGTCCTCGACCGGCTCCATGGTCTGGCCGCCGATGTCCTTGGTGACGATCTCCGGGCGGGACACCTGGATCTCGTAGCCTTCGCGGCGCATCATCTCGATGAGGATCGCCAGCTGCAGCTCGCCCCGGCCCAGCACCTTCATCTGCTCGGGCGTCGCGGTCGGTTCGACCTTGAGCGAGACGTTGCCCAGGAGCTCGCGGTCCAGCCGATCGCGCAGGTGCCGCGACGTGACGAACTGGCCGTCGCGGCCGGCGAAGGGCGAGGTGTTCACGCCGAAAATCATCGAGACCGTGGGCTCGTCCACGGCGATGGCCGGAATGGGCTCGAGGTGCTCGGGGTGGACGATGGACTCGCCGATGTTGATGGCCTCGATGCCGGCGAGGCACACGATGTCGCCCGCGGCGGCGGACTCGATCTCGACCCGCTTCAGCCCCTCGAACGCGTAGAGCTTCGTGACGCGCGTCGGCTGGACGGCGCCGTCGAGCTTCAGGACGGCGATGGGGTCGCCCACCTGCACGCGGCCGCGGAAGATGCGCCCGATGGCGATCCGGCCCAGGTAGTCGCTCGAGTCGAGGTTGGCGACCAGCATCTGGAGCGGCTGTCCGGGATCGCCCGACGGCGGCGGCACGTGCGCCAGGATCGCGTCGAACAGCGGCCGGAGGTCCTCGCCGGGCACCGCCAGGTCGGTGGTGGCCGTGCCGGCGCGTCCGCTCGTGTAGAGCACGGGGAACTCGAGCTGGGCGTCGGTGGCGTCGAGGTCGATGAAGAGATCGTAGACCTCGTTCAGCACCTCCCGGGTCCGGGCATCGGCCCGGTCGATCTTGTTGACGACGACGACCGGCGGCAGGCCGCGCTCGAATGCCTTCTTCAGCACGAAGCGCGTCTGGGGCAGGGGGCCCTCGGCCGCATCCACGAGCAGCACGACGCCGTCGACCATCGACAGCACGCGTTCCACTTCCCCGCCGAAGTCGGCGTGCCCGGGCGTGTCCACGATGTTGATGAGCGTCTCGCCGTAGTGGACGGCCGTGTTCTTCGCGAGGATGGTGATGCCGCGTTCGCGCTCCAGCTCGTTGCTGTCCATGGCCCGCTCGGCCACGCGCTCGTTCGCCCGGAACACGCCGGCCTGGCGGAACATGGCATCCACCAGCGTCGTCTTGCCGTGGTCCACGTGGGCGATGATGGCGACGTTCCGGCGCAGCGGATTGGCCACCGTACGGGCGCCCTGGAGGGCCGTCTGAGGTTGGGACATCCTCCCAGTATAGGCCGGGGCTCACCTCGCGCGACGGCGCGCCGGCGCCACGAGCGCCTTCGGGATCCGGTAGGCCGCCGCGTCGGCCAGCGCGTCGTTCAGTTCGTCGAGGCCGTAGACGCGCGCCCCGATCTCGCCCCAGGGCACCCGGGCGGCGTGCCGGTCGAGGACCTGCACGGCCCGGAGGAAGTGCCCGGCCTCGCTCCCCCAGCAGCCGCGGATCTCGAGGTGCTTGCGGTTGATCTGCTGGTGGGCGTTGATCGTGCTGGGACCCGCGTCGGTGTAGTGGCCGGCGATGACGTAGCGCCCGCCGTCGCGGACGAGCGCCGGCGCCTCCTCCACGGCGGCGGGCGCCCCGGAGGCCTCGATGGCCACGTCCACGCCCCGTCCGCCCGTGAGCGCGCGCACCCGGGCCAGCCGCTCGTCCGGTGTCGTGGCCGTCACGTCGAGCGTCTCGTCGGCGCCCATGCGCCGCGCGAGGGCCAGGCGGTCGTCGGGCGCGCCGATCGCGACGACCAGGCCCGCCCCTGACAGCCGCGCGAGCGCGACGATGCTGAGCCCCACCGCGCCCGTGCCCTGCACCAGCACGGCGTCGGCCAGGCGCAGGGCCGCACGGTCGACGGCGTGGACGGCGGTGATGAGCCCGCAGCCGCCGCCGATGTAGTCCTCGGCACGCACGCGGTCGGGCAGGCGGGCCGCGACGACGCCGGGCTCCAGGTAGATCGCCTCGCTCCACCCGCCGAAGAGGCCGTCGGCCGCGCCGTCGGTGATCCCGTAGACGCGGCGTGACGGGCACTTGGTGGGCGTTCCGCTGACCGCACAGGCATAGCAGCGGCCGCAGGTCCGGTGGACGTCGTAGAAGACCACGCGGTCGCCCTCGCGGAGCCGGACGCCGTCGCCGCCGACGACCTCGCCGCGAATCTTCTCCGCGAACCCGATCGAGACGTGCCCGGGGATGAGCGGATACGGCACGCCGGCCAGCCGCCCGTGCCACAGGTGCACGTCGGTGCCGCACACCTCGGAGTACTCGGTGCGGAGCAGCATCCCGCCAGGCGCGATGTCGGGCTCGGGAAACTCGCGGATCTCGACGGGCCGATGAGGGGCGGGAATGACGGCGGCGTAGGGCATCGGGAGCGCTTAGTGGCCCACGGGACCAGGGACCAGGGACCAGGGACCGGGGATCGGAGACTCGGGACCGCAGTGTACTCGCCCTGTTGCGCCGGCGGAGAGAGCCCGGGCCGCGGCGCCACCCCCGCCGCTCCGCCATCGTCTATGCGTCCTGCCCCCTTGGTCCCCGGTCCCTTGTCCCTGGTCCCTGGTCCCTAGTCCCTAGTCCCTAGTCCCTACAGGTCACCAGACACTGCTATCCTGTCCCCATGCCGCTGTACGAGTACCACTGTCAGGACTGCGACCACGACTTCGAACTGCTCGTGCGGGAGTCGACCAGGCTCGAGTGCCCGACGTGCCACGGCCAGAAGCTCGAGAAGCAGCTGTCGGTGTTCGCCGTCGGCGCGGAGGGCCGGACCGCCGCCGGGCGCGCTCCCGCGGCCGGCCCCAGTGGGTCCTGCGGGCACCCGGACGGCCCGGGCTCCTGCGCCGTTCACTAGCGCGGTCCGCCTCGTCAGCTGCGTGACGGCCCTCCGCCTCGTCTGGCACGGTCTCGCCGTCGTCGGCGCGCTCTCCCTGGCCGCCGCGCTGTGGCTGGCCTCCCAGGGCGTGTCCGCCAGGCCCACGCCCGGCCGGTTCGAGACCCGCGTGGCGCGCGCGGCCCGTCACTGGCTCGTCCCCGCCGCCGCGCGGCACCGCATCAATCTGGAACCCGACACCGTCGAGGTGCTGGACACGGCGCGCGCGCACTGGGCCGACCACTGCGCCGGCTGCCACGCCAACGACGGGTCCGGCCGGACGGGATTGGGACAGGGCCTGTATCCCAAGGCGCCCGACATGCGGCTGCCGGCCACGCAGGCCCTGAGCGACGGCGAGCTCTTCCACATCATCGAGCATGGCGTGAAGCTCACGGGCATGCCCGGCTGGGGCGACGGCACGTCGGGCAGCGAGCGGGAGTCGTGGGGCCTGGTGCGGTTCATCCGGCACCTGCCCGCGATCACCGAGGCGGAGCTCGCGGAGATGGACGAGCTGAATCCGCGGTCGCGCGCCGAGTGGCTCGAACTGGAGGACGAGCGGCGGTTCCTGTCTGGTACACTCGACGTGCCCGGCGATCCGCACGGTGACGGGCATCGCCGGTAGTGCTGGAGGCGCTCCCCCCATGAACCGACGCGCGTTCGTCCTCGCCCTGGCCGCCGCGACGGCCCCGGCCGCCGCAGTCCTCGCTCACGAAGGCCACGACCACAAGCTCGTCGGCCACCTCGCCGAGGCCGGCCCCGACACGATCGTCGTCAAGGCCGTCAAGGGCGGCGCCGTGTCGTCGGTGAAGCTGACGCCGGCCACGAAGATTACCAAGGGCCGGATGAAGATGGCCGCCACCGATCTGAAGGTCGGCGACCGCGTCGTCGTCAACGTCGGCAACGGCACGCCGCCGCTCGTCGCGAAGGCCGTGCAGATCGGGACCGCTGCCACGACCCGCTGAACGCCCCGCCGGCATGCCGATTGCGACGTCGATCCTCTGCCCGGTGGACTTCTCTCCCGACGCCGAACGCGCGCTCCGCCACGCGGTGGCGCTCGCCGGCGGCCTGGGCGCCCGCCTCACGCTCCTGACGGTCAACGATCCGATCCTGGTAGCCGCCGTCACGGCGGCCGGACGACAGTCGTCGCTCCGCCACCAGGTCGAAACGGCCCTGGCCGAGACGCTGGACCGCCTGCCTGCGCATGCCCACCCCGTGGCGCCGGCCATCGACATCGCCACGGGCAGCCCTGCGTCGGAAATCCTCCACGCGGCCAGGCGCGCGGAGGCCGACCTCGTGGTGATCGGCACGCGGGGGCTCGGGCGGGCCCGGCAGCTGCTGTTCGGATCCACGACCGAGCGGGTCCTCCATGCAGCGGAGGTGCCCGTGCTCATCGTGCCCGACTACTCGCCCGAGCGGATGAGCGTCGAGCTCGGCGTCACGCGGTTTTCGGTGCACGGCGTCCTGGCCGCCGTGGGCCTCGACCCGACCGACGGCGCGGTCACGGCCTCAGCCGCGGCGTGGGCCGCCGCGACCGGCGCCGCCCTGACGCTGGCGCACGTCTGCCCGGACACGCCGGCGCCGGCGTGGTGGCCGTTTGCCGCGCGGCCCGACGGCGACGACCGGCTCGATGCCGCGCTCGCGCAGATCGACGGCCTGGCCCAGGGCCTCGGGTCCGACGCCCCCGTGGGCCTGGAGGTCCGGCGCGGCAGCGTCGCGTCCGAACTCGTCGGGCTGACACGGGAGTGCGACGCCGGCCTGATCGTGATCTCGCGGGGCGCGGGCCGGCACCGGCTGGGCGCCACGGCGTACCGGGTGGCCGTGGACGCGCACGTGCCGACGCTGGTCGTGTCCACCGCGCACGCCGCCTGAGCGCCGCGCCGGCGCGCCCCCGTCAGTACGCGCTCGTGAGGGCGGCGGCCGAGGTGAAGTGCGGCGCGATGTCCACGGGCACGTCGGCCAGCTTGTCGAGCACGGCCTTCGTGTTCGGACGGATCACGCCGAGCGTCTCGAGCATCCCCTTCGCCTTCGCGTAGTCGCCCTCGGCCTGCAGCGTCATGAACTCGCGCGTGAGCGACACGACGGCGTCACGGATCTTCGACGCGTCCACGGCGAAGGTGCCGTCGGGATTCACGGTGAACGCGCCCTGATCGAGCAGGTAGTTCAGCTGCACCGCCTGGCCGCGCCCGTGGGCCTCGGTGATGCCGAAGCGGACGGAGCGGAAGGCCGAGGCGAGGAACGTCGTGTACATCGTCCGCTCGAAGTCCTTCGGCAGCTGGCCCTTGTCCACGAGGAACTGCAGCGCGAACAGGCCCGAGATGTCCGCCTTGGCCTCCTCGATGGCGCTGTAGGTCTCCTTGAGCTCCTGGCGCACGGTGGTGGCGCGGCCGTTCACGGTGATGCCGTGCGGCCCCAGGCCGTGCATCAGCTCGTGCATGAGGATGTGGGTGAAGAAGGCGTCGAAGGCGACGTTGGCACGATCGGCCTCGGCGAGGGCGATCCGGGAGATGGGCACCAGCACCTTGTCGAACTTCGCCTGCTGGTTGTTCTTGAGCATGATCCGCTTGCTGCCCTTCTCGCGGATGACCCGCTCGTCGTTGGGCAGGTTGAAGGCCGCCGTCTGGACGCCGCGATTGCCGTCGCCGGACGAGAACACGGTGTTGACGACGGCGATGGGGGCCATCGCGCCGAGGGCGGGGTTCCGGTACTTCGGGTCGATCGGCAGGTTGTTCTCGATCTCCTGGAGCGCCCCCGCGAACTGCTGCAGCTTCGCGGACTCCGCCTGGTCCTTCACCGTGATGAAGGCCTCGAACGCCGCCTTGTAGTTGAACCACTCGTCCTCGTAGACCTCGTAGGGGCCGATGGTCGGCTCGATGGAGGCGTCGAGCTCCATCCACCGGACGTCGCTCTCGTAGTAGTCGTTCGACAGGAACGCGGCGGCGCGGGCCTCGAGGAAGGCCTTGAGCGTGGGCTGCGTGGTGGCCGCCGCGGCCTCACGCAGGTGCGCGGCCGCCAGCGCGAGCTCGCTCTGGTACTCCACGTTGTAGGGCACGGCCACGAGCTGACCGGCGCCTCCGCGGCGGATCGTGGTGAAGAAGCCCGTCGCCGCCTGGCGGGCCGGCCCCGACAGCGACGCAATCCACCGCTCGACCTCCTCCTTCGTCGCGTCGGCGGGATAGTAGTTCGCGGCCGCGGGCTTCTCCGGCGCGCCCGGCACGAACGCCTCGTTGTGATCGATCCGCGACCACGGCCCCTTGTTCAGCCAGAAGTACGCGAGCCGGGCACGGCCGAGCGGCGACGTGTCGGCCACGAGCGTCGTCAGCAGGGCCTCGTTGCCGGCCCAGACCTGGCGGAGGAAGAGCGCGTCCATGACCTGGGCCGCCCGGATCATGTGCGCCAGGGCCCGGCGCTCGGTGTCGGGCAGACCGGAGACGTCGGCCGACAGGTCCGTGGGCGCGAAGCGCGCCGACTTGGCCTCGAGCGCAGTCATGGCCGGATCGCTGCGCTCGGGCACGGCGGCAGGCGGCGGGGGCGGCGGGCCTCCGCATGCCGTGGCGACGACGAACGGAGCGAGAACGAAGCACAGGCGATGGCGAGGATTGGACATGAGAGAACGCGTGCAGGACGAGCCTGCCTGGAATCAGTGGACACCGGACACGCCGAGCAGATGGCCCGGATCGGCACCGAGCCGCTCGATGGCCCGATCCCACATCTCATCGGGCGCGCCGAAGATCAGATCCGCCCCGACCGGCACGAGCAGCCACGACGACTGCGCGAGCTCGGCGTCGAGTTGCCCCGCCGACCAGCCCGCGTAGCCGATCCCGACCCGGATGTCGGCGGACGGCGGCGACTGCAGGGCGGCGCAGAGCGCCCCGAGCGAGCGGGTCAGGTAGACCCCGTCGGCGATCTCGGTGGCATCGCTGTCGAGAGTGGCCCGCGAGGTCAGCACCCAGGCGAAGCGCGGGTCCACCGGGCCGCCCGTGAACAGGTACACGTCGTCGCGTATCTCGACCGTGGGCACCGTCTCGACTACCTCGTTGGCCGGCTGCGCCATGGGCCGGTTCACCACCAGCCCGAAGGCCCCCTCGGGGCCGTACGCGCACAACAGGACGACGGCCTTCGAGAAGTTGGGGTCGTCGAGCTGCGGCATCGAGATGAGCATCATGGGGGCGAGGGCCGATGCGTCATCACTCATGCCCCCATCCTACCCCCAACGCCGGCCGGGGCGCGCCCCCGCGCGAGGGCGCGCCGTTCCGCACGGACTCCGGCTATGCTGCCGCCATGACGACCCGTCTCCTCGCCACGCTCACCGCGGTGGCCCTCCTGACCGGTAGCGCCGACGCGCGCCGGGCCGGCCGTCCGCTGACCCTGGACGACTACTCGCGGGTCGTGTCGCTCGGCGACCCCCAGCGATCGCCGGACGGCGTGTGGGTGGCCTACACCGTGACGACCATCGACGCGGTGAAGGACTCGCGCAATACGGATGTCTGGATGGCGCGCTGGGACGGATCGGCTCAGCGGCAGCTCACCTCGTCCCCCGACAACGAGACCTCGCCGCGGTGGAGCCCCGACGGCCGCTCCCTCGCGTTCCTGTCGGCCCGGGGCACCGACGAGGAGAAGAAGGCGGGAGCCCAGCTGTGGCTGCTGCCGCGAGAAGGCGGCGAGGCCGTGAAGGTCAGCGACGTGAAGGGCGGGCTCGGCGACATCCAGTGGTCGCCCGACGGCACGCGCCTGGCGTTCGTCGTGACCGACGTCAACCCGGCCGACGAGCCGGAGACCCTGGAAGGCTGGAAGCGCAAGACGAAGCCCCCGATCGTCATCGATCGCTATCGTTTCAAGCGGGACCGCGCCGGCTATCTCACCCGACAGTACTCACATCTCGCGGTCTTCGATCTGGCGACGCGGTCGGCCACGACGCTGACGTCCGGGCAGGTGGACGACGAACGCCCGGCGTGGTCGCCCGACGGCACGCGCATCGCCTTCCTCAGCAAACGTGCGCACGAGGATCCGGACCGGACGACGAACACCGACGTCTGGGTGGTGGACGCGACGCCCGGCGCGACGCCGCGGCAGCTGACGGCCACGCCGGAGGCGGAGAGCGGCCGGCCCGTCTGGAGCCCCGATGGCTCCCGCCTGGCCGTCCTCGTCGGCGACACCGACGTCAACGGCGCCTACGACATGAACAAGCTCGCCGTCCTCCCGGCCAACGCCCCCGGCCCGGCGGTGCCCAAGCGCCTCACCCCGACGCTGGACCGCGCGGTGTCCTCCCCCTCGTGGTCCACCGACGGGCAGCGGCTCACGGTGCTGGTCGAGGACGACATGGCACAGTACGCGGCGACGATCCCGGCCGACGGCGGCCAGCCCCGACGCCTGACGGCCGACCCGCTCGTCGCGACGGCCCTGAGCCCCGCCGCGACCCCCGACGGCGGCCATGCGGCCATCATGAGCGGTTCCAGCTCGCTGCCGGAGCTCTGGGCGCTCGATGGCTCGGGCGCACCTCGGAGGCTCACGCATCACAACGAGGCGTTGCAGGCCGAGCTCACGCTCTCGACGAGCGAGCGGCTGACGTCCAGGAGCACGGACGGCACCGAAGTGCACAGCCTTCTCACGAAGCCGCTGGGCTACGTGGCCGGTCGGCGCTACCCGCTCGTGCTCTACATCCACGGCGGCCCGAACGGGCAGGACGACGAGAGCTTCGTCTTCGGCCATCAGTGGCTGGCGGCAAACGGCTACGCCGTCCTCTCGCCGAACTACCGCGGGAGCGCCGGCCGCGGCGAGGCGTTCCAGAAGGCCATCCGCCAGGACTGGGGCCACCTGGAAGTGGTGGACCTGCTCGGCGCGGTGGACGAGGCGGTGAAGCAGGGCATCGCCGACCCGAATCGGCTCGGCATCGGCGGCTGGAGCTACGGCGGCATCTCCACGAACTACACGATCGCCACCGACCCGCGCTTCAAGGCCGCCGTCAGCGGCGCCAGCAGCTCGATGCAGTTCTCGATGTACGGGTTGGACCAGTACATCGTGCAGTACGACACCGAGATGGGCCAGCCGTGGAAGGCGAAGGACGTGTGGACGAAGGTGTCGTATCCGTTCTTCCATGCGGACCGGATCAGGACGCCCACGCTGTTCATGGGCGGCGAGAGGGACTTCAACGTCCCCATCGCGGGCGTGGAGCAGATGTACCAGGCCCTCAGGAGCCTGGGCGTCGAGACCCAGCTCGTGATCTACCCCGGCCAGTTCCACGGACTGACGATGCCCAGCTACGAGCGCGACCGGCTGCGTCGCTACGTCGACTGGTACAACAAGTACCTGCAGCCGCCGTCGGGCACGGGAGCGCGGTAGGCCTCACCGCCCTCGCCGACGGCGGCGGGCCCAGTCGACGGCATCGGCGACGGCCGGGGCCTGCGCGCTGAAGGCGGCGTTCCTCACGCCGCCGCCGGCACGGTCGAGCGCGTTCAGGGCCCGCGGCTCGTCCGCGACGCCGAGTGCCAGCGCGAGATTCCGGCGCAACCGGGCCATGGGTGCGTGCGTCAATGCACTCCCGGCCACGAAGTCGTGCAGGCGATCGTCGGGACGCTGCCACAGCTCGGCGGGGTCCGGCGCCTCGCGCGCCGCGCGGGGCTGCCACGCCTCGTCACGGGTGACCGCCGGCGCCAGGTTGTACGGGCAGACGTCCTGGCAGATGTCGCAGCCGAAGAGATGCCCGGCGGCATCCGCCTTCTCCGCCTCGGTCAGCACGCCGTCCTTCTCGATGGTCAGGTAGCTGATGCAGCTCCGGGCGTCCACCTCGCGTTCGGCCACGATCGCCCCGGTGGGACACGCATCGAGACAGAGCGTGCACGCCCCGCACTGGTCGGCCTGCGGATCGTCCGGGGGCAGCGGCAGCGTGGTGACGACGCCCGACAGCAGCAGCCACGAGCCGAGGTCCCTGTTCAGGAGCAGCGAGTGCTTGCCGATCCACCCGAGCCCCGCGTACGCGGCGAGGACCCGCTCCTGCACCCAGTGCTTGTCGACGAAGGCGGCGGCCTCGAACGGCGCCTCCGCCACGCTGCGCATCCAGGCCAGGAGTTCGTCGAGCCGCTCCTGCAGGACGACGTGGTAGTCCCGGCCGCGCGCGTACCGCGCGACGGTCGCGGCCGGGGCGGGCACCGGATCGGCGCCCGTGCAGTAGTTCGTCGCGGTGACGACGACCGACCGCGCGCCAGGCAGGAACCGCTGCAGGTCGGCACGAACATCGGCGGACCGCTCGAGGTAGACCATCTCGCCCTGATGGCCGCGCGCGATCCACGCGTGGATGCGCCCCAGCTCCGGCATCCCCGTGGCCGGCGCGATGCCGCACAGGTCGAACCCGATCTCTCGCGCGCGCGCCTTGATGGCCGACGGCGTCAGCATGAGCCGGTCCTGCGGCGCGCAGGCGGCACGCACGCGAGCCCGCCGGAGCCGCCAGGCACCCGCCTGCCGGCTCCTCGACCTGCCGTCATGGCATGCGCGCTACTTCTTCGCCACGAGCTGACGCAGCACGTACGGCAGGATGCCGCCGTGGCTGTAGGCCGTGAGCTCTTCCGGCGTGTCGATGCGGCACATCGCCTCGAACTGTTTCACGGTGCCGTCGTCGGCGGTGGCATTGACCGTCACCGTGGCCCGCGGCTTCAGCGACGCGCCGGCGCCCGTCAGCGAGAACGTCTCCCGGCCCGTCAGGCCGAGTGACGCCACCGACTCGCCGTCCGTGAACTGCAGCGGCAGCACGCCCATGTTCACCAGGTTGCTGCGGTGGATGCGCTCGTAGCTCTCGGCCACCACGGCCTTCACGCCGAGCAGCATCGTGCCCTTCGCCGCCCAGTCGCGCGAGGATCCCGAGCCGTACTCCTTGCCGGCCAGCACCACGAGCGGCACGCCCGCCGCCTGGTACTTCATGGCGGCGTCGTAGATGGGCATCACCTCGCCGCCGGGCAGGTAGGCGGTCACGCCGCCCTCGACGCCAGGCACGAGCTGGTTCTTGATGCGGACGTTGGCGAACGTCCCCCGCATCATCACCTCGTGATTCCCGCGGCGGGCGCCGTAGCTATTGAAGTCCTTCGGGGCGACCCCGTGCGCGACGAGGTACCGGCCCGCCGGGCTGTCGGCCTTGATGCTGCCGGCCGGCGAGATGTGGTCCGTCGTGATGGAGTCGCCGAGCACGGCCAGCACGCGGGCGCCCGTGAGGTCGGCCAGCGGCGCGGGCTGCATCGCCAGGTGCTCGAGGAACGGCGGCCGCCGCACGTACGTGGACTCGGCCTCCCAGTTGAACCGGTCGCCGGTGGGCACGGGCAGGCCCCGCCAGCGCTCGTCGCCCTCGAACACGCTCGCGTATTGCGAGGTGAAGGCCTTCGACGTGACGCTGGCCGCCATCGCCTCGGCGATCTCCTTGTCGGTCGGCCAGATGTCCTTGAGGTAGACGGGCTGGCCGTCGGTGCCGGTGCCCAGCGGCTCGGTGGTCAAATCCAGGTTCATCGTGCCCGCGATGGCATAGGCGACCACGAGCGGCGGCGACGCCAGGTAGTTGGCGCGTACGTCCTGCTGGATGCGGCCCTCGAAGTTCCGGTTGCCCGACAGCACGGACGCCACGACGAGCCCGCGCTCCCGGATCTCGGCCGACACGTCGTCGGGCAGGGGGCCCGAGTTGCCGATGCAGGTCGTGCAGCCGTAGCCCACCACGTTGAAGCCGAGCTGGTCCAGGTACGGCTGCAGGCCGGAGGCCCGCAGGTACTCGGTGACCACCTTCGACCCCGGGGCCAGCGACGACTTCACCCAGGGCTTGCGGGTCAGGCCCTTGGCCGCGGCCTTCTTCGCCACGAGTCCGGCGCCGATCATCACGCCGGGGTTCGACGTATTCGTGCAGCTGGTGATGGCCGCGATGACGACCGAGCCGTGCTCGAGCTGGGTGGCCGTCGCCACGGCCGTCCCGCCGCCGGCCGCCTGCACCTTCACGCCCTTCTTCAGTTCCTCGAGCGACCCGGCGAACGACGCCTTGGCGGCACTGAGCGCCACGCGGTCCTGCGGCCGCCGCGGGCCGGCCAGGCTCGGAACGATGGTGGCCAGATCGATCTCGAGGCGCTCGGAGTACACGGCGTCCGGCGCCGTCTCCGTGCGGAACAGGCCCTGCGCCCTGGCGTACGCCTCGACGCGGGCGACGTGCTCTGTGCTGCGTCCCGTGAGACGGAGGTAGTCGAGCGTCAGGCCGTCGATCGGGAAGATGGCCACGGTGGCGCCGTACTCGGGGCACATGTTCCCGAGCGTGACGCGGTCGGCGATGGTGAGGTGCCCCAGGCCGGGGCCGTAGAACTCCACGAACTTCCCCACCACCTTGTGCTTGCGCAGGGCTTCGGTGATGGTGAGCACGAGGTCGGTCGCGGTCGCGCCCTCGGGGAGCGCGCCCACGAGCCGGCAGCCGACCACCGGCGGAATCAGCATCGAGCTCGGCTGGCCGAGCATGGCGGCCTCGGCCTCGATGCCGCCGACGCCCCAGCCCACGACGCCCAGGCCGTTCACCATCGTCGTGTGCGAGTCGGTGCCGAAGCAGGTGTCGGGATAGAGGGCGCCGTCCTCGGCGCAGACCACGCGGGCCAGGTACTCGATGTTCACCTGGTGCACGATGCCGGTCTCGGGCGGCACCACGCGGAAGTTCTCGAACGCGCCCTGCCCCCAGCGCAGGAACACGTAGCGCTCCCGGTTGCGCTGGTACTCCAGCTCGCCGTTGAGCGTCAGCGCGTTGGCCGACGCGAAGTGATCCACCTGCACCGAGTGATCGATCACGAGCTCCACGGGCTGCAGCGGGTTGACCTTCGCCGGGTCGCCGCCGAGCGCCGCGATGCCGTCGCGCATCGCCGCCAGGTCCACCACGCACGGCACGCCGGTGAAGTCCTGCAGGATCACCCGCGCCGGCATGAAGGAGATTTCCTTGTCAGGATTCTTCGCCGCCGGATTCCAGCCGGCCAGCGCCCGGATGTCGTCCGCCTTCACGAAGGCGTCGTCCTCGCGCCGCAGCAGGTTCTCGAGCAGGATCTTCAGCGAGAACGGCAGGCGCTCCACCGTCGGGAACGTCCGGGCGAGCGCGGGCAGCGAGTAGTAGGTGAACGACGTGTCGCCCACGGGCAGCGACGCGCGCGTCTGGAACGAGTCTCGGCTGGTCATGATCCGCTCGATTGTACCAGGGCGGCGGCCGGACGGCGCCGCCCGCGCGCCTACCGGCCGGGCTTCTTCAGGAGCGCCGGCGAGACGCGCGCGCCCAGCGCCGTCGCCCCGGCCACCTGCGTGAAATGGGCGTAGATGGCGCCCGAGATCCGGCGGAGCGCGTCGTCCGGATCGCCGCTGCCGAACGTGACCATGATCGAGACGGCATACGGCGCGCCCTCGAGCGTGACGAGCCCCCAGGCCGTGCTGACGCCGTCCAGAGACCCGGGCTTCCAGGCGACGGGCACGGCGGCTGGAATCGGATCCCGGAAGGCGCCGCCCTTCGGCAGTTCGAGGAGCCGCACGACCTCGGCGCAGGAGGCGGCGGAGAGGGGCACGTCGCACCGCGACAGCCGCGCCATGAGGTCGGCGGCCTCCCGCGGCGTGGAGATGTTCTCGTTCCCCTTCACCTGCTCGTCCTGCCGGATCATCTTGCGCCGGAGCCTGGTGTTCGACAGGCCCAGGCCCGCCATCGTCGCGGTCACCTTGTCCATGCCCACCCGGTCGATGAGCATGTTCGTGGCCGTGTTGTCGGAGAGCACGACCATGGGCACGGCGAGGTCGTGCAGCGACAGGGCCGACCCGCCGT
The DNA here is from genome assembly GCA_050187355.1 of Vicinamibacterales bacterium. Lineage (GTDB taxonomy): Bacteria > Acidobacteriota > Vicinamibacteria > Vicinamibacterales > UBA2999 > CADEFD01. The sequence goes on from JBFWXO010000027.1 coordinate 21,768, forward strand.
CGGAGAAGTATTGCAGCAGGCTGCTGCCGCCGGTGCGGTCCGCGGCGGTCAGCGTGACCCGGTCGGTGAGCGACAGCGCCTTGGCGTCGGCCTGACGGAAGAGCTCCAGGAGCAGGGACACCTTGATGGCACTCCCCTGCGGGAACACGGTCGTCCCGTTGACGTCCCAGCGACGCCCGCTGGTGAGGTCCACGACGCTGATGCCGACCACGCCTGGCGCCGCCTCGGCGAGCCCGTCCAGCTGGCGCTGGAACTTGGCCGCGAGCTGGTCGACGAGCGGCGGCTGGGCCGCCGCCCCTCCCTCGGGAGCGACCGCCGCGAGGCCCGCGATCAGGAGCGCCGCGCCGAGTCGGGCGGTCATCGCGGCATGGTCATCAAGGCCGCCAGCATCTCGATGCCCTCCCACAGGTTCTGCAGCCGGAGGTTTTCGTCCGGGCCGTGCTGGTTGTTGTCGAAGTTCACGATCGAGACGCCGACCGTCGGCATCTGGTACTGGTCGCTGAAGGTGCCGAAGGGCAGCCCGCCCCCCAGCGTCGGCAGCTGGACGGGCGGCACGCCGCCGAAGGTCAGCGCCTTCACGACGGCCTGCGCCATCGGGTCGTCCATCGAGACGCGCGACGCCGCCGAGCCGCGGCGCGGATCGACGCGGGCGATGAGCCGGTGGGTCCGTCGTTCCTCGTCGGTCGGATCACGGCCGGTGACCACGTAGTAGCCCTGGGCCTTCACGTGCTCGGTGATGCGCGCGTTCACGGTCTCGGGCACCAGGTCCTTGACCATCCGCACTTCCAGCCGCGCAGTCGCCGAGCCGGGGATGGCCGATCGGCCGGGCACGCCGCTCACGCCGAGTTCCAGGATGCTGAGCGTCGGTTGGTTGAGCTTCACTTCGAGCCGTTCGCCGGGCCGCTCCGGGGTCGCCACGCCGAAGTCCCGGGCCAGCACGGCCTCCACGTCCGGCGCCGCCGCCAGGGCCTGGCGCTCGGTGGGCGTGAGCGGACGGACGTCCGTGTAGAAGTCCTTGATGAGGACGCGGCCGTCGTCGTCCTTCATCGTCGCCAGGAGCTTCGACAGGCGCATCGACGGGTCCGGCGCCCAGTTCCCGTAGTTGCCGGAGTGCAGGTCGTGGCGTGCGCCGAACACCGTCAGCGTGACGCCGGCGCCGCCCCGCACGCCGAAGTACACCGTCGGGCGGCCGCTCGGGTGGCGCGGACCGTCGAGCGTGACGGCCAGGTCGGTCTTGAGGCTGGCGGCGCGCGCCGCCGCGAAGGTCCGGAAGTTGGCGGACCCGGCTTCCTCCTCGCCGTCGAGCACCACGCGAAGGTTCCACGTGGGCCCGCGCCCCGACGTCTTGAGCGCCTCGACCGCGTTCAGGAACGCGACAATCGGCCCCTTGTCGTCCGAGGCCGAGCGGCCGTACAGCCGCCACTCGGGGTCGAACCGCGTGCGCGAGGGATCGTCGGGCACGGCGCCGCCCGGGCCGAAAAGGCACGGGGTGAAGGGCTTGCAGCGCGACCACTCGGAGGCGTCCACCGGCTGGCCGTCGTAGTGGATGTAGAAGGTGAGCGTCCCGACCGCGTTTGGGACGTCGAGGCTGGCGAACACCACGGGCGAGCCCGGGCCGGCCACGGTCTCCACCTTGAACCCGCGCGCGGCGAAGCGCTGCTGCAGGTGCTCGGCATTGCGGCGCATGTCGGCGTCGTTGCCCGCCACGTTGGGCAGCGCGACGAGGCCGCTCAACTCGGCGACGATCGCGCCTTCGTGCGCCGTCCGCCATTCGCGCACGCCCGGCGGCTGCGCCGCCGCCGGCGACGCGGCCAGGACGGCGAGGGCGCACGCGCCCATGGTGACGAGCTTCGATCGCATCGGCCTACCTCCCGGTTGCGCGCGCATCCTACCTCAGCGCCGCGGGCGTCAGCCACCGCTGCACCCGCGCCAGCACCACGTCCACCACCACGGCCAGCAGCGCCGCTGGAATCGCTCCCGACAGGACCATGCGCGAGTCGGCCAGGGCCAGGCCGGCGACGATGGGATCGCCCAGGCCGCCGCCGCCGACGAACGCGGCGAGGGTGGCCGTGCCCACGTTGGTGACGGCCGCCGTCCGGATGCCCGCCATGATGACGGGCATGGCCAGCGGCACGCGCACCCACCACAACACCTGCCGCCCCGTCATGCCGAGCGCCGTCGCCGCCTCCACGGCCTGCGGATCCGCCTGCCGGACGCCGGTCACCGTGCCGCGCACGATCGGATAGAGCGAGTAGAGGAACAGCGCCGCGATCGAGGGCACGATGCCGATGCCCAGCACCGGCAGCATGAACGCGAGGAGCGCGATGCCGGGCATCGTCTGGAGCAGACCGACGCCGCGCGTGGCCGCCTCGGCCGCCGCCGCCCGGTTCAGCGAGAGGCCCAGCCCGACCCCGACCACGATGGCCGCCACCATCGACAGCCCCGTGAGCGACAGGTGGCGCACGCTCTTTGCGGCCAGCATCTGGCGCTGCGCCCAGAGGTAGGCGAGGAACGAGTCGTCCGGCGCGGACGCCGCGGCCGGCAGGGCGCCCTCGGCGGCCGGCACCGCCCGTCCGCTCCTCGGCGACACGAGCCCCAGCTCCACGAGCGCGTCGTGCGCGATGTCCCCGACGGCATCCCCTTCCACCTCGAGCCGGGCGTTCAGCCGGCGCATGCGGTCGACGTCGAGGCGTCCTCCGAGCCGCGACAGCGCGGCGACGACGCCAGGATGCTCGCGCGCGATGGCGCCCCGGACGAGCGGCGCGGCGTCGTAGGGCGGGAACACGTGCCGGTCGTCCTCGAGCACCGTGAGCGGATACCGGGACAGGAGGCCGTCGGTCGAGAACGCGTCGATGAGATCCACCTCCCCCTGGGCGAGGGCGGGATACTTCAGCGCCGGGGCGATGACGCGCACGGACCGCGGAGCGAGCCCGTAGGTGGAACGCAGCACCGGCAGGCCATCGGGGCGGCCCACGAAATCGGCCGTGAAACCGGCGCGCAGCGTCTCGCTGACCCGGGCCAGGTCGCTCAGCGAGCGCAGGCCGAGGCGGGTCGCCATCTCGGTCCGGACCGACATGGCGTAGGTGTTCTCGAATCCGAGCGGCGGCAGCCAGCGGACGTCGAAGCGGCGCTCGGTCTCCCGGGCCACCGTGTTGAACACCACCTGGCGGTCGGTCGACAGCGGCGCCTTGAGGATCACGAGCAGGCCGGTCCCGGTGTACTCGGGATAGACGTCGATCTCACCGCGCGCGAGCGCCGGGAACGCGATGTCGGTCGAACCCAGCCCGAGGCGGCGCGTCACGGTGAGCCCGCGCGACTCGATCACCTGCGCGAAGATCTCGGCCAGCAGGTACGACTCGCCGAAGGGCTTGGAGCCGACGACCACGGGCCGCCCCGGGTCGGCGAGAGGGGCCTGGCCGGCCGCGCCGGGAGCGCCGAGCACCACGGCGGCGAGGCCCGCGAGTGCCAGCACGACCCGCCGGATCGGGCCGCTCACGCCGGCTCCCCGCCGACGCGCGCGCGCCGGAGCAGCTCGGCCACGTAGGCGGTCTCCGGGGATCCGGCGAGGAGGGCCGGCGTCGCCACCTGCTCGATGCGTCCGGCGCGCATCACGGCCACGCGATCGGCCAGCAGGAACGCCTCGTGGAGATCGTGCGTCACCAGGAGCACGGCGATCGGGCTCCTCGCCCGCAGCGCCAGGAACATCGCCTGGAGGTCGCTCCTCGTGATGGCGTCGAGTGCGCCGAAGGGCTCGTCGAGCAGCACGATGCGGGGGTGGTCGGCGAGCGCCCGGGCAAAGGCCACGCGCTGGCGCTGGCCGCCCGAGAGCTCCCGCGGCCAGCGGGCGCCGAAGTCCGCGGCCGAGAGCCCGACGAGGTCGAGCGCCGCGGCGGCCCGCGTCGAGGCGTCGGACCGGCCGGTCAGGGTGGGGACGAGCGCCGCGTTCCTGGCGACCGTCCAGTGCGGCAGGAGCCCGCCGTCCTGCGGCACGAAGCCGATGTGGCGGCGCAGGGCGACCACGTCGCGGCCGGCCACCGGCAGGCCGTCCACGTCCACCTCGCCGTCGTCCACGCGGGTCAGTCCGTTGAACGCGCGCAAGAGCGTGCTCTTGCCCGAGCCGCTCTCGCCCACGAGCGCCACGCACTCGCCGTGCGCGACCTCGATCGACACGCCGTCCAGCGCCGTGACCGGTCCGTAGCGCTTCGACACGGCGACGGCGCGCAGGGCGGTCTCGGGCATCGACGGTGCTACAGCCCCGCGAACACGCGCAGCGCGGCGACGGGCGCCGAACGGGCGCCGCCGGCCACCGTGATTCCGCCCGAGCGCCAGCTCCACCCCGTTTCCGCCGAGACCCCGACCGATCGGCGGCCCACGCCGCCCCGCCACCACCAGCGGAGCCCGGCTCCGGCGGTCCACACCTGACCGGTCTCCAGGAGCACGTTCGCCTCGTGCAGCTGCCGGAGATACGCCCCGCCCGCGGCCACGTACGGACTGAGGCGGCGCCGCCACGACCAGCGGGCGAGGTCGTAGGTGACCCGGACCCCGAGCGTGTATTCGTCCACGCGCTCGCTCGCGGTCGCGCCGGCGCCGGCCTCGGCATCGCCCGTGATCGAGGTGGAGAGCGTGGGACGCGCGGCCGTGCCGCCCACCTCCAGCGCCAGCGCCCGCGTGACCGGCACGGCGACGGCCACGTCCAGGCGCGGCGCCGCCCCCAGCCGGGAGTCCGTGCGGAACAGCGTGAAGGCCGGAGGCGTGGACGTCGCGATGGTCGCGGTCCGGGTCTCGGCCGCTGCCGCGCCGAGCGCGTCGGCGCCAGCCCAGCCTCCGCCCACGCTCACCACGGGCCGCCACGGGCGCCATTCGGGCGCGGCGGATCCGGCGCCCTGCGCCCACGCGGCGCCGGGGCTCATCAGCACGGCGACGACGATCGGCAGGAGCCGGCTCATCGCCGGCGGACCTCGATGTCCACGGGCCGCGAGGCGCCGCCGGCCTGCACCACCGCGAGCCGGGGCGCGAAGGTGACGGCGAAGTCGATGTCGATCCGGCTCGGGGTGAAGAAGCTCTCGAGATCCGCGTCGTCGAGCGGTTCCACCCGCAGGACGTAGGGGCCCTCCGGCAGCCCCGCGATCACGAAGAGGCCGTCGTCGGACAGCGTGAACCCGCCGACGAGCACCCCCGACTCCAAACCGAACGCGACGACGTGCGCACCGTACACGCCGCGGCCGTCCTTGAGGACGTGGCCCTGGACGCTGCCGGCCCGCGAGTCGTCGAGTGCGTCGTAGAGGTCCCTGACCCCGGTGATGTCGTCGGCCTGCAGCACCCGGTCCGCGATGCTCCCCGACGGCCAGGCGATCGGGAACATCACCGCCCCGGTCGACACCACCCGGCGTCCCGAGCCGTTGACCTCGGTCTCGCCGATCGCGGAATGTCCCAGGCCCAGCAGGTGGCCGAGCTCGTGCAGGGCCACCGACTCGACGTCGTTCGCGCCGGCTTCCCCGCCGGCCGCCGTGGACCAGCGGAACCGCGTGTTGAAGTAGATGTCCGACTCGATCAGGGCGCCGGTCTCGGCATCCAGGACGAAGGTGGTCGCGCCGAGCACGCGTTCCTGGTCGGGGCGATCGAGGAAGCCGATGGTCGAGCGGCCGTCCACCTCGAGCGGCAGGCTTCGCGTGAGCCCGCCGCCGGTGAAGGAGATGGGGAGGCCCTCGACGCGCGACCACGTCGCCGCGGCGCGCCCCACCGCGTCGGCGAAGGCCTGGGCGGTCACGCCGCTGACGTCGCGCTCGGTGATCGCGTACGCGATCGGTCCGGACGCCCAGCGGACGGGCACGGTCCGGCCGTTCACGTCGACGCCGAACTTCAAGTACGCGGACGCGCGCATCGGCACCAGGGCCGTCAGCAGCAGCATCAGGGCCGCGAGCCGTCCGGCGCTCATCGGGCCGCACCGAGCGCGCGGACGTCGGCGCCGAAGGTATCCAGCGGCCGGGGGGCTCGGGAGACGCTGCCGCGCCGGACCAGGCCGGGCGTGGACGACACCGGCGAAGGCACGACCAGCTTGCCGGCGCCCGGCGTGCGTTCGACGACGCGGTAGACGCCCAGCGAGAGGCCGACGGGACGCGGCATCGCGGGCGCACGCCCCGCCAGGAACACCACCACCTCGTCGCCGACGGCGAACACGGGCGCGCCCGGCACGACGACGATGCGTCCACCGGCCTGGCCGCCCGGCACGACGAAGGTGGCGGTCTCGGTCGCGGCGCCCTTGTAGGCGTCGAGGACGTCGACCGTCACCGACGACTCGATCGTGCGCCGGTCGCTCGTCCAGCGGGCCTGGACCTCGCGGACCTGGCCGTGCACCACGGCCACCGACTCGTGCACGAGCTCATCGAAGGTGGCCGGCAGCACCGTGAGGCCGGGCGCGGGACCGGCGGCCGCGAGGATCGCGGCGGCTAGGCAGGAGATCCAGAGGCGTGGCATCACCAGAGTCTACCGCGCGGGGCCGAGCCGCCCTGGACCGCGCCGTCTCGCCCGCCTCACTGCCGGCTGCGCGCGACCTCCAGGACGGCCGACGCCACGCGCGCCGTCGATCCGGGCGGCCCCAGGCGCGCCCGCGTCTCGGCGAGCCGCGCGTGGGTCCGGTGCCAGCGATCGCGATCGAGCAGCAAGGCGGACGTCTCGGCGGCGATGGCGTCGGGGGTGCACCCGTCCTGGATCAGCTCGGGCACGATGCGCTCCCCGGCAATCAGGTTCGCCATCGCATAGGTGTCGACGGTCACGAGCGGCTTGCCGAGAGTGTAGGTGAGCGGCGACAGCTTGTACACGACGACCATCGGCCGTTCGTGCAGCGCGGCCTGGGCGGTCGCGGTGCCCGAGGCGGTGACGACGACGTCGGCCGCGGCGAGCACCTCGTCGGTGCGGTCCGAGACGAGCGGCAGGCCGGGCCAAGCCCTGGTGAGATCGGCGAACTCCCCGGCCTGACGGCCCGGGGCGCACGCCACGGCGAACTGGACGCCCGGCACCCGGGATGCGACGAGCGGCAGGGCGGCCGCCATCACGGGGGCGAGCCGCGAGATCTCGTTGTGCCGGCTGCCGGGCAGCAGCGCCACGACCGGGCGGGCGGGGTCGAGCCCCAGCGACGACCGGATCGACGCCTGCGCCTGTGCGGCCTCGCCGGGATCCGCGGGCGGCGCCGGCACGGCGTCCACCAGCGGGTGCCCCAGGAACCGCGCCGGGACACCGGCATCGCGGTACAGGGCCTCCTCGAAGGGGAAGATCGGCAGCGCCAGGGCCACGTGCCGCTGCATTGCCGCCATGCGGCCGGCCCGCCACGCCCAGAGCTGGGGCGTGACGTAGTACACGACGGGCACGCCGATCGCGGCCAGCCGCGCCATCAGCCGGAAATTGAAGTCCGGGTAGTCGACGACCACGAGCACGTCGGGCCGCGTCTCGGCCGCCGCCCGCACGAGCCGCCGCAGCATGCGGAACGAGGCCGGCAACACGCGGAGCGCCTCGGTCAGGCCCGTGACCGACAGCCCCGCGTAGTCGCCCACCAGGCGTACGCCGGCCGCCCGGCACTGCGGACCGCCGAAGCCGAAGACGTCGGTGCCGGGGGCCTGCTCGCCGACGGCACGGGCGAGGGCCCCGGCGTAGGTGTCGCCGGAGGGCTCGCCGCACGAGACCATCACCCGCAGCATGCGGTCCACGGGCGGTGCGGGGCGGCGACTAGGGCCGCGCGCCGGGCCGGGCCTTCCGCAGGTCGGCGGCAGTGAGGTCGAGCTGGTTGATGGGAATGCGCTCGATGTTCGAGAAGCCCGCGCCCTCCAGGTCCTTGATGAACCGGTCGGCGTCGCCCACGAGCACGACCGAGAGCTGGCTGGGCTTGAGCCACGCCTTGGCCACGCGCTGCACGTCGTCCACCGTGACCGACCGGACCCGCTCTGGATAGGCCGGGAGGTCGTCCAGCGGCAGTTCGTAGAAGAGCTGATTGAGGACGCGGCTGGCGATGGCGTCCGGCTCCTCGATCGAGAGCGGGAAGCTGCCGGCCAGGAAGTCCTGGGCCCCGCGCAGTTCGCCCTCGTACACGCGTTCGCGCTGGAGCCGGTAGAACTCGTCCACGACCGTCCGCACCGCCTCGACGGTCGCCTCGGTGCGCGTGTCCGTCTCGGCGATGACGGCGCCCGTCTGCTTGTAGGCGTCGAGATCGGCCGATGCGCCGTACGTGAGGGCCTTCTGCGAGCGCAGCACCTGCTGCAGGCGATTCCCGCCTTCGCCGCCGAGGATCTTCACCACCTGATCCATGACCAGATGATCGGGGTGCTTGCGCGCGAAGAGGACGTGGCCGGCGCGGATTTCGGTCTGCACGGCGCCCGGCTTGTCGATGACGATGAGCCGCTTCACGGGAGGCGGCGGCTCCACCGGCGCGATGGCGGGCACGGTGCCCTTCGCCCACGCGCCGAACACCCGCTCCACCTGGCGAAAGCCCTCGTCAGGCGTCACGTCGCCGACGATCGCGATGAGGGCGTTGTTCGGCAGGAACCACGTCTTGTGAAAGGCGACGAAATCGGCGCGCGTCAGCGCGGCCAGCGACTCGGCCGTGCCGCCCGACGGCATCCCGTACGGGTGGAACCCGAAGACCAGCCGCTCGATGACCTGCGACGCGACCGTGTCGGGATCGTCGGCCGCCACCGCCAGCGACGACATGGCCTGGGAGCGCTGCCGCTCGATCTCGGAATCCGCGAAGGCGGGATGCAGCACCACGTCGGCCATCAGGTCCAGGGCCTGGCCCAGGCCGTCCTTCATGCTCACCGTGTAGACGTTGGTGAGATCGCTGCCGGCGCCGGTGCCGAGGATGCCGCCCATGAAGTCGATCTCCTCGGCGATCTGGGCGGCCGACCGGGCGGCCGTGCCCTGGTCGAGGAGCGCGGCGGCGAGCATCGCCAGGCCCTCCTTGCCCTTGGGATCCTGCGCGGCCCCGGCGCGGATGAGCATTCGCGCGCTGACGATCGGCTGTTCGTCCTGGCTGACGAGCACCACCTGGAGCCCGTTGGCCAGCGTGCGGATTTCGTACGGCGGGAACTTGACCGGCTTGGCCGCCAGCGGACGCGGGGGGCGCTCGGTGGGCCAGCGCAGGGCATCGGCCGGGCGCGGCGCCTGGCCGGCCGACAGCGCCACCGCCCCCACGAGGACGGCGATGGAGACGACGAGCGACGACTGCACGACGTGGAAGGCGCGGCGGCTCATGGGCGGGTGCCCCCGTTCTTGGGCATGACGTGCAGGACCACGCGGGAGGCGGGCGTGAAGTAGGTCTTGGCCACCCGTTGGACGTCGGCCTTGGACATGTTCTGGAAGATCTGGAACTCGCCGTCGGCCGTCGAGAGATCGGCGTGCAACACCTCGGCGTGCGCCAGGACCTGGGCCTTGTTCTGCACGGTCTCCCGCATGAGGATGTAGTCGCGGGCGAACTGGTTCTTGGCGCGCTGGAGTTCCCGGTCCGTGACGCCGCTGGCCGCCACCTTGTCGAGCTCGGCGATGAGGGCCTGCTCCACCGCGTCGGGGGACTGCCCCGGGGCGACGAGGGCGACCGTATAGAAGAGGTTGGGGTGCTCGATCAGGTTCGCGCTGCCGAAGGCCGCGACCGCCAGCCGCTTCTCGTAGACCAGGCTGCGGTGGATGCGCGAGCTGTCGCCGTCGCTCAGGATCTTGGCCAGCACGTGCAGGGGATACGAGTCGGGGTGGCCGTCGTAGGTGATGTGATGGGCCACGACGACCGCCGGCAGGGGCCAGTTCTCCTGCAGCGTCACCCGGGTTTCCTTCACGGGCGTTGGCTCCATCGCGATGTCGCGCGGCACCTTGCCCGCGCCGGCCGGAATCCGGCCGAAGTAGCGGGTGATGAGATCGGTCGTCTCGGCGATGTCGAAGTCGCCGGCGACCACCAGCGTGGCGTTGGCCGGGATATAGAAGGTGTCGAAGAACGCCCGGACGTCCTCGATCGTCGCCGCGTCGAGGTCCGCCATGCTGCCGATCACGGGGTTCTTGTAGGGATGGGTGGTGAAGGCGTGGGCGTAGAGCAGCTCGTTGAGGTTGCCGAACGGCTGGTTGTCCACGCGCATCCGCCGTTCTTCCTTCACCACCTCGCGCTCGCTGACGAACGTCTGCTCGTCGATGCGGAGCGACCCGAGACGATCCGCCTCCATCCACAGCACCAGGGGCAGGTACTGGGACGGCACGGTGTTCCAGTACACGGTCGTGTCTTCGTTGGTGTAGGCGTTGGCGCGTCCGCCGACCGACGAGACGATCGACGTGTGCTGCTCGGGCTCCACGTTCTTCGAGCCCTTGAACATCATGTGCTCGAAGAGATGAGCGAAACCGGTCCGGCCGGGCCGCTCGTTCTTCGAGCCGACGTGATACCAGATCTGCACGTGGGCGATCGGCGTCGAGCGGTCGGTGTGGAAGATCACCGTGAGGCCGTTCGGCAGGGTGAAGCGCTGGTACTGCAGCTTGGGCGGCGCGACCGCGGCGTCGAGCGGCGCCCACCATGCGGCCCCCGCGGCGAGGGCGACGACGACGGCCGCGAGCGCGCGGCGCCTGAGGACCGGGACGACGCGCGAGACGAGGCTTTTCATACGGGTAGAACGATTATGGCACGGGGGTGTCGGCGTCCCCGGCCGGCCGCTCCAGGGCGGCCAGGCGGCGCTCGAGCTCGAGCAGTTGACGCCTGAGCTCGGGGAGCCGGCCCACGAGAATGGAGGCCTTCCGCCATTCGCGATTGTCGATGGCCGGCAGGCCGGACACGAAGAGGCCCGGAGGGATGGAATTCGTGATGCCCGTCTGTCCCGTGGCCTTCACGCCGGCCCCGATCTCGATGTGACCGGCCACCCCGACCTGGCCGCCGAGGATCACGTCGTCGCCCACGGTCGTGCTGCCGGCGATGCCGACCTGCGCCGCCAGGAGGGTCCGGGCGCCGATGACGACGCCGTGCGCGACCTGCACGAGGTTGTCGATCTTCGCGCCCGCCTTGATCCGCGTCTCGCCGACGGCCGGACGATCGATGGTCGTGTTGGCGCCGATCTCCACGTCGTCCTCGATCACGACCGGGGCCGTCTGCGGGATCTTCTCGTGCGTGCCGTCGGGTCGGCGGGCGAAGCCGAAGCCGTCGGCGCCGATGACGGCGCCGTTCTGCACGACCACGCGGGCGCCCAGGCGGCAGCGCTCGCGAATCGAGACGTGCGCGTGGATGACGCAGTCCGGGCCGATCTCGGCGCCGGCGCCAATGACGGCGTGCGCATCGACGACGGTGCGGGCGCCCACTTGGGCGCCGGGCCCGATGACGGCGTAGGGTCCCAGGCCCACGGCCTCCCCGAGGACCGCATCGGCTCCGACGACGGCCGTCGGATGCCGCCCCGCCGGCAGGACCGAGGGCGGGGCCAGGGCCTGCGCCGCCAGCGCGAAGCCCAGGTACGGATCGGCGACGCGCAGGACCGCACAGGGGGCGTCCGGACCATGGACCCCGGTGATGACGGCCGTGGCTTTGGTGGAGGCGACGGCCGCACGGTACGCGGCGCTGGCCAGGAACGTCACGTCGCCGGGGCCGGCGGTCTCCAGGCCGGCCACGCGGACCACTTCGGCGTCGCCGTCGCCGTCGAGACGCGCGCCGATCCGGCCGGCCAGCTCGCGAAGCGTCACGCGCGGAAGCCTATCACGCGGGTGGAACGGCCAGGCGCGCGACGAACGTGCTCAAGTGCCTGAGCCCGAGCCGTCCGGCGACCTCGCGCACGCGGGACTCACGCTCCGGCGACGGCGAGGTCTCCACCTCCCGCAGTTCGCTGAGCGTGGCGTTCGGCACGACGGTCCACGTGACGCGCGCCAGCCCCTGTGAGGCCCCGCGCCACGCGAGCAGGTGACCGACTGTCGTGAACGTCAGGAGATAACCGACCAGGTTCGGCCCCGGGATCAGCACGAGTGCCAGCGACGCGCACAGCCCGATGAAGTGGACGGCGAACCAGCGGCGGTGGCGTTCCATGTCGCGCCGCATGCCCGAGCGGAGCACCCCGAGCGCGTCGGCGTCGGACAGGTCGTCGGGGGCGTGCAGGCTGGCGGCGGTCGCCGTGCGCAGGTGCCACAGGAGCCGCTGTTCGGCGGCGCGCTCCACGATCCACCGCATGACCGTCTGCCGGAACCGGGCCGCGAGGCCGGCGGGCGGCCCGGGCGCCGCCGCGTGCCGGCGGTGCCGCTCGGCTTCGGCTTCCCGGAGCATCTCGGCGAACCGGCGGCGCAGGCGGGCGAACCAGCCTTGGCCCTCCTCGACCTGCGGCGGGGCGTCGTCCTCGGGCTCGAAGTACGGCTCGTACCGATCGGGGGCGATCGGGATGAGGAAGACGTCCATGATCTGAGGACGCAGCAGCGGCCTCCGCGGTTCAGGGGACAGGCGGCGCCGCCGGCTTCGCGATGCGGCGGGGTGCGCGGGGCAGCGTGGTCGGCACGGCCGGCCTGCCCGCACGTTCCCAGGCGCCGGCGATGAAGGCCGCGATCGCCGCCGTGGAGTCGGCCACGCGCTGGTCGAGGATCGGAAAGGCCCCGGCCTTGAAGGCGGCGAAGAAGCCGTCGTCGTAGTACTCGCGGCCCGCCGCGGCCGCCCGGTCGGCGGCGAGCGCCCGGTCGGCGAGGCGGTTGCTCTCCAGCAGGATTCGGAACATCTCGTCACGGGGCTCGAGCACGGGAGGCCGCGGCGTCGGCATCACGGACAGCTCGCCGGCGTAGCGCTCGAAGAGCTCGGCCTCGAACCGCGAGTGGGCGCCGGGCTGGCCGGTCAGCTGGCCGTCGTAGTTCCTGACGGCGTGGAGGGGCACGTGGCCGTCGCTGACGTAGTGGGCGAGGATGGCCGAGTACAGGGCGATGTCGTCGAGGACGTACGGCGAGGGCGACGGACGCCCCAGGGAGCGGAACGCGCGCTCCAGACGGCCGTAGAACTCGGCGACGCGCCACGGCAGACGACCCTGCGAGTCGACGACCGCCCGGCCGAACTTCTCCACCGCCTGGTCGTAGGCGCGCGGCAGCGCGTCGAAGGGATACGCGCCGTACTGGTCGTAGTCGAGGTCCAGGAAGTGGTTCGGCGGCTCGTCCTCCCAGCCGACGTTGCGCCACAGATCGGGGTCGATCGACCGCTCGACGATGAACGCGCGGCGCGCCTCGAAGAGCGGCCGCAGCGGCGCGGGCAGGAGCGCGATCATGCGGTCGGCGACGTGCCGGTGCGCGGGGAAGCCCCACGCGCCGGCCGCGGCGCCGAACGCCAGGGTCAAGACGGCGATCGGGAGCAGCAGCGGCTGGCGACGCATCGCCCTCATTGTAGGCCCCGGCCCGCGGTCAGGGCCGGCCCGGCGGCACGGGAATGCGGACGCCGGCCCACCCGTCCTGCCCGGACGGGCCCGAGTAGCGCGCGTCGTTGATGGTCACCACGGTCCCCGCCGCCGTCGTGTCGACGACGAAGAACGGGAAACGCGACCAGCGCAGGAACTGCCGCCCACGATCGGTGGTGGCGGCGGCGCGCGCGGCCGGGTGGTCGGCGCCGACCTCCACGCCGTAGCCGGCCGGCCGGAACACGGGCGCCGGCTGGAACGCGATGAACCCCTTCTCGTAGCGATCGCCCAGATCGACGATCACTTCGCGCCGGAACGGGTTCACGGCCACCGGCGTCACCATGAACCGGGCAGACGGCCGCCCCGCCCGCGTCAGTCCGGCGGCCACCGCCTGCCGCGCCCACAGGCCCGAGCCGAACATGAGCGCCACATACAGGCCGGCGGCGGCGAGCGCGAGACGGGCCGCGCGGCGGCCGTCGCCGCCCCGCCGGCGTGCCGCCGCGGCCATCGCGAGCCCGCCGCCCAGCAGCAGGTACAGCCACGGATCGACGATGTAGAGCGCATCGCCGTAGAACCAGCGAGGCGAGAACGGCATCAGGAGCCGGATGCCGTAGCTGTTCATGTAGTCGAGGAGCGGGTGGGACCACGTGCCCAGCGCCGCCACGAGCAGGAGCTGGGAAGGCACTGCGGCGGGGGCGGCGGGCCGGCGGCGGCGGCGGAGGCGATCCGCGGCGGCGACGATCGCAGCGAGCGCCACCGGCAGGACCACCATCGCCAGCGGTCCGTGGGTCCAGCCCCGCCGGAACGACACCGCGAGCGTGTCGGTGGCGAAGACGCCGACGTCGATGTCGGGGGCGTTGGCGGCGAGGGCGAGCGTGACGAGGGCCAGCGGCGTGCGCCGCTTCAGGCCGGCCTGCCCCACGGCGAGGCCGGTCAGCGTATGGCAGACGGGGTCCATCGGGGGTCAGCGCCCGGTGGCGAGGTCGCGGAGGTCCTTGCGAAGAACCTTGCCGACGGGCGACTTCGGCAGCTCGTCGCGGAAGCGCACCACGCGCGGCACCTTGTAGGCGGTGAGGGACTGGCGGCAATGGTCGCGCAGCGCCTCCTCGGTGAGGGCCTGGTCGCGCCGCACCACGAACGCGCAGACGGTCTCGCCGCTCGCGGCGTCGGGGGTCCCGATGACGGCCACTTCCGCGACGCCTGGATGCGCGGCGATCACGGCCTCGACCTCGTTCGGGTACACGTTGAAGCCGCTCACCAGGATCATGTCCTTCTTGCGGTCGACGATGTAGACGTAGCCATCCTCGTCGACGGTGGCGATGTCGCCGGTGGCCAGCCAGCCGCCCCGCAGCACCCGGGCCGTCTCGTCGGGCCGCTGCCAGTACCCGGCCATCACCTGCGGCCCCTTCACCAGCAGCTCGCCCGGCTGCCCCGCGGGCACGTCCTGGCCGTCGGGGTCCACGATGCGGATGTCGGTCCCGGGCACCGGCGCGCCGATCGAGTCCCGCTTGTTGCGATGGAACGGCACCAGGGACACGACCGGCGACGTCTCGGTCAGGCCGTAACCCTGGTAGATGGGCGTGCGCGTCATCGCCTCCCACCGGTCGGCGACGGCCGGCACGAGCGCCATGCCCCCGGCGACGGTGCCCTTCAGAGTGAAGCCCGTGTGCTCGCGGAACCACGGCTCGTGCATGAGCCCGGCGAAGAGGGTGTTGACGCCCGTGAACCACGTGGCGCCCTCGGTGGTGAGGGCCTGTTTCAGGTTGGCCAGCGGCCGGGGACTGGGGATAAGGATGTTCCGCCCCCCGAACGCGAAGAAGACCATGAGGTTCGCCGTGAACGCGAAGATATGGTACAGGGGCAGGGCCGTCACGACCGTCTCGTGGCCCTCGACGACGCCCGGCTTCCACACCTCGATCGACTGCGTGATGTTCGCGACGAGGTTGGCTTCGGTGAGCATGGCGCCCTTGCTCACGCCGGTCGTGCCGCCGGTGTACTGCAGCGAGGCCACGCGGTCGCTCGACACGCCGTCGAGGTACAGCCGGGGATCGGCCCCCGCGCCGATCCGCCGCCTCCCGGCCGCCAGCGCGGCATGGAACGTCGTGTATCGGAACGCTGCAGGAGGCACCTGTTTCTTCACGTACCGCTGCACCACCCGCACGAGCGTCCGCGTCAGCAGGGGCAGCAGGTCGGCCACCGTCACGACGACCACGGTCTTGATGCCCGTCTTCGGCAGCACCTGCGACACGCGATCGGCGAACAGATCGATCACCACGAGCCCGGTCGCCCCGCTGTCGGCGAACTGGTGCTCCATCTCGGGCGCCGTGTAGAGCGGGTTCGTGTTGACGGTGACGAGCCCCGCCTTCAGGGCGCCGAAGACGACGATCGGGTAGGCCAGGCAGTTCGGCATCTGGACGGCGATCCGATCGCCGGCCGAGAAGCCCGCCACCTCGCGCAGGTACACGGCGAAGGCATCCGACAGGCGGTCGGCCTCGGCGAAGGTCAGCGACCCCCGCGTGCCGTCGGGCAGGAGCAGGGTGAACGCCTCACGCGACGCATGGCGGGCCGCGGCGTCGCGGACCAGCGCCGCCACCGTCGGCCACGCAGGCGGTGGCAGGTCGGGCGCGGTCTCCGGGGCATAGAACCGGGTCCACGGGCGGGCGGCAAGGTCCGTCATCTCGTCGGCCGAACTCGTCAGCGCATTGTAATGGCGGCCGGGCGGCCGACCGAGAAGACCTGGAGGGGTCCGGCGCGGCCGGGGGCATCAACCTTGCACACGATCTCCGTCATGCGTTCCGCGTCGCTCCTGGCCGCCTGCGTCCTCACCGTCTTCCTGGCGGCGTGCAGCAAGGCCTCCAAGGACTCCCCCACCGGACCGACGCCGACGGGAGCCGTCAGCTATACGGCCATCGGCGCGAGCGACGGCGCCGGCGTGGGCAGCAGCGTCGTCTGCGTGCCTTTCGTGCCGTGCAGCGACGGCATGGGCTGGGTGCAGCGGCTGCACCGCCGCCTGCAGCAGGACGGCGAGGCCACGCTGACGAACCTCAGCGTGCCCAGCGCCGTTTTGAGTCCCACGATTGTCGCCCTCGGCCAGCGCGTCGGCCGCGATCACCTCGGCAATTTCCTCACGAACCAGGCGCCCTTCACGGCCCGCGACAGCACGATCGTGACGGTCTTCGCCGGCGGCAACGACGCGAACACGATCGCCACGGCGGTGCGGAATCAGATTGGCGGCGACGACTTCCGCGCCTACATCGATCAGCAGGTGCGGCAGTGGGGAGACGACTACGCCGCGCTGCTGGCGCAGATCCGGGCGCGGGCGTCGAACCCTCGAATCGTGCTGCTCAACCTGCCCAACCTGGCCGGCGCCCCCTACGTCGCGCGCAACACCCAGTTCGAACGCCAGATCCTGCAGCGCATCGCGGTCGGCCTCAGCGAGCGCGCGAACGCGCTGGCCGGCCCGAACGTCCACGTCGTGGATCTGCTGTGCGACGCGCGGGTGCTCGACCCGACCAACTTCTCGAGCGACGGGTTCCACCCGAACGACCGCGGATACGCGCTCTTGGCCGACCTGGCCTATTCGGCCGCCACCGGCGCCTCCTACCCCGCTCCTCAGGCCGACTGCGCCCTCCGGCGCGTCGTGCCCCCGCTGTAGCCCACCTCCACCCGGACCGGCCCGGCACCGCGGGGACCGCCCAGCCGTCGCTTCACGCGTGCCATTGTTACAATTTTGTCATTGACTCTATTTTTGTGCCTGTATTGCATTTGAATGTCTAATTTCGACAGTTAACGTGCGTTTTACTGTTGCGACTGCGTTCAATGCGGACCATAATGCGACGTCCTCGCCACCCACTTCCCTATAGGAGTCACATATTCATGGGATCCGAGACGCTGAGCGCCGCCGTTGACCACATGCGCCGATGGGCAATGCATGAGGGTCGAGCCACCCAGACCCCTGCCCGCGTGGCCGACATCTACGGCTCGCTGGTCTTCAACGAGGCGGTCCAGCAGGCCCGCCTGCCCAAGGCGGTCTACCAGGCGCTCCGGGCCACGGTCACCAAGGGGACGCCGCTCGAGATGTCCACGGCCGACGCCGTCGCCTCGGCGCTAAGGGACTGGGCGGTCGAGCACGGCGCGTCGCACTACACGCACTGGTTCCAGCCCATGACCGGCATCACGGCCGAGAAGCACGACGCGTTCTTCTCGCCCACCAAGGACGGCCACTCGATCGCCGAGTTCAGCGGCAAGGAACTCGTGAGGGGCGAGCCCGACGCCTCGAGCTTCCCGTCGGGCGGCATGCGCAGCACGTTCGAGGCCCGCGGCTACACCGCGTGGGATCCGACGAGCCCGCCGTGGTTGTTCGTGGCCGGCAACTCCGCCACGCTCGTCATCCCGACGGCGTTCGTCAGCTGGACCGGCGAGGCGCTCGACAAGAAGACCCCGCTCCTGCGTTCGATGGAGGCGCTCTCGGCGCAGGCCGCCCGGGCGCTGAACCTCTTCGGAGTGCCCGCGACGCGCGTCACCGCCACGTGCGGCCCCGAGCAGGAGTACTTCCTGATCGACCGGCACTTCTATTACAACCGGCCGGACCTCATCAACGCGGGGCGCACGCTCTTCGGCGCGCGGCCGCCGAAGGGCCAGGAGCTCGAGGACCAGTACTTCGGGTCGATTCCAGAGCGCGTGCTGGCCTTCATGGCCGAGTGCGAGACCGAGCTGTACAAGGTCGGCGTCCCGATCAAGACGCGCCACAACGAGGTCGCCCCGTCACAGTACGAGCTGGCCCCGATCTTCGAGAGCGCGAACGTCGCCACCGACCATCAGATGATGACGATGGAGACGCTCAAGCGCATCGCGCCGAAGTACGGGCTCGCGTGCCTGACGCACGAGAAGCCGTTCGCCGGCGTCAACGGCTCCGGCAAGCACGTCAACTGGAGCATGGGCGACGACTTCGGGAACAACCTGCTGAACCCGGGCGAGACGCCGCACGACAACATGCAGTTCCTGTTCTTCTGCACGGCCGTGATCCGCGCGGTGGACACCTTCCAGGGCCTGCTGCGGATGAGCATCGCCAGCGCCGGCAACGACCACCGGCTGGGCGCGAACGAGGCGCCGCCGGCCATCCTGTCGATCTTCCTCGGCGACATGCTCACGGACATCTTCGAGCAGGTCGAAAAGGGCGGCGCGAAGTCCACGAAGGCCGGCGGGGTGCTCGACATCGGCGTGTCGGTCCTGCCGAAGCTGCCGCGCGACGCCGGGGACCGCAACCGCACGTCGCCGTTCGCCTTCACCGGCAACAAGTTCGAGTTCCGGGCCGTGTCGTCGAACCAGAGCGTCGCGTTCCCGTCCACGTGCCTGAACGTGGCCGTGGCCGAGTCGCTCGACGTCATGTGCGGACAGCTCGAAGCGGCGCTCGCCAAGGGCGAGACGCTCGAGACGGCGGTGGCCGCGCTGCTGAAGGCCACCATCAAGAAGCACAAGCGCATCATCTTCAACGGCAACGGCTACTCCCAGGAGTGGCAGAAGGAGGCCGGCAAGCGCGGCCTGCTGAACCACCGCAACACCGTGGACGCCCTGCCCGAACTCGTGACGCCGCTGGTCGTGAAGACCTTCGAGAAGTTCAAGGTCCTCACCGAGCGGGAGCTTCACGCGCGCTACGAGGTCAACGTCGAGACCTACAACAAGACGATCAACATCGAGGCCCAGCTGATGACGCTGATGGCCAACCGGTACATCCTGCCCGCCGCGTTCGATTACCTGCGCGCCGTGGGCGCCAGCGTGACGGCCGCGCGGCAGGCGGGCATCGCGACGCGGGAGGGCAAGAAGGTCCTCGCGAAGCTCGTCAGGACGATCGACCTCTTCAAAGCGCAGACCGTGGCGCTCGAGGCGGCGCTGGAACACTCGGCGGCTTCGACCGAGAAGCACGCCAAATTCATGCGCGACAAGGTGGTCCCGGCGATGGGCCGCCTGCGGGATCTCGGCGATCAGCTCGAGCTCATGATGCCGCACGCCACCTGGCCGCTCCCCACCTATCGGGAGATGCTCTTCATCAAGTAGAACTGCGGAGGGACCGGGGACCGGGGACCAGGGACCAAGCGAACCGGGACCGGGGACCAACGAGCGTTCGCGCACGCAGGGATGGCGCGGCAGGGAGCGGAGGCTCCCGCCGCGCCTTTCTCTTGCGCCCGGTCCCAGGCCGCCGTCCTAGTCCTGGCGCCGACCTCCCGACACCCGGATCCCATCGACCCTGAGCCCCAGAACGCGGGTGTCGTGGTCGCCGTCGTCTGACGGCCGCCGGGTCCGGGACACCGTCAGCACGATCTCGTTCACGCCGTCGGTCCAGATCGCGGCTGGTACCGCCCACGCCAGCGTGCCGGCGCCCGCCAAGGCGGCCTCGGCGGCCGGCCTCCCGTTCACGATCGCCGTCACCTGCACGGGCGCGTCGGCACGCGCGGCGGCCGGCCGGGCGTCGATCTCGATGCGCACGTCATGCGGGCCCGACGCCGGCACGAGCAGCACGGCGCGTGCCGACGTCCACCGGAAGGCGTCCCGGCCGCGCCCCTCGGCGCCGTGCCAGCCGCCCGCGAAATACGCGGGGTCATCGAGCGCCAGGCGCCCGTCGCCCGCCGGTCCGGCCGGGTCCTCGCGCGACAGCGGCGCGGCGCAGACCGTCGCGGTGGCCGCCACGTCCCCGGCGGACACGAAGCGGACGGCGGCCGGAAGGCGCCCGCCGAGCGCCACGACGGCGGAAGTCTCCACCTCAGGGCTGGCATCGAGCGAGGCGAGCACGGGGACCGCCGTCGGCGAAGCCGCGGCCGCGATGGACGCGCCCATCACGCCCGCGGGCACCGGCGCGACCTGGCCGCGCGCGCGGCCGTCGGGCAGCGTGATCGCGACGGCGGAGGGTTCCGCGCCCGCCACCAGCACCTCGAGATGACCGTTCGCCGCTGGCAGGTGCACGCCGAGCCGACCGGTCGATTCGAGCGCCGTCAACGCGTGCCACGTGCCGGCCACCCGCGCGCACGTGAGGCGGCCGATCCGGAGGGCCAGGGGCCAGGGCCCTGGCGACTCGACCACGGCCCGTTGGACGAACCGCATGCCCCAGAGCTCGAGGCCGGTGCGCCCCTGCGGGCCGGCGAGCACCGGGTGTCCCGCCGCCGCGAGGGCGTCGACCGCCCCGGGATCGGGCCGGACCCGCGAGCCGGCCGCGCGGCCGGTCACCGCGACGAGCGCCGAGTCGACGCGGACGTCCTCCGCGACGAACGCGGCATCCGGCGCATCGCGCCGGGCCGCCTGCACGACCTCGGCGAACGCGGCCGCGAAGCGCGTCTCTTCGGCCGTCTCTATGTGGCGGACGCTCGCGGACACGCCGCCGCCGATCAGCACGGCGCCGAGCACGGCGGGGACCGCGACCCGTCCGGCGCGCGCGGCCCGGTTCGCGAGCCACGTCAGGCCGAGGGCCGCGAGCGGCCACGCCATGAGGTACGCGGCCTGCGCCAGTTCCGGCCACCAGGCCGGCGGGAAGGCCGCGGCGAGCCCCACCGCGAGGGCGGCCACGACGGGTCCGCGCCATGTGCGGCCGCCGTGTGCCCACCACGCCACGAGGCCCAGGGCCATGAGGGCCAATGGCAGGCGGCTGGCCGTGATCGGGGGCCACGCGTACGGGCTTGCGCCGCGCGGGCGGCGGGTGAAGACCACGCGCCACACGTCGCCCAGCGGCACGGGCGCGGCCGACGCCGCCGAGGCCGCGTCGGCCCACAGCCACGCCCCGGCGACCGCGCCCGCGAGCATCGCCACGACCACGGCCGCGGCCGCGCCCCGGTGCTTCGACGGCCACGCGCGGGCGGCCACCAGCGGGACGATGACCGCCATCGGCGGCCACGCCGCCACGGCGCCGAAGAGCGCGAGAAGACGGACGACCGCCGCGCGCGTGGCGGCGAGGCCAGCGGGCAGCGCGAGGGCCGCCCAGCCGCCGGCGACCGCCAGGGTCACAGGCGACACCGCCGCGACGAGCGCGCGTGGGCCCGGCCGGCTGACCAGCGCCGCCAGCGTCACAACCGTCGCGGCGCGCGAGGCGCCGAGTGCGCGGCAGGCGGCCCAGAAGGCCAGGGCCATGGCTGCAGCGGATCCCGCGGACGCCGGCGTGGAGGGCAGCCCGCGCCACGGCGCGTGCACCACCGGCTCGACAGTCACCAGCGCGGCGCTGGTGGCTGCATCGTAGCCAGCCTGATTGCCGTACGGCAGGAACGGAGGCGCCGGCGGATGCGGCCCGCCCGCAACCGCTGTCGCGACCGCGACCGCCGCCAGCACGGCAAGCGCCCCGTCGGTCGTCCGGCGGCCCATGGCGCGGGTATTCTATCCGCGCCCCTGCACGATCGCCGCCGCGGCGACGCTGACGACGGAGAACATGGCCCATCGACGTGAGCTGGCGTGGTGTCTGGTGGCGGCGGCGGTCCTCGTCGCGGCCCGGGGCGCGTTGTTCATGGCGCCCGGCGTCCGCTTCGACGCGGACCAGGCGATCGTCGGGCTGATGGCCAAGCACATCAGCGAAGGACGCGCGTTTCCGCTCTTCTTCTACGGACAGAGCTACCTGCCGGCGCTCGAGGCCTACCTCGCCGTGCCCGTGATGTGGCTGCTGGGACCGACCGAGGCCGCGCTCAAGATCCCCGTGGTCGCCATGAACGTCCTGGCCGTGCTGCTGCTCGTCTGGAGCGCGCACCGCGATCTCGGCCTGCGCCCGGTGGTCGCGCTGGCCGGCGCGCTGCCGCTCATCGTGCCGCCAATGGTGCCGGGCACCCGCGTCCTGGAGGCGATGGGCGGCAACGTCGAGCCCCTCCTGGCCACGCTGCTCCTGTGGGTCACGCGCGAACGGCGATGGCTCTTTGGCATCGTGCTCGCGGTGACGATCGCGCAGCGGCAGCTCACGGCCTACCCGGTGGCTGCCCTCTTCGCCGTGGGCATCCTCCACGGCGGGTGGCGGCTGCCGGCGGTGCGCGAGCGCTGGGCCATCGCCGGCGTCCTGGCCGTGGCGGTGTCGGCGAGCCTCGACGCGATCAGGCCCTTCGCGGCGATGTTCGGGCCCGGCACGATGGCCCGCCCGGCCGCGCTGGACATCTCGGGCGGCGATGCGGTCGCGGCCCAGTTCTGCCTCGACCCGACGCGCTGGGCGAGCCGCGCGGACCTGCTGTTGTCCGAGCACGTGCCGCTCATGATGGGCGGCCTCTCCGCCCCGGCGGTCGAGGCCGGCATCAGCAGCGGCATCTGGCACGGGAATCCCGCCATCGGCCCGTGGGTCCTGGTGCTGTCGCTGGCGTCGCTCGCCGCCGCGTGGGCGGGACGCCGCCGGCCCGCGGAAGGCGCAGACGCCGGCGGCACGATTCCGGGCACCGCGCTCCCGTGGTTCCTCGTGCTGACCGGCCTCGTCTCCCTCCTGACCTACTGGCTCGTCGCCTGCTCCCAGATCAGCTACAACTCGCTGCGCTACGACCTCCTGGTCCTGCTCGTGCCAACGGGCGTGATCCTGGCGGGCCTCAGCAGGTCGCGGCGGGAGGTGCGGGCCGGCCTTGCCGCGGCCGTCTGCGTCTGGTGCTGGGCCAGCGCCCTCGACTACCGCGCCCTCGCCCGCGAGGTCTCGAGCGGACGATGGCCGGACCACCGGGGCACGCTGGTGCGGCTCCTGGAGGAGCGCGGCATCCGCGAGCTGTGGGGCGAGTTCCGTCTCGCGTATCTCGTGAGCTTCCGCTCGGCGGAGCACGTGGTCGTCGCGTCCACCTCGATTCACCGGATCGACGAGTACGCGGCACGCGCACGCGCGGCCCACGCGCAGATGCTCCGGACCGTCACGTGCCCGGCCGGTGAACAGCTCGTGCCGGGCATCTGGCTGTGTCCGCCGCCCGCGCCGGAAGAGCTCCCCCCGGTATACTGAGGCGCGCGCCTGTTGCGAGATTCCGATGGTCCGACGATTCCTGCTGGTCCTGCCCGTCCTCTGTGTCACCGCCGCGTGCGGCGGCGACAACGGCACCTCGCCGTCCACCGTCACGCCGGCCAACGTGCCGTTCACGTCCACCGACCTGCGCGTCGGGACGGGCGCGGTGGCCCAGAACGGCCAGCGGGTCACCGTGAACTACACCGGCTGGCTCTATTCGGCGACGGCCACGGACAACAAGGGGGCGCAGTTCGACACCAGCATCGGCCGCACGCCCTTCGTGTTCCTGCTGGGCGGCAGCCAGGTCATCGCCGGCTGGGATCGCGGCGTGGCCGGCATGCGGGTGGGGGGACAGCGGCGGCTCGTCATCCCGCCGGAGCTGGCGTACGGTCAGTCGGGCAACGGCTCCATTCCCGGCAACGCCACGCTCGTCTTCGACATCGACCTGCTGCTCGTGCAGTAGCGGCCCGCGCAGGCGGCTACGACGGCCCCCGCGGAATCGGCGGGTGCTCGACGACGCCGCGGCGGCCCACGCCCGCGAGCTCGAACGCATCGCCCTTCACGTCCCGTCGGTACATGACCCACGTCTGGTCGCCGCCGCGGCCGGCGACGGCGACGCCGAGCGGATGCCGGCGGGGCACGGCCACGAGCGCGTCGTAGCTGGAGAACGTGGTCGTCCGGGCGCCGAGCACCACGGGCTCGGCGCCGTCGACCGCCAGCACCCAGCCCCCGACGACCGCGCCCCGGAAGGACGGTTCGGGGGTCCGCACCACCAGATCGACGAACACCGGGTATCCGCCGGCGCCGGCCGGGACGTACATCGACACCTCGGTCAGCCGCCGGTCGCCCAGGTCCGCTGCCCGTACCGCGAGCGCTTCGATCGCGCGACGCGCCCACGCCCACGGCTCCCCGCTCACGGCGAACACCCTGAGCGTCGTGACCGGCACGCCGTCGGTCGTCTCGAGCCCGACGATGGCCGGCGGTGCCTGTGCCGGCGGACCGACGAGCGCGAGCGGGGTCGCCGCCAGCCAGCGGCGGCCGTCGAAGGTGGCGATCGGATGGCGGCGGCCGGACACGTCGAGGGCACGCAGATCGAAGGCCTCGGCGTAGGAGACGATCACAGCGGGGTCCCGGCCGAGATCGAGGCTGTGGACGCCCATCCAGCCGGCGAGCATCACCAGCCAGACCACGGGACCGCGGCGCCGCCGCGCTGCCATGACGCCAGTCTACGCCGGTGCCGGTCCCGCGACCAGCGCGGAGCGGTTCACCCCGGAAAGCGGCCGAGGGCGACCAGGAGGGTGAGCTGCGCCGCCCGGACGCGGTCCTCGGCGTCGGCCACGGCGGATTCGGCGTCGCGCGAGCCGCGCTGCGCGTCCACGAGCTCGAGATTCGTGGTGGCGCCGGCCCGGAAGGCCACGTCGGTGATGCGCAGCACCTCGGCGGCATGGCCCGCCGCTTCGCGCGCCCGTTCGAGCGCGCGGGTCTCGCCCTCGATCGCCGCCCGCGCGGTGCGCACCTCCGACCGGGCGCGGAGCTCCGCGTCCCGGCGATCGACGCGCAGCAGGTCGAGGTCGGCCTGGCGCCGCGCCTTGACCGCCCGCCGCTGTCCGCTGTCGAAGAGCGGCACCGTGGTGGTCACGACGGCCCGCCACGTGCCGGAGGGCTGAAAGAGTCCGGACGGCGTGACGTACTGCGGCTCGAATGCGCCGCGGACCGAGGGGACCCAGTCCCGCCAGCTGTCGGCCACGACGCGACCGGCCGCGTCGACCCGCGCGTCGAAGAGCCGGATGTCCGTGCGGTCCGTGAGCCACGACTCCCCGTCGCCGGCGGGGGTCTCGAACGCGGGCGGCGCGCCGGCGTCCATGGCGCGGTCGGAGGCCAGGAGCAGGCCCAGCGCCTCCTGCGCGAGGCGCACGGCCAGCGCGCCGCGCTCCACCAGTCCCTCGTCCACCGCCAGTTCCTGGGCGGCGCGCAGCTCGTTCAACCGGCTGCTGACGCCGGCCTCGCGGCGCGCGGTGGCGAAGTCGAGCTGTGCGCGCGCCGTGTCGCGCGCGCGGACGCTCACTTCGAGCTGGCGCTTGCGGGCGATGACGGCGAGGTAGGCCTCGCCGGCCGCGACGGCGACCTGGCGCCGGACGTCCTGGACGGCCACGTTCGCGACGGCGACCTGGTCGGCCGCGTGCACGCGCTCGGCCCACTGCGCCGAGGCGAGGAGCGGCACCTCGGCCGACCCGGCCAGCACCCACTGCGTGCGCGGCTGGACGACGTTGCCGCTGAAGCCGCGCGCGGCGTCGAGCATGGTCGTGACCACCGAGGCGCCGGCCGTGGGCCGGACGGCGGCGCGGGCCTGCGCCAGCAGGGCTTCCGCCCCGAGCACCGCGGTCGCCGCGCGGTCGACCGAGGGGTTCGCGGCGATCGCGCGCGCGACGGCCTCGTCGAATGTGACGACCTCGAGTGGCGGCGTCTGGCCAGACGCCGCCCCGGCGCCGGCGGCCATCGCGACCAGCACCAGCAGACAGCGGGCCCGGCGTGGACTAGCCATGCGCCACCTCCGTCGCCCCGCCGGCGTCGGCCGGCCGGCCCGGCACCGCCGTGCGGATGATCACGTAGAGCACGGGAATGAACACGATGGAGAGGAACGTCGAGGCGAGCATGCCTCCCGCGACGGTCGTGCCCACCGAGTTCCTGGCGCCCGCGCCGGCGCCGGTGGCGTAGGCCAGCGGCAGCACGCCCAGGATGAACGCCATCGACGTCATGAGGATCGGCCGCAGGCGGATGCGCGCGGCCTCGACCGCGGCCTCCGTCACCGACGCGCCCTGGCCGCGGAGCTGCTCGGCGAACTCGACGATCAGAATGGCGTTCTTCGCCGCCAGCCCCACGAGCAGCACGAGGCCGACCTGGCAGAAGACGTCGTTGGCGAGCCCGCGGGCCCACTGCGCGCCCAGCCCGCCGAGCACGGCGAGCGGCACGCCCAGGAGGATGATGACCGGCAGGACCCAGCTCTCGTACTGCGCGGCGAGCACGAGGTACACGAGCAGGACGCTCAGCGCGAAGATGTAGGTCGCCTGCGATCCGGCCTTGATCTCCTCGAGGGACTGTCCCGCCCACGCGAAGTCGTAGCCCGGCGGCAGCGTGGTCCTGGCCAGCGCGCCCATCGCGTCCATCGCCTCGCCGGAGCTCCGCCCGGGCGCCGCCGCGCCCGTGATCTCGGCCGACCGGAACAGGTTGAAGTGGCTGATCACCTGGGGCGCCGTCGTCTCGCTGACCCGCACGACCGAGTCGAGCGACACCATCTGGCCGCTGGACGTTCGGGCGTACAACTGCTTCAGGTTGTCCGGCGACGCGCGGAACCGCTGATCGGCCTGCGCGAACACACGGTACGCGCGGCTGTTGAAGTCGAAGTCGTTGACGTACTGCGACCCCAGAAAGATCTGCAGCGCGTCGGTGACTTCGCGCAGTGGCAGGCCGAGCGCCCGGGCCCGGTCGCGGTCGATGTCCACCCGCAGTTGCGGGTCGTCGGCTCGAAAGCTCGTGAAGAGGCCCGTGACCTGGCCCGACTGGTTGCCCTGGGCGACCAGGGCCTGCGTCGCGCTGGCCAGTCCGGCGATGTCGCCGCCCGTCTGGTCCAGCACTTCGAACTGGAAGCCGCCGAACACCGACAGGCCCTGGATGGCCGGCGGGGCGAAGGGCACGACGATGGCGCCCGTGAGCCCGAACAGCGGCCCGCGCACGCGGTTCAGCACGGCCGCCAGCGACTGATCGGGGCGGCGGCGCTCCTCGTAGCTCTTGAGCGCCGTGAAGATGAGCCCGTTGTTCGGCGCGGCCCCGCTGAAGCTGAAGCCCATGACCGAGAAGGCCGCGGCGATGTCCGGATCCTTGTAGAGGATGGCCTCGGCCTGCTTCGCCACCGCGTCGGTGTACTCCAGTGACGCGCCGGGCGGCGCCTGGACGATGGTGATGAAGTAGCCCTCGTCCTCGTCGGGCACGAAGGCCGTGGGGACCACGCGCGAGACGGCCCAGGTGGCCCAGAGGCCCACGACGAAGACGCCGAGCATCACCCATTTCCAGCCGAGCGCCCAGCGGACCGTCGCCACGTAGGCCGCCGTGCCCGACTCGATCACGCGGTTGACGGCGGTGAAGAAGACGCCGTGGGAGTGGGACTCCTTGTCCAGCAGGAGCGCGGCCAGGGCCGGTGTGAGGGTCACGGCGTTGAACACCGAGAGGACGACGGCGAACGCGATGGTCAGCGAGAACTGCTGGTAGAGGCGGCCGGTGGTGCCGGGAAAGAACGCGACCGGCACGAACACGGCGACGAGCACGATGCCGATGACGACGACGGCGCTCAACACCTCCCGCATCGCATCGACGGCGGCCGGGAACGCCTTCTTGCCGTACTCGCGCATGTGCCGCTCGATGTTCTCGACGACCACGATCGCGTCGTCGACGACGATGCCGATCGCGAGCACGATGCCGAACAGCGTCAGCGTGTTGATCGAGAAGCCGAAGAGCTTGACGAACGCGAAGGTCCCGACGAGGGAGACGGGAATCGTGAGCGCGGGGATGATGGTGCTCCGCCAGTTCTGCAAGAACAGGAACATCACGAGCACCACCAGGCCGAGGGCTTCCGCCAGGGTCTTGAGCACCTCGACGATCGACTCGCGCACGACCACGACGTTGTCGAAGGCGAGCCGCCACTCGAGCCCGGGCGGGAAGTTGCGCTCGATGCGCCGCATCTCGGCCATCACGCCGTCGAAGACGGCAATGGCGTTGGCCGTCGGCAGGAGGGCGATGCCCATGCCCGACGCCTCGAGCCCGAGGAAGCGGAGGTTCGACGTGTAGTTCTCGGCGCCGAGCTCGACCCGCCCGATGTCCCCGACCCGCACGAGCGCCCCGTCCTTCCCCGTCGCCACGACCACGTCGGCGAACTCGGACGCCTCCGTGAGACGGCCCTGCGCCCGCACGCTCAGGTTGAACATCTGGTCGGCCGAGGCCGGCGCGTCGCCGAGCGCGCCCGCGGCCACCTGGACGTTCTGCTCGCGCAGCGCGCCCACGACGTCGCTCGCCGTGAGCCCGCGGGCGGCGAGCCGGCCGGGGTCCAGCCACAGACGCATCGCATAGCGGCGCTCGCCGAAGATGATCACGTCGCCCACCCCGGGCACCCGCTTCACGGCGTCGCGGACGTACCGGTCGAGGTAGTTCGAGATGAACTGCGAGTCGTAGCGGTTGCCCTGGGAGAAGAAGCCGAGGCCGCCCATGAAACCCGCCGTGTTCTTGGTGACCGTGATGCCGTTGGTGCGCACGTCGGCCGGCATGCGCCCCAGCGCCTGGTTCACGCGGTTCTGGACGTCGATGGCCGCCAGGTCGGGATTGCGGCCGATGTCGAAGACGGCCGTGATGGTGCACACGCCGCTGTTGGTGCTGGACGACTGGAGGTACGCCAGGCCTTCGACGCCGTTGATGGCCTGTTCGAGCGGCGTGGTCACGGCCGATTCGACGGCCTGCGCGTTGGCGCCGGTGTAGATGGCCAGCACCGTCACCGACGGCGGCGCCAGATCCGGATACCGCGCGATGGGCAGCGTGGGGATGGCGATCGCGCCGGCGATGACGACGACGAGCGCCAGCACGGACGAGAGAATGGGCCGGCCGATGAAAAGCTCGGTACGCATGAGACCTTACCGGCCTCCGGCCGAGGGCGTCGCGTCGGCCGGCGGGCCGGCCTCGCGTGGGGCCACGGGCATGCCGTCGCCGATCTTCTGGACCCCGGACACGATCAGGCGCTCCCCGGCGGTGAGACCGCGCACCACGACGTAGTCGTTGCCGACCAGCGGCCCGAGCCCCAGGGCCCGCTGGCGCGCCACGGTCGCCTGGCCGTCCTGTTCGGCCACGAACGCGAAGTACTGGCCGTTCACGCGCGTGACCGCCACGAGGGGCACGGTCAGGGCGTCGTCCGCGCGCCAGACGATCCGGGCCCGGACGAACTGATCGTTGCGCAGACCGTCGGCCCGGTCGAGCGCGGCCTTGGCCAGCACGGACTGCGTGGCCGGATCGACCGACGGGGCCACGAACGTGATGGCGGCTTCGCGCACGACGGCCCCCGCGTTGTCCACGAGGCGGACGGGAAGCCCCTTCGCCAGGTCCGGCGCCTGCTGCACCGGCACCTGGACGTACACCTCGAGTCCCTGGTTGTCGTCGATGGTCGTCAGCACGGTGGACCGCGTCACTCGGTCGCCCGTCCGCACCGGGATGTCCCCGACGACGCCGGCCACCGGCGCGAGCACCCGGTGGTAGCCGAGTTCGACCTGCTGCTCGCGAATCTGCTGGTCGAGCGCCGCCAGCTGCGCCTCCCCGGCCTTGAGCGTGGACTCGGCCAGGTCGACGTCCTGCCGGCTCACCGCGCCGGCATCGAGGAGGGTCGAGAGCCGCGCGGTCTGCTGGCGCCAGTAGGCCAGGTCGGCCTCCCGCGCCGCGCGCTGCGCCTGGAGCGTGGCGACCGCGGCCTGCTGCCGGCCCGCGTCGATCTCCATCAGCACCGCGCCGGCGCCGACCTGGGTGCCTGCCGTGACGCCGATGCGCGTGACGAATCCCTCGACCTGGGGCTGCACGGTGACCGAGCGCCGCGACTTCACGACGCCGATGAACTCCGTCGAGTGCTCGACGCGCGAGGTCGCCATCGTGCGCACCTCCACCGGCATGGCCGGCATGCCGCCTCCGGGACCGGGGCCCGCGCCGCCTGGCGCGTCCGATCGACAGGCGGCGGCGAGCCCGGCCGCCGCGATCACGATCGCGCGCGCAATTCGAACACCAGCCGAATAGGGGTAAGTCATCTCCGAGAGCTCCACAAGGCGGGAGTCGAGCAGCGGACGGCCGCAGGGCTCGACGGCGGGATGTGGCATTGTAGCGTCGTTGACGCGGGTCGGGGAAGGCTCGGGCGTAACTTCCGTGGTACGATTCGCGGGATGTCCGCGGCCCCGCTCGACGACCAGGAAGTACGCCGTATCGCGGCGCTGGCCCGCCTGGCGCTGACCGATGACGAGGTGGCCCTCTTCGGCCGACAGCTTTCCGACATCCTGGAGTACGTCCGGCAGGTCCAGGGCGAGCCCACCGAGGGCGTTGCGGCGATGTCACACGTGACCGCCGGCGATCCGCACGAGCGCGCGGACGACGCCCGACCGTCGCTGCCCAGGGCCGCTGCGCTCGGCAATGCCCCGGATGCGGCCCCCGAGGCGGGCCTCTTCAAGGTCCCGCGAGTCATCGGATGAGCGCGCCTCCCGGGTCGGTCGTGGCCACCCGCGATGCGGTGCGGCGAGGCGAACGGACCGCGGCGTCCGTCGTCGATGACGCCCTGGCCGCGATTACGGCGGTGGAGCCGGCCGTGTCGGCGTTCCTGACCGTCGCGGCCGACGACGCGCGCCGTCAGGCGGCCGCCGTCGATGCCGCCCGCAAGGCGGGCCGTCCGCTCGGACCGCTCGCGGGCGTCCCGGTGGCCCTGAAGGACAACATCTGCACCAGGGGCATCCCGACGACGGCGGGCTCGCGCATCCTGCAGGGGTTCGTCCCCCCCTACGACGCCACCGTGGTGGAGCGGCTGACGGGCGCCGGCGCCATCGTGGTCGGCAAGACCAACTGCGACGAGTTCGCGATGGGCTCCTCCACGGAGAACTCGGCGTTCGGGCCCACGGCCAATCCGTGGTCCACCGCGCACGCGCCGGGCGGGTCCAGCGGCGGATCGGCGGTGGCGGTCGCCACCCGCGC
This sequence comes from Vicinamibacterales bacterium, assembly GCA_050187355.1. Taxonomy (GTDB): domain Bacteria; phylum Acidobacteriota; class Vicinamibacteria; order Vicinamibacterales; family UBA2999; genus CADEFD01. The sequence goes on from JBFWXO010000027.1 coordinate 52,791, forward strand.
CGTGCCGGCATCGCTCGGGTCCGACACCGGCGGGTCGATCCGCCAGCCCGCCGCCTTCTGCGGCATCGTCGGCCTGAAGCCGTCCTACGGGCGCGTCTCGCGCTACGGCCTGTTGGCCTTCGCCTCGTCCCTCGATCAGATTGGGCCCTTCACCACGACGGTCGAGGACGCCGGCGAGATCCTCGCCGCCCTGGCCGGCGCCGATCCTCGCGATGCCACGAGCGCCGACGTGGCCGACGTCACGCCGACGCCGCAGGCGTCCGGTGCGGGCGGGCTCAGGATCGGGGTGCCCCGTGCGTTCATCGACGGCGTGGATGCGAGCGTGGCCGCGGCGTTCGAGCAGGCGCTGGCGACGTGGCGCGACCTCGGGGCCACGGTGGTGGACGTGACGCTCCCCCACGTCTCGCTGGCGATTCCCGTCTACTACCTGATTGCCACGGCGGAAGCGAGTTCGAACCTGGCGCGGTACGACGGCGCACGCTACGGCTTCCGGGCGGCGCTGGGCGCCACCGACTCGGTCCGCACGATGTACGAACGCACGCGCGACGAAGGGTTCGGCGCCGAGGTGAAGCGGCGGATCATGCTGGGCACTTACGTCCTGAGTGCCGGCTACTACGACGCGTACTACCTCAAGGCCCAGCGGGTGCGCGCGAAGCTGCGGGATGCGTATCGGCAGGTCCTGTCCACGGTCGATGTCATCGCGACGCCGACCACGCCGACGCCCGCGTTCAGGCTTGGCGAGAAGGTGGCGGACCCGCTGCAGATGTACCTCGCGGACGTCTTCACGGTGAGCGCCAATCTGGTGGGCGTGCCCGCGCTGAGCCTGCCGTGCGGACTGTCGCCGGTCGGCTTGCCGATCGGGTGTCAGCTCACGGGCCGCATGTGGGACGAGGCCACGCTCATCCGGCTCGGGGCGGCCTATCAGGGCGCCACCGACTGGCACCGCCGCGTGCCCGAGATCGCGGCGCCGGGGGCGCGGGCCTGATCAGGCGGCCACGGCCGGCCGCTTCACGAGCGACCAGACGACCAGGCCCAGCAGGACGAACGGAACGAGCGGCAGGAGCACGGCCAGGGCCGCGACTCCGAGCGCCACGACCAGCACGCCGCCGACGCCCACCACCAGGACCGGTGCCAGGGCGAGCAACGCCACCATCCCGACGGCGCCGGCAATCGCGCCGACGATGAGGCGCACGAGACCAAGGACCAGCCGGACGGGGAGGAAGACGATTTTCAGGATCAGCCAGACGACCCCGAGCAGTCCGACGACGAGCGCGCCCACCATCCCGACGGCTCCCATGGCGAACAGCGTGCCCATGTCTTTCCTCCTCGCAGGCAGCCGGGCTGCCCACTGGAGGGGACGTGCGGTGGCGCCGGCGGGTTCCGTGCCTAGCGCTTCTCGAGGAGCACGGCGAACTCCGGCAGGTCCCACTCGACCAGCTGGTGGTTCACCTCTTCCATCGCCAGCCGCTCGGGCTTCACGGCGCGAGCGGTCCCGGCGTCGAGCCGGACCTTCGCCCCCTTGCGGAGCTGCTTGGCGCGCGCCGCGGCGACGTCGACATACAGGAAGCGGCTTTCGATCGGGCGCCCTTGCGGACGGACGACCGGGGCCTCGGCCTCAGCTTCCGGGGCGATTTCGTGCTCGGACATAGCCTTTCAGCTTAGCCGACCCGTCGGCCCGGCATCAACTTTTTCGGGAGGCGGCGGTCGGCCCGACGAAGGCCCCCACCACCCAGGCCGCCAGACCGGTCACGAAGGCCCCGATGACGGCCGACAGGAACGACGCCACGCGGAACCCCGGCACCAGCGCCGCGGCCAGGCCGAACGCCGCGCCGTTCACGACGAGGTAGAACAGCCCCAGTGTCAGCAGGGTAATGGGAAAGGTCAGGAAGGTCAGCACCGGGCGGATGACGGCATTGACCACGCCCAGGACGCCGGCCCCGACGATCAGGGCGCCCGGCGACGCGAACGAGACCCCGGGAACGATCGATGAGGTGACCCAGAGCGCCACCGCCAGTACGACCCAGTGAACGACGAAGCTCGTCATGTGCTCCCCCCTCCCCGATGAACGGCCGGGCGGAAGCCGGCCCCGTTCGCGCCTGCTCCGCCCTAGGAGGCGACCGCGACTGGAATCGTGCGCGGCCTGGCCGCCTCCCGCGCCGGGAGACGCACCGTCAGCACACCGTCGCGGTAGTCGGCCGCCACCTGTGCGGTGTCGACGGACCCCGGCAGCGCGAACCGCCGGGTGAACCGCCCGTAGGGCCGCTCGACGCGCTGCACGCCCTCACGCGCGACATCCGCCGGCCACGCCCGATCGCCACTGATCGTGAGCGTCCCGCGCTCGACGGTGACGGCAATGTCCTCGCGCTTCATCTCGGGCAGTTCGGCCTTCAGCACGAGGGTCTTGTCGGCCGTCTCATAGATGTCCACGGGAGGCACCCACGTGCCCCGCGCGGCGTCACGCCCGGTTCCCGTCCAGCCTCGAATCGGATCGAAACGCACGATTCCCATCGCCTGCTCCTGCCATGTCCGTGGAGGCCCGGGGCACCAGCCCCGGGCCTCCGGTCTCGTTCGTCTACTTGGTCTCCGAGAACTCCGCGTCCACCACGTCGCCCTCCGCCGGCTTGGCGCCGCCGTCGGACGGCCCCTCGCCCTCGCCGGTCCCGCCAGCCGCCTGCGTGGTCTTGTAGAGGGCCTCGGCCATTGCGTGGGACGCCTTCTGCAGATCCGCCGTGGCGGACTGGATGGCGCCGAGATCGTCGCCCTGCGCCGCCTTCTTCGCGGCCTCGAGCGCGCCCTGCACCTTCTCCGCCTCGCCGGCCGGCAGCTTGTCCTTGGCCTCTCCGAGGGTCTTCTCCACCGAGTAGGTGAGCGAGTCGAGCTGGTTGCGGGCGTCGATGAGGTCGCGCCGCGACTTGTCCTCGCTGGCGTGCGACTCGGCGTCCTTCACCATGCGGTCGACCTCGTCCTTCGACAGGCCACTCGAGCCGCTGATGGTGATCTTCTGCTCCTTGCCCGTGGCCTTGTCCTTCGCCGAGACGTTCACGATGCCGTTGGCGTCGATGTCGAACGTGACCTCGATCTGCGGCACGCCCCGTGGCGCCGGCGGCAGCCCCACGAGCTGGAACTTGCCGAGCGTCCGGTTGTCGCGGGCGAACTGGCGCTCCCCCTGCAGCACGTGCACCTCGACCGACGTCTGGCTGTCGGCCGCCGTCGAGAAGACCTCGGACTTGCGGGTCGGGATCGTGGTGTTGCGTCCGATGAGCTGCGTCATCACGCCGCCCAGCGTCTCGATGCCGAGCGACAGCGGAGTCACGTCGAGCAGCAGCAGGTCCTTGACGTCTCCCGCGAGCACGCCGCCCTGCAGCGCCGCACCGACGGCGACGACCTCGTCGGGGTTCACGCCCTTGTGCGGGTCCTTCCCGAAGTACTCCTTGACGGCCTGCTGCACCCGCGGCATGCGCGTCGATCCGCCGACGAGCACGATCTCGTCGATGTCCGACGGCTTCAGGCCGGCGTCGGCCAGGGCCTGCTTCACCGGCCCCATCGTGCGCTGGACGAGATCCTCGACCAGCGACTCCAGCTTGGCCCGGGTGAGCTTGACGTTCAGGTGCTTCGGTCCGGTCGCGTCGCCGCTGATGAAGGGCAGGGAGATCTCGGTCTCCATCGCCGACGACAGCTCGATCTTGGCCTTCTCGGCCGCTTCCTTCAGGCGCTGCTGCGCCATCCGGTCCTTGGAGAGGTCGATGCCCTCGTCCTTCTTGAACTCCGCGACCAGCCAGTCGATGATCTTGTGGTCGAAGTCGTCGCCGCCGAGGTGGGTGTCGCCGTTGGTGGACTTCACTTCCACGACGCCCTCGCCCACCTCGAGCACCGAGATGTCGAAGGTGCCGCCGCCGAGGTCGTAGACGGCGATGGTCTCGTCCTTCTTCTTGTCGAGCCCGTAGGCCAGCGCCGCGGCGGTGGGCTCGTTCACGATGCGCAGCACGTTCAGGCCCGCGATCGTGCCGGCGTCCTTGGTCGCCTGCCGCTGGGAGTCGTTGAAGTAGGCGGGCACGGTGATGACGGCGTCGGTCACCGGCTGCCCGAGGTGATCCTCCGCCGCCTTCTTCAGCTTGGCGAGGATCATCGCGGAGATTTCGGGCGGCGAGTACTGCTTGCCGCGCACGTCGACCCACGCGTCGCCGTTGTTGTTCTGAACGACCTTGTAGGGCACTCGGCGCGCCTCGTCGGAGACCTCGCCGAACTTGCGGCCCATGAAGCGCTTCACCGAGAACACGGTGTTCTCGGGGTTCGTCACGGCTTGCCGCTTCGCCACCTGGCCGACGAGGCGGTCACCGTCCTTGGCTACCGCGACGACGGAGGGCGTCGTGCGGGCCCCTTCCTGATTGACCACGACCACGGGCTCGCCACTTTCCATTACGGCCACCACCGAATTGGTGGTTCCCAGGTCGATTCCGATCACTTTGCCCTTCGCCATGCGTCGACTCCTCTCCTCGTGTCTAGAGCGAGTCTAGCACCAGATTAGTTTTAGTCAAGCACATTTTCTTAGTCTTACAGACTCATATACTAACTCATGAGGCCCCTCCTTGCTGCCAGTCGACGGGTGACCCTGCGCCACCCTGGCCGGCAAATGGCCCGCGTCGCCTCCGAAGGTCGTCACGCACCGGTCGCCTCGCTGCCGGTGGCCGGCGCCCCCCCCCCGAACATCCAAGCGAACGCGCCACCGAGCCGCACCGAGCCCTCACGTGCGCCGCCGCGCAGTACAATGGCGCCTCGGTTCCCGCCCGCATGCCCCCGCTGACCCGCCTCCCCATCTCCTCGGACGTCGGTGACGTCTCGGCCGACGTCCGGCGCCTGTTCGAAGAACTGCTCAAGCAGCGCCCCGAGCGCCGCCACCAGATCGTGGGCGAGTGCCTGCCGCTGCTGGACGTGTTCGAGACCCGCGAGGCGATCGAACTTGCCGTGGATCTGCCCGGGGTCCCGCCCCAGAACATCCGAATCCTGGTCAGGGCCGGCGTCGTCATCGTCGCCGGCGAGAAGGACCGGCCCGAACAGGCCGCGCGGGGCGCGGCCAGCTTCCACCTGGTGGAGCGTGACTTCGGCCGCTTCGCGCGGGCGGTCCGCGTCCACGTCGCCATCGATGCCGCCAGGGCGACGGCCGCGATGCGGGACGGCGAACTCCGGGTCCGGCTGCCGAAGATCGACGAGCGCCGGGGCGCGGCGATCGCGGTGCCGATCTCGACGGACACCGTGCGATGAAGCTGCTGTTCATCGGGGACATCGTGGGGCGCCCGGGCCGGGACCTCGTGAAGCGGGGCCTGGCCGGGCTCGTCGCCAGCCACGGCGTCGACTTCGTGATCGCGAACGGCGAGAACGCCGCCGCCGGCTTCGGCATCACCCGGGAGATCGGGGACCAGCTGCTGAAGGACGGCGTGGACGTGCTGACGTCCGGCAATCACATCTGGGACAAGAAGGAAGTGCTGGACTACATCGCCGCCGAGCCCCGTCTGCTCCGCCCGGCGAACTACCCCGCCGGCGCCCCCGGACGAGGCTCCGTCGTGGCGACGGCGCGCAACGGCGTCAAGGTGGGCGTGGTGAACGTGATGGGGCGGGTGTATCTGGCGAACATCGACGACCCGTTCACCGGGGCACGGCGTGAGATCGAGCGCGTCAAGGCCGAGGGGGCCGCGCTCGTCTTCGTGGACGTCCACGCGGAAGTCACCTCCGAGAAGATCGCCATGGGCTGGTATCTCGACGGCCTCGCCACGGCCGTCGTCGGCACGCACACCCACGTGCAGACCGCCGACGAGCGCGTCCTGCCGAAGGGCACGGCCTACCTCACCGACGTGGGCATGACCGGCCCGCACGACGGCGTGATTGGCGTGGAGAAGGATGCCGTCCTCGGCAAGTTCCTGTCGGCGCTGCCCGCCCGCTTCGAGACCGCGTCCGGCGATCCGCGTCTGCACGCCGTGATCGTCACGGCCGACGTGGACACGGGCCTGGCGACCGGCATCACGCGTCTCAACCTCACGGCCGCGGCGCTCGAACGGCTGGCGCACGGCGCCGGCGCGCCGGCCGCCCAGCAGGCGTGACCCCGAGCCGCCTCCCGTTCGACGACGCGCCTCCGCCGCCCCCGCCCCGCCGGCGGGTCGTCACGGTGAGCGAGCTCACGGCGAACCTTCGCACCCTGGTCGAGTCCGAGTTTCCGGAGGTCTGGGTCGAGGGCGAGTTGTCGGGCGCGCGCCTCTGGAACACGGGCCACCTCTACTTCACCCTCAAGGACGCCCACGCGCAGATCAAGGGCGTGATGTTCCGGACGTCGCTCCGCCTGCTGCGGTTCAAGCCGGAGGACGGCGCGCGCGTGGTCGCGCGCGGCCGGCTCAGCGTGTACGACCCGCGCGGTGAGTACCAGCTGGTGTGCGAGCACATGGAGCCGCGCGGACTCGGCGCGCTCCAGCTCGCGTACGAGCAGCTGCGAAAGGCGCTTGCCGCGGAGGGCCTGTTCGACGACGCCAGGAAGCGCCCCCTGCCGGCGCTCCCGCGGCGCATCGGCATCGTGACCTCCCGCGACGGCGCCGCGCTCCGGGACATCGTGCGCGTCCTGCGGCGCCGCTATCCGAACGCGCACCTCGTGATCGCGCCGGCCCGCGTGCAGGGCGACGGCGCGGCGCTCGAGATCGCGCGGGCGCTGCGGCGGATCGGCGCCGTGCCGGGTGTGGACGTGGTGATCGCGGGCCGCGGCGGCGGATCCATCGAAGACCTCTGGGCCTTCAACGAGGAGGCCGTGGCCCGGGCCATCGTCGCCTGTCCGGTGCCGGTCATCTCCGCCGTCGGCCACGAGACGGACGTGACCATTGCGGACTTCGTCGCCGACCTGCGGGCGCCCACGCCCTCGGCCGCGGCCGAGATCGTCGTCGGCCGCAAGGACGAGTTCGTCCGGCGCATCGTTTCGCAGGGGGCCCATGCCCGGGCGGCGCTCAGGGCGCTGCTCCAGCGCTCGGCCGCGCGCCTGCACCAGTTCGAGGCCCGCCCTGCGCTCGCCGGCTTCCCGGGGCGGGTGGCGATGCGCCAGCGGTACGTGACCGAACTCGGCGCGTCCCTCAGGGCGGCCGGGACGGCGGCCACCGGCGCGCGCCGGCGGAGGCTCGAGGGCCTGGGCCGCTCGCTCGACGCCTTCCGGCCGCGCGAGCGTCTGGCCAGGATTCGAGCCGCCGTGGTGGCCTACCGCGGCCGCCTCGACGGGGCCGTGCGCACGACGCTGCATCGGGCCGAGTCCCGCAGCCGCGAGGCCGCGGCCGGCCTGCACGCGATGAGCCCGCTGGCGGTCCTGGCACGCGGCTACGCCGTATGCTGGACCGACGATCGGCGCACCGTCGTGCGGCGGGCGGATCAAGTGGCGCCCGGCGACACGATTCGCGTCACGCTGGGGAGCGGCGAGCTCGGGTGCGACGTGCGCGAGGTGGCCGACGCCCCGGCCGCGCGAGGACGGGCCTGATGGACGAGACGATCAAGGACTTCGAGGCGGCGCTCGCGGAGCTCGCCGGCATCGTGAAGAAGCTGGAGGACGGCGATCTCGCGCTCGAGGCGTCGCTCGCGCTCTACGAACGCGGCGTCCGGCTGCAGCGCTACTGCCACGAACGGCTCGAGGCGGCGGAGCGCCGCATCGAGATCCTGAGCGACCGGGGGGAGCTCGTGCCGGCGCCGCCCGATCTCACCGACATCGGCCAGGATGAAGACCACTAGCCCGGCCCGCCCTGAGGCGGCGGCGTTCGACGACTTCGCCCTCGCGTGCCGCCGCCTCGTGGACGAGGCGCTGGCGCGCTGGCTTCCCCGGGCACCGCGCTGCCCGGAGGTCGTGTCCGACGCCATGCATTACAGCCTCACCGCGGGCGGCAAGCGGCTGCGGCCGATCCTGGTGCTGGCCGCGGCCGACGCCGTCGCCAGCCGCCGCGGCCTGGACGTCGACGCCGCGCGCGCGCTGGCCCTGCCCGCGGCCTGCGCGCTGGAGCTGATCCACACGTACTCCCTCGTCCACGACGACCTGCCCGCCATGGACGACGACGCGATGCGCCGCGGCCGCCCGACCCTGCACACGGTCGTCGGCGAGGGACAGGCGATCCTGGCGGGTGACGGCCTCCAGGCCGAGGCGTTCGGCCTGCTCGCGCGGGAACCCGACACCACGGATCCCGATCTCGCGCTGCGCAAGCTGCGCGTCATCGATCTCATCGCGCGCGCGGCGGGGCCGGAGGGCATGGTGGGCGGCCAGGCCATCGATCTCCAGGCGGCGGGCAAGGGCCCGGGCGAGACGCGGGTGCTCGACGGCCCGACGCTGGCCGACATGCACGCGCGCAAGACGGGCGCCCTCATCCGCGCCGCGGCCGGGGCCGGGGCCGTCATGGCGGGCGCCGACGACGCCATGCTCGGCAGTCTCGACCGCTGGGCGGCCGAGGTCGGTCTGGCATTCCAGATCGTGGACGACGTCCTCGATGTCGAGGGCGAGTCGGGCGCGCTTGGCAAGACGGCGGGCAAAGACGCCGCCCACGGCAAGCCGACGTTCCCGACCCTCTTCGGCCTGGCCGCGTCGAAGCGCCTCGCCGCCGAGGCGACGGCGCGCGCGGAGCACGCGCTCGCCGAGGCCGGGCTGGCCGGCTCGCACCTCGATGCCATCGCGCGCTGGATCCTCCAGCGGACCTCGTGACGCGCCGACGCCCCGCCCGCCGATGAAGCTGCGGCTCGATCAACTGCTCGTGCGGCGCGGGCTCGTCGAGTCGCGCGAGCGCGCGCAGGCCCTCATCATGGCGGGCCAGGTGGACCTCGACGGACGCGCGGCGGTCAAGGCCGGCACGATGGTCTCCGAGCACGCCGACGTCAAGGTGATCGGACCGGACCACCCCTGGGTGAGCCGCGGCGGCGTGAAACTGGCCCACGCGCTGGACGCGTTCGGCCTCGACATCACGGGCCGGGTCGGCCTCGACGTCGGGGCCTCCACGGGAGGATTCACCGATGTGCTCCTCGCCCGGGGCGCGGCGACCGTCTTCGCGGTGGACGTCGGCCACGGGCAGTTGCACTGGCGGCTGCGCAACGACCCGCGCGTCGCCGTGATCGAGGGCGTGAACGCCCGGCACCTCACGCGCGAGGACCTCCCTGGCCTGGAGGGCGGGCCCGGCATCGTCACCGTCGACGTGTCGTTCATCTCGCTGGCGCTCATCCTGCCCCCGCTCCTGGCGCTCGTGGCGGCGGACGCCGACCTCGTGGCCCTCGTGAAGCCGCAGTTCGAGGCCGGCCGCCGGGACGCGCCGCGGGGCGTGGTCCGCGATCCGGCCGTGCACGCCAGGGTGCTGGCCGAGATCACGGGCAAAGCGGCTGGGATAGGATGGTCGCGGCTTGCCGCCACGCCGTCGCCGATCGTCGGCGCGAAGGGCAACCGCGAGTTCCTGGTCCATTTCCGGCCGGCGGGCGGCCGCTGAACGCTCCATGCTGATCGGCATCGTCGCAAAGCCCGGACTGGACGGCGCCCGAGACACGCTCGGGCGCCTCCGCGCGTGGCTGGACGGGCGCGGCGCGGAGGCGCAGTGGTCGCCGGAGGCGGCGGCGCTGCTCGCCGATCCGCCGCGCGCCGTCGTCTCCCGCGACGACATGGCGGCCAGCGCCGACCTGGTGGTGGTGCTGGGCGGCGACGGCACGCTGCTCGCCATGGCCGACCGGATCGCCCGCGGCCCGCGCGACGTGCCGATCCTCGGCGTCAACTTCGGGAGCCTCGGCTTCCTCACCGAGATCACGCGGCCCGAGCTCTTCGACGCGCTCGCCGGGGTGCTGGACGGTTCGGCCTCGCTCGACGAGCGCATGATGCTGTCGGCCACCGTGCGCGGACGCCACGAGTTCCTGCGCGAGACGCCCGTGCTGAACGACGTCGTGTTCACCCGGACCGCGCTATCGCGCATCATCGACCTGTCGGTATGGGTCGGCGAGCAGTTCGTCACGACGGTGCGCGCCGACGGCCTGATCGTGGCGAGCCCGACCGGATCGACCGCCTACAACCTGGCGGCGGGCGGCCCCATCGTGCACCCGGCGATGGACGCGTTCATCCTGACGCCGATCGCCCCGCACACGCTCAGCAACCGCCCGATCGTCGTGCCCGCCGAACGGGACGTGCGCGTGGCGGTGACCGCCGAGAACGGCGGCGCGGAGGTGTATGTGACCTTCGATGGGCAGACCGGCGGACCGCTCCAGCCAGGCGACGACGTGATCGTCCGGCGGGCGGCGCGCTCGGTGAAGCTCGTGCGGGCCACCTCGCGGACCTACTTCGAGGTCCTGCGGCAGAAGCTGAAGTGGGGCGAGCGCTAGGCGCGCCCCCGAATCCGACAGGAGGACACGGCATGGCCGTCCGCGACGAGCTGCTCGAACTGGCCGCCCACATGGAGTGGGCCGACGCCCTGGTGTGGAGCACGACGCTGCAGTCGGGGCCGGCCCGCGCTGACGAGCGCGTGAAGGGCTGGCTGCATCACATGCACACGGTACAGCTGGCGTTCCCCGCGATCTGGCGGGGCGGGCAGCCCCACCTCGTGAGCGCGGCGAGCTTCGCCGACATGCCCGCGCTGGGCGCCTGGGGACGCGGCGCTCACGCCGGCTTCCAGGCGTTCCTGGCGACGGCCGACGACGCCGTCCTCTCGTCGACGATCAAGCTGCCCTGGGCCGGGCGGGCCATCGAGCGTCCGGACGCCGTCGCGCATCCCACGCTGGCCGAGACGGCCCGGCAGGTGGCCATGCACAGCATGCACCACCGCGGGCAGGTGAACGCACGCCTCCGCGAACTCGGCGCCGAGCCGCCGCTGGTGGACTACATCGCCTGGATCTGGCGCGGGCGCCCCGCGCCGCCGTGGCCCCGCAACATCCCCGCGCCGCAGCCCGCCGACTGACGCGCCGGCGGCGGCCCGTTACTGGCCCGACGGGTCCTGCGCCTCGAGCCGCGCACGGGCGCGGCGCTCGCGGAAGTACTTCACCTGCCACTCGTAGACGTTGCGGTTGTGCTCGGCGAGCGTGCGCGAAAAGACGTGGGTGCCGTCGTTGCGGCTCACGAAATAGAGGTAGTCCACGGGCGCCGGCGAGACGACGGCCTCGAGCGCGCGTCGGCCCGGGGCCGCGATGGGACCGGGCGGCAGGCCACCGTAGCGGTAGGTGTTGTAGGGCGAATCGAACTGCAGGTCGTCGCGGGACAGGTTGCCGTCCCACTTGCCCGCCCGCTGCAGGGCATAGATGACGGTGGGATCGGCCTGCATGCCCATGCCGATCCGGAACCGGTTGCGATAGACGGCTGCGACCAGCGGGCGCTCGGCGTCCTGGGCCGTCTCCTTTTCCACCAGGGCCGCCAGCGTCACGACCTGCCGCACGGTCAGGCCGTCGGCCGCCGCGCGGGCGATGAGGTCGGGTGTGAGGGCGGCCCGGAACCCGCGGACCATCTGCGCGACGAGGGTGCCAGCCGCCACGCGGCGGGGCACCGGATAGGTGTCGGGGAAGAGATACCCCTCGAGGTCCTCGGCGTCCGGATCGAGGTCCCGGATGAGCGACACGTCGGTGGCGGACTGGCGGAAGGCATCCGCGGGTCCGAGTCCGCTCCGGGCGAAGATCTCGGCCATCTCCGCGATCGTCAGCCCCTCCCGGAAGGTAATCGGCTGCGTGTAGATGGCGCCGCGCGCGAGGATCAGCGCGACGTCCACGGCGCTCTGCGCGCCCTCGAACCGGTATTCGCCGGCCTGTAGATCCCGGGCCCGGCCCGTGAGCCAGAGCGCCACGCGGAAGGTGCGTTCATCGCGCACGACTCCGGCCGCCGCCAGCCGCGCGCCGATCGACCGCGGGCCCGTGCCGGACGGGATGTCCACGAAGACGTGGGCGTCCGGAAACCCGCGGTACGGAGCCCGCGCCTGCTCGCGCAGCCACCACGCGCCGGCCGCCGCGCCGCCCAGGACGACCACGGCCACGAGCGCGATCCGCAGCAGCCACCTAGCCACGGGGCCTCGCATCGAGGTAGTCCTGCAGCACGATCGCGGCGGCCGCCGCGTCGAGCTTGCGTTTCCGCGCCCGCCAGTCGCGCTCGCGCACCGCGAGACGGGATTCGGCCTCGTGCGACGTCAGCCGCTCGTCCTGCAGCACGACGGGCACGGAGATGGCGGCGCCGAGCGCCCGGGCGAACGCCTCGACGATGGGCGTCTGGTCGTTCGGTGATCCATCCAGACGCCGGGGCCAGCCGACCACCACGGCGCCCAGGCCGTCGTCTTCCGCGGACAGGCGGCCGACGGTCTCGCTCACCAGCCGCACCGTCTCGCGTTCGCCCGGCGGCCGTTCGAGCACGGTGAGCGGACTCGCCAGCGTCCCGCTGGCGTCGCTCAGGGCGAGCCCGATCCGGCGAGCGCCGTAGTCGATGCCCAAGGCCCGCACACGAAAAGTATATGTGCTCAGCTGGCGCCGGCCCGCACGGCGGCCAGCAGGGCTTCGCGGATGTAATAAGCGAGCATCGCCGCCGACGCGACGAGCGCGAGCATCCGGATGAACGTCCGCGATGCGCCGACCGCGCGCTGGGTGATGCGCTGGAGCGGCTGCCAGGCCACGAAGAACGTCAGATAGGACAGGGCCAGGCCGGCCGCCGGCCCGAGGCGCGGCATGAGGACGACGGGGAGCAGCGCCAGCAGACAGATCCCGGACACCCACAACCCGGCGGTAAGCCAGAAGAGCTCGACCGGCGTGACGACGACGGGATGGGACGGGGCGGGGGACGGCGCCGGGGCGGCCATCGGCAGAGTGTATCCTTCGATCTGACCATGTCGAAACGGACACCGCGCGCCTGGCGGATGGTCGTCCTCGCGGCCGCGCTCGGTCACGCCGCCGCCGCGGGGGCCCAGGGCACGCCGGGCCAGGTGCCGCCCGGCGATCCGCTGCCGGTGCCGCCGGCGGCCGCCGCACCGCCGGCCGCACCCCTCTCGGCCGAGGCCGCCGCGGCCCTGACACAGCGGGCCACGGACCGCATCCGGGCGCTGCAGCGCGAGTCCGACCAGCTGGCCGCGCAGTCGAGAACCGTCCTCGGGCAGCTCCGGCAGCTCGAAGTGACGCAGGCGCTCCGAACCGAGGAACTGGGCACGGTGACGGCCCGGCTGACGGCGGTCAACGAGAAGGTGGCGGCGTCGGAGTCACGGGTCGCGGAACTGGAGCGCCAGCGGGTGGCGCGGACGCCCGCGCTCGAGGCACGCCTGGAGGCGCTCTACAAGCGGGGCGGCACCGACGGCTACGTCCGGCTCCTGCTCCAGACCATGGAGGGACGCGATCTGGCGCGGGCCTCCCGCGGCGTCGTCGCGCTCGCCCGCGTCGAGGAGCTGCGCATCGCCGCCCACCGGAAACTCCTGACCGAGGAACAGGCCGCCCGGGATCAGCTGGCCTCGGAGCAGCGTCAGGTCGCCAGGCTCCAGGCCGAGACCGCAAACCTCGAGGCGGAGGCCCGCCGGGCCGTCACGGCCCGGACCCGTCTTCTCGATGACCTCGACAAGCGCCGGGAGCTCACGGCGCAATACGTCGGCGAGCTCGACCAGGCCCGCCAGCGGCTGCAGTCCACGCTCGGGGACCTCCCCGCCGGCGGCGCGGTGGACCTGCCCATCCGGCCCTTCCATGGCGATCTGCCGTGGCCCATCCGTGGCGCCCTCCTGACCCGGTTCGGCCGGGCGCCGAGCAGCTTCGGCACCGCCATCCAGCGCAACGGCATCGAGATCGGGACGCCCCTCGGATCGCCGGTGCGCGCCGTCCACGGGGGAACGGTGGCCTACGCCGCGCCGTTCACGGGGTTCGGCCTCCTGGTGATCCTGGACCACGGGGACAACGCCTTCAGCGTGTACGGACACCTGTCCAGCACGGCACTGCAGCCCGGGGCGGTCGTGAGCCGCGACGAGGTGATCGGCACCTCCGGCACCACCCCCGACGGCCAGCCGGCGGCCTACTTCGAGCTGCGCATCGACGGGCGTCCGGTCAATCCCGTACAATGGTTGAAGCCTGTGCCATGACCTCCCGCCTCCGCGCCCTCATCCTCGCCGTCTCGCTTCCGGTGCTGGCCTTTGCCGTCGTGGGAGGGTTCCTGGGGCGCGACGCCGCGGCCCAGGGAGACAGCTACAAGCACCTGCGGATCTTCGAGGACGTCGTCACGCTGATCCTGAACAACTACGTCGAGGAAGTGGACGTGGATAAGGTGATGCATGGCGCCATGCACGGCCTGGCCGACGGCCTGGATCCCGACAGCGCCTACCTCGACGCCGAGCAGATGAAGTTCGTGGCGGCCCCCGACACCCTGCTGGCCGATCCCGGTCTGCAGCTCACGCGGCAGTATTACCTGCGGGTGATCGCTGCCCGTGACGGCTCGCCGGCCGCGCACGCGGGCCTGCGGCCCGGCGACTACATCCGGGCGATCGACGGGCAGTCCACGCGCGACACGACCGTGTTCGAAGGCATGCGGCTGCTGCACGGACGGGCGGGCACCAAGGTGAAGCTGACCATCCTGCGCGGCAGCGCCGCCGAGCCGCACGAAGTGGAGCTCGTCCGCGAAGCGCCGCCGGCGCTGGGGGTCAAGGGCCGGATCCTGTCGGCGGGTGTCGGCTACCTGCGCGTCGCCGAATTCACGAAGGCCACTGCCGGCCAGCTTCGCACGGAAACGATGGCCTTGACCAAGGCAGGCGCCACCCGGGTGGTCGTGGACCTGCGCGGCACCGCGACCGGCGACCTGGATCTCGGCTACGACTCGGCGCGCCTGTTCGTGCCGTCGGGCGTGCTCGGCTACTCGCAGGCCCGGGGGCGGGAGAAGGACGCCGTCTCGGCCAAGCCCGGCGACGGCGCGCTCACCGTGCCGCTGGCCCTCGTCACGGACCCGGGCACGTCGGGGGCCGCCGAGGTCTTCGCCGCGGCGCTCTCGGGCAACAAGCGCGCGACGCTCGTCGGCGAACGGACGCTCGGTCGGGCCGGCCGGCAGAAAGTCGTGAAGCTGCCCGACGGGTCGGGTCTGCTCTTGACCAACGTGCTGTACCTCGGCCCGAACGGCACCTCGCTCCACGAGCGAGGCGTCGCGCCGGACGTCGCCGTCGACGTCCCGAGCGTGGATTTCGGCGTGGAGCCCACGCCCGGGGATCCGGCGCTCGACAAGGCCGTCGAGACGCTGAAGGCCGAGAAGAAGGCCGCGTAGCCCGCCCGGGACACGGCCGAGGCGGTGCTATACTGCTTGTTCCCGCAAGGCCGGGCGATCGCTCCATAGGCGCGTAGCTCAGCTGGTTAGAGCGCCTGCTTGACACGCAGGAGGTCGGCAGTTCGAGTCTGCCCGTGCCTACCATTCGAACCGGCCGCGGGAGGCGACGGTCGGTCCACGACATCGCTCGCGGCTGGTCCAGCCCGTCGTGCGGCGCGGCCCGCCGAGGGCGGTCCCAGCGGCCGGCCGTCCCAACCCGACGAGACGAGTAGCCGATCATGATCACGGTCACGCTCCCCGACGGCTCCAGCCGGCAGGTCGCGGAGGGCACGACGCCCGCCGCGATCGCCGCCGACATCTCGCCACGCCTCGCCAAGGCGGCCCTCGCCGCCGTGGTGGACGACGCGCTCGTCGATCTCACCTGTCCCCTCACGCGCGACGCGCGCGTGCGCCTGGTGACCGACCAGAGTCCCGAGGCGCTGCCGCTGCTGCGCCACTCCACGGCCCATCTCATGGCCGCGGCCGTCACGGCGCTCTACCCGGACGTCCAGTGCGGCATCGGCCCGGCCATCGACGACGGGTACTTCTACGACTTCGTCGTGCCGCAGCCGTTCGTGCCCGAGGACCTGGAGCGCATCGAGGCCAAGATGCGCGAGATGGCCGCGCAGGATCTCGTCTACGAGCGGCAGATGTGGCCGCGCGACGAGGCGATGGCGTTCTTCGCGGCGCGAGGCGAGCCGCTGAAGGTGCAGCTCATCGAGGAGAAGACCGCCGGCGAGACGCGCGTCAGCTGCTACACGATCAAGGACCGCGACACGTTCGTGGACTTCTGCGTCGGCCCGCACGTGCCCAGCACGGGACGCCTGAAGGCGTTCAAGCTGATGTCCACGTCGAACGCCTACTGGAAGGGCGACGCGAAGAACCAGCCGATGCAGCGGTTGTACGGCACGGCGTTCCTGTCGCAGAAGGACCTGGACGCGCACCTGGCCCGGATCGAGGAGGCCAAGAAGCGCGACCACCGGAAGGTCGGCAAGGAGCTGGGGCTCTTCACGTGGCACCACTGGGCGCCCGGCGCCACGTTCTGGCTGGCCAAGGGCGCGACCCTCTACAACACGCTCGCCGACTACATGCGGAGCCGGCTGTTTCCGGCCGGCTACGTCGAGGTCAAGACGCCGATCATCTTCAACAAGGGCCTCTGGGAGACCTCCGGGCACTGGTCGCACTACCGCGAGAACATGTTCCTCGTGGACTCGAAGGACGGCGAGGAGATGGGGCTCAAGGCCATGAACTGCCCCGGCCACATGCTCGTCTTCGCCGGCGAGATGCGCAGCTACAAGGACCTGCCGCTGCGCCTCCACGAGCAGACGCCCCTCCACCGCAACGAGGCCTCGGGAGTACTGTCCGGCCTGACGCGCGTGCGGCAGTTCTCGCAGGACGACGGCCACTGCTTCGTGACCGACGACCAGATCGCCTCGGAGGTCGAGGCGCTGCTGCGCCTGGTCAAGGGCATCTACGGCGACTTCGGGCTCGAGTACACGGCGAAGCTGGCGACGCGGCCCGAGAAGTTCCTGGGCGAGGTGGCGACCTGGGACGCCGCCGAGGCGTCGCTTCGCGCCGCGCTGGAGCGCGCCGGGCAGGACTACGTGCTCGAGGCGGGCGAGGGCGCCTTCTACGGTCCCAAGATCGACTTCGACATCACCGATGCCCTCGGCCGCAAGTGGCAGTGCGGCACGATCCAGCTCGATTACCAGATGCCGGCGCGGTTCGGGCTCACCTACGTGGGCGCCGACAACGCCGAGCACACGCCGGTGGTGATCCACCGGGCCATCTTCGGCAGCTTCGAGCGCTTCATCGGCATTCTCATCGAGCACTTCGCGG
This sequence comes from Vicinamibacterales bacterium, assembly GCA_050187355.1. Classification (GTDB taxonomy): domain Bacteria; phylum Acidobacteriota; class Vicinamibacteria; order Vicinamibacterales; family UBA2999; genus CADEFD01. The sequence continues at coordinate 69,874 of JBFWXO010000027.1, forward strand.
GCGCCTTCCCGCTGTGGCTGGCCCCCCTCCAGGTCTCGGTCCTCCCGATTGCCGACCGCCACGCCGACTACGCCAGGAGCGTGGCCGCCCGGCTGGAGTCGGCCGGCCTCCGGGCGGTCGTGGACGACCGCCAGGAGAAGGTGAACTACAAGATTCGGGAGGCCCAGCTGCAGAAGGTGCCCTACATGCTGGTGGTCGGGGACAAAGAGGCCGCCGACGGCCTGGTGGCCGTCCGGAGCCGCTCCCGGGGCGATCTCGGCCCCACCCCGCTCGAGACCTTCCTCGCCGACGCTCTTGCCGAGGCCGCCGAGAAGCGGCTATCCTAAGGACTTTCCGTCTGGAGGCTGACTATCGCATTCGATCGCAACCGTGGCGGTCGCCGGGACGACCGCGTCCGCACCAACGAGCGCATCCGGGTCCGTGAGATCCGGGTCATCGACGAGACGGGCCAGCAGTTGGGCATCATGCCGCCGCCGCAGGCGCTCACCATCGCCCGGTCCAAAGGACTCGACCTCGTGGAGATCTCCCCCACTGCCGTGCCTCCGGTGTGCCGGATCATGGACTACGGGAAGTATCAGTACCAGGAGGCCAAGCGCACGCGGGAAGCGAAGAAGCACCAGAAGGTGATCGAGGTCAAGGAGATCAAGTTCCGGCCGAAGGTCGACGAACACGATTACCAGTTCAAGAAGAAGCACATCGAGCGCTTCCTCGAGGAAGGCGACAAGGTGAAGGCGACGGTCTTCTTCCGCGGCCGCGAAATGGCGCACCCGGAAATCGGCCAGCGCATCCTGATGCGCCTCATCGAGGACCTGGCCGAGGTGGCGATGGCCGAGACCATGCCCCGCCAGGAAGGCAACCAGATGCACACCATCCTGTCGCAGAAGCGCGGCGCGAAGCCGGTCCGCCCGCGGGCGGCCGAAGAAGAGATGGCGGGAAGTTAGAGGACACGATGCCGAAGATGAAGTTGAAGAGCCATCGGGGCGCCGCGAAGCGCTTCAAGAAGACCGGCACCGGGAAGTTCGTCCGGACGTCGGCCTTCAAGCGGCACCAGCTCACCTGCAAGACCACGCAGATGAAGCGGCATGCCCGCGGCAACATCGTCGTCTCCGACGCGGAGCAGGCGAAGCTGCGGCGGATGCTTCCCTACGACTAGCGGCTAGGGGCTAGCGGCTGGCGGCTTGGGGCCCTCGGTTCCACCGCTGCCCGTGGCCCCGCTGCCGCAATACGATCGGTGGTCGGCGGTTAGGGCAATTCCGCCATCGGTCGCTGGGACGCACCTGCGTCGCCAAATCTAGCCGCTAGCCGCTAGCCCCTAACCGCTGTCCGGAGTCAGTCATGCCTCGCGTCAAGCGCGGCACGGTACGCCGTGCCAAGCGGAAGAAGCTCGAAAAACTCACCAAGGGCTACTTCCAGAACAAGTCCAAGCTCTACAAGTTCATGAAGGAAGCGGCCGAGAAGGCGGGCGTCTACGCCTATGCCGGCCGCAAGCAGAAGAAGCGCGACTACCGCAGCCTGTGGGTGATGCGCATCAACGCCGCCGCGCGCGAGCACGGGGTCTCCTACAGCGTCTTCATGAAGGGCATCAAGGCCGCCGGCATCGCGCTGGATCGCAAGGCCCTCGCCGAACTCGCCGCCCGCGACGCCGCCGCGTTCGCGGCCATCGCCGCCAAGGCGAAGACCGCGGCGGGCGTCTAGCCGCCGGGGTCGCACGGACTCGGGGCCTGGGACCAGGACTCCCGAGCGACGTCACAGGGACGCACCAGTGCCGCGCGCGCGGCCTGGTGCGTTTTCCTTTTCAGAGGGGCGCGATCACGACGGCTCTCCGGCCGTGGTCCCTGCTTTATGATCGTCCCCACCATGCCCACCCTCGAAGAACTCGCGACGCGCGTCGACGACGCCGCCGCCGCGTTCGACGCGGCCCTCGCGGCCGCCGACGCGACGCCGCCAGCGGGGCGCGCGCAAGCGCTCGAGGCCCTCAAGGTCGCCTGGACGGGACGCAAGGCCGGGCGGATCGCCGACCTCATGGCGCTCCTGCCCTCGCTGCCGGCCGGGGATCGCAAGGCGTTCGGGCAGCGCGTGAACGCCCTCAAGCAGACGGTCGAGGCCGCCCTGGCGGAACGCGAGGCGGCCCTGGCCGCCGCGCGCCGGCCCGCCGGCGCCGTGGACATCACGCTGCCCGGCCGGGCGCCCCGACTGGGCCATCGCCATCCGTTGAGCCTGGTCCGGGAGGAGGTGCAGCAGATCTTCACCCGGCTCGGGTACCAGGTGCTCGAGGGGCCGGAGTTCGAGGACGACTGGCACAACTTCGAAGCGCTGAACATGCCGGCCGAGCACCCGGCGCGCGACATGCAGGACACGCTGTATCTCGCGACCCCGTCCGCGGCCTTGCCTCCGGCCCCCTGGGCGGCCCCGGACGCGCCGCGGGCCAGGGCGCCGCAGCCCCTGACGCTGCTGCGGACGCACACGTCAGCGATGCAGATCCGCTACATGGAGCAGCACGATCCGCCCGTGCGCCTCGTGGCGATCGGCCCCGTCTACCGCCGCGACAACCTGGACCTCACGCACACGCCGATGTTCCACCAGTGCGAGGGCCTGGTCGTGGGCCGCGGCATCACGCTGGCCCACCTGAAGGGCACGCTCCTCGCCATGGCCGAAGCGCTGTTCGGCGCCGGCACGAACGTCCGGTTCCGTCCCAGCTTCTTCCCGTACACCGAGCCGAGCGCCGAAGTCGACGTGGCATGCATCCGCTGCGGCGGCTCGGGCTGCGCCGTGTGCAAGCACACCGGGTGGCTCGAGATTCTCGGGAGCGGCATGGTGCACCCGGCGGTGTTCGAAGCCGTCGGGTACGACCCGGACGAGGTCACGGGCTTCGCGTTCGGCATGGGCATCGAGCGCGTGGCGATGCTGAAGTGGGACGTGGGCGACATCCGCCTCTTCTACGAGAACGATCTGCGCTTCCTGGAGCAGTTCTCGCGATGAAGGTCCTCTACTCGTGGCTGCGGGATTTCGTGGACGTGCCCGACGGGCCGGCCGCGGTCGGGCAGCGCCTGTCGCTGCGGGGACTCGCGCTCGAGGGCCTCGAGCCGGTCGGCGCGGGCGCGATGCCGCCCGGAGCCCCGCCCGTGGCCGACGACGCGGTCCTCGACTTCGACGTCACGGCCAACCGCCCCGACTGCCTGTCGGTCATCGGCATCGCGCGCGAGGTCGCCACCGTGTACGGCGTCCCGCTGCGCCTCCCGGACACGGACCGTGACGACCACCTGCGCCTGGCCTCGCTGACGCCGGTGGAGCGCGCCAGCGTCGGCGTCCGCCTGGACGCGCCGGACCTCTGCCCCCGCTTCGCCGGCGCGGCCGCGGCCGTGCGCGTGGCCCCCTCCCCCGCCTGGGTCCAGCGGCGCCTGCAGGCGCTGGGCGTGCGGCCCATCAGCAACATCGTCGACGTCACGAACTACGTGATGCTCGAGATGGGCCAGCCGATGCACGCCTTCGACGAGGCGCGGATCGCCGGCCGCCAGATCGTCGTGCGCCAGGCCCGCGCCGGCGAAACCCTCGTGACGCTGGATGGCAAGACCCGGGCGCTGGCGCCGCCGCAGCTGGTCGTGGCCGACGCCGAACGCGCCGTCGCCGTCGGCGGGGTGATGGGCGGCCTCGACTCCGAGGTGACGGCCGGGAGCACGCGCATCGTGCTCGAAGCCGCGTGGTGGCATCCGCGCTCGATTCGCGCGACGAGCAAGGCGCTCGGGATCAAGACCGAGGCCTCGACGCGGTTCGAGCGCGGCGCCGATCGGACGCTGCAGGCCCGGGCGACGGCGCGCGCGTGCGCGCTCATCGAGATCCTGGGCGCCGGCACGCCCGACGGCACCATCGTGGACGCCGTCGCGGCGCCCTTCGTGCCGGTTGTCGTGCCGCTGGCGCACGCCCACGTCGAGGGACTGCTCGGCATGTCGGTGCCGGCCGACGAGGTCTCGCGCATCCTCCAGTCGCTCGGATTCCTCGTCGAGGCGGACGCGGGGGCCGGCCGCTGGCGCGTGACCGTGCCGGGCTGGCGTCCGGACATCGCCCGCCCGCAGGACCTCGTCGAAGAGGTGGGCCGCCACCACGGCTTCGAGCACCTGCCGGCCACCTTTCCGCCGGTCCACCAGCCCCCGCCCCCGTCGGATCCGCGGATCGCGCGCGACGCGGCGGCCCGCCGCGCCATGCTGGCCATGGGCTTCTCCGAAGCCATCAGCTTCGCCTTCGTCGAGGCGGCCGCGGCCGCGCCGTTCGCCGGCGCCACGCCGCCGCTGGCCATCGCCAACCCGCTGTCGGAGACCTTCGCCGTGATGCGCCCGAGCGTGCTGCCGGGCGTCGTGGACGCCATCAGCCACAACCGCCGGCACGGCCGGCGCGACGTGCGCGTGTTCGAGATCGCGACCGCGTTCACGGATCATGGCGAGCGTCGGGCGCTCGCCGCCGCCTGGACCGGTGAGGCCGCCGGCGACCACTGGAGCGGCGGGCGGCGCGAGGTGGACTTCTTCGACGTCAAAGGAGCCGTGGAGAACGTCGGCGCCGCGCTGGGCGTCAGGCTCGACGTGGGTCCGATCGCGCACGCCGCGCTCGTCGAGGGCCGCGCCGCGAGCGTGCTCGCGGGCGGGCGGACGGTCGGCCTGTGCGGCCTGCTGTCGCCGGACGTGGCGGCCGCGCGCGAGATCCCCCGCGACGCCGTCTACGTCCTCGAGCTCGACCTGGACGCCATCGCCGAGGCGACGCCGTCGGGACCGGCGCGCGTCGCGCCGCTGCCGCGCTTCCCCGCCAGCGCGCGGGACGTGTCGCTGCTGGTCGACGACGCCTTGTCGGCGGCGGCGGTTCGTGACACGATCCGACGCGCCGCGCCGGCGACGCTCGTATCCGTGCGGGAGTTCGATCGGTACCAGGGGCGCGGCATCCCGGCCGGCAAGGTGAGCGTGTCCCTGCGCCTGACGTTCCAGGCGCCCGACCGCACCTTGACGGACGAGGAAGTCGGGACGGCGACGGCGGCGGCGGTCGCGGCGGTGCAGGCCGCCTTCGGCGCCGAGCAACGATAGCGGGCGCGGGAGACCAGCATGGTGAAGTCGGTGGGCGTCGGGGTGGAGCCGTTCGATCGGCTCGAAGAGAAGATCAAGCTGCTGGTGAGCACGATCGCGCGCCTGAAGGGCGAGCACACGAAGCTCACCGAGGAGAACGGCCGCCTGCAGCGCGAGGTCGCGGCGTTGCAGGAGCGCGCCAGCCAGGCCGAGGTCACGGGCTCCGAGGTGACGGCCCTCAAGGAAGAGCGCGATCTCATCCGCTCCCGCGTCACCGAGATACTGGCGGAGCTCGACACGCTGAAGCTCTAGGAGCGGCGAGATGGCCGAGCCGCGAGTCGTGCACGTCGAGGTCAACGGGCAGCGCTACCCGATTCGCAGCGCACTCGACCCGGCGTATGTCCAGGAGCTGGCGGTGTACGTCGACCGGAAGCTCCGGATCGCCCACGAGTCGGCCCCCTCCAGCGACACGCTCGGGTTGGCGATTCTGGCCGCCCTGAACATCGCCGACGAGTACTTCCGGGCCCGCGACGCGCAGCAGCAGGTCGACGGCAGCGTGGCGGCCCGGGCCGGGGAGCTGGAACGCATGGTGGACCAGGCCCTGGACCTCGCCGACCCCGACTGAGCGGCCCCCGGACCGCTTCTTCCCGCCCTCGCCCTGCCCGCCGCTCCCGGCTTTTCTGAGGCCACGGGACTCCGCTAGTATGGAGGGCCGTACGACTTCGGGCCGCACGTCCGCCCAGGGAGCTGGAATGACCTTCCGACGACTTCGCGCGTGGTCCTTCGCCCTCGCCGCCCCGGTGCTGGCATCGGGCGCCATCGTCCGGGCGGCCGCCGACGGCCAGGCGCCGCCGCCGCAGGCCGAGGTCACCTACAGCAAGCACATCGCGCCGATCCTGCAGCGCAGCTGCGAGAACTGCCATCGTACCGGGGGCGTGGCGCCGATGGCGCTCCAGACCTACGAACAGGTCCGGCCCTGGGCGCGGTCGATCAAGGCTCGGACCGGCATCGGCCCGCACGCGGGCGTGATGCCGCCGTGGTACGTCGAGAAGGACCTGGGCATCCAGCAGTTCAAGAACGACCCGTCGCTCAGCGACGCCGAGGTCGCCCTCATCGCGCGGTGGGCCGACAGCGGCGCGCCGCGGGGCAACCCCGCCGACGCGCCGGCCCCCAGGATCTGGAACGACGACGCGTCCTGGCAGATCGGCACGCCCGATCTCGTGGTGCGCACGGCCGACATCATGGTCAAGGGCGACGCGCCGGACTGGTGGGGGGAGATTCCGCCGTCGGCGACGGGCCTGACCGAGGATCGCTACGTGGCGGCCCTCGAAGTCCGCGAGGTCAACGACGTGCCGTCGGCCGGCAACGGCCGCGACACGGTGGGCGGGCGCTACGTGTTCCACCACATGATCTGGACCACGACGGTCGTCGACGGCGCCGAGGGCGGCGACGCCCCGCCGGCCCAGGGCCAGAGCTCCACGTTCTGGCCGGTGCACGAAGTGGGCCGCGGCCCGGATTTCTTCGACCCCAAGTCGGCCCGCCTGCTGAAGGCCGGATCGTCGGTGGTGTCCGACTCGGTGCACCTGCACTCGAACGGCCGCGACACCAACGCGCATCTCGAGATCGGGTTCAAGTTCATGCCCAAGGGCTACAAGCCCGAGTACCGCATGTCGACGCTCAATCTCGGCAACGGCGTGGACATCGACATCCGGGGCATGGACGCCAACCAGCAGCTCAACGCCTACGCCGTGCTCACCGAGCACACGAAGATCCTGTCCTTCGAGCCGCACCTCCACGCGCCCGGCTCCCGCATGTGCCTCGAGGCCGCGTGGGGGTACACGGTCGAGACGATCAACTGTGTCGGCTACGACCACAACTGGGTGCGCGGCTACGACTACGACGACGACCACGCGCCGCTGCTGCCGAAGGGCACCGTGCTGCACATCGTCGGCTACATGAACAACTCGCCGTCCAACAAGAACGTGCCCGACCCGCGCAACTGGCAGGGGTCCGGGAACCGCTCCGTGGCGAACATGTTCATCGACCTCGGCAACCGCGTCTCGCTCACCGACGAGCAGTTCCTGGCAGAGATGAAGGCGCGGAAGGAGAAGCTGGGCCTCACGCGCAACTCGGTCATGATCGGGTGCCCGCTGTGCAACCTGGATCTGCCCGAGGCGATGCCGGCGCCGCCCTCCGCGGCGCCCGCGGCGCGCAACCCGCGCCAGCAGCAGGACGAGCGTCGCTGACGCCCGTCCGGGAGCCGGAGTTCGATGACCCGAACACTCGCCGTCGTACTCGCCGGCGCGCTGGCCACCACGGCGCACCTGGCCGCCGCCCAGAACCTCACGTACTCGCGAGGCCAGACCGTGTCCCCGGCCTATGAGGGCTGGGAGGAAGACTCCGCCGGACGCAAGTTCTTCGTCTTCGGCTACATGAACCGGAACTGGGAGGAGGAGCTCGACGTCCCCGTCGGGCCCGACAACCGGTTCCTGACGGGCGCCGCCGATCAGGGGCAGCCCACCCACTTCCTGCCGCGCCGCAACCGGTTCATCTTCCGGGTGCCGGTGCCGCCCGGCTTCGGCGAGACCGACGAGCTCGTCTGGTCGCTGACCACCCGCGGCAAGACGGAGGTCGCCTACGCCAGCCTTCGCGCGGACTACAAGATCGACGACATGGTGAAGGCGTCGGAAACCGGCGCCCTCGGCGCCGGGAGCAGCAGCCCCGAGGTCCGCAGCAACACGCCGCCGGTCCTGGAGGTGCAGGGCCCGCGGCGCCTCGAGGTGAAGGTCGGCGAAGCCGTGCCGCTGGTGGTGACCGTGCACGACGACGGCATCCCCCGCGCGCGCGGGCTCGGCGCCGGCGCCGCGGTGGAGAACACGGGATCGACGCTGGCCCGATCCGCCGCCGGCGATCCGGATGCCCTCGCCGCGGCCCGGGCGCGCCGGCTCTTTCAGCCGCCGGCGCGCGTCACCGTGGGCAAGAACGTCGGCCTCTACGTGGGCTGGCACGTGTACCGGGGCCCCGGTGCGGTCACGTTCGATCAGGATCAGATCACGACGTGGGAAGACACGCGCACGGGTGGCAACTCGCCGTGGGCCCCGCACTGGGTCGCGCCGGTCCTCCCAGCCGACGGGAAGATCACGGTCCGCGCCACGTTCAGCAAGCCGGGCGAGTACGTGCTGCGCGCGCGGGCCGACGACGGCGCCTTGACGGCCGACCAGCAGGTCACGATCGTGGTCAAGCCGTGACGCGACTCTGTGCTTGACCGCGCGTCGACGGACCCCTAAGATCGCGGTGTTCCTGCTGTGCTCGTGATGGAACTTGGAGGCTCGTCTGAGCCAATGTTCCTTCCAAGCGAGCCGCGTCCGCCCCGTGGTGTGCATGCCTCCGTCGTGAGGAAGCCTGAAGCGTGGCGTTTCAGCGGCTCCACCTGCTAACGCAGGTTCAGCGATCCTCCCCACACGGCACGGCGGGGCCCTATTCGCCTCGCGCCTGGACTCCGCGGTCGGGCAAGGAGGCAGCCCGTGACGACAGCGACGGTCGGTGAGCGCGGCGAGCACGCCCTGATTGAGTGGCTGCGCCGCCGCCTCGCCGGAGCGGGTTCGGACGTGGTGGTCGGCATCGGCGACGATGCCGCCGTGCTCGTGCCCGAACCGCGGACACTCCTGGTCCAGACCACCGATGCCCTCGTGGACGGCGTGCACGTGGCCAGCCGCCTCATGCCGCCGCGCGACATCGGTCGCCGGGCCGTGGCCGTCAATCTCAGCGACCTGGCCGCGATGGCCGCCCGTCCCGCCTGGGTGCTCCTGTCGCTCGTACTCCCCGACGACCTGTCCGTCTCCGCCTTCGAGGCGCTCGTGGACGGCGCGGCCGACGAGGCCCGCCTCGCCGGCGCCACGATCGTCGGCGGCAACATCACGCGCACGCCGGGTCCGCTCGTCGTCAGCGTCACGGCCACGGGCCACGTGCGCCGGCGCCGCCTCCTGCGCCGGGACACGGCGCGCCCGGGTGACGAGTTGTGGCTGACGGGCGCGATCGGCGGCGCCGCGGCCGGCCTCGCCATGCTCGAGGCGGGCGGCGCGGCCGATGCCACCTGCGTGGCGCGCTTCCGGACGCCCACGCCGCGCCTCCGCGAGGCGCGTGCCCTGGCGCGGGAGGGCGCCGCGCGCGCGGCGGTCGACCTCAGCGACGGGCTCGCCGACGCCGTGCGTCAGTTGACGGCGGCCTCTGGCGTCGGCGCCACGGTGGAAGCGGCGACCCTGCCGATCGAGCCCGCCGCGCGGCACTGGTTCACCGCGCGCGGTGAGGAACCGATCGGCCGTGCCATCGGCGCCAGCGACGACTACGAACTGCTGGTCGCCGTGCCGCCGAAGGGGGGCCGGCGGTTGCGCGCGGCCCGGGCGTCGTTCGCCACGCCCCTGACACGGATCGGCGTGGCCACGGCGGCGCCGGACTGCGTCCTCGTCGTCGACGGCCGTCCGGAGCCGCTGCCGTCCGGCTACGAGCACTTCGCGAGACCCTGATGCGCGGCGTCCTCACCGGCCGGCGGATTCTCGCGGTGGGCCTGGGCGGGCTGCTCGTCCTGGCGGTGTTCACGACGCGCACGCGCGATTCGATGGAGGAGGTGTTCGATGCGCGGGGGCGGCCGCGCCTCGGCACCCCGATCCGCTTCGACGCCACCGCCTACTGCAAGGGCGAGACGACCGCCGCCGGCGTGGCGGTGCGCACCGGCATCGCAGCCGCCGACCCGACGCTCCTGCCGCTCGGCTCGGTCGTCCGCGTCGACACCGACGTGACCGCCTTCAACGGCATCTGGACGGTGCTCGACACCGGGCCCGAGATCAAGGGCCGGGAACTGGACCTGTACGTCTGGAGTTGTAACGAGGCGCTCGCCTTCGGACGCCGGAGCGTACGGACGACGATCCTGCGGCTGGGCTGGGATCCCGCGAGCAGCGCTCCCAACCGGGCCGAGGGGCTCCTGCCCCGCCGCGAACGGGCGCCGCGCACGCCGCCGGCGACGCCGCCGTCCGGGCAGTAGCCGTCCCGCGAAGGACCGGGTGCGGCCGAGCCGCCCGCGCGCCCGGCGCCCTTCGCCGCGGACGAGAAAACCGGACGTCGGATTTCAGCCTTTGCTATCATCCAACCCCTATGCACGCGTTGTACATCGTCCTGCCGGCCCTCTGCATTCTGGCCATCGCGTATCGGTACTACAGCGCGTTCATCGCCTCGAAGATCTGGGCGCTGGACGACAGCCGGCAGACCCCGGCGCACGCGAACTACGACGGCGCCAACTTCTATCCCACGTCCAAGTGGGTGCTCTTCGGGCACCACTTCGCCGCGATCACCGGGGCCGGACCGCTGGTCGGTCCGATGCTGGCCGCGCAGTTCGGCTGGGCGCCGGGCTTCATCTGGCTGGTGGCCGGTGTGTGCCTGGCCGGCGCGGTCCACGATTCGATGATCCTGTGGGCCTCCACGCGGCGCGGCGCCAAGTCGATGGCCGACCTCGTGAAGATCGAGATTGGCCCGGTCGCCGGGGCGGCGGGGACGGTCGCCATCCTGGCCATCCTCATCATCGCCATGGCCGGCCTGGGGATCGTCGTGGTCAACGCGCTGGCCGACAGCGCGTGGGGCACGTTCACCATCGCCGCCACCATCCCGATCGGGATGTTCATGGGCCTGTGGATGTACGTGTGGCGCAAGGGCCGCGTCGCCGAGGCGACGGTCATCGGCGTCATCGCGATGCTCCTGGCCGTGGTCGGCGGGGAGCCCCTGAACGATCCGAACTCGTGGCTCGGCAGCCTGTTCCACCTGTCGCGGTCGCAACTCGTCTTCGCGCTCTGCATCTACGGCTTCCTGGCGTCGGTGCTGCCCGTCTGGCTGCTGCTGGCGCCCCGGGGCTACCTGAGCTCGTTCACGAAGATCGGCACGATCGCGCTGCTGGCGGCGGGCGTGATGATCGTCAACCCCGAGCTCAAGATGCCGGCCCTCACGGAGTTTGCCGGGGGCGGCGGTCCCATCATTCCCGGACCGCTCTTCCCCTTCTGCTTCGTGACGATCGCGTGCGGCGCCATCTCGGGCTTCCACGCGCTCATCAGCTCCGGCACCACGTCGAAGATGATCGACAAGGAGTCGGACATCCGGCCGATCGGCTACGGCGCCATGCTGGTGGAAGGCGTGGTGGGCATCATGGCCCTCATCGCCGCCACGGCGATGCCTCCCGGCGACTACTTCGCCATCAACGTCCCGCCCGCCGTCTACCAGAACCTCACCTTCGAGGGCGCGCCGCTGCAGCACGTGGATCTCGAGACGATCGAGGCGCAGGTCGGCGAGCAGGTGGAGGGGCGCACGGGCGGGGCGGTGTCGCTGGCGGTGGGCATGGCCGTGATCTTCTCGGCGCTGCCCGGCATGAACGGCCTGCTCGCGTACTGGTACCACTTCGCGATCATGTTCGAGGCGCTGTTCATCCTGACGACGATCGACTCCGGCACACGGGTGGGACGCTTCCTGCTCCAGGACGCGTTAGGGAAGGTCCACGCGCCGTTCGGGCGCCCGGACTGGATGCCAGGAGCGCTCATCTCGACCGCGCTGCTGGTGGCAGCCTGGGGATACTTCATCTACACGGGTCAGATCGACACCATCTGGCCGATGTTCGGCGTCTCGAACCAGTTGCTCGGGTGCGTGGCGCTGGCCGTGGCCACCACGGTCCTCATCGCCCAGGGCAAGGCCCGCTATACGTGGGTGACGATCGCCCCGCTGCTGTTCCTGGCGACCAACACCATCTACGGCGGCTATCTCAGCATCCGCGACAACTTCTGGCCGAAGACCCTGAGCCCCGTGTCGACGGTGGCCACGCAGGGCTACGTCCTGACCATCTGCACCGCCATCATGATGGTGCTGGCGGTCGTGATCCTCGTCTCGGCCGTCGCCAAGTGGTCGAGCCTGCTGTCGAACGGCCGGACGCCGGTTCCCGCCGAAAGCTAGCCGTCCCGGGCGCCTCCCCCGCGCCCCCGCGCCCAGGGCCGGCCCGCCGCCGGCCCCTGTAGTGCCAGGCGCCAGCCGCCGATACTTCACGTACTGGCGTTTGGCAGCGCACCTCCCCGCGGCCAGGCCGTTCGCCATCGTCCGTCGCCAGCCAGGGGGTCGCACCGCATGCCGCAGTTTCGCTCGCTCTTCGTCGCGCTCGCCGTCCTCGTGGGCATCACCGCCCTCGCCACACCGGCGAGGGCCCAGTTCTCACCGCGGGGGTCCGGAGTCGTCGGCGAGGACTACCACGTCGAGGTGTCCTACAACTTCTGGGGCCCGACGCCCGACATCATCATCAACAGCGAGGCGCTGGGCATTCCCGGCAGCGACGTGGACCTCGTGCAGGACCTGGGGATCGAGAAGCAGACCCTGAAGGACCTGCGCATCGTGCTCCGGCCGGCGAAGAAGCACCGCTTCCGGATCAGCTACCTGCCGATGGACTACAGCGCCGAGACGGTGCTCGAGCGGGAGTTCGTGTTCAACGGCCTGCGCTACCGCCCCGGGCTGCCGGTGTCCACGACGGCCCAGTTCAAGACGTGGCGCTTCGGCTACGAATACGACTTCCTCTACCGCGAACGGGGCTTCCTCGGCGTCATCTTCGACGCCAAGTACACGGACGCGAATGTCGGCCTCAACAGCCCGCTCGGCGACGAGTTCTCCAAGGCCATCGGCGCCCTGCCCACCATCGGCCTCGTCGCCAGGGTCTACGCCGCCTCGAACCTGGCGTTGAACGGCGAGATCACGTACTTCAAGCTGCCGGACAGCGCCATCGAGGACACGCAGGGGCGCTACAAGGACTTCGACGTCTCGGCCACCTACAACCCCCACAAGAACGTGGGCGTACAGCTGGGCCTCCGGAGCATCGACCTCTCCTACCAGGTGAAGCTCGACGCCGGCACGCTGGTCATGCGCAGTGTGTATTTCGGCGGCACCCTGCGCTTCTGATCGGGATCCGCGGCCGCCGGCGTCAGCCCGGCCACGACACGTAGACGCCCAGCCACCGGACGTCGCTGTTCCCCTGGGCGCTCTCGCTCGGGCGGAACCCGGTGCCGCTCGTGATGCCGAGCACGGCCGGCGCCACGGCGGCCTCCGGCAGCGGCACTTCGACCTCGCCGCCTGGCGCGAGCGAGACGTGCCGCTGCCAGCCGCCGGCCGCCAGCTCGACCTCGTTGGCGACGGGGCCGGCCTCCAGCCGGACGACCGGTGGCGTCCCGTCGTCCGGGCTCACCAGGAACGACGCCGTCCGTTCTCCCCGCACCCACAGCGCGCCAGGTTCGAGGTAGGCGTTGTCGTCGAGGGCGTACACCGCCACGCGGCCGAAGCGGGCGGCCCGCGGGGCCCAGACGACGTCGGTGCGGGGCGCGAGCACCCGGGGCTTGAGCGCCAGGCGGCGGACCGCGGCGCGGGCCGCGTCGTCGCCGGTGATGGCCACGGAATGGACGTCGGCCGGCAGGCGCAGGACCATGCCGGTGAAGCCGGCGGCGCGTCCCTCGAGCGGCCACGACTCGAGCGGCAGGTCCTGGCGTCCGATCCAGACCGTGAGCGTGCCCTCCAGCGCCGACTTCCCCTCCACGACCACGTCGTAGCTGCCCGCCGGCACCTCAGGCAATTGCAGCAGCGGCTGGATGCCCCGCCGGACCCCGCCGCGAATCGCCGTGGACAGCGTGAGACGCCGCGCCGCGTCGTCGAGCGATGTCGCCCGCGTGGGCGACAGCTGCACGGCAAGGGCGCCCGGCAGGATGGGGCGGCGCGCGAGCCACGTCAACTGCGAGGTGGGCGGCGTGACGACGCCGGATGCGTGGCCGGCCCACACCACCGTGGAGGCCGTCATGGCGACCAGCGGCACGCCGAGCCACGCCAGGACCGGCGCCGCGGCGGAACCCCTGGCGCCGCCGGCCACCCTCGCGACCACGGCCGTGACGAAGAGGGCCGCCAGCACCCAGACCAGCGCGTCGTCCACCGCCACGCCCGCCCCGTCGCGGTGCACGCTCGGCACGGCGAGCGTGAGATCCACCGACGGGCTCAGCCAGTCGAGCAGGAGGTCGTGTCCGTCGCGGCCGTTGAAGATGAAGGCCCCGCGGTCGATGCCGACCAGGGCCGCCGTGATCGCGCCGGACACGACGCTCAGCGCGGCGATCCCGCCCCTGACCACCGGGCCGCCGGCCGCCCAGGTGGCGGCGAGCGGGAGCACGAGCATCGGCAGGATCGCGGCGGCAAATCGGCCGGGCGCCGCGTAGCCGCCCCACCACATCGGATAGCTGGCGGTCGTGGCCAGGGAGAGGCCCGCCGTGAGGCCGATCTCGACGGCGAGGCGGGGCCGCCGTCTGGCGAGCACGCCGAGGCCCGCCAGCGCCGCCACGATCACGGGCGCGTTCGACGCCAGGCCGAACTGCTGGTCCACGAGCAGGCCGGCCAGCCCCGTCGGCACGAACGACAATCCGCCGTCGGGGCGGTTGCCGTACGGCGCCGCCGGGTTCGGCGTGCCATAGATCAGCCAGAAATAGGACAACCACGCCGCGGCCGAGACCACGGGAATGGTGAGGAGCCGCGCGATGGCCGCCGGTGCGCCAGGGCGGCGCACGAGACGCAGGACGAGCGCCACGCCGAGTACGCCGGCCACGACGGCGAGGCGGGTGTGGAGCCACGGCAGCAGCGCCAGCGCGCCCCCGATCGCGGGCCATCCCCAGCGCGGGAGCGGCCTCTGGCAGTCGAGCGCCACGAGGCCGAACACGCCGGCCATGGCGATGGCGCCCCCGAGCCCGTCCGGGTAGAGCGTGAAGCCGTGCAGCACGACCGGCGCCGAGACGCCGACGGCGAGGGTCGCCGCCCACGCGGCGCCGGCCGAGCCCGTCAG
>JBFWXO010000028.1:0-84501 GCA_050187355.1 Vicinamibacterales bacterium
GACGGCCGTGGAACGCGACGGCAGCGGCTCCGACGCGCCCTTCGTGGTGACGACGACCTCGGCGCAGGGCGTGGTCCGCGCCCGCGAGGCCCGTGCCGTGGTGCTCGCCATGGGCTACTACGACCGACCGAACCGGCTCGGCGTCCCCGGCGAGGACCTGCCGCACGTGTCGCACTACTACAGCGAGCCGCACCCGTACTACCGGCGCCGGGTGGTGGTGGTGGGAGGCAAGAACTCGGCGTGCGAGGCGGCCCTGGACCTGTTCCGCAACGGCGCCCAGGTGACCCTGGTGCACCGGGGCGCCGCGCTCGGCGACTCGGTCAAGTACTGGGTGCGCCCCGACATGGAGAACCGCATCGCCGAGGGTTCCGTCCCCGCGCACTTCGACTCGCAGGTCGTCGAGATCCGTCCCTCGACGGTGGTCATCGAGACGGCGGGCGCCCGACAGGAACTGCCCGCCGACGCCGTGCTGCTCCTGACGGGCTACCGCGCGGATCCGGCGTTCCTGACCGGGGCCGGCGTGGAGGTGGATCCCGAGACCCTCGTGCCGCGCCACGACCCGGCGACCTTCGAGACCAACGTGCCGAATCTCTTCATCGCCGGCGGGCAGCTGGCGGGGAAGCGTACGGGCACGATCTTCATCGAGAACGGCCGCTTCCACGGCGAGCAGATCGCGTGCGTGCTGGCCGGGCGCCTGGGCGGCCGGGCCTAGCACCCGCCCGCGCCGCTCCCGGCACGACAGCGCCGTTCATTGCGCGAGGCCCGCCCGGGGCGCGGGTCAGGTCGCGCCGATCGTGCCCGCCAGCGTCCGGGGCACGGCGGCCGCGACCGCCGCCGCCAGGGCGGCGTCGGAGGCGTACGGCACGTCGGGAATTTCTCGGGCCGGGACGTCCAGGCGCACGGCCGTCCGGAACAGGTTCGGCGCGACGTGCACCCGCGTGCCCGCGAGGCGCACCGTCCACCCGTCGAACTCGGCCGGGGCGTCGGTTCCCGTGCAGAAGGCGAGCGACAGGAGGTCGCCGAGCCGCAGGTACACGTAGTCGCGGGCCAGCGCGGCGAGGTCGCCGCCCGCGCGGCCCAGGTGCTCGTCACGCAGCGCCGTCATCGCGCCGAAGAAGGCGTGCCACTCGGGGGCGGGGCGGAAGCGGGCGTACACGGTCACGGCGTGCTGGGCGACGAGCGCGGCCGCCCACGGCGTGGACGCGAGCAGTCCCACGCTCACCGGCCACACCCCTTGACGCACCGCGGTCGGGACGTGCACGAAGTCGAGGACGCGGCCCGTGGCGACGTCCACCGTCGGCGCCGCATCGGGCTCGCGCCAGCCGCGGTCGTGGTGCTCGACGGCCATGAGGATGTCGTGCCGTCGCGGCGCGTCCTCGAGCGGCGGCCACCCGGCCATGACGCGGGCGGCGAGCGCGGCGTGATCGGGCTGCGTGATGAGGTGCAGGACGCCGGGGCCCTTGCGGACGATCATCGCGGGCCTTCAGGCCGACCGCAGCCGGCCGTCCCCGACCAGCACGCTCGCGCCGCCGACTTCCACGCCGGTGATGTCGGCGCCCTTCACGTGCACGCGAATGTGGATCCGGCTGGGCCGGCCCATCTTGACGCCCTGGGCGCTGACGATCTCGCCGGCCCGGCCCGGCGGCACCAGGCCGTGCCGCACGAGATAGCAGCCGAGGGGACCGCTGGCCGACCCGGTCGCCGGATCCTCGAGGCCGTTGGCGCCGACCATGCGGCTGTAGGCCGTCGCGCCGTCCGGCCCCGGCTCGGTCGAGAAGGCGAAGATGCCCCGGCGCGGCGCGCCGATCCGCGTGAGCAGGGCCTCGATCTCACGCCCGTTGACGAGCACCGTGTCGACGGCGGCGCGCGTCCTGAGCGGCACGTAGTAGAACGCCGAGCCGCACGACACTTCCTGCACCGGCAGGGCCGAGGGCTGGAGGTCGGGCGTGATCCCGAGGGCCGAGGCCAGGGCCGCGCCCGACGGGAGCGTCGCGCCGAACACCGGCCGCTGCTGCCTCATCCAGGCGAAGCGAAGACGGCCGCCGTCCCACTCGAGCGTCACGGGCGTGGGGCCCAGCCCCAGGCCGAGCACCACCTGGCGCGTGCCGGCGGCGATGAGGCCCTCGTCGGCCAGCGCGAAGGTGGACCCGATGACGGGATGGCCGGCGAAGGGCATCTCGCCGCCCCGGCCGAAGATCCGCAGCCGCACGTCCGTGCCCGGCGACTCGGCCGGGAACACGAACGTGCACTCCGAGTAGTTCATCTCGCGCGTCATCGACGCCATGGCCTCGGGCGACAGGCCTTGCGGCTCCATGAAGACGGCGAGCTGGTTGCCGGCGTGCGGGTCGGTGGTGAAGACGTCGTAGTGCAGATATCGCCGCAGGTTGGGAACCGTCGTCATCGCAGACTCTCGGGGCTGGGCCAGCGCCCGGGCCCTGGTCGCCGCGGCGCCGAGGGCCAGTCCGGCGGTGGAGGCGAGGAGCGTGCGGCGGGTCGGGTGGGACACCCGGGGAGTGTAGTCCGAACCCGGCGTCAGTGGCGGACGCCGTTGTCCGGCTGCCGGCGCACCAGGAGCTTCATCTCGAGCAGTTCCACCAGGGTGCGCGCGCGGGCCAGGGCGCCGTCGCGCTCGAGGAGCGCCTGCTTCTCGAGGGGGTCGAGGTCGAGGTACTGCGACAAGGCGTTGACGAGATCCTCGTCGCCCATGTCGGGCGGCAGCGGACGGCTGCCCTCGTCCTCGATGGCCGGCGCGAGCATCACCTCGACCCGCCGCCGCGTCTCCCGCAGGCGCTCGCGTTCCGCGCTGGCCACGGTCTCGTCGAGGCCCGTCACGTGCGCGACGCGATACAGGACCCCATCGGTCGCCGGCTCCTCCTCGTCAATCCGGAACTTCTCCAATCCGCGGAGGATGAGGTTGAAGCGTCCGTCGTTCAGGCGCTCGACGTGCGTGATGAGCCCGGCACAGCCCACCGGGTAGACCGGCGGCCGCCCCTCGTACTGCTCCTCGTGTCCGGGCACGAGCAGGGTCATGCCGATGATGCGATCACCCTCGATCGCGCGCGTCACCATCTGCTTGTAGCGCCCCTCGAAGATGTGCAGCGGGAGGAACACTCCCGGGAACAGCACCACGTTCGGCAGCGGGAAGAGCGGGAGGAGCGGGGGAAGCATGGGTATGGGGGGATCTCAGTAGGGACCGGGGACCAGGGACCAGGGACCCGGAGGGACCAGGGGCCTCTCTGATCTCGGGGCCCCTTGAACGTCACGGCGCCCCTGCGCGCATCAGTGAATCGTCTTCGTCTTCTTGTCCAGGTAGTCCATCAGGACGTACTGGCCGAGGGTGTGCGGCGTGGTGAAGTAGGCCTTGCCCCGGCACATGGACGCCACACGGCGGACGAAGGCGACCAGGTCGTAGTCGCGCGCGAGCATGAAGGTGTTGATGAGGATGCCGGCCTTCGCGCAGGCCGACACCTCGCTGAAGGTCTCGCGGATCACGAAGGGGTCGAGGCCGAACGCGTTCTTGTAGATGCGGCCGTCGGGCTGCGTGATGGCCGACGGCTTGCCGTCGGTGATCATGATGATCTGCCGCATGTCCTTCCGCTGGCGCTCCAGCAGCCGGCGCGCCATCTTCAGGCCTTCGCGCGTGTTCGTGTAGTAGGGGCCGACGCGCACGCGTCCGAGCTCGCGCAGCGGGATCTCCTCGGCGGAGTCGTGGAAGAGCACCACGTGGAGCGTGTCGCCCGGATACTGCGTGCGGATCAGCTGCGCCAGCGCCATGGCCACCCGCTTCGCCGGGGTGAACCGATCCTCGCCGTACAGGATCATGCTGTGCGAGCAGTCGAGCATGATGACGGTGGCGCACGAGCTCTGGTACTCGCCCTGGGCCACCATCAGGTCCTCGTAGCCGATCGTCACCCGGGTGCCGGCCTCGCCCGCGCGGCTGGCCCGCGTCACCGCGTTCAGCACCGTGGCGCTGGCGTC
The DNA here is from genome assembly GCA_050187355.1 of Vicinamibacterales bacterium. Classification (GTDB taxonomy): domain Bacteria; phylum Acidobacteriota; class Vicinamibacteria; order Vicinamibacterales; family UBA2999; genus CADEFD01. The sequence goes on from JBFWXO010000028.1 coordinate 3,979, forward strand.
GAGGTTCAGCGTGTCGCCGAACTCGTACGGCTTCGGCGCGCCGCTGGCGTCCACGCCGGTGGCCATGTCGCGCGTGTCGTGCCGGCCGGCGCTGGCATGGCCGATGGACCCGAGGAGATCGCGCAGCGCGCGGTATCCGAGGAAGTCCAGGGCCTTGTCGGTCACCTCGAAGGTGGTCCGCGCCTGCTCGCCCTCGCCGCCCCCGCCCGGCTGGGCCCGGCGCTCGCGCTCGGCCTGGAGCTCCGGCGACGGCGTGATGTAGCCGGCTTCCTGCAGCCGGTCCATCAGCTCCTGCACGAGCTCGTCCAGTTGCTGCTTCGCCGTCTCGGCCTGCTCGCCGAAGAGCTGTTCGAGGAGGTCATCCGGCAGGAGGCCCCCGTTCAGCAGGGCGTCGAGGATCGCGTCGTGCAGCGCCTGCATCGTCCGGTCGCCGTCGAGCGACCCGTCGCCATACGGCGACTGGAACCCGCTCGACAGCAGCATCTCGGACAGCGCCGACACGAGCTCCTCCATGTCGACTTCGTCGGCGAGCGACGGCACGTACTTCCCGTACTTGAACTTCATGCTGCAGGCGTCAGTTGTAGTAGCGCTTCTTCTTCGGGCCGGGGGCCGGCTCGTCCTCGTCGTCGTCCAGCGTGAGCGCCGGAGCCTGGCGCAGGGTGGTGGCCCCGCGGCGCGTGGGCTCCAGGCCCGTGAAGCCGCCGGCGTCGGTGCGGCCGATGCGCTTCTGCGAGTAGAGGCCTTCGAGCACGAAGTCGACGGCCGAGGCCACGACCGGCGCCGCCGCCCCGGGCGCGAGCCCGACCCGCTCGGCCAGCTTGACCAGGCCGGGCACCTTCGACGCCTCGACCACCAGGGCCGAGGCGGGCAGGCCGTCGCCGAGCACCACCGAGCCGCCGTTCTCGAACCAGTGCACGGTGGCCGAGACGTCGACATCCACGAAATAGCCGTCGAACACCTGCGCGACGGCGTTCCTGATGAGATCGCGCGCGATCGTGTCGGCGCCCTTCAGCTCGCCCTCGTACTCGAGCTCGAGCTTGCCCGTGATCGAGGGCAGCGCGGCGTAGGCGTCGCTCACCCGGGGCACCACGACCCCCTCCTTGCCCGAGAGCGCGCGGCGCTCCGCGTTCGACAGCACCGTCTCCAGCACGCTGATCGGCAGGCGCTGGCTCACGCCCGAGCGCCGGTCCACGCGCCGATCGCCGCGGGCCTGGAAGGCGATCTCCTCGACCACCTCGCGGACGTACTGCGGGACCTCCGTCTTCAGGCCGCGGTCCGTCCAGGCCTCCTGCGACGTGACCGACATCGCGTCGGCCCGCGACTCGAGATAGTGGGTCCGGATCTCGGCGCCGATGCGGTCCTTGAGCGGGGTGATGATCTTCCCGCGCGCCGTGTAGTCCTCGGGGTTCGCCGTGAAGACGATCATGATGTCCAGCGGCAGGCGCACCGGGAAGCCCTTGATCTGGACATCGCCCTCCTGGAGGATGTTGAACAGGCCCACCTGCACCTTGCCGGCCAGGTCCGGCAGCTCGTTGATCGCGAACAGGCCGCGGTTGGCGCGCGGGAGGAGGCCGAAGTGCATCGCCAGCTCCGAGCCCAGCTGCAGGCCGGAGGCGGCCGCCTTGATCGGATCGATGTCGCCGATGAGGTCGGCGATCGTCACGTCGGGCGTGGCCAGCTTCTCCACGTAGCGGACCTCGCGCGGCCGCCACTCGATGGGCATGCCGTCGCCCTCGGCGGCCACCATGGCCCGGCCGTGCGCCGAGAGCGGCGCCAGCGGGTCGTCGTGGATCTCGCTGCCCGGCACGACGGGAATCACCTCGTCCAGCAGGTCGACCAGCCCCCGGATCAGGCGCGTCTTCGCCTGGCCCCTCAGGCCGAGCAGGATGAAGTGGTGTTTCGCCAGGATGGCGTTGACGAGCTGGGGGACGACCGTCTCGTCGTAGCCCACGATGCCCGGGAACAGGCGGTCCCCGCGCTTCAGCTTCTGGATCAGGTTCTCGCGGACCTCGTCGCGCACGGAACGCTGGCGGTAGTCGCCACGGGCCACGGCGGCCTTGAGGTCGCCGAGGGTGGCAGGGCGGGCGGTGGAAGCCATAGTCGCTATTATGACGCCGTGCCGCGCCGCGACGGTCGCGCCGTGCCCCCGGTGTTCGACAGCCCGCGCCCTCTGGTGTTCGGGCACCGGGGTGGATTGGCCCGCGGTCCCGAGAACACCATGACGGCCTTTGCCCGCGCGATGGCGTGCGGCGCCGACGGATTCGAGTGCGACGTCCGGCGCGCGGCCGACGGCGTGCCGGTCGTCATCCACGACCCGACGCTGGACCGGACGACGAACCAGACGGGGCCCGTCCGGGCCCGGACCGCGGCGGATCTGGCGGCCGTGGACGCCAGGTGCCGGTTCGTGCCGGCGGTGGCCGGTGACGAGGTGCCGGCGCCGGAGGGCGTTCCCGCGCTGGCCGAGGCGCTGGCGCGGTTCCCGGCCGCGCGCGTCATCGTCGAGATCAAGGATCCCGAGCCGGGCTTCGCCGACGACGTGGTCGCCGTCCTGCGCCGCCTCGACGCCGTGTCCCGGGTGTGCGTCGGGTCGTTCCACCAGCAGGTGCTGGACCGCGTGCGCGCCGCCGCGCCTGAGGTGACGACCAGCGCCTCGCCGGGCGAGACGCGGTGGCTGCTCCTCCGCGCGCACACGCGCTGGCCGTTCACCGGGCGCCCCAGATTCCGCGCCCTGCAGGTGCCGGTGTGGGCGGGCCGGCTCCGCGTCGTGTCCGGCGCCTTCGTCAGGCGCGCGCACCGCGAGGCCGCCCGCGTGCAGGTCTGGACCGTGAACGACCCGCTCGACGTGCGGCGCCTGCTCGCGCTCGGCGTCGACGGCATCATCTCGGACCGTCCGGACGTCGCCCTGATCGAGCGCGACACGCTGGCGGCCGCCGTCGGTCAGTAGTCGGTGAGCGCGCCGCCCGGCCGGGCCGCGCGCAGCGCGTTGAGCACTGCCGCCAGGTCGATGACTTCCTGGGCCACCGCGCCGCTCACGGGCGGCAACAGGCCCACGGCGGCCAGTCCCATGCCGACGACGCTGAGGGCCATCCCGCCGACGGCGCTCTGGAGCGCGATCGTGCGCATGCGCCGCCCGATGTGCAGCAACTCGTCGACGCGCTCCAGCGCCGTGTCCATCACGACCGCGCCGGCCGCCTCGGCCGTGATCTCGCTCTGGTTCCCGAACGCGAGGCCGACGGTGGCCGCCGCGAGCGCCGGCGCGTCGTTGATGCCGTCGCCGACGAAGATGGTCGGCGCCCGCGCCGCCTCCGCGCGCGTCAGCGCGACCTTCTCCTCGGGCGTGCACGGGGCGTAGACCTCGTCGATGCCGACCTGGTCGGCCAGGTAGCGCACCTCCGACTCCCGATCGCCCGAGACGATGAGCAGCCGCGTCAGGCGGTGCCGGCGCGACAGATGGCCGATGAACGCCCGGCTGTCGGCCCGCGCCGCGTCGCGGAAGCGGTAGGTGGCCGCGACCGCGCCGTCTACGAGCACGACGCACTCGAGGCCGGCGGCGTGCGGCGGCAGCGCGCCGGCGTGGCCGGCCGCCTCGGCCTGGCGCCGGCCGACGATCCGTACCTGCCGCCCTTCGACGACGCCCTCGAGCCCGTGCCCGGGCGTCTCCCGCATGGCCGTGGCGTCGGCCAGCACCAGGCGCTCACGCGCCGCCGATTCGAGGACGGGGCGGGCGAGCGGGTGCTTCGAGTAGCGCTCGAGGCTCGCCGCCAGCCGCAGGTGCGCGAGGTCGTCGGCGCCGGGACGCGGTATCCGTTCGGTCAGCGACGGCTGACCGTAGGTCAGCGTGCCCGTCTTGTCGAGCACCATCGTGGTGCACTGGTCGATCGTCTCGAGGACGGCGGGATCGCGGATGACGATGCTGCGCGTGGCGGCGAGGGAGATGGACCCGATGATGGCCACGGGGATCGCGATGAGCAGCGGACACGGCGTGGCCACGACCAGCACGGCGAGGAACCGCACCGGGTCGCCGGTGCCCGCCCAGGCGGCGCCGGCGATGGCGAGGGCGAGCGGGGTGTACCGGGCGCCGAGCCGGTCGCCGAGCCGGCGCAGCTGCGGCCGCCGCTGCTCCGAGTCGTGCATGACGCGCATGATGCGCGCGTAGCGCGAGTCCACGGCCAGGCGCTCGGCCCGGATCGTCAGGGCATGTTCCCCGTTGATGGCGCCCGAGTAGACGACGGCCCCGGGTGCCTTGGGCATCATGAACGGCTCGCCCGTCAGGTACGACTCGTCCATCACCCCCTGGCCGTCCTCGACGACGCCGTCCACCGGACAGATCTCGTGGGGAAAGACGACCACCCGGTCGCCCACGGCCACCTGGTCGAGCGGCACGTCGTGCACGGCGCCGTCTACGCGCCGGTGGGCCGCCGACGGCATGCGCCGGGCCAGCGCCTGGAGCACGGAGGACGCCCGGCCAACCGCGTAGCGCTCCAGCGCCGCGCCGCCCGAGAGCATCAGGACCACGAGCGCGCCGGCCAGGTGCTCGCCCAGGATCGCGGCGGTCACGATCGAGAGGCCCGCCAGCAGATCCGAGCCGAACTCCCGGGCGACCGCCTTCCGCAGGAGATCCCAGACGAGCGGCAGGCCGCCGCCCGCGAGCACGACGACGAGCGTGACGTCGGCGGCGGAGGCGAGGCCGGCGCCGCGAAGGGCGAGGTGGACGGCGATGCCGCCCGCCGCCAGGGCCGCGACCGCCGTGTCGCGGTTCCAGATCGAGGGCAGCGACAGGGGGGGCGGAGGCGGCGTCGGCACCGGCACAAGCATCGCACGGCGGCGTCGGCCGCTCCGCCGGCCTTTACGCTGCTGAGCCGTTTGAGGCAGCATGAGGGGCGCGGCGTGGCCGCGGGGAGCCGCTCTGTGTGCCCGGATTTCACGGCGCCCGTGCGGACATCGAGGAGGAGTGCATGCGTCGGATGTTCCTGGCAGTGAGTGGGGCGGCCCTGGGTCTGGCCCTGGTGATGGGCGTGGGCGTCCGTGCCGAGCAGGCACAGGACCCCGCCATGATCGACAAGACGATGAAGGCCGTCGGCCCGGCGTTCGGCGCCCTCCGCAAGGCCGTCGAGGGCGGGATGATGGCCGAGGCGAAGACGAGCGCCGAATCGCTGTCCAAGTCGATGGCGGAAACCGAGGCCTTCTTCAAGAGCCACGGCAAGGCCGACGGCGTCGAGATGGCGCAGGCCGGCAAGAAGGCGGCCGACGCGATTGCGGCCGCGGCCAGCGCCGATGCCGCGAAGGGCGCGATGGGCGAGCTGGGCAAGACCTGCCAGGGGTGCCACAGCAAGTATCGCGAGAGGGCCGCCGACGGCTCCTACGTCTTCAAGTCCGGCAACTGAACGGCGAATCGCACGGCGCGCGCGGGGCCCAGGCCCCGCGCGTGTCATGTACGGCGTCCGCGGCGATCACGCGAACGGCTGATCGATGGCGGGGCTGGGCGGCGTGAAGAACTTCGGCCCGTCCTCGGTGATGTGGAGGCAGTCCTCGAGCCGGATGCCGAACTCGCCGTAGATGGCGATCATGGGCTCGTCGCTGAAGCACATCCCGGGGGCGAGCCTGGTCGTGTTGCCCTTCACGAAGTTGGTCCACTCGTGCCCGTCCATCCCGATGCCGTGGCCGGTCCGGTGGGGCAGCCCCGGCACCGTGTAGCCCGGCCCGAAGCCCCCGTCGGTGATGACCGCGCGCGCGGCCGCGTCCACCGACTCGCACGTCCGGCCCACCTGCGCCGCCGCGAACGCCGCGGCCTGCGCCTTCTTCTCCAGGTTCCACACCTCGACCTGCCGCTTGCTCGCCGCGCCGAACACGACCGTCCGCGTGATGTCGGCCTGGTAGTCGCCGAAGCTCACGCCGTCGTCGATCTGGACCACATCGCCCGATTTCAGCCGCTGCGGCTGCACGCTGCCGTGCGGGAACGCCGTGTATTCCCCGAAGCTCACGGCGATGGCGCCGGAGGCGCCGAGCTGCCGGTACGCCGCCTGGATGTTGTCGCGCAGCTCACCCTGCGTCATGCCGTCGTGCAGCGTCGCGAGCCCGGCGCGGTAGGCGGCGATCGTGATGTCGTTGGCGTGCTGCATGAGGGCGATCTCGGCCGGGGACTTGATCATCCGGCATCCCGCCGTGACCGGCGTCGCCAGCGTCCACTCGACGGCCGGCGCGGCCTTCCCCAGGCCGTGGGCGATGAAGTACCGGACGCGCTCCTCGAGGCCCACCTTTCCGGTGGCCACGCCGCGCTCCTTCAGGATCGCGGCCACGACGGCCGTCGCGTCCTCGTCCTCCTGCCAGACGCGCACGTCGTCGGTGAACTTGGTGATCTCGCGCGCGCGGTTCTCCTCGAACCCCGGCGCCACGTAGGCGAGCTCGCCCCGCGCCGGGATCACCAGGAGGAACGGCCGCTCGCTCAGCCCCCAGCGGACGTCCGCGAAGTAGCGCATCGACGTGCCGGGCTCGAGCACGATTGCGCCGAGCCCCTGCTCGGCCATCAGCCGGCGGGCCTTGGCGATCCGGGCCTTGCGCTCGTCGTCGGTGATGAAGGGCGGCGCGCCGGGCAGCGGCGACAGGGCGCGGATGACGTCGGGCACGGCGCGCGGCGCCTGGTCCGGCGGCTGGGCGGCGAGCGGACGGGCGGCGGCGAGCGCACCGGCGGCAAGACCGGCGGTGCGGGAGAAGTGGCGTCTCGTGATGCGCATGGGTGAGCTCCTGGCCCGCCCAGCTTACCGCCGTGACAGGCCGCGCCGACGCCGTCGCGCCGCCCGGCCCGGCCGTTGTTGACCGGCGCGGCGGCCGGGCGCACACTCCACGGATGTCCACACGCCACCGTGCCCACTCGTTCCGGGCGCCGCTCCTCGCCGCTGCCGCGCTGCTCGCCGGGCTGGCCGGCGGCGCGGCGCCCCTCGCGCAAGAGGCGGGATTGCCCCCGGCCCTCTTCAGCGGCCTGCACTGGCGCATGATCGGCCCGTTCCGCGGCGGCCGCGTGGATGCGGTGAGCGGCGTCCCAGGCCGCCCGCACGAGTTCTACTTCGGGCACGCGAACGGCGGCGTGTGGAAGACCATCAACGCGGGCCGGACGTGGACGCCCGTGTTCGACGGCCAGCCCGTCGCGTCGATCGGCGCCCTGGCGGTGGCGCCCTCCCGGCCCGACACCGTGTATGTCGGCACCGGCGAGTCCACGCTCCGCGATTCGAATGGGTACGGCAACGGCGTCTACCGGTCCGTCGACGCCGGCCGCACCTGGACCCACCTCGGGCTCGACGCGACGCAGCACATCGGGAGGATCGCCGTCGATCCGCGGAATCCCGACGTCGTGCTCGTCGCCGCGATCGGCACCCTCTACGCGCCGTCGCCGGATCGCGGCATCTATCGGACCACCGACGGCGGGACGACGTGGCAGAAGACCCTCTTCCTGAACGACGGCGTGGGGGCGGTCGACGTGACGATCGATCCCTCCAATCCCCGGGTCGTCTATGCGAGCCTGTGGGCCACCCGCCGCACGCCCTGGTACACCTACGCGCCCTCCAACGCGCCCGGCGGGGGCGCCTACAAGTCCACCGACGGGGGCGCGACGTGGAAGGCGCTCGGCGGCGGGCTGCCGACCGAGGGCGTCGGCCGCATCGGCCTGGCCATCGCGCCGAGCCAGACGCGCCGGGTCTACGCGATCGTGGACGCCAGGGACGGGGGCCTGTACCGGTCCGACGACGCCGGCGCGACGTGGACCCGGACCACCAGCGACGCGCGCGTCTGGGGGCGCGGCTGGTACTTCGAGAAGGTGGTCGTGGACCCGACGAACCCGGACATCGTGTTCGTGCCCAACGTGGGCATCCAGAAATCGAAGGACGGCGGCCGGACGTTCCTCACCTTCGCCGTGCGGGGATCGCCGGGCGGCGACGACTACCACCAGCTGTGGATCTCGCCCACGGACCCCGACGTCATGATCGTCGCCAGCGACCAGGGCGCCGTCGTCTCGCTGAACGGGACGTCCGACACGCCCGAGTGGAGCTCCTGGTACAACCAGCCCACGGCCCAGCTCTATCACGTGTCGGTCACGCACGGCTTTCCGTGGATCGCGACGGGCGCGCAACAGGACAGCGGCGCCGTGTGGGTCCGGTCGCGGGGGTTCACGACGACCATCTCGCCCCGTGACTGGCAGGGCGCCTGCGCCGGCGGGGAGAGCGGCTACACGGCCGCGGATCCGCTCGACCCGGACCGCCTCTTCGGCGGCACGGTGGAGAAGTGCAACCTCGCCCTGAACGGCCGGACCGTGGACATCACGCCGCCGCCGGGCCCGGAGAAGGCGCGGGCCGACTGGACGCAGCCGGTCGTCTTCTCGAAGGCCGATCCCCACGCCCTGTATTACGCGAGCCAGTACGTCTACAAGACGATCGACGGCGGCATCAGCTGGACGCGCATCTCGGACGACCTCACCCGCCCCGCCCCGGGCGTGCCCGCCACGCTCGACCCGACCACGGCCGGCATGGAAGACCGCAACGGCAAGCGCGGCGTGGTCTACACGCTGGCGCCCTCGCCGGTGCTGAAGCCCCTCGTCTGGGCGGGTACCGACGACGGCCTCGTCCAGATGACGATGGACGACGGTGGCGCCTGGAAGGACGTGACGCCCCCCGGCGTCGGCGCCTGGAGCCGCGTCACCATGATCGAGGCGTCCCACACCGACTTCCGCACCGCGTATGCGGCGGTGGATCGCCATCAGCTGAACGACTTCGCCCCGCACGTCTACCGGACGCGGGACCTCGGCGCCACGTGGCAGGAGATCACGCGCGGCCTCCCCGCCGACGGGTACGTCCACACGATCAAGGAAGACCCCGCGCGCCGCGGGCTCCTCGTGGCCGGGACCGAGCGCCGGGTGTACGTGTCGTTCGACGACGGGGACACGTGGCAGCCGCTGCAGCTCAACCTGCCCGTCACGTCGATGCGCGACCTCGAGTTCCACGACGGCGACCTCGTGCTGGCCACGCACGGCCGGGGCTTCTGGGTCCTGGACGACATCGGCGTGCTGCGCCAGGCGCAGGCGGCCATGGCCGGCGCCCCCGCCCTCCTCTACGTGCCCGCGCGTGCCGTGGCCGTCGTCCAGGGCACCGACAACGGCACGCCGTGGCAGAAGGACGAACCGCAGGCCGAGAACGCCCCGAGCGGCGCCGTGCTCGACTACTACCTGGGCAGCGGCGCGAGCGGGCCGGTGACGATCGACATCCTGGACGACGGAGGCGGGGTGGTGCGGTCGTTCTCGAGCGACGTCCCGCCCGCGCCGGCGCCGGCGCCGCAGACGGTCTCGTCGCTCTGGCGGAACCCGCCGGCCGCGCCGGCGGCGACGCCCGGCCACCACCGCTGGATCTGGGACCTCAGGCCCACGCCGCCGCCGGGGCGCCCCGGCGGGGGCGGCGGCTTCCGCCGCACGCCCGTGCTGACGGGGCGCTTCACCGTCCGGCTCACCGCTGGCGGCCGGACCTACACCCAGCCGCTCGAGGTCGTCCCCGATCCGCGGACGCCGTGATCGGGCCGGCGGTGCCGCCGCGGCGCCGGCTCACGGCGGGCCGGCCGTGCCGCTCAGCGCGACGGCGCGCGCGACGAGCGTGTCGTACATCGCCGGCGTGACGCGCCCCGTGTGGGTGTTCTGTCGCGAGGGATGGAAGCAGCCGACGAGGACGAGGCGCTCGAGGCCGGCCGCGCCGGGCGCCGCCAGCCGCGCGACCGCGCCGTGGGCGAAGGCGGGCCTGGGCCGCGGCAGGGGCACGCGCTCGGCGGCGAGCGCCAGCCACGCGTCCCAGGCGATCTTGCCGAGAGCCACCACCACCCGGAGGCGCGGCAGGGCCGTCACCTCCGCCAGCAGGTGGCGGCGGCAGGCCCGGACCTCCTCCGGGGTCGGCTTGTTGGCGGGCGGGGCGCACCGCGCCGTGGCGGCGACGAACACGTTGGTGAGCCGCAGGCCGTCGCCCGGCGACTCGGAGGTGGGAATCGACGCCAGTCCGGCCCGGTGGAGGGCGCTCATCAGGAAATCGCCGGAACCGCCGCGGCCGTCGCCCGTGAACACGCGGCCCGTCCGGTTGGCGCCGTGGGCGGCCGGCGCGAGTCCCAGGATCAGCACCCGGGCCGCCGGATCCCCGTAGCCGGGGACGGGCCCGCCCCAGTAGACCTCGTCCCGATACGCCGCGCGGCGGATCCGGGCGACGTCGGTGCAATACGCGCGGAGCCGCGGACATGCCTCGCAGTCGACGATGGCCCGGCGGGCACGCTGCAGGGCGGGAGGGCCGGGAGCCTGGGTCGGTGGGCGGCGAGTCACGAAACCGGGGGATGCCGGGGCGGCCGGCCGCAGTTGGGGGCCGCTCGTCCGTGGCGGTAAGATATCCCGATCGCCGACGTGTGACGAAAGGGTAATGGGAGACATGAGAAATACCGCTCAGTCCGACGCCGCGGAGCTCGAAGCGCTCGAGACCCGCGAGTGGCTCGAGTCGCTGGACTACGTCCTGCAGACCGGCGGCCCCACCCGGGTGGGGCGCCTGCTCGGCGAGCTCGGCCGTCACGCCCAGCGCAATGGCGTCAGGCTGCCGTTCACCGCGAACACCCCCTACATCAATACGATCCACGCCGACGAGCAGGTGCCCTATCCGGGCAGCCGGGAGATCGAGCGCCGCATCAAGAGCCTGATCCGGTGGAACGCCATGGCCATGGTCGTGCGCGCCAACCGTGAAGAGGACGGCATCGGCGGGCACATCTCCACCTACGCCTCGGCCGCGACCCTCTACGAGGTCGCCTTCAACCACTTCTTCCGGGGCCGCGACGGCCACGAGGGCGATTTCGTCTTCTTCCAGGGCCACGCGTCGCCCGGCGTCTACGCCCGCGCGTTCCTCGAGGGCCGGATCACCGAAGAGCACCTGCGGAACTTCCGCCGGGAGCTGGCGAAGGGCGGCGGCCTGGCGAGCTACCCGCACCCGTGGCTCATGCCCGAGTTCTGGGAAGTGCCGACGGTGTCGATGGGCCTGGGCCCGATCATGGCCATCTACCAGGCCCGCTTCAACCGCTACCTGGAGGATCGGGGCCTGAAGCCGGTCTCCGACGCCAAGGTCTGGGCCTTCCTGGGCGACGGCGAGACCGACGAGCCCGAGGCGCTGGGCGCCATCACGCTCGCGTCGCGCGAGCAGCTCGACAACCTCATCTTCGTCATCAACTGCAACCTGCAGCGTCTCGACGGCCCGGTCCGCGGGAACGGCCACATCATCCAGGAACTGGAAGCCGCCTTCCGCGGCGCCGGCTGGAACGTCATCAAGTGCATCTGGGGCACCGAGTGGGACCAGCTGCTGGCCGAGGACCACGAGGGGCTCCTGGCGCGGCGCATGGGCGAGGTGGTGGACGGGCAGTACCAGAAGTACGCGGTCGAGAGCGGCGCCTACGTGCGGGAGCACTTCTGGGGCGCGCATCCGAAGCTGCTGGAGATGGTGCGGCACCTGTCGGACGAGCAGCTCAAGAAGCTGACGCTCGGCGGCCACGACCCGGTCAAGGTCTACAACGCCTACAAGCAGGCCGTGGAGACCAAGGGCCAGCCCACCGTGATCCTGGCGCGCACGATCAAGGGTTACGGCGTCGGCGAGTCGGGCGAGAGCAAGAACGTCGCGCACAACCAGAAGAAGCTGAACGACGCGGAGCTGATGGCGTTCCGCACGCGCTTCGGCATCCCGATCTCGGACGAGGACGTGGCCAAGGCCCCGTTCTACAAGCCGGCCGCCGACAGCGTCGAGCTCAAGTACCTCGCGGAGCGGCGCGCGGCCATGCACGGGCCGGTGCCCCGCCGCCAGGTGCGCGCCACGCCGCTCGCGGCGGACCTCGGCGACGCCTTCGACGAGTTCCGGACGGGCACGGAGGGGCGGTCGGCGTCCACCACGATGGTGTTCGTGCGCATGCTGTCGAAGCTCCTGCGCCACGAGACCGTCGGCAAGCTCGTCGTGCCCATCGTGCCCGACGAGGCCCGCACGTTCGGCATGGAGGCGCTCTTCCGCCAGGTGGGCATCTACGCGCACGCCGGCCAGCTCTACGAGCCGGTGGACCGTGACACGCTGCTCTACTACAAGGAGGCCGAGGACGGCCAGATCCTGGAAGAGGGCATCAACGAGGCGGGCTCGATGTCGTCGTTCATCGCGGCCGGCACGGCCTACGCGACGCACGGCATCAACGCCATTCCCTTCTACATCTTCTATTCGATGTTCGGGCTCCAGCGCGTGGGCGACCTGGTCTGGGCGGGCGCCGACATGCGGATGCGCGGCTTCGTCGTGGGCGGCACCTCCGGCCGGACGACCCTGAACGGCGAGGGGCTGCAGCACGAGGACGGCAACAGCCACGTGCTGGCGCTGCCGGTGCCCACCTGCCTGGCCTACGATCCGACGTTCGCCTACGAGCTGGCCGTCATCATCGAGGACGGCATCAAGCGGATGTATCAGGACGGCGAGCAGGTGTTCTACTACCTGACCGTCATGAACGAGCAGTACGCGCACCCGCCGATGCCGGAGGGCGCGCGCGACGGGATCCTGAAGGGGATGTACGTCATCAAGCCCACGGGCACGCCGAAGGCGAAGCTGCGGGCGCAGCTGTTCGGCAGCGGCACGATCCTGAACGAGGCGCTGAAGGCCCAGGAGATCCTGGAGACCAAGTACCACGTCGGCGCCGACGTCTGGAGCGTCACGAGCTACAAGGCGCTCTACCAGGACGGCCACGCCTGCGACCGCTGGAACCGGCTGCACCCGGCCGAGAAGCCGCGCGTGCCCTACGTGACGGCCGCGACCAAGGACGCGCCGGGCGTCTTCGTGGCGGCCAGCGACTACCTGAAGGTGCTGCCCGATGCGATCGACCGCTGGCTGCCGCGCAGGCTCCACAGCCTGGGGACCGACGGCTTCGGCCGCAGCGAGACCCGGGCGGCGCTGCGCGACTTCTTCGAGGTGGACGCGCGCTTCATCGTGCTGGCCACGCTGCACGCGCTCATGCAGGAGAAGCAGGTGGACGCCAAGGTCGTGGCGCAGGCCATCACGGACCTGGGCATCGATCCCGACAAGGCCGACCCCGTCGTCTCGTAAGGACCGGCGGCGGCGACGCCGCCGGCAGGAGTTGCTGTGACTGAGTTCAAGCTGCCCAATCTGGGTGATGGTGTGACCGCCGGCGACGTGCTGCGGGTGCTCGTCAAGGTGGGCGACACGCTGGGCGTCGATCAGAGCGTGGTCGAGCTCGAGACCGACAAGGCGACGCTCGAGGTGCCGTCCACGGTGGCGGGCCGCGTCACCGACGTGAAGGTGAAGGCCGGCGACAAGGTGAAGCCGGGCCAGGTCGTGCTCGTCGTGGACGCGGCAGGCGGCGGCGCGGCGACCGGCACGGCCGCGGCCGCGCCGGCGGCCGCCGGCCCCGGTGAGGCCGACTCGCCCACGGACCGGCCGGCGGTCATGGCGGTGGGCCCGGGCAGCGCCGACGACCCCACCGATCGCCCCACGGCGATGGCCTCGGGGCCCGGCGAATCGGACGACCCGACGGACCGGCCGCTGGCGTCGCTCTCGGCGGGCCCGGGCGAGTCGGACGATCCGACCGATCGTCCCAACGTGCTGGCCTTCTCGGCCAGCCGCGGACTGCCCACGACGGCGCAGGCGCCGGCCCCGGCGGCGCCGTCGGTCCGCCGGCTCGCGCGTGAACTCGGCGTGGATCTCCACCAGGTGCCCGGGTCGGGCCCGGGCGGCCGCATCGGCATCGAGGACGTGAAGGCCTTCACCAAGCAGGTGATGGCGAGCCTGGGCGGCGGCGGACAGCGCGCCGTGGCGACGGTGGCCGGCCCGGCCGCGGCGCTGCCCGACTTCTCCAAGTGGGGGGCGGTCGAGCGGAAGCCGATGTCGGGAATCCGCAGGAAGACCGCCGAACACCTGTCCCACGCCTGGAACACGATTCCGCACGTCACGCAGTTCGACAAGGCGGACATCACCGCGCTCGAGCAGGTGCGCAAGCAGTACCGGGCCGAGGTGGAGAGGGCCGGCGGCAACCTGACCGTCACGGCCATCGCGGCCAAGGTGGTCGCGGGCGCGCTGAAGGCCTTCCCGCAGTTCAACGCGTCGGTGGACGCGGCGGGCGAGGCGATCGTCTACAAGAACTACGTGCACGTGGGCATCGCCGTCGATACGGAGAACGGCCTGCTCGTGCCCGTCATCCGCAACGTCGACCAGAAGAACCTGATCCAGATCTCGGTCGAGATCCAGCAGCTCGCCGACAAGGCCAAGGCCCGCAAGCTGTCGATCGACGACATGTCCGGCGGTTCGATGTCCATCTCGAACCTCGGTGGCATCGGCGGCACGGCCTTCACGCCCATCGTCAACTGGCCCGAGGTCGCCATCCTGGGCATCTCCCGAGGCGCGCAGGAACCGCGCTGGACCGGGAACGGCTTCGAGCCGCGGCTGATGCTGCCGCTGTCGCTCAGCTACGACCACCGGCTGATCGACGGGGCGGACGCGATTCGCTTCCTCCGCTGGGTCGTCGAGGCGCTGGAGAACCCCTTCGCCCTCGCCTTGCGCGGCTAGCAGGGGAGCCGGGGCCCGGAGCACGGCGCCCCGGCCGGTCCCGACAACCAGACGAGTACGCACATGCCTTCAGTGATTGTTCTTGGCGCCGGCCCCGGCGGCTACGCGGCGGCGTTCTACGCGGCGGACCTCGGGATGCAGGTCACGCTGGTCGACGAGGAGAAGAACCCGGGCGGCGTGTGCCTCTACCGCGGGTGCATCCCGTCCAAGGCGCTGCTGCACGTGGCCAAGCTGGTCGACGAGGCGAAGCACGCCAGCGCCTGGGGCGTCGAGTTCGGCGCGCCGTCCATCGACGTGGACAAGCTGCGCGCCTACAAGGACGCGGTGGTCCAGAAGCTCACCGGCGGCACGGGCCAGGTGGCGAAGCTCCGCAAGGTGAACTACGTGCAGGGCCGGGCCACGCTGACCGGGCCGCGCTCGATGTCGGTGAAGACGGCCGCCGGCGTCCAGGAGATCTCGGCCGATTACGTCGTGCTGGCGACCGGGTCGCACCCGACGCGCATTCCCGGCCTGTCGGTGGACAGTCCGCGGCTGCTCGACTCGACGGGCGCCCTGGACCTGCCGGAGATCCCAAAGACGCTGCTCGTCGTCGGCGGCGGCTACATCGGGCTCGAACTGGGCTCGGTGTACGCGGCCCTGGGCACGAAGGTGTCCGTGGTCGAGATGACGCCGGGGCTCCTGCCGGGCGCCGATCGGGACCTGGTGCGCTTCCTCGCGCAGCGCGTGGAGAAGACCTTCGCGAAGGTGATGCTCTCCACCAAGGTCACGGGCATCGAGGCCCGGAAGAAGGGCCTGGCCGTGAGCTTCGAGGGCGAGGGCGCGCCGGCGAGCGAGACCTACGACTACGTGCTCGTGTCGATCGGCCGCCGCCCGAACTCGAAGATCGACGGGCTCGAGAAGACCAAGGTGAAGGTCGACGCGAAGGGCTTCATCGAGACCGACGGCCAGCGGCGCACGGCCGAGCCGACGATGTTCGCCATCGGCGACGTGGCCGGCGAACCGATGCTGGCGCACAAGGCGTCGCACGAGGCGCGGGTGGCCATCGAGGCGATCGCCGGCCACAAGGCCGTGTTCGAGCCCGCCGCGATTCCCGCCGTCGTCTTCACCGATCCCGAGGTGGCGTGGGCGGGACTGACCGAGGCCGAGGCGGAGAAGCAGGGCCGCACGGTGGAGATCGCGCGCTTCCCGTGGCCGGCGTCGGGCCGCGCCATCGCGATCGACCGCGTGGACGGGATGACGAAGCTCGTGCTCGATCCCGGCACCGGCCGCATTCTCGGAGTCGGCCTCGCCGGGTCCGGCGCCGGCGAGCTCATCGCCGAGGGCGTCCTGGCCATCGAGATGGGCGCCACGGCGGAGGACCTGAAGCTCACCATCCATCCACACCCGACGCTGTCGGAGACGCTGATGGAAGCCGCCGAGGTGTTCTTCGGGCAGGCGACGCACGTGTATCGGCCGAAGAGGAAGTAAGGACCTCTAGGGACTGGGGACCAGGGACCAGGGACCAGGGATACTAGCGGCTAGGGGCTAGCGGCTAGGGGCCGGACGGAAGGCCAGCGCGGCCGGCGGTGGCCCGACGATACGGTGCGGCATCCTGGTGTAGCCTGAACGTTCCGTGCCTGCCTGGTCCCTCCGACTGCCGCTCGTCGTCATCGCGGCGGCTCTCCTCGCTGGCGTCGCGTGTGCGCGTGGGCCCGCGGTGCCCGAGCTGGCGTCGTTCGGCGAGCTGGACGCGGACGTGTCGGCGCTGCTCACCGGTCAGCTCGCGGAGATCCGCGAGGCGCCCGGCGACGCGAACCGGTGGGGCGTCCTGGGGATGGCGCTCGAGGCGAACGGCCTGACGCCCAGGGCGCGCGAGGTCTACGAGATCGCGGCCGCCCTTCCCGCGAATCACGGCCGCTGGTGGTACCACCTCGGACGCCTGCGTGAGATGGGCGGCGATGCCGACGGCGCCGTCGCCGCCTACGACAAGGCCATCGAGCTCTCGCCGGATTACGTGCCCGTGCGCTGGCGGCGGGGCCTGGTGCTGCTCGACCGTGGCGACCTCGACGGCGCGGAGGCCGCGTTCCGCGTGGCCGCGAACCTGGCGCCCGGGAACTCGGCTGCCGCCACGGGCCTGGCGCGCGTGCAGCTCGCCCGCGGCCGGTACGACGCCGCCGCCCGCACGCTCGAGGCCCTCATCGGCGGCGCGCCGCTGGATCGGTACGCCTACCAGATTCTGGCCCGGGCGTATCGCGGCCTCGGGCGGACCGGCGAGGCCGACGAGGCCGTGGCGGCCGGGAGATCGGGCGAACCCGAGTGGGCCGACGCCTGGGCCGACGAGGTCGGCACCTTCCGGCGCGGGTTCGCGTCGATGCTGAAGGACGCGACGGCGCTCGGGCGCGCGGGCCGCTACCCCGAGGCGATCGAGCTCCTGGAGCGCCTGCGGACCGAGCGGCCGGAGGACGAAGACCTGCGGACCTACCTGGGCGGCATCTACGCCTCGGCGGGTCGGACCGACAAGGCGATGCCCCTGCTGCACGGCGTGCTGGCCTTGGACCCCGACGACTTCGACGCCACCATGAACCTGGCCACCGCCCATCTCGCCGACAAGGCGTTCGACGAGGCGGATCGCACCGTCGCGCGGGCCCTCGCCCTGCGGCCCGGGGACCTCGACGCCATCCGCCTGCGGGGCGTGATCGCGTGGCGCCGCGGACGACTGGACGAGGCGGAGCGCTGGCTCGCCGAGGTGGCTGCCGCGAACCCGACGGATGCCAAGGCGTGGGCGTGGGTGGGCAGCATCCGCCTGGAGCGCGGGCACGCCGCCCAGGCGCTCGGCGCCTATCGCGATGCCCTGGCGCGCGATCCGCTGCTGGGAGACGCGCTCGTGGGCGGCGCCACGGCGGCCGTCGCCGCCGGCGCGTTCGACGACGCGGCTCGCTGGGTCGAGCGGGCGAGGAAAGTGGCCCCGGGCCACGGCGGCCTGGCCGAGGTCGAGCGGCGGCTCGCCGCGCGGGGGCAGTCGTGAGCCAGCGGCGCCGTGCGGCCTGCGCGTGGCTCGTGACGGCGGCGATGGCCGCGTGCGGGTCGCCGCCGGGGCCACCGGCGGGCGGCCGGGCGCCGGCCGCCGCGGCCGGGGCGCCGTGGTTCGAGGAGGCGGCGGCCTCCTCGGGCCTCGTGTTCACGCACCGGTCCGGCCATCGCGACGGCACCTATCGCCTCCCCGAGATCATGGGCGGCGGCGCGGCGCTCTTCGACATGGACGGCGACGGCGACCTCGACGTGCTGCTCGTGCAGAGCGGGGAACTGGGCGCGCCGGACGCCGGCCCGCGGCATCGCCTGTTCCGGAACGACGGCCATGGCCGCTTCGAGGACGCCACGGCCGGGAGCGGCGTGGACGTGCCGGGATACGGCATGGGCGTGGCCACGGGCGACTACGATGCCGACGGCGACGTGGACGTGTACGTCACGAACCTCGGCAGCAACGTGCTCCTGCGGAACGACGGGCGCGGCCGCTTCACCGACGTCACCGCGGCGGCCGGCGTGGCCGGGAGCGGGTGGAGCACCAGCGCGGCCTTCGCGGACCTCGACGTCGACGGCGACCTCGATCTCTTCGTGACGCGCTACGTGGCCTGGGAGCCGGGCCGCGAACGGCAGTGCTTCAGCCTGGCCGGCAAGGTGGACTACTGCGCGCCCCGCAACTACGAGGCGCCCTCGACGGACCTCGTGTTCCTGAACCGCGGCGACGGCACGTTCGCGGACGCGTCGGAGGCCGGCGGCCTGCTGACGGCGCGGGGCAACGGGCTCGGCGTGCTCGTGGACGACGTGAACATGGACGGCCGCCCGGACGTCTTCGTCGCCAACGACGCCACGCCCAACCACCTGTGGATCAACCAGGGCGGCGGCCGGTTCGTGGAATCGGCCCTGGCCCTCGGCGTGGCCATCGACCAGGACGGCTCGCCCAAGGCCGGCATGGGCGTGCACGCCGCCGACGTGGACGGCGACGGCGACAACGACCTCCTCGTGATGAACCTCGACGCCGAGTCCGACTCGTTCTACCGGAACGACGGGCGCTTCTTCGTGGACGCCACGAACATGGTCGGCCTGCGCGTGGTCAGCCGGCGGTTCACCCGCTTCGGCGTCGGGCTCCTGGACTTCGACAACGACGGCCGGCTGGATCTGTACGAGGCCAACGGCCGCGTCGGCCTCCAGGCCGAGACCTTCTCCGAGGATCCCTACGCCGAGCCGAACCTGCTCCTGCGCGGCGTGGACGGCGGCCGCTTCGAGGAAGTGCGCCCGCGCGGCGGCACCGCCGCGTCGCTCGTCGCCTCGAGCCGCGCCGCGGCCTTCGGCGACGTGGACGGCGACGGCGGCGTCGACATCGTGGTGGCCAACCGGGACGGGTCGCCCTACCTGCTGCGCAACGTCGCGCCGTCGCGCGGACACTGGGCGGCCTTCTCGGTGCGGACCGCGCGCCGCACCGACGCCATCGGCGCCGTCGTCACGGTGACGGCCGGCGACCGGCGCTGGCGGCGCGACGTGCGGACCGCGTACAGCTACCTCGCTGCGAACGACCCGCGCGTGCACGTCGGCGTGGGGACCGCCACCGCCATCGACCGGGTCGACGTGCGCTGGCCGGGTGGCGCCGTCGAGCGCTTCGGGCCGTTCGGCGTGGACGCCGTCGTCACGCTCGCCGAGGGCGCGGGCACCCCTGTCGCGGACCGGCCCTGACGCCCGCCGCCCGCCGGAAGCCGATCACTGCGCCTCGGTGATGGTCGTGGTGCGATTGAGCGCGATGCCCGACAGGGTCTGCGTGGCTCCGCTCGGCCAGCGGATGCGGATCGTGCCGGGCGTCTCGCCGTCGGCGAGGCCGAAGGTCAGTCCCGGATCCGACTGCGACAGGTAGCCGTGCGTGGGCGTCACCACGCGCCGTTCGGTGCGTCCGCCCGACTCCACCTCCACGAGCGCCCCGACCGCGTCGTGGTTGCTCGCCGTGCCCACGAGGCGGACCCGGAACCAGCGGCCGGCCGGCGTGTCGTTCCGGAGCAGGCGGATCGGGCCGGCCACCGGGATCACCACGAGGTCGAGGTCGCCGTCCCCGTCGATGTCGCCGTAGGCGCCGCCCCGGCCGACCACGGGCGAGGACAAGGCGCCGGTGTCGCGCACGGGCACGAAGGTGGCGGCGGCGTCCGGCCCGGCGTTCCAGTAGAGGGCCGCGGGCTGCGCGTACTGCTGGCTGGCCTGCACGACGGCGATCTGGTCCTCGACGTGGCCGTTGATCGTCAGGAGGTCCTGGCGGCCGTCCAGGTCGTAGTCGAAGAAGAGCAGGCCGAAGGTGAGCCACGCGCGGCTCGGCGCGCCGATGCCGGCGGCGATGGCCTCGTCCACGAACTGGCCGGACGGCTGCCGGACGAAGAACGCCGCCATCTCGTTGGCGAAGTTCCCTATGGCCACCGCGAGGCTTCCGTCGTCGCGCACGTCGCCCACGTCGATGCCCATGCCGGACCGGGCGTTGCCGTACGGGTCGTAGGCGAGGCCCAGCGTCGCGCCGGCCTCCTCGAAGGAGCCGTCGCACCGCGAGCGGAACGCGTGGTTGCGCACCGTGTCGTTGGCCACGACGAGGTCCACGCAGGCGTCCGCGTCCAGGTAGGTGGGCGCCACGCCGAGGGCCTTGGCCGCCGGCTGCTTCGTGACCGGGTCGACGACGACCAGCCCGGCGGCCGCTGCCCGCTCCACGAACTGGCCGTTGCCCTGGTTGACGAAGAAGAGCGGCGCCGCGCCGGCGAAGTTGCGCGGCGGGCCGTAGGCGCGGCCGATGCCGGCGAGGCTGAAGTCCTGCGCCTTGTCGATCTCGCGCGACCAGCGGACGTAGTTGCAGACGTACAGATCGAGGTCGCCGTCGGCGTCGGCGTCGAACCAGGTGGCGCAGGTGCTCCAGTCGTTGGCGCCGCCGGCGACACCGGCCTGGGCGGTGACGTCGTGGAAGCGTCCGCCGACGTTCTCCAGCAGGACGTTCTGGCCCACGGCCGTCACGTACAGGTCGGTCCAGCCGTCGTTGTCGTAGTCGCCGACCGCGACGCCCATGCCGTAGCGCTGGACCGCCAGGCCCGCGGCCGCGGTGCCGTCGGTGAAGCGGCCGCGGCCGTCGTTGACGAAGAGGGTGAGGGTGGACCGCGCCGGCGGTCCGGCTGGACGCGTCCAGGGCCAGGCGCGGCCGTTCACGACCACCAGGTCGAGATCGCCGTCGTTGTCGACGTCCACGAACGCGCCGCCGCCGCCGGTCGTCTCGGGCAGGAGCTTCTCCCCGGTGGCGCCGTTGACGCGGCGGTAGTCGCCCAGGCCGGCCTCGGCCGTGACGTCGACGAAGCGCGCCGGCGGCGCCGGGACGTCCGCGCGCGCCGACGCGGCCGGTCCGGACGACGGCGCCGTGGCGGGCGGCCGTGTCAGCCGCCAGGCGATGACGCCCGCCGCCAGGATGGCGGCGGCGACGAGGGAAGCGCGAGCCACGCGGCTGGTCACGGCGGTGTCGAACCTGGAGTCCTGGGACGCGCGGCATCGGCGTCGCCGCGGCGCTGCACATCGTAGATCACGACGGCCTGCGCCGCGTGGTTGGCGGCCGGGTGGCCGGCACGGTGCTCGGCGATGACGCGGCTGCGCGCCAGCTCGTCCGCGGTGTAGCGCATGTGCGCCTCCCGGTGCGTCGCCGCCCGCGACACGTCGCCGAGCTCCGCGTAGAGCAGGGACAGCGCGTGGTGCGCCGTGACGTTCTCGGCATCGAGCGCGAGCGTGCGCTCGAACGTGTCGGCCGCCCGCTGCAGGAAACCCTGCCGCGCCGCCGCGCGCGCCGCCCCGCGCTCCTGCTTCGCGCGCTCGAAGAGCGACTGGCCCAGTTCGTTGAGCACCTCGTAGTCCAGGCTGAAGTCGAATCCGCGCGCCGCCAGATCCGGCGAGGTCGCGCCGAGCGCCGCGGAGAAGTTGGCGATGGCGTCGTCGAGGTGGCCGTTCTCCTTGTTGACGAGGCCGTTCAGCCACGCCACGGTCCAGGGGGCGGCGCCCGCGGCGGTGGCCCGCCGCAGCGCGTCCGCCGCATCGTCGACGCGCCCTTCCTTGTAATACACGCGCGCCAGGTTCAGCGGGCCCTCCGGGCGACCCAGCCGCTCGACCTCGCGAAACGCCGCTTCCGCCTGCCGGAGCTCGCCCTTGTCGCTGCCGGCGTTGCCCTCCAGCAGGAGCCCGATGCCGTAGTCGTTCCATCGCTCCCAGGTCGGCTGCGCCGGCGCGGCGCCGCTGGCGCCAGGCAGCCGGGCCTCCGCGGTGGCGATCGTCGTGATCGGCAGATCGATGCGGTACTCGGGGCCGTTGACGAAGCGCATCAGCGTGCGGTCGAACTTCCGGTACAGGAGCGCCGCGTCGACCGTGACCGGGCCGGCCGCGCCCGGCGGCAGGGTGAACGCGTAGTGCACCACCTGGGCGGCGCCCGGCGGAATCTGCCGGTCGTAGAGGGGGACGTAGATGTCCTGGACGTTCCGGCGGTCCACACGGCGGGCCTGGCGGTCGAGCATGTAGATGTTGAGGAAGTGCGCCCACGGATCGACGGCGCCGTCCGGTTCGAGGGCGCCGCTCCCGCCGATCTCGACGCCGCCGGCCTTCACCCGCAGCCGGACCCAGACCTCGTTCGAGTCGGCCGTGCCCTGGGTGAAGTGGTGGCCCACCTTCCGCGTGCGCACGACCACCTCGGCCAGGTAGCGCCGCCCCGGTGTGAGCGCCGGCGCGGTGCCGTCGAGCGGGCCCAGGAGACGCCCGTCGATCGTGCCGCCCTCGCGGAGACCGAAGACGTCCACCGTCGCGACGCCCTGGAGGAACGCCTGCGTCGCCGCCAGCGTCGCCGCGTCCCCGCGCAGGAACGGGAGCGCCGTGTTGGCGGCCAGGGTGCGATGGTCGTGGATCTGCAGCGTGCCGGTGCCGTCGAAGGGCTGCGCGCCGAAGTCGTTCGACGCGACCGGCGTCATGTGGCAGCCGGCGCACCGGTCCTGCGCCGCCGGCGGGTAGTAGAAGCTCCGGGCGCCGTGGCCCGAGACGCCGCTCAGCATGAAGCTGTCGTAGTGGTTCTGCCCGCGCAGGAACTCCTTGTAGTCGTTGAGCGCCCCGGGAATGTGGACCTTGTGGCACGTCGAGCAGAACTCGGCCGTGCGGTGCAGGGGCTTCAGGAACGTGGCCTTGTGGAAGGCGGGCCTGGCTTCGATCAGGCGCTTGCTGAGGGCCCGGAGCAGGGGGCTGCGGCTGAAGGCGAACGGGTAGTGGCGGGGCTCCCGGATCGTGTAGTCGCCGTTGCCGCGGGTGCTGTTCACGCGGTCGATGGCATGACAGGCCGTGCAGGTGATGCCGGCCTGGGACGTCGGGTCGCCCTCGGTGTCGAAGTCCGCGCGCGAGAACGCGCCCGAGAAGAGCGGGACGGGATCGTGGCAGCCCGCGCACCAGCGGCTCGCGTCCACGCGCCCGTCGCGGGCCAGCATCACCTTCCGCGTCTCCTTCACGCTGGCCGCGTAGACGGGGTTGTTGAAGGAGCTGAAGTGGTGCGCGCTCGCCAGCCAGCCTCGGTGGGCATCGGCGTGGCACTCGGCGCAGTAGTCGTCGCGCATGAGCGACTCGGCGGCAATCGTCCGGCCGGTGGAGGTCTGCGCGAAGGACGGCAGGAAGGAGGCCTGTTCGCCGGGCGGCTCGCCGGCGCGGCTGACAGCGAGGTCCACCAGGGCGGTCGCGAGGACGGCCGCCGTCGTCGTGATCGCCCAACTCCACGCGGCGCGGGCACGCACGCGCTGGCCGCGGCGGCGGTGCTGCTGGAAGGCGATCGCGGCGGCGATGGGTACGAGGACGTGGAGCCAGTAGACGGCCGCGCGCACCGCGGGCTGGCGGAGCTCCACGCCGGCCACCCGCAGCAGCGCGACGCCGGTGGCGAGGACCACCGCCGACAGGACCGCCAGGAGGTAGCCCACCCGCGCCGCCCGGCGATTGGGGTGCGTGCGAGCGGCCGCCAGGTGCGCGGCGACGAAGGCCAGGAACGGCACGCCCGCCGCGACGCCGGCCGCCAGGTGGGCGATGAGCGCCCACTGGAAGACGTAACCCTCGAGGGCGGCGCCTCGCAGCCACCCGAGCAGGGAGACGGCGCCCAGATAGACGGCCGTGGCCGTGAGGACCGCCACCACGCCGTACAGCGCCCGCAGCAGCGCCTGGGCCACGGGACCGACGACCGCACTCCGCTCCGTCGACGCCATCAGCGTCCCCCCTCGTAGCGCGTATTGAAGCCGGCCTGCAGTCGCCTCGCCGCAGGACTCGGCGCGCCGGGCATCGGCGCCACCGTGTCACCGTTCCTCGTGTAAAGGTCCATGTCCTTGCACCAGCCCCGCGCCCGGAGCACGTAGCGGCGCGTCCACCCGTCGGGCGGCGGCGTGTCGAGCGCCGCGAACTCGACCGCCACCTCCTCGCCCGGGCCGATGACGGCGACGGCGTCGTCCCCGTCGCGCACCAGGGCGGCCACGTCGCCGTACCGCGTGTACCAGCCGCGCGGGTAGCGCGTGTCCCAGAGCGGCGTGCGCCGTCCGTAGTCGTAGAAGGGCGTCCGCTGCGGTCCGGTCGTCCGGCGGGCGAAGCCCGACTCCGCGAGCGTGGCCGACACGAGCGGCAGGACCCGCGCCACGGCCTCGGGTGCCGGCGCGGCGTAGGCGACGGCGATCCGGTCCCAGTAGATCTCCTGCGTCGTCGTAATCCGCAGGCCGACGGTGCCGGCCGGCAGGTCGTCCAGCGGGAGCGTCATCCGCCGCGGCATGCCGGCGGGATACCCGAACTCGCGCGCGACGACCCTCCAGCGCCCCCGCCGATCTCGCGCCTCGAGCGTCGGCGCGTCGTAGCTGGCCCGGGCCTGCCACGCCGCGAAGACCGTCTGCGCGTAGGGGTACTCGAGCCAGCCGTCGATCACGAGCGTCGGGCGGCCGGGGCCGCGATCGACGTCCTCGGCGAAGGTCAGCTCGACCGCGTGCGGCGCGGTGAGGCCGATGAACCGGCCGTCGACCGCGCCCGGGGGCGCGGCCCGCAGGTCCGCGACGGCGAGCGCCGCGGTGACGTCGGCGCCCCGGTCGTTCACGGCGCGCGCCGGCCGCCGCTCCTCCCGGAAGAACACGGGCGCGCCGGTCGGCGGGGCGCTCAGGATCGCCTTGCGCTCGTCGAGGGCCATCTGCCATCCCGGCGGCAGATCGTAGGCGACCAGCTCGACCTGGTCGAGGTACGCCACTTCCTCCATGGGCTCGCCGATCACGAGGCGATGGCGTCCCTCCCGTGCGCCAAGGGCGCCCTCGGGCAGCAGCACGTGTTCCCGCGGGAGCGGGTCCGCGTACACCCCCGGCCGCTCGAAGAACCCGATGCCGCCCACGCCGAGCAGGTCCGTGACGAAGCGCGTCGCCGTGCCGTCGTCGGCGAACAGCACCGGGCAGCTGGACAACTGGCGCTGCGTCTCCTCGATGACGTGACGGCGGCCGGCCGCCAGGTCGACCTCGGACTGCAGGATGCCGTCCGACCAGGTGAGCGACACGAGGTCCGCGCGTGACGCGCCACCCAGGCCCACCGCGACCGGCTGCAGGCTCTGCCCCGGTCCCGACTGCGGCCGCGCGGTGTCGAACGCCGTCCAGCGCGAGCCAGCGCGGACGACCACGTTCGTGCCGACGCCCGACACGTTGGAGCGCCGCTGATCGCTCGACTGCGATCGCCCCGTGACCGCCAGCGTCACGTAGGCGCCGCGTCCGGGCCCCGGCGCCCATTCCGCGAGGCCCTCGGCCGTGGCGCCGATGACGGAGGGTCCGCGCGCGTCGTTGGCCGTCACCACGGCCCACGCCGTGGCCGGCGACCCGGCCTCGAAGACGGGCGATGCCGCGCCGGACGCCGGGATCCGGTAGGCCGCCCACGCGCCTGCGTCCGTCGCGAGGAGCTCCAAGGCGCCGTCGCCGTCCACGTCGGCCAGCGCGAGCCTGGCGGGCGCCGCCGCCCCCGCCGATGCCGGCGGCGTCGCCAGCCGCCGCGCCGTCATCGCCGATCCGGGCGCGGCCGTCCACTGCTCCAGGCCGCGCGCCGAGGTCGTGTAGAGCTCCGCGCGTCCGTTGGCGTCGAGGTCCGCCGCGAGGACGGAGGTCGCCGGCGCCGCCCGGAAGGCCTCGTAGCCGTCGGCGCGGTGGTACTGCCACACGCGGTCGTTGAGGAAGACTTCGTGGGGCGGCGTGGCCTTCAGCACGACGATGTCATGGTCGCGATCGCCGTCGAGGTCCGCGATGGCCACGCCGAGCGACGGACGCCCGTCGCCCGCCACGCCGGCCTCGGCGGCGATCGGCCGGAACGATCCGTCGCCGTTGTTGTTCAGGAGCTCGTTCGGGCCGCGGGCGCTGGTCAGCCAGATGTCGAGGTCGCCGTCGTGATCGGCGTCCACGACCGCGCCGTCCACTGCGTCCACGCGGGTGGCCGCCCGGCTCGCGGCCGTCACGTCGCGCCACGTGCCGCCATCGCCCTGCCGCCAGACGGCCGTGCGGCCGCTGCCGCGCACGAGGACGACGTCGGTCCTGCCGTCGTTGTCGAGGTCGCCCCACAGCGCGGCGCGCACGTCGGGCACGCCGGCCAGCGGGTGCCCGGGGGTGGTCTCCCACCGGTCCCCCTTGTGCAGCAGCACCAGGTTTGCCGCGGGCGGCGGGCCGATACCAGCCACGAAGACATCGACCGTGCCGTCCCCGTCGATGTCGGCGGCCGTGAGCGAGACCGCGCCCGCGGGCGGCGGCCCCGGCCACGACGCGAGCCGGGACGGCGCGGCGAACGGCGGTCCCTCGGGAACGGCGGCCGCCGGCGCGGGCGCCTCGATCGGAACGGCGTCGGCCAGCGGGCCCATCCGCGTGTACTTGAACTCGGCCAGGCGCGCGCGCGGATCGCCCTCGAGGGCCTGGAACGCCGCCAGCCGTGTCGCGGCGTCCTCGCGGCGGCCGAGCCGCTGCAGCGCCTGGAACGCGCCGTAGGCCGCACTCCGGAGGAGCGGATCGGCCGCCTGCGCCTTGTCGAACCAGGCCAGGGCGGTGTCGGGCGATTCTGTCAGGCTGGCCTGGCCGGCGAAGTAGGCCGCGTAGGCATCCCGCGGCGCCTCGGCGGCGACGTCCGCCAGCAGCGGCAGGGCCTCAGCGTCGCGGCCCTGGTAGAGGAGCAGCAGCCCCAGCACGTACCGGGCGCGTTGGCGGACCCCGGGCGCGTCGAGCACGCCGCGCAGCCGCCGCTCGGCGTCGGCGGCATCCTCGGGCCCCTGGCGGTTCACGAGCGCGATCGCCAGGTTCAGCGAGGTCTCGGCCGACTCCGGGTGCGCGGCGGCCAGCGCCGAGAACGCCTCGACCGCGCCCTGGAAATCGAACTGGCCGAGGTGGCCCAGCCCGGCATTGGTGGCGCCGACGAGCGCGGCGTCCGGCGGCGCCGGGGACGGCGCGCGGTCGCAGGCCGCGCTGGCGAGCGCCGGCGTGACGAGCAGGCAGACGAGCGCAACGCGCTGTCCCAGGGGGCGGCCCATCGGAGACGGATGTTACCGCACCGCCCGCCGGGCGCGGACGCGGCTACGGGGCCGTCGACGCGAGCGCCGCGGCGTCGGCCTGCTCGTGCGCGTGGTACGAGCTGCGGACGAGCGGACCGGCCTCGACGTGCACGAACCCGAGATCGAGCGCGCCGCGCTTCAGCGCCGCGAATTCGTCGGGGTGGTAATAGCGCGTCATCGGCGCGTGATCGGGCGAGGGCCGCAGGTACTGGCCGATCGTGAGGATCGCGACGCCGACCCGGCGGAGGTCCTTGAACACCTGGACGAGCTCGTCGTGCTCTTCGCCCAGTCCCACCATCAGGCCGGTCTTGGTCGGGATGGCCGGCGCGAGGCGCGCGGCGCGCTCCAGCAGCTCGAGCGTCCGCGTGTACTTCCCGCCGGAGCGCGCCATGCGGTAGAGCCGGGGCACGGTCTCGGTGTTGTGGTTCAGCACGTCCGGACCGGCGTCGAGCACCGTGCGCAGCGGGGTCTCGTCGCCCTTGAAGTCCGGAATCAGCACTTCCACCCGGCACGCCGGGACCTGTGCCTTGATGGCCCGGATGGTCTCGGCGAAGATCGACGCGCCGCCGTCGGGCAGGTCGTCGCGGTCCACCGACGTGACCACGGCGTACTTGAGGCCCATCGCGCGCACCGCGTCGGCGACACGCCCGGGCTCGGCGAGATCGAGGGCCGCGGGCTTGCCGTGCTTCACCGCGCAGTAGGCGCAGGCCCGCGTGCAGACGTCGCCCAGGATCATGAACGTGGCGGTGCCGTGGTGCCAGCACTCGCCGATGTTGGGGCAGTGGGCGTCCTCGCAGACCGTGTTGAGCTTCAGGTCGCGCATGATCCCGCGCAGGCGGAGGTAGTTCTCGGAGCCCGGGGCGCGCACCTTGAGCCACTCCGGCTTCGGGGCGCGGGGTCGGACGAATTGCAGCGGCGCTTCCACGGATCCAGTGTACCGGGGCACGGGCGCGCCCGCTAGGTGTCCGCCCCCGGCGGCGCCTGGGCGCCGCGGGCCAGGCCGCCCACCAGGAAGTCCGCGAAGGCGCGCCCGATGGCGTCCGAGGTCATCGGGCCGGCCGGGTCGTACCATTTCGTGATCCAGTTGACGGCGCCCATGATGGCGAATGCCACCATCTTGGGGTCGCCCTGGGTGAAGCGGCCGTCGTCCATGCCCTCCTGGATGATGGCCCGGAGCCCGTGGTCGAAGACGTCCCGCCGGGCGATGACCTTCCGCAGGAGCGGGGGCGAGAGGGCCTGCAGGTCGATGGTCAGCGCCGTGGCCTGCAGTTCGTCCAGGATGAGGTGGACGAACGCCAGCACCAGCTTCCGGAGCTTCACGTCCGGCGTCGTCGCCTCGTCGCGGACCTCGGCGAGGAGCCCGAGCAGCACGTCCAGGCTGTACTCGTGGCAGGCGTAGAGAATCTCTTCCTTGTTCTTGAAGTAGTAGTAGAGGTTCCCCTTCGTCATCTCCAGCGCGCCGGCGATCTCGTCCACGCTCGCGCCGTGGTACCCGCGCCTGCGAAAGGCCGCGGCGGCGCTCTTCAGGATGTCGATGCGGCGGTCGGTGGCGGCGACGGACTGGGGCGGTGGAGGCATCGAAGGGGCGGCGTCGGTCGGGCCACTGTAGCACAGCGTTGAACGAGCGTTCAAAGTGCGTTAGGCTGTGATTTCCGGCCCGATGCGCAGGACATCCCGTCACGTGTCTCTTGGCCGGCCCCGTCCCAGGAGCCTAATGGCAGACACCGCCGAACAGCCGACCGTCACGTTCGAGACCTCGCCCGCGCAGTACAAGCACTGGCGGCTCACGTTCGACGGCCCCGTCGCGACGCTCGCGATGGACGTGCAGGAAGACGGCGGGCTCCGGCCGGCCGACTACAAGCTGAAGCTGAACTCCTACGACCTGGGCGTGGACATCGAGCTCGCCGACGCGCTCCAGCGCCTGCGCTTCGAGCATCCCGAGGTGAAGACCGTCGTCCTCACGAGCCTCAAGCCGCGCATCTTCTGCGCCGGGGCCAACATCTTCATGCTCGGCACCTCGTCGCACGGCTTCAAGGTGAACTTCTGCAAGTTCACCAACGAGACGCGCCTCGGGATGGAGGACGCCAGCGCCCACAGCGGCCTCAGGTTCCTGGCGGCGCTCAACGGCATCTGCGCCGGCGGCGGCTACGAGCTCGCGCTGGCCTGCGACGAGATCCTGCTCGTGGACGACGGCAGCGCGGCCGTCTCGCTGCCGGAGACGCCG
Organism: Vicinamibacterales bacterium; assembly: GCA_050187355.1. GTDB lineage: Bacteria > Acidobacteriota > Vicinamibacteria > Vicinamibacterales > UBA2999 > CADEFD01. Next base: position 33,365 of record JBFWXO010000028.1, read on the forward strand.
CTGCTCGGCGTCCTGCCGGGCACCGGCGGCCTCACCCGCGTCGTGGACAAGCGCAAAGTGCGCCGCGACGTCGCCGACCACTTCTGCACGCTGTCCGAGGGCGTGCGCGGCAAGCGCGCCGTGGAATGGCGCTTCGTCGACGCGGTGGCGCCCACGAGCAAGTTCAAGGACGCCGTCGCGGCGCGGGCGGCGGCCCTGGCCGCGACGTCGGACCGCCCCGGCGCCGGCCCCGGCATCAGCCTGGGGCCGCTGTCGCCGGCGATCGAGGGCGACCGGATCGCCTATCGCTACGTGACCGGCGTCATCGATCGCGAGCGCCGGCTGTGCGAGCTGACCATCGCCGCGCCCGACGGGCCCGAGCCCACGACGCCCGACGCGTTCCTGGCGGCGGGCGATCGGGCGTGGGCCCTCCGGGCGTTCCGCGAGCTCGACGACGCCATCCTGCGCCTGAGGCTGAACGAGCCGGACATCGGCACCCTGGTGCTCCGGGCCACGGGGGACGCCGCGGCGGTGCTGGCGGTGGACCGCACGCTCGCCGAACACGGCGGGCACTGGCTGGTCCGCGAGATCGTCAATCACATCCGCCGCACGCTGAAGCGGCTCGACCTGACGTCGCGCACGATCTTCGCGCTCGTCGAGCCCGGCAACGCGTGTGCCGGGACGCTGGCCGAATTGGTGTTCGCGGCCGATCGCGCCTACATGCTGCACGACGATGACGAGACGAACTCGATCGCGTTGTCGCCCATGAACGGCGGGGCGTACCCGATGAGCAACGGGCTGACGCGCCTGCAGGTCCGGTTTCTCGGCGAGCCGGGCAAGGCCGACGAGGTGCTCGCCCACGAGGGTCCGTTCATCGCGCCCGAGGCGCTCGAGGCCGGCCTCGTCTTCTCGGCGCCCGACGAGATCGACTGGGACGACGAGGTGCGGCTGGCCCTGGAAGAGCGCCGGGCCTTCTCGCCGGACGCGCTCACGGGGATGGAGGCGAACCTGCGCTTCGCGGGCCCCGAGACGATGGAGACGAAGATCTTCGGCCGCCTGACGGCGTGGCAGAACTGGATCTTCCAGCGTCCGAACGCCGTGGGGGAACACGGCGCACTCACGACCTACGGGCGCGAAGGGCGCCCCTCGTTCGACTGGCGGAGGACGTAATGATCTCGAACGACCGGATTCCCAACAACGTCGACCTCCACAGCAACAAGCGCCTGCAGCGCGCGCTGGAGCACTGGCAGCCCAAGTACCTGGACTGGTGGCGCGACATGGGGCCGAGCGGGTTCCAGGACCACCACCAGGTCTACCTGCGGACGGCCGTCTCGGTGGACGCGGCGGGGTGGGCCCACTTCGACTACGTCCGGCTGCCCGAGTACCGGTGGGGCATCTTCCTCGCCGAGCCCACGCACGACCGCCGCATCGGCTTCGGCGACTTCAAGGGCCAGTCGGTATGGCAGGAAGTGCCGGGCGAGTTCCGCAACCCGCTGCGCCGCCTGATCGTCATCCAGGGCGACACGGAACCGGCGAGCGTCGAGCAGCAGCGCATGCTCGGCGCGCACTGCCCGAGCCTGTACGACCTCCGCAACCTGTTCCAGGTGAACGTGGAGGAAGGCCGGCACCTGTGGGCGATGGTCTACCTGCTGCACTCGCATTTCGGCCGCGACGGGCGTGACGAGGCCGAGGCGCTGCTCGAGCGCCGCAGCGGCCACACCGACACCCCGCGGATGCTCGAGGCGTTCAACGAGCCGATCGACACGTGGCTCGACTTCTTCGCCTTCACGATGTTCACCGACCGCGACGGCAAGTCGCAGCTGCTGTCGCTGTCGGAGAGCTCGCTCGACCCGCTGTCGCGCACGACGCGCTTCATGCTCACCGAGGAAGCGCACCACATGTTCGTCGGCGAGACCGGCATCGCGCGGATCCTGGAGCGGACCTGCCAGCTGCTGAAGGACGCCGGCTTCTCGGGCGACGTCCGCAAGCTGGGCGGCATCGAGATTCCGCTGGTGCAGAAATTCGTGAACTTCTGGTTCAGCCAGAGCCTCGACCTGCACGGCTCCGAGGTGTCGAGCAATGCGGCCAGCTACTTCTCGAACGGACTCAAGGGCCGCGCCGAGGAGGACAAGTTCGCCGACGATCACGTGCTCGGGGGCGACACCTACCTCCTGGACGTCCTGGACGAGAGCGGCCGCATCAGCCGCGAGGAAGTGCCGATGCGCAACGCCCTGAACGAGGTCCTGCGCGACTGGTACGTCGGCGACTGCCAGGCCGGCGTGGACCGGTGGAACAAGCGCGTCCTGGAGGCCCACGGCCTGTCCGACCGCATCGTGCTCCCGTCGCGCAAGTTCAACCGCGCCGTCGGAATCTACGCCGGCAGGCACTTCGATCCGCAGGGCCACCTGGTGTCGGCAGAGGAGTGGGAGCGGCGCCGGCACGAGTGGCTGCCCACGGCCGAGGACAAGGCCTACCTGCACAGCATCCAGGCCACGCCCGTCTACAAGCCGGGCCAGTTCGCCAACTACATCGCGCCTCCGCAGCGCGGCATCAACCGGATGCCGCTCGATTTCGAATACGTGAGGACCGAAGCCTGAAGGCTCGGTCCTCGCGTATTCGCTTGTAGGGACTCGGGACCAGGGATCGGGGACTGCGACGGCGCATGACCCGGTCCCCGAGCCCGATCCCTGGTCCCCGGTCCCTGCAGATGTCGAGAATCAACTACTCCGCCCAGGACGGCGTGGCCGTGTTCGAGCTGAACGACCCGCCGGCCAACACCTACTCGTACGAGATGATGCGCGAGCTCGACGAGGGCATCCTCGCCGCGCGCATGGACGCGAGCGTTCACGTGCTGGTCCTCACCGGCGCGGGCGAGCGGTTCTTCTGCGCCGGCGCCAACATCGGGACGCTCAAGGGCGCCGACCCCGCCTTCAAGTACTACTTCTGCCTCCACGCCAACGAGACGCTCAACCGGCTGGAGCAGACGCCGAAGCTCGTGATCGCGGCGCTGAACGGGCACACCGTCGGGGGTGGCCTGGAGGTGGCGCTGGCGGCCGATCTGCGCATCGCGCGGAAGGGCGCGGGCAAGCTGGGCCTGCCGGAAGTCGCGCTCGGCGTCCTGCCGGGCACGGGCGGCACCCAGCGGCTGGCGCGCCTGGTGGGCAAGACGAAGGCCATGGAGCTGATGGTCACCGGGACGCTGCTGACGATGGAGGAGGCCGGCGCGGTCGGCCTCGTCAACCAGGTGTGGGGCGAGGACGTGCTCGCGGGCCGATCGTTCCTCGACACCGTCGTCGACTACGCGAAGACCTTCGTCCCGCCGCACCGGGCGAGCCGCGCGGTGGGCCTCATCAAGCGCGCCGTCCAGTCGGGGACCGAAGCCGCCTTCACCGAGGCGCTCGCCCTCGAGCGCGAGCTGCAGCAGCGCCTCTTCGAGAGCCACGACGCGGCCGAGGGCCTGGCCGCGCACCTCGAGAAGCGTCCGCCCCGGTTCACCGGACGGTAGTCCGCCTCATCCAGGAGCCACCGAATCATGTCGAGTCACCCCCGGACCATCGCCGTGCTCGGAGCCGGCACGATGGGCCACGGCATCGCCCATGCGGCCGCCGCGGCCGGCTACGACACCCACTTGTACGACGTGTCCGAAGGACAGCTCGGGAAGGCGCGCGACCAGATCGAGGCGATCGTCCAGAAGGGGGTGTCGCTGGGCAAGACTGGCGCGGACGAGGCGCGCGCGCTCGTCGGCCGCCTGCACCCGACCACGTCGGTGGCCGACGCGGTCCGTCACGCCGAGGTGGTGATCGAGGCCGTGCCCGAGCGGATGGACCTCAAGGTGGGGCTCCTGGCCGACGTGCAGGTCGAGGCCTCCTCGGACGCGGTCATCGCGTCCAATACGTCGGCCCTCAGCCTGACCGAGCTGGCGGCCGTGCTCGATCGGCCCGGCCGGCTCGGCGGCATGCACTTCTTCAACCCCGTGCACAAGATGAAGCTCGTCGAGGTCGTGCGGGCGCTGGAGACGAGCGACGAGACGGTGCGGGTGATGACGGAGCTGGCCGTGGCGATGGGGAAGGAGACGGTGCTGGTGAAGGAGTCGCCAGGCTTCACCACCAGCCGCATCAACGCCATGATCGGCAACGAGGCGTTCTTCATGCTGCAGGAGGGCGTGGCCTCGGCGCGCGACATCGACAAGGCGCTGAAGCTCGGCCTGAACCATCCGATGGGGCCGTTCGAGCTGGTCGACCTGGTGGGGCTCGACACCCGCCTCAGCATCCTGCAGCACCTGCACCGCACGCTCGGCGAGAAGTTCCGCCCCTGCCCCCTGCTCGAGCAGTTCGTCCGGGCCGGACGGCTCGGACGCAAGGTGGGCAAGGGCGTCTACGACTACTAGCCGCCCGTCCAGGCCGGGACGGACACGCCCGCCGATCGCGCATCGCGGCGAGTCGCCGCGGTCACGGCACGATGGTGATCTTTCCCTGCAGCCCGGCCACGGTCGGCTGGTTGTGATCGTGGAAGCCGCAGACCCGGATCGTCGTGAAGTTGCCGCTGGTCTTCGACTGGCCCGGCGAGAGGAACCCGACCTGTTCCATCGGCAGGCAGTCGGTGTGCTCGGGGTGCGGATCCGACGACATGTCGTGCGGCCGGGTGTCGTTGTTCACGAAGGTGACGCGCCCACCCTGCGCGATCGTCACGTTCTGGGGACTCACGGCGTTGTTGGCGCCAATCGTGATGGTCGCCGTGGACGACGCCCCGCCGCCGGTGCCTCCGGTGCCGCCGCCCCCCGACCCGCCGCTCGGGCCGGTCGGGCCGCCGCCTCCGCCGCCGCACGCCGCCGGCGCCGCCGCGAGGGCGCCCGCGACCAGGCCCGCCAGGATGGCACGTCGCATCGAACCTCCCTTGCCAGCGGCGGCCGGTCCGGAAACGGCCCGGCCCGCCGGCGCGCTCAGTAGAACTTCCGCGAGATGTTGAAGCCCAGGTACCAGTCGTCGTTGCCGCCGCGGGCCATCTGCGCGAACGTGGTCCCGAAGGCATTGCCGACGTTCAACTGGAAGGTGTGCCCGCCGGCCCGCTTCTCGAGGCCGAAGCCCACCTGCGTCTTGCCCGGCGTGAATCCGGTAAGGCGGGGCGTGAACTCGACCACGCCGTAGACGGTCGGCAGGAGCCGGAGGCGCCCGCCGAACCCGACCATCACGGTGTCGTTGTCGTCCACCACCTCGCTGGGCAGGTCGTTGGTGTTGTTCACCCAGAAGGGCTCCGCGTACACGGCCCCCCGGTCGCCGAACTCCCTGGACAGGATCACGCCGATGGCGGGGGAGTAGCTGTCGCGGAAGTTGTTCGTCCCCTCCGCGCTGCCGACGACGTTGATGGCGACGGGGAAGCCGTCGCTCTGGGCGACCACCTCGCGCTGGAGCATGAACTGGATGGTGCGGTTGTTCGTGCGGTGGACGACGACCTGCGTCGCCTTGAGGATGCCGAAGCGATATTCGAACCCGATGACGGCGCCGCTGTCGAGCCCGAAGGCATCCTGGACGAGGTCGCTGAACTCGCCCTGGCCGAGCGGGCGGCCGAAGCGGTGCGTGATGCGGAAGGCGCTGCCCATCGCGGGAAGGCGCAGGGCCGTCGGCAGGCCGATGAGCGTGAAGTCCGGCTGGGCCAGGTTCACGTCGCGGTCCGGGTCGTCGTCGGCCTGCGCGTCGGCGGCGGACGCGTCGGCCGGATCCGCCGCCGCCGGCTCCGCCTTCTTCGGCGGATCCGAGGGACCTGCCGGGCCGGCGACCGCCGCTGGCGCCTGTCCGACGGCGAGGGCGAGCGTGAGGAAGGACGTGGCGATGGCTGACTTCACGGTGGGCTCCTGTGGGCGCGCGGACCGCCTAGTTGTTGGCCGCGCCTTCCTGAATCCAGCGGCGGATGATGCGCAGCTGCCCGGTGGACAGATAGGGCCCCGAGAACGGCATGCGCACGCCGGAGATGTTGGGGCCGCCTTCGAGCTTGCGCACGAGGTAGCTGCTGTCGGGGTCGCCTGGAATGACGAGCACCTCGCCCGCCTTCGTCCGGGACGGCCGGCCGACCAGGCTGCCGTAGGTGCCGGACTCCCCGAGGAAGAGACCGGTGCCGGACGCCTGTCCTCCCCTGACGTGACAGTTGGTGCACGCCGGGCGCCCGCTCGCGTCGGGCGCCGCGAAGATCAGGCTCTGGATGCTGCTGAACGTCGGCACGAGGTCCGGTGTGGGCCCGGCCAGGTCCGCCAGCTTCTCATCGCATCCGAGGCTCAGCAGTAGCAGCGGCAGTACACACAACAGCGACGGCCGAAGTCGCATGATCTCGATACCTCTCCGAGGGAAGGCGCTACGGTCGCGCGGCGACGACGACCAGCGACCCGCGCATCGAGGCGTGGCCGTCGCCGCAGGCTTCCGAGCACACCAGGGGAAAGGTGCCTGCGTCGGTTGCCGTGAACTCGATCACGACGGGCTTGCCGCCGCGGGGGACGAGCGTGTTGACCTTGAACTTGCGGATGCCGATGCCGTGGACGCCGTCGGCGGAGGTGACGACGAGGCGCACCCGCTCACCCTGCGTCACCTCGATCGTCGACGGCTCGAACGCGAAGCGCCGCGCCACCACGTCCACGGTCCGGACGCCGTCCGGCGACTGCCGCGGCGGAGGGGGCGACGTCTCGCGCCCGGGGGGCGCGTATGCCGTGGCGGGGTCCTTCCCCACGCCGGCGTTTACCGGCGTTTCAGGGAGGAGCGCCATCCCCGCCACGGCAACGATGACGAACACCAGCGGTGTTCGCCGGAAACCCGTCGGACCCGATGCCCGATGATGTCGGCGCGCCATCGGGACGACGACTGTGCAAGCGTGGTGCCGGGACGAGGCGTGCTGCGGTTCGTCGAATTCGCGTTGAATTCTTGCGCGCGGCCACCTCCGATCCGGCGTGGTGGATTACTGGCCGCGTAACCGTTTACTTCCGGCGTAACCACGCCTCAGTTGGCGCGCGCCCGGGGCCGGAGCCCGTCCCGCGCCTAGTCGATGCGGTACTTCGCCAGGTAGTGGCTGAGCGCCCGCTGGCTGAGCCCCATCAGCTCGGCCGCGTCCTTCTTCACGCCGCGCGACTGCTCCAGGGCCTGGCGGATCGTCTCGCGCTCCACCCACTCCACGTTCTGGTGCAGGCGCAGCGACGGCAGGCCCGTGGTCGGAGCGGCGGTGGCGCCCATGACCCAGACCGTGTCCGGCGTCAGCGTCGTCCCCGTGGTCAGCACGACCGCCCGTTCGATCGTGTTCTCCAGCTCCCGGACGTTGCCCGGCCAGTGATAGCGCTTCAACTCCGCCATCGCGGCCGCGTCCACCCCGGCGATGCGCTTGCCGAGGCGCTGCGAGAACTTCCGGACGAAGTGGTCGACGAGCGCCGGGAGGTCGTCGAGCCGCTGCCGCAGGGGCGGCAGGTCGATGGGGATGACGTGCAGGCGGTAGTAGAGATCCTCTTGGAAGCGGCCCTCCGCCGCCATCGCGCGCAGGTCGCGGTTCGTGGCCGCGATGACGCGGACGTCCACTCGCTCGGTCCGCTCGCTGCCGAGCGGCTCGAACTCCCGTTCCTGGAGCACGCGGAGGAGCTTGGACTGGACGTTGGCGCCGAGCGTGGCGATCTCGTCCAGGAAGATCGTGCCCCCGTCGGCCAGCTTGAAGCGGCCCTTCTTCGCCGACGCGGCGCCCGTGAAGGCCCCGCGGACGTGGCCGAAGAGCTCGGACTCGATGAGCGTCTCGGGGATGGCCGCGCAGTTCACCTTGATGAGGGGCAGGTGCCGCTGCTGGCTGCGGTCGTGAATCGCCCGGGCGACCAGCTCCTTGCCGGTGCCGGTTTCCCCGGTGAGGAGCACCGTGCTGCGCGACTGGGCCACCAGCTCGATGCGCTTCGAGATCTCCAGCATCGCCCGGCTGCGGCCGATGATGCCGTAGTGGTCGAACTCCGCGTCGCGCTCGTTGCGCAGGTAGGTGAGCTCGGTGCGGGCCCGCAGCGCCGCCAGGGCCCGCCGCGCCGTCAGCAGCAGCTCGTCCACCTCGAACGGCTTCTGGAGGTAGTCGTGCGCCCCGAGCTTCATCGCCTCGACCGCGCTCTCGACGCTGCCGTGGGCCGTCATCATCACGATGGCCGGGCGTTCGCTGTCGGGCGTGGTCGCGACGAGCTCCTTGACCACGTCCATGCCCGACAGGTCGGGCATCCGGTAGTCGATGACGAGCAGATCGAAGGATTGCTCGGCCAGGAGGCGCTGCGCTTCGCGGGCGCGCGAGGCCGTCGTGACCTGGTGGCCCTCGTCGCGCAGCGCGCGGCCCAGCGTCTTCAGGATTTTCTCCTCGTCGTCGACGAGGAGCACACGGCCTGCTGGTGTCATGACGATCCGCGCCGTTCGGCCGGGCCGTCCACGAGCTCGACCGTCATCTCGGTGCCCGCGTCCACCCGGCTCGACACCCGGATCACGCCGCCCAGGCCCTCGACCACGTTCTTCGCGATCGCCAGCCCCAGGCCGCTGCCGGTCCGGCGCGTCGTGAAGTATGGATCGAAGATGCGGCCGACGTCGTCGGCCGGGATGCCCGCGCCCGAGTCCCGGACCGCGAGCAGCACGCGGCCGCCGTGCCGGCGTGAGCTGAGGACCACCGGCGGCGCGTCGCCGGACGGCCTGGCCTCCACCGCGGCCCGCGCGTTCGTGAGCAGGTTGACGAGGACGGTCCGGACGCGCTCGGCGTCCGTCGTCAGCTCGCCGCACGCCGGGTCCAGGTCGAGTCCCACGTCCGGGGCCGGATCGGCGGCGACCACGGCCTCCCGCGCCGACCGGCAGATGTCGTTCACGGAGGCGCGTGCGAACGAGAAGCGGATCGGCCTGGCGAAGTCGAGCACCTCGTGCACCACCCGGTTGAGGCGGTCGACTTCCTCGTCGATGTCGTGGGCGGCTTCGCGGGTGTCGTCGGGGCCGGCGCCCGGCCGGCCCAGCTGGCGCAGCGCGCCCTTGATGATCATGAGCGGGTTGCGGATCTCGTGCGCGATGACCGTCGACAGCCGCCCGAGGGCGGACAGCCGCTCGCGCTGGGCGGCGTCGCGCTGGGCGGCGGCGACCGACTGCGTCAGCGTGTTGAAGGTCGAGGCGACGAGGAGCGCGTCCTCGTCGGCCCAGGCCGAGTCGGGCAGGGTCATGCGGCGCGTGAGGTCGCCCGTGGCCGCCGCCTCCCGCATGTGCGCCGTGATCGTGGCCAGGGGCCGCGTGACGGTGCGCGCCAGCGAGTAGCTCAGCACCGCGGCGAGGGCCACGGTGGCCAGCGCCACGGCCCCCATCGCGGCCCGGATGGTGGCCAGCGTCCGCATCCGCTCGGTGCGCGACCGCAGGACGATCGTGTGCGGCTGGGTCGTCGGCATGTCCTCGACGCCGGACTGGCGCGTCAGCGGGCTGGCCAGCGCGGAGTAGTCGTCGCCGATCAGCCGCAGCACCGGCGGCCGCGGGTTCGAGGCGAACCATGCCGTGACGGCCGGGATGCTCCCGGCCGGGAACGACGCCGCCCGCACCACGCCGTCGAGGGCGAAGGCCACGTCGGCTCCCGTGAGGTTCCGCAGCTCGCGCGCCCGCGCCGAGTCCAGCAGGTAGCCCAGGGTCAGCATGCCCAGGCGCTCGGGCGACTCGAGGTCGATCGTGACCGGTACCGTCACGAGCTGCAGGACGCCGTCGGCGTGCTGGCGGAAGGACGAGCCGAGCTGCGCCATCTGCGGCGTGCCGCCCTCGCCCGCCGCGGCGTCGGCGTCGTGGCCGCCGGCGATGGCGTAGGCGAGCTGCCGTCCGTCGCGCCCCGTCACCACCACCAGGTCGGCGCCGGACTGTTCCAGGTAGTCCCGGGCGATCGGCGCGATGGTCGGCGGATCGCGCGTCTCGAGCGCGGCCTTGAACTTGGGCAGGTCGGCAATCAGCGTGGCCGTGCGCCGCACGCCGTCGAACCGGAGCGCGCTCTGCTGGTCCACGAGGCTCACGGCCTCGCTCAGGTCCCGCCGCAGCTCGTCCTCCGCCTGGGCCGTCAGCAGGGCGCTCACGAAGTACACGGCCGAACCGATGGAGGCCGTCGCCAGGACCGTGCTCGCCAGGAAGATCCGGCTCCGGAGGGAGCCGAGGCCCGGGATCACGGCGCCACCAGCTCCAGATCGCTCACGGCGCCGGCCGCGACCGTCACGCTGCGCCTGACGCGCGCCTGCCCCTCGTACCACCCGACGACCGTGTAGGAGCCGGGCGGCACGTTGTCGATGCGGAAGCGGCCCTCGGTGTCGGTCACGCGAAAGAACGGGTGGTTGAAGACGACGATGAACGCCGACATGTGCGAGTGGATGTCGCAGAACACGCGCACCACGCCCGGCCGGTCGAACCTGACGGACTTCGACCGGCCCGCCGCGTAGCGGCCGAGATCGAACCGCTTCGCCCGCGAGAGCGAGAAGACGTTGTGGTAGATCCGGTCGCTGTTGGGGAAATCCACCGTCGTCCCGGTGGTGACGGCCAGCAGGCGGGGCACGAAGGTCTCGTCGCGCTGGTCCATCATCGCGCGGCCCGGCTCGTGATCGTCGAAGGCGCTCCGCGGGGCCACGTCCAGGTAGACGAGCCCGGGCCGGACGTCGGGCGTGGCCCGGTGCGGCGGGCTGCCGAGCTCGCCCACCGAGGGCCGGGGCTGCGCCGGCGTCGCCAGCCGGTGGACGTCGAGCCTGCCGCGAATGACACCCGTGGCCGCGCCCTGCGCGGCGGCGGGCGCCGGGACGGCAGGAGGTGCCCACGCGGCGACGAGGGCGGCCAGGGCGGCGGCAGCGGCCCGGAGCGTCAGAACCATACGGCCACCTGCCCGGCGAGCAGCGTGTCGTGACGCACCCGGCCGCCCAGCGGACGCCGGTTGCGCTGCACGTCCAGCGTCACGCGGACGTGCCGCACGGGGACGAATGCCAGGCCGCTCTCCAGCCGGGACACCGCCGCCTCCCAGGGCGCCTGGCCGGACGCCGTCGCGATCCGATCGAAGCCAAGGCGCTCGGCCCGGAGGCCGACGTCGAGCCCCGGTATCAGCCGGACGCGCGCTTCGGCCCAGCTGGCCATGGCGCCGACGGACCGGCCATCGGCCTCGTCGTCGAAGGCCGGCAGGTTCCAACGGCTCCAGAGCACCTCGCTGCGCAGCAGCCAGCGTCCGTAGGAGAGGTCCACGTCGACGCCGGCGGCGCGCTGGTGGAATTGCTCGAGCCGCTCTCCGGCCGACAGGGTGTCGCGTACGGCGCGTGACAGGTACGCGCCGTCGGCGGCGGAGGCCCCAAGCGCCACGCCAGGGTGCGGGCGCCAGACGGCGCGCGTGCTGAGCGATCGCCCGCCGTTGTCGTCATCCAGCCGCGGACGGCCGATCGTGCCGCGGGTGACGGAGGCGGCCCATTGCACGCCGCGGCCCGCCAGCCGCACCTGGACCCCGGTATCCCACGTGTCGGTGTTGACGATGGGGAGGCCCCGATCGGGCGCGGTGACGCCGCGGGGAAACGCCGACAGCCAGCCCCGGCCGCGCATCTCCAGGAGGTCGTCGGCGGTGGCCGGCAGCGCGTCCGGCCTCAGCGACAGCAGGTAGGCATACGGCAGCGGCCGGGTGACGAACGGCGTGTCGCCGCCGTAGCTGCGCCGGCCGTAGAGGCCGAAGGCCGTCGGCACGCGGCCGGCCTGCACGTCGACGCCACGGGTCAGCCAGGGCCGCACGCGAACATACAGCGCCGACACCCGGGCTTCCGACGCGCCGTCGGTGCGGACTTCACCCAGCAGCTCGACGTGGGGCGCGACCCGCACCGACGCGTCCAGCACCACGCGGACGTTGCGGAGCGGATCGTAGGCGTAGGTGGCGTAGTTGAAGAACCCCGGATCCAGCGAGCCGTAGGTGGCCGACACCTCGCCGCCGACCGACACGCGGCCGGACTCGCCGCGCCCTGACGCCACGTCGGGTGTTTGGGCCGACGCCTGGCCGGCGGCGGCGACGAGCAGGAGGATCGTGATCGCGCGCACGGCAGAGCCGTCGACGTGGCGTGGGAACTCGGTCATTATAGCCCCCGGTATCCGATGACGCCCGAGCGAGCCACGGCGGCGTTGGCGGCACTGACGGCCGCGCTGACCGTCGCGCTCGCGCCGGCGCCGGACGCTGCCGTCCGTGCGGCGGTCGAAGACCGTGCCGTCCGGACCGTCTCGCTCGCCGACGGCCAGGCGCTGTCCCTCGCCGCGTCGGTCGGGAGCGTCCGCGTCACCGGGGACGCGTCGCGCGACGACGTCCGCATCGAGATCGTCCGCCGCGCGCCCGCCGCCGACGGCCTGGCCGCGATGCCGGTCGAGGTGGAGGAGCGTGACGGCGGTGTGCGGATCGACGTCACCCAGCGCGACCACGCCGCCGATCCCGCCCGCCGGGTGGAGGTCGCCATCCTGGCGCCGCCGACGGCACGCATCGGGCCCATCACGCTGGACGAGGGCACGCTCACGGTCCGCGGCGTCGAGCGCGCGATCTGCGGCGTGGTCGCGCGGGGCGACATCTCGGCCGCCGACGTGGCGGGCGAGGTCCGCCTGGAGACCACCATCGGCTCGATCGACGTGCGACGCGCCCGCGCGACCGACGGGGGCGTCATCCGGCTGCGCACGTTCAACGGCGACGTCACTCTCGGGCTCAGCGGGCCGCTCCGGGACACGCGCGTGCTGGCGCTCGCCCTGAACGGAACGATCCGCTCGTCGCTGCCGCTCGCGATGAAGGACGGCTGGGGGCCGCGGTGGGGCGAGGCCTCCATCGGCGCTGCCACCCGCGTCGTGTCGATCGACGTGGTCACGGGCACGATTCGCGTGGACGTGTCCTGAGCGCGCCGGGGGGCGGTGCGGCCGGGTCGCGCCTAGCGCCGGAGCTTCCGCTGCGCGTCCTGGTAGCGCCTCGAGGTCTGGGGCACCTGGGCGTAGGCGGCGCGCGCCTTGTCCGCGTCCTTGAGCCGGCGCTCGTAGAGCTCTCCGAGCAGCCACCACGCGTCGTTGGGGTTGTCGGGGTAGTGCGTCGCCAGGTCCGTCCACGCGATGGCCGCCATCTCCCACTGGTCGGCGTCGGCGTAGCCGGATCCGAGGCGATACAGCGCGAGCATGGCGTGCGGCGAGTTCGGGAACTGGTCGGCGAGCTGGCGCAAGGTGGACAGGCTCGCCGGCAGCTCGCGGCCGCTGGCGGCGTCGCGCTCCTTGATCTTCCGCCGGTCCTCGAGGGCGACCTTCTGCTGCAGGGCGCGAAGCGCCGCGGGCGTGCCCGGCGCCGCCGCGGCCGCCTTCGCGTAGAGCGCACGGGCCGCCTCCTCGCGATTGGGCTGGCGCGAGTCCAGGGTGAGGTCGGCGAGCGCCACCTGGCTCTCGGGCACGCGCCGGTCCTTGGCAAACCGGCTCTCGAACTCGACATAGGCCCCCATCGCGTCGGTGGTCCTGCCCGCGTTGGCCAGGACTTCCGCGGTGAGGTAGGCCGCGTCGGCGGCCACAGGCGCCGTCGGGAAGTCGTTCACGATGGAGCGCAGGTCGGCGAGCCCCTGGTCGATCAGGTTGTTGTTCAACTTCGCCCGCGCCACGTCGAAGCGCGTCGTGGCCTCCGGTGCCGCGTCCACCTTCCCGGGCTTGGCGCCTGGCGGCGTGCCGACCAGGCCCGCGTCCTGGGGCGGAGCGGCGACTGGAGGCGTGGCCGCCGGACGGGCCGCCGCGGCGGCCGGTGGCGCTGCCACGGCCGGCGGCGAGGCGGGCGGTGTGTCCGCCACGGCCGCGCCGTCCGAGGGCGCGCCGGGGGCCGGCTCAGTGGCGGCGGCCGTCGCCACTTCGGCGGGCGGCGGCGAATCGTCGCCCGTGAACACCATCAGGCCGACGGCGCCCACGACGAGCGCCGCCGCGATCGCGCCCATGACGGGCAACGGCAGCGGGAGGCCCCGGCGCGCCGGTGTGTCCGCCCCGAACGGCTGCGTGCCGTGAGCGGGGGCGGCCGGCACGGGCGGCGCCGTCGCGGGAGGCGCCTGGGCCGCGGCGCGCGACGACGCCGGCGGGAACTCGGCCGTGGTGGCCAGGGTCGGATCGATCGCGATCATCGTGTTCCTGACCGGCGGCGTGATGATCGTCTGGTCGGTGGACGCGTCGGCTGGCACCGGCGGCGCCACGGTCGACGGGCGCGCCACCGCCGATGCGGACCGGCGGGTGCTCGAGTCGCGCTGCAGCCGCTGGAGGTCCGCCCGCAGGTCGGCGGCGGTCTGGTACCGCAGCGCCCGGTCCTTTTCGAGGGCCTTGGCGATGATCCGGTCGAGGTCCGGCGAGACGGCCGGGTTCAGCGCCGACGCCGGCGTGGGATCGCGGTTCAGGATCCCGTCGAAGATCACGGCCGTGGTGTTGCCGGGGAAGCTGACGCGTCCCGTCGCCATCTCGTAGAGCACCACGCCGAACGAGAAGAGGTCGGTCCTGGAATCGAGCTCCTCGGCCCTGGCCTGTTCCGGTGACATGTAGGCCACCGTGCCCACCGTCGTGCCCACGACCGACGTGAACATCGTGGGCTCCACCGTGGTGGACTGGTCCTCGCCCGCCTTGCGGTGGTGGGCCGTCGACAGCTTGGCCAGGCCGAAGTCCAGGACCTTCGTCTGGCCCCGCTTCGTCAGGAAGATGTTGGCGGGCTTGACGTCGCGGTGGAGGATGCCCTCGACGTGCGCGGCGTCCAGGGCGTCGGCGACCTGGATGGCGACATCCAGCAGGAGCTTCGGCTCGAGCGGCCCACGGACCAGCCGGCGGTCCAGGGTCTCGCCCTCGAGCAGTTCCATGGCGAGGAAGCAGCGCCCTTCCTGGTCGTCGAAGCCGTAGACCGTGCAGATGCTGGGATGGTTCAGGCTCGACGCGGTGCGGGCCTCGCGGCGGAAGCGGTTGATGGCCTCGGGGTCCGTGGAGGCGGTGGTCGGAAGGACCTTCAGCGCCACCATCCGCCCGAGCACCGTGTCCTGGGCGCGGTAGACCACACCCATGCCCCCGGCCCCCAGGGGTTCCAGCACCTTGTAGTGGCCGAGCATCTGACCCGAGAGGTTCGACACGGGGGAATCCATCCTAGGGCCTGGCTTCCGCGAGGTCAACGTTCGAGCCGGGTGCCTTGATTCGGACAAGCTCCACGGCTACAGTTGATTGCGTCTTTTTGAAATCGATTTCCGCATGCTGGAATCCCGCGCCGACTCGTCCCGTCCGACGGCAGTGACGTCCACCGACAAGGCGCTCGACGTGTGCGAAGTGCTGAGCCGCGCTCCGCGAGGACTCACGCTGACCGAAGTGGCCAGGGCGCTCCACATCCCGGCCTCCAGCGCGCACCGGATCCTCGGCGTGCTGCGGCGGCGCGGCTACGTCCGGCAGGACGACGACAGGGCCCGGTACAGCCTCTCACTCAAGATGCTGGACCTCATGTTCCGGGCCCTGGGTGGCTCGGAGCTCCGGCTGCACGCCTACCCGCTGCTGCGCGACTACGTGCTCCGGACGTCGTACCGCATGTTCCTGGCGATGCCCGGCGCGGGGGAGGTGGCCTATTTCTGGACCACCGGGCCCGACGAGGTGGCCATGCGGACCGTGCACGGACGCGAGATGCCCGGTCACTGCGCCCTGTACTTCCAGGCGCAGGCCCCGCACGCCACGCGCCGGCTCTCGTGCCTGAAGCTGAACGACGCCGCGCAGGTGCAGGCGCCGGCCGCCGGCGTCATCCGGCTCGGACCGGCAGGCGCGCTGCCCGAAGGCGCGCAGCGTCTCGTGTGCAGCTGTGCGCCGATTCGCGATTACACGGCCCAGGAGGTCGGGCGGGTGGGGGCGTTCGCGCACGGCGCGGATGAGGCGCCGCTCACGACGGTCGATCACCGGGGCATCTGGGATCTGGCCCGGAACATCTCGGTCAGGTTGGGATTTCTGCCGTCGACCGGCCTGGAGGCGTCGGCGTAGCTGCTCGGCCGCCCTGGAACGGGACGGTGTTCCTGAGCATTTCGGAGGAGACGTTGGCCTACATCATCTGTGAACCCTGCATCGGCACCAAGGACTCGGCCTGCGTGGACGTGTGCCCCGTGGACTGCATCCACCCCCGCAAGGACGAAGGGGAGTTCGAGGCCGCCACGCAACTCTACATTCACCCGGACGAGTGCATCGACTGCGGGGCGTGCGTCCCGGCGTGCCCCGTCGAGGCGATCTTCGCGCTCGATGAGGTCCCCGAGAAGTGGAAGAATTACATCGCGATCAACTCGACCTACTATCAAAAGTAGGCCGGGCATTCGATACCTGATATAACGGAACGCCGAGCGCCCCTGGCGCTCGCTGATCGTGGTGAGGATGGGGTGGACCGCGCGCGTCTCGCGCCGACGCGCGCCTGAGCATCCCGGCGGCGAGTGCTCGCCCCAGGAGGGCCAGATGACTGTGGCCGGTCGCGGACTGCTCGTCGCGGCGATGTGCGCCGCCGTGGTGTTGTCACTCCAGGCCCGTGGGCCGGGCGACGACGCCGAACTGCAGTTCCAGCTTGGAACGCTCCTCTACGAGGAGACGCGCTTCGACGACGCCCGCGACGCGTTCAAGCGGGCCGCCGAGACCGACGACCCCGCCCTGAGGCTGCGCGCCCGGATCGGCGTCGTCAAGACCGCGCTGCTGGTCGGCGAGTTCGAGGAGGCCCAGCGCGAGGCGGCCTCGCTCCGGGAGGACTCCCCGCACAATCCGGAGGCCATCGCCGTCCACGCCGACGCGCTGTGGTCGGCCGGGCTCTTCGACGAGGCGGAACGCGAGTTCCGCGATGCCCTGTCGATCGAGCCCGAGCTGTCGCGCGGCCGCCATGGCCTGGCGAAGGCGCTGGCCTCCAAGTCGCGGCTGAGCGAAGCGCTCGACGAGGCGCAGGCGGCGCTGCGGACCGCGCCCCGCGACGGCGAGATCCACCACACCACCGGCGCGATCCTCGAGCGGCTCCATCGCTACGAGGAAGCCGCCGCCGCCTATACCAATTACGTCAACCTGCTGCCGAACAAGGACCGCAGCGACAAGGCGCTGTGGTCGAAGGCGCAGATCCGCTTCCTGCAGGCCTTCCGCAACCGCGAAGCCAACGCCCTCGACGAGGATTCCCGCGGGCGCCTGCACACCGTCCCGTTCAAGCTCGTGCAGGACAAGGTGATCGTGAAGGCGCGGGTGAACGGCGGGCGCTGGACCGACTTCGTGCTCGACACCGGTTCGGAACAGACGACCGTGTCGCGACAGATCGCGCAGGCGTCGGGCGTCATGCCCATCACCTATACGCTCAGCGCCGGCGTCGGGGAAGTGGGGCTGCGCGGACTGCAGCTGGCCCGCGCCGACACCTTCGAACTGGGCACGCTCAAGGTGAAAAACGTGCCGGTGCTCATCAAGAACCCGGCGCTCAAGGGCATCCCGAAGCGGGAGATGGAGAGTTTCTCCCCGATGGCGTTCGGGCTGTCGATGGCCATCGACTACGGCACCAGGAAGCTGACCATCGGCGAGCAGGTGCCCGACGACGAGTCCGAAATCCGCCTGCCCTTGCGCATGCACCGCCTCGCCATGGTGCGGGGCATGATCAACGCCGAACGCCCGGCCTACTTCGTGGTCGACACGGGCGGCGAGGTGATCTCGATCAGCAAGGCGACGGCCGACGCGATCCGTCCGGGCGAGCCCACGGGCCGGCGGATTGCGCTGAAGGTGTACGGCACGTCGGGCTGGGACCGGGACGCCTTCCTGATGCAGGGGCTGAATCTCCAGTTCCGGGACATCGAGTACCGCAACTTCTCGGTGGTGGTCCTGAACCTGCGCGCGCCGAGCGTGCTCCTCGGGTTCCAGCTCGGGGGCATCGTCGGCCACAAGTTCCTGAGCCCGTACCGGGCCACCGTCGATCTGGCGCGGAGCGAGCTCCGGCTGTCGCGCGGCGCCCGCGGAAACTGAGCCCGCGCCCGGCCGCCGTTGTCAGGCGCCGGCGCGTTCCCGCCGGCGGGCCAGCCGCGCCGACCGGCGCTCCTGGGCCGCGTGGGCGCGGGCCCGGTCGTCGTCGGTCTCGAGCAGCAGCGGCGGCACGCGCTGGGGCCGGCCCTCGCGGTCGATGGCCACGAACGTGAGATAGGCCCGGCTGGTCAGCATGCGAGCGCCGGTCGTGATGGCCTCGCTGAAGACCTCCACCTCCACCTCGAGCGACGTCGTGAAGGTCCCGGTGACCCGGGACTTCAGGATGATCATGTCGCCCACGCGGATGGGATGCAGGAACTCCAGTCCGTCGACGCCGGCAGTGAGGGCGAGGCTGTTGGTGTGGCGATGGCAGGCGATGGCCCCGGTGATGTCGATGAGGTGCATCACGGCGCCGCCCAGGATGAACCCCAGGGGGTTCGAGTCGTTCGGCAGCACGACCTGCACGGTCTCCGCCGCCGATTCCGTCCAGCGCTTCGCGTGCATGTCAGGCGCGGCCGGGACCGGCGGCCGCCGATCCCGGTCCCCGGTCCCCGCGAGCATCAGAAGTCGTAGCCGATCCAGACCTGGAAGCGCGGCTTGCGGAAGGCCGAACTGCCGCCCGACGTGGAGAACACCACGTCCTCCCAGTCGCGGTTGAACAGCGTCCGCCAGCTCCAGTCGAAGTGGACGGGGAAGCCCAGGGCGAAGGTCTGCAGGCCGATGCCGTAGCTGGCGCGCGCGTCCACCAGCCGGAAGCCCGACACGAGGATGGGGTTCGCGTCGTCGTAGATGGGCTGCGAGGGGGCGGTGAGCGTGGGCTGCGTGTAGCCGATGATGGGCCGCTCGACGGTCGTCTCGCGGGAGTAGGCCTTGAAGTCCGTCTGGTCGAAGTAGGCGCCGCCGACGTTCGCGAACACCGTGCCGCGAACCCCGCCGAGGATCCCGATGGGCGTGGCCATGGCGTGGATGAGGGGAATGCGCAGCTCGGCGTTCAGGTGGAACGCGTTCTGGCCCAGGAACTCGAGGTAGTCGTACCCGCGCAGCTCCGAGTTGCCGCCGAAGTAGTAGTAGCCGGGGTTGTCCCCCCAGCTCCTGAAGCCGCGCGCCCGGAGCGCGACGAGGCCGGTGCCGCCGAGCCGGAGGTACTTCCGGGCGTCGAGGTCCACTGTCTGCCGCGACAGCGTGCTCCCCATCTTCGGCGCGATCTCGTACGACAGGCGCACGGTGTTGCCGGCCAGGGGGCCGAACTCACGGAACACCGTGGTCTCCTGGACGAACGCCAGGCCGAAGGGCACCAGCATGCCGTTGTTGAAGAGGCTCCGGCCGAACTGCTGTTCCTGGTAGAACTGCGACTCCTGCTCGAGCGCCAGGTTCTCGAAGCGCTGTCCGGAGTGGTACACGCCGCCCGAGAGCTCGATCCGGCGGTAGCGGTTGAACGGCCAGATGCCGAAGGCCGTGGCGCCCCGGATGGTCGTCGTGGCGACGGCGAGGTCGCGGTCGATGAAGCCCGAGAACGCCGGGTCGTAGAAAATCCCCTCGTTCTGGCCGTAGAAGAACTGCGTCTGGGAGAAGCCCTGGACCGCCCACTGGAAGCGGCGCTCCAGGTTGATGTACGACCCCGAGAAGGACCGGAACTGCGAGACCGACGTGGCATACAGCGTGAACTGCTGGTCGCCGAGGACGTCGCTGAAGGCCACCGCGGTGCCGCCCAGGAAGTCGCCGCCGCTCGTCAGGCCGACGTTCACGGGCGGCCGGCCCTCGAGATACAGCTTCTCGAACTTGCCCTTGCGCTTCTGGTTGTCCTGGACCAGCGTGTGCGTCAGCGGCGCCTGGAAGTCCACGATGGGCCCGGGCGAGCCGAAGTCCTCGGTCGTGGCCTTGATGCTGGGATTGCGGGGCTCGACGGTGTGGACGCTGTAGTCGCCCTTGTAATAGCTGACGAAGGCGATCCGCTGGCCGTCGCCGCCGCGGTTCAGCACCACGGGCGACAGGTTGCCGCCCACCGTGTCGGTGTAGCGCGCCAGCTCGCCCGTCTTCAGGCCCAGCGTCCAGATGTTGTAGATCATCCCGTTCTTGGCGGCCTCGGGATCGATCGTCTCGTTGGGATCGACGGCCGTGGACTCGAACACGAGCGTGTCGTCGTCCAGGAACTGGGCGCCGTTGTCGTCGTGCGTCCCGAAGGTGAGCTGGGTGCGCTTGCCCGTGGCCGCGTCCACCTGGAACAGCTTCTCGTTGCCGCTGACGCGCGTGGAGACGATGAGGCTCTTGCCGTCCGGCGCCCAGCACGGGCCGTAGTCGGCGAACGAGTCCTTCGTGATGTTGGTGACGGCCTTGGTGTCCAGGTCGAGCGTGAAGATGTCGGTCGTGCCGCCCTTCATCGCCGAGAAGGCCACGAGCCGCCCGTCCGGCGAGAAGTCCGGTGACTCCGGGGCGTCGACGTCGGTGAGCGCCACGCGCTCGACGATCCGGCGCGACACCACGTCCTGGACGATGAGGGACCGGTCCTTCTCGGTGCGCACGAAGTAGGCGATGCGATCGCCCGACGGCGACCACGACATCCAGGGCACGGAGTTGCTGCGGCCGCCCGGCTGCACGATGTACTCGAAGCCGCGGCTCTGGTCGAACCCCGGCGTGAGGTTCCGGATGACCTGCCCGTCGCGGGTCGAGAGCAGCACCACGTCGATCTCCCTGTCGTTCGGGTTGATCGTCATGGCGGCCAGGAGATCCCCCGACGGCGACGGCTCGATGGAGAAGGCCTGCGTGAACCGCGACCGCTCGGGATTGGGCGCGAGGTCCCGCCCGTAGTCGGCCGGACGCTCCTTGTCGCGGAACGGCTTGAACCGTTCCTTCAGGTAGCGGTCGAACTCGCGATCCCAGTCCTCGGCCGACATCTGGAAGGCTTCCTGGTAGGCGTCGTCGCCGCCGCCGATGATGCTCTTGCGCAGCGCGAAGACGTACTGCCGGACGCCCTCCTTGCCCCAGCGCGCCTCCATGAACTCGAAGGCGGCGTGTCCGAGGTTGTAGATGCCGCGCGGGCTGCCGAGGTCGCCGTAGCCCTGGAGGTTGCTCATCCTGGGCACGATGTCGGCGATGGCGTAGTCGCGCACCATCATGATGTCCAGCGGGCGCCAGGTGCCCCGCATGTAGTCCGACATCCCTTCGTTCACCCAGAGCGGCGTCGTGTTGCGGATGAGCGACGTCGGGATGATGTCGAACTGGAAGATGTGGGTGAGCTCGTGGACGATGAGGCCGTAGAGCAGGTCCGGCGGCTCGTCCATCGGCATCAGGATGCGGTAGCGGCTCGGCTCGGCGAAGGCGCCGACGCCTTCCTGGGCGGCGCCGGGGATGACGTTCTGCTGGTAGAACTCCGCGCTCGTCTGGAAGAGGATCAGCGGGACCTTCGACGCCAGGTCGTGCTTCAGCTCGCCGCTGATGTGCTGGTAGGCGCTTTCCGCGTAGCCGGCCATCCGCTCCAGGTGGGGCTCGATCTCCGGGTAGTAATAGATCTCGAAGTGGTCCGTCTGGTACGTGTACCACTGGAAGTGGTCGTACCGGATGGCGTTCTTCCCGTAGTAGGGCACGAACTGCGACTGGGCTGCGGCCAGGCCGGCGCCGGCGGGCGCAAGCACCAGCGCCAGGGCGAGCGCGAGCGGGAGGGCCGGTGACGCGGGCCGTGCCGGCGTGCAGGTTCGCATACGAAGAACTCCTCGAGAATCCTAAGGACGTCGCGGCGGTGGAACACCGGGCGCCAGCGCTTCGGGCATCTTACCCCGGAGCGCAGACGCTCGCACCGGCACGGGCGAAGCAAGTTCCGGACCTCTGCGGCGTGTCCTATACTTGAGACGCGCCGACGCGCGATTCAGTTACCAGAGCGGCCGGGAATAGCCTGAACCCGGCTGGGGTTCTTCTCCACGACCGCGTCGCAGGAGGGCCGTGTTCCGACGTCGTGACCCCCTCCATCCCGATGCCGGTGGATTCGCGATGGACGACGCGCTCGCGTTGATGAACGGGTTGTACGGCACGGCGGTCCGCCTGACGCGGAACGGCGACGCGGCGCGTGATCTCGTCCAGGAGACCTATCTCAAGGCCATCCGGGCGCGCGAGCGCTTCCAGCCGGGCACGAACCTGAAAGCCTGGCTCTACACCATCCTCCACAACACCTGGCGCAACTCGCGCCGCGATGCCGCCCGGGCCCGGGTGTCGTTCGACAGCGACACCCTCGACCTCGCCGTCGAGACCGGGAAGGGCGGCCTCGTCGACGACCACACGCCCGAGGCGTCGCTCCTGAAGCGGGCGCTCGACGCCGAGATTCGCGAGGCGCTCGACACCTTGCCCGCCGTCTTCCGCGAGGCCGTGTGGCTCCGGGATGTCGAGGACCTGTCGTATGCGGAGATCGCCGATGCGCTCGCCGTGCCGATTGGCACGGTGATGTCGCGGATCTCCCGCGGTCGGAAACTGCTGCACGCGGCCCTGCGCGAGCGGCTCGCGCAGGCACGGCCCACCGGGGTGACCGTGGGGGAGGGAGCATGACGAGGGAGCCCGAGCGGCAGGCGGCCGACTGTCGCCAGATTGAGGCGGCGCTGCCCCCCTTCGTGGACGGCGAAGCCCAGCCGGCGACCGCCGCGATGGTGCAGGCGCATCTCGATGCCTGTCCCGCGTGCCGCAAGGCCGCCGAACTGCAGGGGGCCGTGCGCGCCCTGCTCGTCAGCCGGCGATCGACGCTGGCGGATCCCCTGCCCGACGGCCTCCGGGCGGCGGTCGAGCGCGCAGCCGCTCCGCGGCCCTCGCGGCCGGCGGCCCGGTTCACCGCCTTTGCCGCCGCGGCGGCGGTGGTCCTGACGACGGCGGCCGGCCTCTCCTGGGCCACGGGCCACTCCTCGGTGCTGCTCGCGGCCCAGTTGACGCTCGATCACCTGAAATGCTTCGTGCTCGACGGCGGCGACGAGCAGCCGGCGCTGGACGCCGAGGCCGCGCACGCCCGGGTCCAGCTCCTCCACGGCACGGACGTCCCCCTGCCCACACCGGCCGAGGACGGCCGGGCGAGGCTGGTGGCGGTGCGTGAGTGCCTGTACGGCGATGGCTGGGTGCCGCACGCGCTCTACCGGGTCGACGGCAAGCCGGTGTCCGTCTTCGTGCTGGGGCGCCGCCCGGCGCCGGCTGGGACCGTGGCGGCGTTCGGGCGCCAGGCGCGGGTGGTCGAGCGGGACGGGACGACGTATGTCGTGGTCGCGCCCGCCGGCACCGCCGCGGTGGCGACGGCGCTCGGTCTTGGGGCAGAATGACATGATGGATACCTCAACCACCGCTCGCAGCCGCGGCACCGTGCGCGCCGTCGCCATCGCCGCGACCGTGCTCGGGCTCGTGGGCCTGAGCATCCCGTTCACGTGGGGCGCCTACGAGGACTCCGACGGGCTGTCCGTGTCGGCGCCGCTCATGGAGCCGGTGGCCGCCCACGCCTCCACTCTCGCCGACGAGCAGGGGGGCGATGCCGCCTGCGTGGCCGACGCGAAGCCGGCATCGGACTTCACGCTGCCGTCGCTCGACGGCAAGTCGCAGTCGCTCAGCGCCTACAAGGGCAAGGTGGTGCTGCTGAACTTCTGGGCCACCTGGTGCGGTCCCTGCAAGGCGGAAATCCCGGGGTTCGTCGAGCTGCAGCAGCAGTACAAGGACGATCTGGTCGTGTTGGGGCTCTCGGTGGACGACACCGCCGACAAGGCCAAGGCGTTCGCGGCCCAGTACAAGATCAACTATCCCGTGCTGCTCGGCCTCGGCCACGACGACGTGCAGGACGCCTACGGGCCCATCTACGGGATTCCCGCGTCATTCCTCATCAGCCGCGACGGCAAGGTCTGCAAGCGGCATCTCGGTATTGCACCGAAGGCCCAGTTCGAGCGCGAGATCAAGGCGTTGATGTGAGCGGCGCGTCGCGGGCGCTGTAGTATGATGCCCGCAGACCGATGCTAAAGGGTTTCACGCACGCACACCTCGCCTGCGGATGCCGCCTGGCGTTCCGCGAAGGCACGGGCGGCAGTCCGGTGACGGTGGTCGTGGACACCAAGTCCCCGGCCTGCTCGAGCCCGCTGCACGTGCGCGACGTGCCCATCTACGATCATCGTGAAGCGCTTCGCCCCGCCACGCGGCCGCTGCCGATCGAAGAGGGCTTCGAGGAAGAGAGCTAGGGCTCACGATCGCAGCGCGGCCGTGATGGGCACGCGCGACGCGCGCCAGGCCGGCAGCAGGCCGCCGGCCACGCCAATCACGAGCGCCACTCCCAGCGCCGACCCGATCGCGGCCGGCGTCACCTGAAACGCGAAGGACACCTCGGCGAAGTTCGCGCCGCCGGCCGCCGACGACAGCCCGTTGGCCGGGATGGCGAGCGCGCACCCCAGCAGCCCTCCAGCCAGCGCGAGCAGCGTCGATTCGATCACGAACGACAGGAGGATGCTGCCCCGCGAGAAGCCGAGCGCGCGCAGCGTCCCGATCTCCCGCGTTCGCGACGCGACGATCCCGTACATCGTGTTCATGGCGCCGAAGACGGCGCCGATGCCCATCACGAGGGCGACGAACACCGCCAGCGCGAGCAGCGGGGCCGAGACCTGCGCCGACTGGTCGTCGTAGTACTTCCGCTCCTGGATCAGCTGCACCTGCATCCTCGGGTTCCTGGCCAGGTCCTGATGGAAGGCCCCGACCTGGTCGGGCGATCGGAGCCGGAGCGTCACCGACTGGTACCCGCCCCGCCGCTGGAAGGCGGGCCCGAGGACGTCGAGGTCGCCCCAAATCTCGCTCTCGAAGCCGCCGCCGTTCGCCTCGAACACACCCGTAATCGTCCAATCCCTCCGCTGCATCCGGAGTCGCTGCCCGACGGCGACGCCCGCGTAGCGCTCCAGGACCTTCCGCCCCACGATGATCTCCGGCAGGCCGCGCTCGAAGCGCCGGCCGTCCACGATCCGCACGCCCTGCCGCACCTGGAAGGCGGCATCCGTGACGCCGCGCAGGCTCACGTTGGCGATCGGTCCGGTCCGGCGCGGCAGGCTTGCCACCACGAAGATCTCGGGCGAGGCCAGCGGCACCCCGCGTTCGTCGCGGGCCACGCGCGAGTCCACCATCACGGCGCGGGCGTTGTCGAACGAGATTCCCGAGGTGAGCTCGCCCGTCGACCCGCGCTGCGTGAGCACCGCGTTCTCGACCGAGCCCGTGGCCCGGAGGGCCTGGCGGAATCCGCTGGCCATCGCCACGAGCACGACGAGCACCGCCACCACGAGCCCGATGGCACCGATGGCGAGCATCGTCACCCGCCAGCGGACGATCAGGTTGCGGACGTTGTAGCCGAGGGGGAGCGTCATCGGCCGATCTCCCGCGCGCCCCGACCGCGGGTGCGGCCCCCGGGCCGGCGCCGCACGAGGCCGACGCGACGCCGCCCGGCGATCATGCCGCCCTCAACGCGTCCACGATCGTGGCGCGGTAGGCGCTCCAGGCGGGGACGAGACTCGCCGCCAGGCCGAGCGCGAGCGAGACGCCGACCATCGACGCCGACAGTCCCAGCGGGAGCTCCAGCGGCGGGAACTGGCCGAGGGCGGCGCCCAGGAACGGGATCTCGTCGACGTGCGTCACGAGCGTCCCGGCCAGGCCGACGCCGAGCACGCCGGCCGTGGCCGACAGGATGGCGGCCTCCGCCACGATCAGGCCCATCACGCGGCCGCTCGAGAAGCCGAGCGTCTTCAGGACGGCGATCTCGGTGCGCCGTTCGCGCACCGCCATGCTCATGGTGTTGGCCGTCACGAGGAGCACCGTGAAGGCCACGGCCAGTCCGATCCCGTTCAGCAGGAGCACCAGGTTCCCGGCCAGCTCCGCGAAGCTCTGCAGGAAGGCCGCCTCGGACTCCGTGCGCGTCTGGACGTCGGAGTTCTCGAACGATGCGTCGATGGCCCTGGCCACGAGGGCCGCCCGCGCCGGGTCGGTGACCTGCACCATGAAGTTGCCGACGCCGCTGCGGCGCCGCGTGGACTCGTACAGATAGTCGAAGTGAAAGAACATCTGCATTTCGTTGGTGCCGGGATGGCGGGCGCGGTCGGCGTCGAAGATGGCCCTCACCACGAACTCGAACGGCCGCCCGGCGCGGTACGGCGGGATGAAGCTCTCCAGCTGGAACGTGCTGCCAATCGTCCAGCCGAACTTCTCGGCGAGGCCGCGCCCCAGGACGGCGCCGCGGCGGTCGGCCAGGAACGCCTGCATCTGGTCCGGCGGCATCGCGTACTCCGGGTACATCGCGAAGAACGGCTCGGGATCCACCGCGAAGTTCGCGAAGAAGTTGGCGAAGTCCTGCGTGGTGCTCCCCATCAGCCCCCCGAAGAAGACGAGGGGCGCCACGCGGCGCACGCCCGGGACCGCGCGGATGCGGGCCGCGTAGGCGTACGGCATGTTGAACACGATGCTCACGGCGTGGCGCGTCGCAAGCCGGTCGGGTGCGGCGCTCCTGATGTTCTGGTCCATCGCGCCGAGGATCGTCTGGAGCGTGCAGATGAGGAACACGCAGAGCGCCATCCCCGCGATCGTGCTGGCCGTGCGGAGCCACGTGTGGCGCAGGTGCTTGACGACGTAGGGCAGGAACCTCACGGCGCGGCCTCCGGCGCCGGCGCGCCGTGCCGCGTGACGCTGCGGCTCAACACGCCCTTCTCGAGGTGCCGCTCGGTGTGGGCTCGCGCCGCCGCGCGCGGGTCGTGCGTCACCATCACGATCGTCTTGCGGAACTGGCGGTTGAGGACGTCGAGCAGCGAGAGGACGTCGTCGGCGCTGCGGGCGTCGAGATCGCCCGTGGGCTCGTCGGCGACGAGGACGGCCGGGTCGGTCACGATCGCCCGGGCGATGGCCACCCGCTGCTCCTGGCCGCCCGACAACTGCCGCGGGTAGTGCGAGGCCCGATCGGCCAGCCCGACCACCCGCAGCGCCGTCCGCGCGCGTTCCCGCCGCTCGCGCGCGGCGAGCGGCGTGAGGAGCAGCGGGAGCTCCACGTTCTCGAGCGCCGTCAGCACCGGAATCAGGTTGTAGAACTGGAAGATGAAGCCGATGTGGCGGCTGCGCCACCCGGAGAGCTCGTTCTCCGACAGCGTGCCCAGGTCGGTGCCGGCGACGACGACCCGGCCGCTCGTGGGCCGGTCGATGCCGGCGACGAGGTTCAGCAGCGTGGTCTTGCCCGACCCGGACGGGCCCATCAGCGCCACGAACTCCCCGGCCGGCACGTCGAGGCTCAGGCCGTCCAGCACGACGATGTCCTGCCGGTCGCGCCGGTAGATCTTGCGGACGTCCTCGACGACGACCGCCGGGTGCGCGGCGGCGGTCACGGGACGACCTTCACGCGGGCGCCGTCGGCGAGCGACGCGGGCGGCCGGACGACGATCACGTCGGCGCCGGTGAGGCCCGTGGCGACGACGGCCCGCTGATCGTCGCCGCCGTCCAGGCGCACGGCCGTCCGGATCACGGCGCCGTCGCGCACCACGAACACGTGCGAGCCGGCGCCGTCGCCGAGGATGGCGCTCCGGGGCACCGTCAGCCGCCGCGGGGCGGCGCCGGCCGACTGCGGCGCCACGAAGGTGACCTTCGCGCTCATCTCTGGCTTGAGGCGGTCGTCGCGCTGCAGGATGGTCACCTTCACCATCACCGTGGCCCGCGTGCGGTCGGCCGTCGGGATGACCTGCCGCAGGACGCCCTTGAAGGTCGAGTCCGGGAACGCCTCGACCACGACGTCGGCTGGCTGTTCGGGGACGAGGCGGGCGACGTTGGCCTCGGCGACATCCACCTCCACTTCGAGCGTGTCGAGGTCCGCGAGGGCCACGATGGCCCCGGACGCCGTGGAGATGTTCACGCCGGGCGGGATGGGCGCCACGCTCTCGCCGACTTCGGCCATCTTCCGGACGACCGTGCCGGCGAAGGGCGCGCGGATGACGGTGTTCTGCAGCTGCGCGCCGGCGAAGGCGAGGTCGGCGCGTGCCTGCGCGCGCTCCGCCTCGGTGCGGGCCAGATCGGCCTCCACGCGGCGGCGGTCGGCGCGGGCCTGGCCGGCGACGGCCTCGGCCACCTCCACCCGGCTCCTGGCGGCATCCCGCTGGTCGGTGGACAGCACGGCCTCCTGCGCCAGGCGCTCGGCCACGTCGCGCTGCCGGCGGGTCTCCGACAGATCGGCGTCGGCCCTGGCGATCGCGGCGTCGGCCGACGCGATCTGGGCGTGCGCCGCCGCCACCTGCGCGGCGGCGCGGTCCACGGCCGCCCGGGCCCGCCCGACGGCGGCGGCGTAGTCGGCGCTCTCGAGGCGGGCGAAGACCGCGCCGTCCTCCACGCGCGAGCCCTCTTCCACGTCGAGACGCTCGAGCCGGCCCTGGATCTTCGCCGAGACGACCGCCCGCCGGCGGGCGACGACGTACCCGGCCGCCGTGAGCACGGGCTCGCCCGGGCCGGGGCCGCCCTCGACCGAGACCGGGGCGGTCTCGACGGCGGGCGGACCGCCGCGCAGGGACCAGGCGAGTGCCGCCAGCAGCGCGGCGCCCACGGCGATCGACAGGGGCAGGCGCCGGCGATGGCGGGGGGCGGCGGCCGCCGGCAGGCGGAGGGAGGCGAGGTCGTCTTCGAGGTCGGGCACGCGAGGCTCCACGCTTCTCGGCGCCATGGCCGGGCGCCGTCCACGACCGTTAGACGGCAAGGGGGGAACGACGTGCGGCGGGACCCGTCGAGCGGCCAGGAAGCCCGATCAATCGGCGCGGGACGGCGGACGAGCGGCCCGGGGCGGACGCTCGACCCGCCCGCGCCCGGCCTGCTGCAGCGCGGACCGCAGCAGGAACTCGATCTGCCCGTTGAGGCTCCGCAGGTCGTCGTCGGCCCAGCGCTGCAGGGCCTCGAGCAGCGCCGGGTCCACGCGCAGGAGAAACGCCTTACGGTCGGCCACGCGTCACTGGTAGATCGTGCCGGTGTTGACGATGGGCTGGGCGCCACGTTCGCCGCACAGCACGACCAGGAGGTTGCTGACCATGGCGGCCCGCCGCTCGTCGTCGAGCACGACAATCGACTTCGACGACAGCTGGCCGAGCGCCATCTCCACCATGCCGACCGCGCCCTCGACGATCCGCTGGCGCGCGGCGATGATCGCGCCCGCCTGCTGCCGCTGCAGCATCGCGGCCGCGATCTCCGGCGCGTAGGCGAGGTGGCTGATGCGGGCCTCGATCACCTGCACGCCGGCCTTTGCCAGGCGGTCCTGCACTTCGTGCTTCAGGTGCTCGGCGACGACGGCCGTGTGGCCCCTGAGCGACGTGTGCGCGTCGTCGTGCGCGTCGTAGGGATAGCTGGTGGCCAGGTTGCGGAGCGCGGCCTCGGTCTGCACGTGCACGTAGTTCTCGTAGTCGTCCACCTCGAAGACTGCCTCCGCCGTGTCCACGACCTTCCAGACCACGACGGCGCCGATCTCGATGGGATTGCCGTCGTTGTCGTTCACTTTCAGGTGCTCGCTGTCGAAGTTGCGGACCCGCATCGACACCTGACGCTTCGAGAAGAACGGGTTGGCCCACCGCAGGCCCGGGGTCTTCGCCGTGCCGGCGTACGCGCCGAAGAGCTGCAGGACGCGGCCCTCGTTCGGGTTCACCATGAACAGACCGGCCGCGATGAGCGCGGCCAGGCCCAGGCCGAGGGCGCACGCCAGGATGCCGAGCGGGCTGGCGGCCCGCGCGCTCTCGACGAGACGCCAGATGAGGACGGCCCCGCCCGCGATCACGAGCAGCAGCACGGGAAGGCCGGGAAGCCCGGGATAGTCACGCTCTCTGATCACGTCGGTGTGCCTCCTGATGTCGAAGTGATATCACATTGACATCTCCCCAGGCAAGGCTCGGCCGTCGGGAGGGGCGCGACCAGCGGTGTCAGAAGCTGATCTTGAGGTCCGCGACGAGCGGCAGGTGGTCCGAGGCCATCAGGGCCTGCCGTGTACGCACGAGTTCCACGTCGACGACCTCCACGCGGCCCGTGAAGTAGATGTGATCCAGGTGGAACAGCGGGAACAGGCCGGGATAGCTGCGCTTTCTCGGCAGGTACCGCGTCAGGTCGATGCTGTGCAGGCGGGCCGACAGGATGTCGGTGGCCAGTCCCCGCGCCCACTCGTTGAAGTCGCCGAGCACGACGCTGGGACCGTGCGTCCGGTGGTCGTCCACGATCCCCGCGAGCCGCTCGGCCTGGACGCGGCGCTCGCCGAGCGACGTGCCCAGGTGGACGTTGTAGAGGTGCAGGAGGTGGTGGTCGCCCAGGGCCACGTCCACGCGCTGCGCGCCGCGGGGCTCGCACGTCTTCCAGGAGAGGTCGTGCTGGACGTGCTGCCGCACGGGATGGCGCGACAGGACGACGTTGCCGAAAAGCGCCCCCCGGAGGTGCCGGGTGGGCGCCATCACCCAGCCCATGCCGAGCGCCGCGCCGAGCTCGGCCGCCTGGCCGGGACGCCGCTGGCTGGCGCCGACGACCTCCTGCAGCGCGACGACGTCGGCGTCGAGGCCGGCGATGACGGCCGCGATGCGGTGGGGCACGGTGCGCGCGTCCATGCCGCGGCACCGATGGACGTTGTACGTGGCCACCCGCACCCGATAGGTGCGGCGGTCATCTTGCGGCATCGGCGCTCACCCCACTACTCTTGACTGGCGGGCCGGCAGCGGGCAAGAGGCCGGCCGCCGGAGGTCCGATGGCGAAGCTGCGCAGCGAACGCGAAGTCACCTGCCCGTGCTGTGGATCGGTGCTCGTCATCGACATGAACCTCGGGCGGGTCGTGTCCCACAAGGCGCCGCCGTCCGGCCACGAGGCCGTGCTCGACGACGCGCACCGCGTGCTCAGGGAGCAGGCGCAGCGCCGCGACGCCATCTTCGAGCAGTCGGTCCAATCCGAGCGCAGCCGCGGCGACGCGCTGTCGAAGCGGTTCGAAGAGGCCCTGGAGCAGGCCAGGCAGGAACCGGTCACGAAGCCGATCCGCGGCTTCGATCTCGATTAGGCGGCGCGGTCAGGTACTCGGCCGGAAGCGGCGACCATCGATCCCGCCCCCGGTAGTACAGCGGCTTGCGCCCGTGCGCCTCGCGGTAGGCGCGATAGCGGCGCTTCAGCCGGCGGTAGCGTGCGTCCGAGGTCCGGATCCGGTGGTGGGGCCACGCGATGAGCAGGCGCTCCACGGCCCACACGTTGCCCGTCGAGAAGCGCCAGTCGTACCCGCCCATCGCCGCGAGGTGCACGACCGCGTATCCCCGCACCCGGCCGGTGAAGTCCACATACGGATCCACGTAGCTCAAGGCGAGCGCCCGCGGCGTGGCGAACACCGGGCGGCGCCCGTGGAGCCCGGGATCGCGGGACCGGGCCACCGATCCCCAGCCCCTCGCGCCGCGGTAGACGAAAATCACGTGGTCCAGGTGATCGATCGACTCGAAGCTCAGCAGGAGCGGCGGGTAGCCATGCTGCTCGAGCGCGACGGCGGCGAAGAGCGCCGCCTCGAGGCAGTGCGCCGTGCCGCGCTGGACGACGCCGCGGAAGGTGCGCAGCGTCTCGCCGCCGGATTCGGCGTTGTAGGGCAGCGCGTTCAGCCAGCGCTGGACGGCGCCCGGCGTCGCCAGCCGCGCCACGAGCGCGCGCTCGCGCGGCGTGAAGGCGCTGGGCGGCGGCGGATCGAGGGGCGGAGCCAGCGCGGCGCGCAGCGGCTGCGCGCGTGGCGGCACGCGAAGCGGCGTCGTCACGGGGCCGTCTGGGCGAGCGCGCGGCGAAGGTCCGCCAGGACGGCCTCGGCGGTCCAGTCGTTCCCCGAGTGGATGGCCGCCACGCGTCCGTCGGGGCCGATCACGGCGGTACGGAGGTTGTGGGTGATGGACCCGTCCGCCTCGCGGATCACGTTCACGCCGAACGCCGCCGCGAAGCGATCGACGACGGCCGCCGGCGCCGTCGCGAAGACCCAGTGGTCCTCCGCGCCCGCACGGACCGCGTGGGCGGCGAGCACTTCGGGCGTGTCGAACCCGGGGTCGAAGCTGACCGAGAGGAGCCGCACGCGGTCCTTCAGCGCGGCGTCGCCGCGGGCCGCCGCCTGGATTTCCTTGAACCGGGCGTCCATCAGCGGACAGAAGTCCGGCAGGGGACAGCGGGTGTAGATGAAGGTGATGACGCCGGCGCTCCCGGCCCAGTCGGCGATGGAGACGGGCTGGCCGAACTGGCTCGTGAGCGCGAGCGCCGGGGCCGGGTCGCCGGCGACGAGCATCGGGACAGGGGCCGCCGGCCGCTCGGCGCCGGTGTCCGGCAACGGCGCCGTGCCCGTGAAGGTCAGCTCTTCCAGGCGGGTCCGGCCCGGCTCGATCACCAGCGTGGCCGTCACCAGATCGCCCGGCCGGCGGTCGCGCATCGAGGCGCGGTCGGCCACCGTGAAGGGCATGGTCATCCCGTCCATGTAGCCGGGCACCGCGTCGTGTTTCAGGAGGACCTGGCCCGTGTCGAGCTGTACCGCGAGGAGTTGGCCCTTGATTGGATACCGCTCGGCCGGGGGCGGCGGGGGCGGGGACGAGCAGCGTACGGCGATCGCCGACAGGAGCAGGACGACAGCGGCGCCACGTCGCATCAGCAGCGACTGTACCACGCCGGGTCCGGCCCCTTGCGGGGGCCCTTCCGCTTGACGCCGGGTCTGCTATACTTCGCCAGCTTTTTTCACGTCCCTGAGGGAGCCCGCTGGTGCTGGTCGGCGAAACGTCGTTTCCCCCGTCCCGCGTGGTGAGCTGGTCACGGGGGGTCCCGGCGTTCGCGCGCGCCGGGCCAATCGACCGGGAGCGCGGCAGGAGCAGTAACCGATGGGCCGGAGACTATACGTAGGCAATCTGCCCTACAGCGCGACCGACGAGGATCTGAACGAGCTCTTCAGCCGCGCCGGCGCCGTTGCCACCGTGCACGTCATGCGCGACCAGGCGACGGGGCGGGCTCGCGGGTTCGCGTTCGTCGAGATGACGACGGACGAAGGCGCGCAGGCGGCCATCGATCAGCTGCACGAGTACCAGATGCAGGGCCGGGCCCTCGTCGTGAACGAGGCCCGGCCGAAGCCGAGCGGCGGCGGCGGATTCGGCGGCGGCGGTGGGGGTGGCATGGGTCGCCGCGACGGCGGCGGCGGTGGCCGCCGCGAGCCGCGCTGGTAGCACGTACGACGCCCGCGGCGCGCGGGAGACTCCGTGATTCTCGTCGGAACGTCGGGCTACAACTACCCGGAGTGGAAGGGCAGCTTCTATCCGCAGGATCTTCCTGCGTCCAAGATGCTGCCCTTTTACGCTGAACGCTTCCCGTCGGTGGAGATCAACGCGACGTTCTACCGGATGCCCACGCCGAAGACGGTGGCGGGGTGGGCCGGGCAGGTGCCGCCGACCTTCCGGTTCACGCTCAAGGCGAATCGTCGCATCACCCACGACAAGCGCCTGAAGGACGTCGGCGACGCCGTCGACTTCTTCGTCACGACGGCGCGCGGCCTGGGACCGCAGCTCGCCGCGGTGCTCTTCCAGACCCCGCCCAACCTGAAGTGCGACCTGGAGCGCTTCGACGCCTTCCTGGCCGGCGTGCCCGAGGGCCTCCAGGGCGCGTTCGAGTTCCGCCACGATTCCTGGTTGAACGACGAGGTCTACGCGCGGCTCAGGGATCGCAATCTCGCGCTGTGCGTGGCCGACACCGAGGCGCGCACCGTCCCCATCGTCCCGACCGCCGACTTCGCGTACCTGCGGCTGCGCGACGAGGGGTACGACGACGAGGCCATCCGCCGCTGGACGCGGACCGCGCAAGACCTGGACGCCACCTGCAAGGACGTCTACGTGTATTTCAAGCACGAGGACGCCGGGAAAGGCGCCGCCTTCGGCCAGCGCATGCTCGAGCTCCTCGCCGCCGGTTAGCTGCCCGGCGCGACGGCCGCGACTGACTGGCGCCGGGGCAGGCCGGCGTGCGCGGCGGCGAAGTCCACGACCGCCGATTCCGCCCAATAGCCGTCGTCGACGGCCGTCCCTCGCCGCGCCACGAAGCCACAGTGCCCGCCGCGCCTGGTGACGAGGCGCGTCAGCGCCCGCACGCCCGCCAGCTCGGCGTCGCGGGCGGCATCCGGCGGCACGAACGGATCGTCCTCGGCCGTCACGAGCAGCGCCGGCACCTCCAGGCTCGGCAGGACCCGCCGCGCGCTGGCGCGATGGTAGTAGTCGGCGGCCCCGTCGAAGCCGTTGTGCGGCGCCGTGTAGACGTCGTCGAAGGCCCTGACGGTCCACACGCGCGCCAGCGGCCGCGGATCGTAGGCGCCGGGGAAGAGCGCCATCTTCCGGCGAATGCGGCTGCGCAGGCCGCGCAGGAAATTCAGGTGGTAGGCGAGATTGGCCGACCGCTCCAGGGCGTCCACGCACTGGGCGAGCTCGATCGGCGGCGAGACCGCCGCGGCCGCGGCGAGGCGGTCGCGCCACGCGCCGCTCGCCTCGGCGGCCAGCTTCAGCGCGATGTTGCCGCCGAGCGAGTAGCCGAGGACCACGAACCGGCCCAGGCCATCGCGCTCGGCGAGCTCGTGCATGACGGCGAGCGGATCGGCCGTGAGGCCCGAGTGGTAGAGGCCGGGCGTCAGGTGCTCGGTGCCGCCGCAGTTGCGCTGGTTCAGGCGGACGACGTTGAAGCCGCGCCGGCAGGCCTTGTCGGCCATGCCGCGCATGTAGTGGCTGTCGCTGGATCCCTCGAGGCCGTGCAGCAGAAGGGCCGTCGGCGCCTCGTGCCGGCGCGCCTGCCAGTGGCAGTGGGCCAGCACCTGCGTATCGGGCGCGGTCCGGAAGAGACGCGCCTCGGGTGCGGGGAGATCAGGGAAGCGCCGCGCGCGCGCCCAGGCGAACAGGGTCATGCGATGGCCGCCGGCCAGGGCGGGATGGGGCGCGAACGTGTCGGGAGCGATGGGCACGCGGACCCTCCGATCTTACCGGCGGGCCGCCCCCGGCCGTTCGCTGCGGCCGCGAGCCGCCCTCCGGTACACTGACGGTCCACCGTCGAGAGGAGCCGTACGTCCGCGATGCCCACCCGTCATGTCCTGCTCGCCCTGTCCCTGGCGCTGCCCCTGGCGTGCGCCGCCGCCCCAGAGCCCCAGGCGCCGGCGACGCCCCCGCCGGCGCTGCCCGACGTCGTCGAGTTGAGCGCGGTGGACGCGCGCGGGCGGCTGGATGCGGGCACGCTGACGTCCCGCGCGCTGACGGAGGCCTACCTGGCCCGCATCGACGAGATCGACAAGGCGGGTCCGGAACTCCACGCCGTCATCGAGCTGAACCCGTCGGCCGTCGCCGACGCCGACGCTCTCGACGCGGAGCGGAAGGCCGGGAAGGTCCGCGGCCCGCTCCACGGCCTGCCGGTGCTCCTCAAGGACAACATCGACGTGGCGGGCATGGTGAACTCGGCCGGATCCCTCGCGCTGGCCGACAACCGGCCCGCGGCGGACGCGTTCCTCGTGGCGCGGCTGCGCGCGGCGGGCGCCGTGGTGCTCGGCAAGACGAACCTGAGCGAGTGGGCCAACTTCCGCTCCACGCGGTCCACCTCCGGGTGGAGCTCCCGCGGAGGGCAGACGCGGAACCCGTATGTCCTCGACCGCAATCCCTGCGGCTCGAGCTCCGGCACGGGCTCGGCGATCGCCGCGAGCCTGGCCGCCTTCGGCATCGGCACCGAGACCGACGGCAGCATCATCTGCCCATCGGCCGTCTCGGGCCTCGTCGGGCTGAAGCCCACCGTCGGCCTGGTGAGCCGCTCCGGCATCATCCCGATCTCGGCGTCCCAGGACACGGCGGGGCCGATGGCCCGCACCGTCTCGGACGCCGCGCTGCTGCTGTCGGCGATCGCGGCGGTCGACGTCGCGGATCCGGCCGCGAAGGGCGCCGAGGGCCGGAGTGCCGCCGACTACCTCGCCGGCCTGTCCCCCGGGGCGTTGACCGGCAAGCGGCTCGGCGTCGTGCGCCAGGCGATGGGCGCCCACCCAGGGCTGGATGCCGTGACCGAGCGGGCGCTGACGGCGCTCACCGACGCCGGCGCCACGGTGGTGGACGTCCGCATCCCCACCTACGACCGGTGGAGCGGCCCCGAGTTCGACGTGCTGTTGTACGAGTTCAAGGACGGGCTGAACCGCTACCTCGCCGGGAGCGCGTCGGCGCAGAAGTCGCTCGAGGCGCTCATCGCGTGGAACGCCGCCAACGCCGAGATGGCGATGCCGTTCTTCGGCCAGGAGATCTTCGAGCAGGCGCAGGCGAAGGGGCCCCTGACCGAGGCCGCCTACGTGCAGGCGCGTTCCGCGGCGCGGCAGCTGGCCGGGCGTGACGGGCTGCTGGCGGCGCTGGACCGCGATCGACTCGACGCCCTCGTCGCGCCCAGCCTCGGCCCGGCGTGGCCCACCGACCACGTGCTGGGCGATCACTTCGTCGGCGGCGGCTACGGCATGGCGGCCGTTGCCGGCACGCCCAGCCTCACCGTCCCCATGGGCGACGTCATGGGCCTGCCCGTCGGCCTGACGTTCATGGGCCGGGCGTACAGCGAGGCCGAGCTGCTCGGGCTCGGCTACGCCTTCGAAGAGAAGACCCGCGCCCGGACCGCGCCCACGTTCGCCCCGACGCTGGCCCGGTGAGCGCCGGCCCGGCTGCAGCGCGCGGCGCGCGGCGTGCCGGCGAAGTACAATCCGTGCGTTCGAAGGGGAGGTCGTTCCATGACACGTTTGCTCATCCACTCCGCGCTCGTGCTGGCCGTCTCGACGTCGACCGCCCTGGCGCAGGCGCCCGCCGCCCGGAGCGGCCAGACCGCGGCGAAGCCGGCGCCGGTATCCGCCGACGACGCCAATCTCAACGCGCTCAAGCGCGGCGTGGCCGAGCACGTCGACAGCATGGCCAAGCTCGCCCAGGAGGCCGTGGACTCGGTGTTCAGCTTCGGCGAGCTCGGCTTCCAGGAGGTCGAGACGTCGAAGTACCTCACCGGTGTCCTCGAGAAGAACGGCTTCAAGGTGACGCGCGGCGTCTCGGGCATTCCGACGGCCTGGGTGGCGACGTTCGGGAGCGGCAAGCCCGTCATCGCCCTGGGCTCCGACATCGACGGCATCCCGCAGTCGTCGCAGAAGCCGGGCGTGGCCTACCACGACCCGATCGTCGAGGGCGCGCCCGGACACGGGGAGGGGCACAACACGGGGGTCCCCCTGAACATCGTGGCCGCGATCGCCGTGAAGCGCGTGATGGAACGCGAGAAGCTGCCCGGCACGCTCATGCTGTGGCCCGGCGTCGCCGAGGAGCTGGTGGCGAGCAAGGCGTGGTTCATCCGCGACGGCATGTTCAAGGACGTGGACGTCTGCCTCTTCACGCACGTCGGCAACAACCTGAACGTGTCGTGGGGCGCCGGCGGCGGCAACGGCCTGGTCTCGGTCGAGTACACGTTCACGGGTGAAACGGCGCACAGCGCCGGCGCGCCGTGGCGCGGCCGCTCGGCGGCGGACGCCGTGGAGCTCATGAGCGTGGCCTGGAACTACCGCCGCGAGCACCTGCGCCTCTCGCAGCGCTCGCACTCGGTCATCACCAACGGCGGCGATCAGCCGAACGTCGTGCCTCGGCAGGCCAGCATCTGGTTCTACTTCCGGGAGAACGACCAGCCGCACATCCAGGAACTGTGGGACATCGGCAACAAGATCGCCGAGGGCGCGGCCCTCATGACGAACACCGCGTGGACGTCGCGCATCCTCGGCACGGCCTACCCGCAGCACTTCAACAAGACGATCGCCGAGACGATGTTCGCCAACATCCAGCGCGTCGGGCTGCCGGAGTGGAGCGACGCCGATCAGACGCTGGCGAAGGCGCTGCAGAAGGAGCTCGGCAACGCGACCCAGCCCGGGCTGGCGACGAAGCTGGCCGAGATCGGGAAGCCGGTGCCGATCGAGGAGAACATGGGCGGCGGGTCGGACGACATCGGGGACATCTCCTGGAACGTGCCCACGGTGACGCTGCGCTACCCGGCGAACATCCCGGGGCTGCCGGGCCACAACTGGTCCAGCGGCATCGCCAGCGCGACGCCCATCGCCCACAAGGGCGTGGTGGCCGGCGCGAAGGTGCAGGCGATGACGATCCTCGACCTGCTGACCAAGCCCCAGGTCATCAAGGACGCGTGGGCGTACTTCAACGACGTGCAGACGAAGGACGTGAAGTACATCCCCTTCATCAAGGCGGACACGCCGCCGCCCACGTTCCTCAACCAGGCCATCCTCGAGAAGTACCGCGAGCAGATGCGGCCCTTCTACTACGACCCGTCGAAGTACTCGACGTACCTCGAGCAGCTCGGCATCAAGTACCCCACCGTGCGCACGTCGTCCGACGACAAGAAGGACGAGCGGCAGCAGCAGTGACTCCCGCCCGATTCGCGAAGGAGCTCGCCGCCTCGCTGGCGGCGAGCCTCCCCGACGGCTTCGGCGCCAGCGCCGACGGCGACACGGTGACGATCGAGACGCCCTCCGGCGAAGCGGTGACGACGGCGCTCGAGCTCGAGTCCGACGACGAGGGCGACCCGGACGTCTACGTGGACGCCGCCGAGAGCGTCCTCAGCCTGGCGCAGGACGTGGTGTGCGAAGCGCTCGACGTCACCTGGCCGGGCCCCCCGGGGGGAGGCGGCGACCTGCCGATTCCGGGGGCGCGCATGGACGGCGACGTGGTGTGCCTGTGGTTCGGCGACGAGGACGCCCCGGTGCTGCGCCTGGCCGACATCAGCTTTCCCGCCTGACCGTTCCGCCCGGGACCGGCGGGGCCGCGCCCGCGCACGGCCGCCCGCCGCCTACGACAGCAGGCGCAGGGCCGCCGCCGCGGCGTCCTGAATCGCGATCAGCTGCCGTTTCAGCGCGTCGAGATCCACGGCCTGGGCCGGCGCCGGGGCGGGTGCCGGGGCCGGCGCGGCCGCGAGCACATCGGCCATGTCGTCGAACGCCGGCGGGTCCACGAGCACCTGGTCCACCGTCCCCAGCGACTGCCAGACCCGCTCTTTCGTGTTCTCGTCGATGAGGACGACGGCTTCGAGCGCCCCGGTGCGGCCCACGCCGAGCGTGTTGCGCGAGATCGGGCGGGAGGCATCGGCCCGCTTCTGGCCGATGGCCGGATCCACCTTGGCGCGCAGCACGAAGGCCACCCGCGCCATCCACTCCCGCTGCTGATCCTCGCTGCCGAGGCGCAGGTGCCTGAACCGGTCGTCCACGCGCCCGATCCACGGCTCGGCCTTGATCTGCAGGCCGGTCGGCGGCGCCGTCGGCGTGATAGGGCCCGGCCCCGCCGGCGGCAGCGCCGAGCGCGGCGGCACGATCGGCTCCTGGCCAGTAATGTCCTCGCCCGGCCCCGAGGCGTCGATGAACCTGAAGCCGTCCGCGCCCGACCCCAGGATGAGGTCCCAGCCGCGCAGGGAGGCGCCGTCCTGGAACGCGATCATGTCGTCCGACTGCGGCCGCCCGCCGCCGGCGCTCTTGGCCACCCAGCGCGGGTCCCCGGGACCGGGGTTCAGCACGGGGTGGCCGTAGTGCATCACGGCCACGAACGAGAGAAAGAACTGGTTGCGCTGCTCGCGGGTCGAGCCGCCACCGATATTGGGGCGTCCCAGGGCCTGGTGGGTGCGTTCCAGGATGGGGCGGAGGACGGTGGGATCCATGGATGCTCCTCTGTCACCGGTCCGGGCCGGTGGCTCGACATGATAGACCCGGGCCCGCCGAGACGCGGCCCAGGCGTGGCGCCAGCACGCCGCCACCCACCAGGTAGGACGGCCCGGCGGGCGGAAAATCGCGCTTGACGGGCCAGGGGCTCCAGGCGCATCGTGTGGCGGATGCGGAGCCGGGCGAACCCGGTTCCGCGCGGACATACTCTCTCAGAAGGGGCACCCGATGGTGGAGATCGATCGTCGCGCATTCTTCGCGAGCCTCGGCGGCGCGTCCGCCGTCGCGCTGATGACGTCGGAGCAGAAGGCAGACGCGCTCGAAGCCTACATGGAAGAGACGCTGGACGCCGCCATGCAGGCCGCCCAGGGCGGCCAGGACAAGTACCCGACCGTCGCGGAGATCGAGGAGCGCAACGCGAAGCGCACGGGTGTCAGGCCAGGTGCCGGCAACGTGTTCAACGCCAGCAGCCGGGACGGCGCCCCACGCGGCCCGCTGCCGAAGATGTCCTCGGCGCCGACCCTGCTCGAGTTCTTCGAGAAGCGGTTCGCGCCGGCCAATCACGTCCTGCAGAGCGCCAATCGCGCGCTGAAGACCGGCATGCCGGAGGAGATCGTCCTCGCGTGCCTCATGCACGACACCGTGCACGCCCTGGTCAAGGTGGATCACGGCTGGTGGGGCGCGCAGATCATCGAGCCGTACGTCAGCGAGAAGACGTCGTTCGCGATCCGCCACCACCAGACACTGCGCTTCTACCCCGACGAGAAGTTCGGCTACGAGTACCCCGAGAGCTACATCCGCACGTTCGGCGAGGACTACAAGCCGGAGCCGTACCTGCAGAAGAACTACGAGTGGGTCCGCAACCACAAGTGGTACGAGTTCCCGCGCCTGGTCACGGTCAACGACCTGTACTCCTTCGATCCGAACCAGAAGGTCACGATCGAGCCGTTCATCGACATCATCGGGCGCCACTTCAAGCAGCCGAAGGAAGGGCTGGGATACGACAACAGCCCCGTGGCGCACATGTGGCGCACGATCATGTTCCCGGATCGGCCGCTGTAAGGTCATGGCCCGATCGCGCATGACGGCCGCAGGGCTGTCGCTGTCCGTGCTCGTGCTGGCTGGCGCCGCTGCCATCGCGCAGTCGGCGCCGGCGTCCTACAAGGGTCTCGAGGTGTCGGTGTCCGGCGTGTCGCGGGCGACCAACGTCAGCCTGACCGATTGCCCGCCGGGCGCCAACATCGTCCGCGGCGTGATCCGTCCCGGCGACGTGAACGAGTTCGTGTCGGTCACGGTGGACTTCACGCCGACGGCCGCCTTCAAGCCCGGTCCGCTCGCGAAGCCCACGCTCACCGGCGCCGACGGCAAGGTCTACAACACCGCGCAGTCGTTCGCGGAAGTGGCCGGCCAGGCCGCGTTCCAGTGCACGTTCTCGTTCCGCGTCCCGAAAGGCGCGGCGGTGAAGACGTTCTCGCTCGAGGCGACGTCCCTCGACGTGTCCGCGATGGGCAAGTAGCCGCCCGCGGGTTCACCGGCCAGACACACGACGAGGGCCCGGCGGATCACCCGCCGGGCCCTCGTGCTGTACCGCCCTGCGTCCCGTCAGCCCTGGCGCGGGCCGCGGGCCCTAGACCCCGCTCTTGACGTACTTCGCCACGGCCGCGACCAGCTTGTCGACCTCCGCCGGGCTGTTGAAGAAGTGGGGCGACACGCGGATGCCCGGACGGTCCTTGCCGCCCCGCGTCGTGACGCCCAGGCGGTCGTTCGTGTAGAGGGCGTCGGCCAGCTTGTGCGCGTCGAGCGCCGCCGGCACGAAGGACACGATCGCCGCGCGCCGGTCGGCCACCGGCGAGGTCCAGTTCGTGATGCCCGGGATCTTTCCGAGGCCTTCCATCAACTGGGTCGTGAGCGCGCGAGAGCGCGCTTCGATGGCCGCGCGCCCGATCTTGTTCTGGAACGTCAGGGCCTCGTGCATGGCGATCATCGTGGCCTCGTCCCGCTGCCCGAAGCTCTCGAACGTCTTCGAGAAGCCCACCGCGCCGGGATAGGCGCTGTAGATGCTGGGCCAGAGCCTGCTCTGCGCGTTCCGGTTCACGTAGAGCACGCCGCACTCACGGGCGCCGCACGGCCACTTGTGGGCGCTGCCGGAATAGAAGTCCGGCTGGATCTCGGCCAGGTTCACGTCGAGCAGGCCGAAACTCTGCGCGCCGTCGAGCAGGAAGAGGATACCCCGCGACCGCGCCAGCGCGGCCAGCTCCCGGGCCGGCATCACGTCGCCCACCGTGCTGGTCAGGTGGGTCACCGCGATCACCTTCGTGCGCGGCGTGATGGCCTTCGTGAAGGCGTCCACGTAGTACTCGGCGCCGGGGTGCGGGTTCTTCTGCGGGACGACGACCACCGAGAAGCCGAAGCGCTTGCCCTTCTCGCGCCACGCCGTGAGGTTGCTGGGGTGGTTGTCCTCGTGCAGCAGCACCTCGTCGCCGGCCTTGAGGTCCAGCCCGCTGGACACCATGTTGTTCGCTTCGCTCGTATTGCGCGTGATGACGATCTCCTCCGGCGTCACCCGCAGGAACTCCGCGAGGGCGAGACGGGTCTTCTCCTTCTCGGGCATCAGGCGCGCACGGTTGGTGGGCGACGGGTCGGCGTCGACGCTGTGGGACTCCCGGGTCAGGCACTCGGCGACCGGGCGCGACGCGGGACAGAGGTTCGCGGCGTTCATCACCGCCAGATCGGGCGGCATCACGAACTGCTCGCGGACGCTCGTCCAGAACGGCTCGCCGGCGGACGGACCGGCCGGGAGGATGTCCCGGGGCGCGCCGGCCTCGCGCGCCCAGGCCGGATCGGCGAAGAGCGCGGCGGATCCTCCGACGGCGAACAGCTTGGCGAAGTTGCGGCGCGAGACGTTGGCGGCCATGGACTCCTCCTGCCGGGCGGACCGGCGAACGGCCGGAGTATAGCAGCGCGGCTACGGGGGCAGCGCGTAGACCCGGATGCCGCCCGACCGGTAGAGCTCGGGCAGGTCGAGCGTCCGGTCGGTCGCCAGGACGGTGAGCCCCGCCTGCCGCGCGAGGGCCGTGACGGCCGCGGCGTCGCCGCTCACGGCCGCGCCGGCCTGGCCGATCCGGTCGGCGACCCTGTGCGCCGTGTCGCGCGAGTACAACGCCATCGCGACGTCCTTCGTGTCCTCCAGGAAGACGTCCCGTTCGGCGCCGATCCGCACCGCGGTGCCCATCCCGGGCTTCCAGGCGTGGCCCGGGTCGGCGAGCACGAAGGCCTCGCGCGGCGTGCGGGTCCGGATCCACTCGAGCGCACGGGTCCAGTCGTTCTCCGGCAGATCCACGCGGACCGCCTCACGCGCGGAATGCTCGACGCCCGTCACGTAGGCGCCGCGGCCGAGGCTCAGCGCCACGAGCGCCAGGGCCGTCCACCGCAGGGGGGGACGGGAGCCCCAAGAGTCCGCGAGCCATCGCACGAGGAACAACGTCGCCACGATCTCCACCGGCCAGAAGACGCGCGAGGTCTGAAGCTGGACGGCCAGCGCGACGCCGCCGGCGATGGCCGGCAGCGTCAGAAGAAACCCGGCGACGAGGGCGAGGCCGCCGGCCGCGAGCCCGATTTCCCGCGTGCCCGCCGCGCCGGCCGCCCGCCGCCGGGACAGGACGAGGACGATGACGGCCGGGCCGAGCAGGTTGATCGCCCAGGTGCCCGGCGACCAGCGCGTCGGGAAGACGTAGTCCTTGGTGCCGACGAGGTCCCTCCATCGCGCGTCCATCGTGGACACGTCGAAGAGGCCGAGGGCGACGGCGGCCGCGGCCGCCACCGCCGCCCCGAGCGCGGCGAGCGCGAGCGGCGCACGCGCGCCCGGCTCGCTCACGGCGGTGGCGATGAGCAGGAGCGCCACGAAGAGCGCGGCCGTCGTCGGGTGCAGGACGCCGCTCGCCAGCGCGAGGGCGAGGGCCCACCAGGGCCGTCCGCGGAGGTACAGCGCGAGGCTCGTCAGTCCGAGGCCGAAGACCAGCATCCGCGGATGGAAGTAGCCCTCCAGCGTGTTGGCGCCCGTCTTGGCGATGCGGTGGCGCAGGGTCAGGGCCGCCATCCAGGCCGTGAGCGCCCAGGGCGAGGCGAGACACGTGCGTCCGAGCGACAACGCGCCCCAGTAGAGGACACCCAGCGTGGCCAGTTGCGCGACGGCGAACCACACGGGCAGGCCGAGGCCGGTGCTCCGGAC
Organism: Vicinamibacterales bacterium; assembly: GCA_050187355.1. Taxonomy (GTDB): domain Bacteria; phylum Acidobacteriota; class Vicinamibacteria; order Vicinamibacterales; family UBA2999; genus CADEFD01. Next base: position 77,181 of record JBFWXO010000028.1, read on the forward strand.
CAGCGCCGCGAAGATCTCGTCCGCGAAGAAGAATCGGCCCTGCGCGCCGAGCATCGCCCAGTCGCGCGGATAGAGCGCGGGATCGAGCTGGTGCAGGATGGCCGGGATGTAGAACGCCTGGTCCGAGGCGCCGTAGCGATAGCCGCCGGCGTTCAGCGTGGCGAGGACCGCGAAGACGACCGCGCCGCCGGCGGCGGCCAGGGCCGGCACCGCGAGCCGGTCAGGAGGACGGCTCGTCGGCACTCGGCCCGTAGATCGACGGGAGCGGCACGTCGAGCGCCCGGAGGTAGACGCTCAGCTGGCCCCGGTGATGGATCAGGTGGTTCATGACGAACGTCCGCCAGCACGAGGCCTTCGGCAGCGTGAAGAACTCGCGCCCTCCGCGCCGGAGCGTCCAGGGCGCCATGAGCTCGGCGTCGGTCCGGCCCGTGAGGGCGGCGCGCGCGCGGCCCATCTTCTCGTCGAACGCGGCCACCAGCGCGCCGCGCGTCGCGGGCAGGTCCGCCTCGGAGAGCCGGCCCATCGCCTCAAGGTCGACTCCCGTCTCGGCGATGGTCAGCGTGCCCCAGACGCCGAGCTGTCCCAGGTGGGTGGCGAGCGCCTGGAGCGTCATGCTCTTCGCGTGCGGGCGCCACTGGAGCTGCGCCTCCGGCAGCCGCTCGAGCAGCCGGCGTGTGGTGGCGACTTCGTGATCGAACTCGGGCAGGAGGACGTCGGCGAGGGCCATGACGGTGGTGAGTGGGCGGCCTGAACCGGAGCGAACGCCCGCTATGCTATCACCATGGCCGGAGTCGAGCCGTCGCTCCCGACGGACGTCGTGCTGGCGGACGGCACGTCCGCGCGCATCCGGCCGCTCGCCGAGGACGACGGGGGACGCATCGCGGCGTTCCAGGCCGGGCTCTCCGCGCGCTCGGTCCACCAGCGCTACTTCCATCTCACGTCGCTGCCGGATCGGATCGCCCAGGCGCGGCAGGGCCTGTCGACACGTGACGGGTCCTCCACGCACGGGATGGCGATCGTGGCCGAACGCCTCGCGCCCGAAGGGCGCGGCGAGGTGATGGCGGTGGGGCACCTCACCCGCGTCTCGCCGCCCGATGTCGCGGAGGTGGCGCTCATCGTCCAGGACCGCTGGCAGGGCGTGGGGCTCGGCGGCGCCATGATGCGGTACCTCGTCGCGGCCGCACCCGCGCTCGGCCTCCGGCGGCTCTACGGGGACATGCTGGCGGACAACGACGCGATGCGGGCGCTCGTGCGCCGCGCCGGATTCGTGGTGCGCGCCGTGCCCGGCGATGGCGCCATGCTCCACGCCGAACTGACGATCACGGCCGCGCCGACGGCCTCGGGCCAGCGACCCGCGGAAGGCTAGGGCCGCGGCGGCTTCGGGGGCCGGGGCGGAGCGGGCGGGCGCGGCGGCGCCGGCGGCACGTCCGTCAGGTCGGGCACCGGAAGCGTCTCGAGCGCCACGCCGAGTCCGCGCAGCGCCGGCAGCACCTCCCGCACGGCGGCGTGCGCCTCGGCCAGCGCCTGGTCGACGGCGTCGTCGATCGCGGCGCCGAGCGCCTGGCCGCGGCTCCCGCGCCGCCGCCGCCGCTCGTCGGCAGGCGACCCGATCGGCCCCTTCGTCACGTGGATGTCGCCCTGGAAGGACTCGATCTCCACTCGCGCGCCGCCGCCGCCCAGCGTGAAGTTGAACCGCTTGTTGCCGCTGCGCGCGCTCATGCCCTCCGGCAGCGTGATGGGGAAGTCGCTGCTGAAGTCGCCGCCGAAGGTTCGCACGAAGACGGTGGCGTTGGCCTGCTGGCCAAGGCTGACCCGGATGTCGCCGTTGTGCGTCGACACGCGGTAGGTGCCCTTGTCGGCTGTCGGCCCCTCGAAGCGCACGTCGCCGTTCACCGTGGACACCTCGAGGCTGGCCGCGCGTGAGCCCGTGATCGTGACGTCGCCGTTGGTCGTCTCGGCCACGACGTCGCCGGACACGTTGCTCAGCGTGATCGAGTCGTTGACGGTCGTGGCCTGCAGCCGGCCGGTGGCGCCGTCGACGCGGATCTCGCCCTCGATCGAGCGCAGGGTGACGGCGCCCGAGCCGCCCTTCACCGTGAGGTCGCCGCCGACCGTCTCGACGTTGACCTCGGCGGAGGTGCCCTCGATGCTGGCGGCAAGGTAGGTGCCCGACAGGTTGACGGCCATCCACCGGGGCACGGTGAGCGTGTAGTCCACGAGCCGCCGCCCGCCGCCGGACGACCGGGACCGCACCCTGAGGGTGTTGTCGCTCGTCTGCATGTCCACCGTCTCCCGCGAGCTGTGGCTGGCCTGGACGCGCACCGCGTCGCGGTCCCACGCCCGCACGGTCACGTCGCCGGCCTGGTTCGACAGCACGAGCCGCGTGCCGCGGGCGACATCCACCGTCTGGTCGGTGCGGGGACGGTCGAGTTCGGGTCCGCCCGGACGAGCCTGGACGGGCGCCTGATCGCGCGACGGCGATGCCTGTGGCGCGGGCTCGTCGAAGGCGCCGGCCCAGGCGGCCGCGGGACCCGCGGCGAGCAGGATGGCAAGCGCGACGGGCGTTCGGAGGAAGTGCGACATCAGTTGGCCTCGGTGATGAGCGCCGCTTGGCGCAGCAGGTCCAGCTTCCGGCGGCGGGCGCTGGCCAGGTGGGAGTTCAGGAGGGCGTTGGCCGGATCGGACGCCAGCGCCTCGCGCGCCTCGCGAATCGCGTCGTCGATCACGCGCAGGTTGCGTTCGAGCACGATGACCGTCCGTGGATCGAGGCGGTCGCGCTGCTGCCGCAGCACCTGCTCCAGATCCTGGATCGCGGCGTTGTACTGCGCGTCGGCGAAGCTCACGGGCTCGACCTGGGCGTCGGCCGGTCCGGACCATTCGAGCTCGGCCACGACGGGTGCCGGTCCGGCGGCGGCCGGCTCTCGTGCCACCGTCCGCTGCCAGGCCACCGCGCCGCCGACCGCGGCGAGCAGCGAGGCCGCGATGGCCAGCTCGGGGATGCCGACGGACCACCGGCGCCGGTACCACGGCGTCGGCGTGATTGCGGCGGGTCCGCCAGCGGCCGCGGCTCGTGGACCCGGGAGCTGCGCGGCGATGCCAGGCCAGAGGTCCGCGTCGGGCTCGGCCAGGGTGTCGGCCCACGCGGCCGCCGCGGCGCGCACCTCCGCGAGTTCGTCGAGCAGCCCGCGGCAGGCGTCGCACGCGGCCAGGTGCGCCTCGACCTGGGCTCGATCCCCGGGCGCGAGGTCGCCGTCCAGATAGCTCGACAGCTCTTCGTTCGGGTGCGCGGTCACGAGGCCTCCCTGGGAGTGCGGAGCAGGCCGCGCAGTGTCATGCGGGCCCGGTGCAGTTGCGACTTGGACGTGCCGATCGAGACGCCCAGCAGCCGGCCGATCTCTTCGTGCCGGTAGCCCTCGACGTCATGCAGGACGAATACGGTGCGGGCCCCCGGCGGCAGGCGGTTGACGGCCACGTCCAGGTCCATGCCCGCGTTCCAGCCGCGGGCCGAGTCGACGGGCGCCGCCACCCGCGTCAGGTGGTCGTCGCCCTCGGGCAGAAACCGGTCGCGGGCCGTGCCCAGCGCCCTGAACTGCTCGACGACGACGTTCACGGCCAGGCGGTGCAGCCAGGTGGCCAGCGACGACTCGCCGCGGAACAGCGCCAGCTTCTGCCACGCCCGGACGAACACGTCCTGGGTGAGTTCGTCGGCGCGGTCCGCGCCGGCCATCCGCCGGGTCAGCGCGAGGATTCGGGACACGTGGCTGCGGTAGAGACGCTCGAAGGCCGCCGCGTCGCCCGCGACGGCGCGCGCGACATCATCGGCCTCCGGCCCGGGCCGGGGGTGAGGGTCTGTGGTCACTCCGCGGCTCAGGGCGCGTCGGCTCCTTTGTCCTGTTGGATGGGCCGGCGGGCCCGGATGGTTGGAAGCCCCTACGGTTCTGATTTGGGCCGTGAGAAGTCGACCTTCGGCGCCTCTTTCGCCTCCGGCGGGGCCTCGAAGAGGGGATAGTCCTGGAACCGGAAGATCGCGTTGGTGATGTTGGCGGGGAAGCGGCGCCGGGAGGTGTTGTACTCCTGCACCCGCTCGTTGTAGCGCATCCGTTCCGTGGCGATGCGGTTCTCGGTGCCGGCCAGCTCGTCCGACAGCCGCGCGAAGATGGCGCTCGATTTCAGGTCGGGATAGTTCTCGACGACCACGAGCAGCCGCGCCAGCGCGGCCGACTGCTCGTTGGCGGCCTGCATGGTCTGGGCGGGGGTGGAGGCGCCGGCCAGCTTCGCCCGCGAGTCGGCGATGGCCTGGAACACGTCGCGCTCCTGCGCGGCAAACCCCTTGGTCGTCTCGACGAGGTTCGGGATCAGGTCGCTCCGGCGCTTCAGCTGGTTCTCCACCTGCGCCCACTGCGCCTTGACGGCCTCCTCCTGGGTGACGAACGTGTTGTACGAGCACCCCGTCGTGGCTGACGCCGCCGTCAACACGATCATGGCTATCACCACCTGCCGCATCGTCGCCTCCCTGCGCGGGCGCGCACCCTGGTGCTCACCAGGACGCCCCGCCTCCGCCCCCGCCGCTCCGGCCGCCGCCGAATCCGCCGAACCCTCCGGACGACCGCCCCCACGAGCCCCCGCTCCAGGACGAGCCGCCGCCCCACGTGCCTCCATAGTACCCGCCGCCCCAGGGCCCGACGCCGCCCCGCCACGCCCGGCGCCGGCGTCCACCCCGCCGGCCGCGCAGCATCGGCAGGATGACGAACAGGAACACGAACAGCAGGATCACCCAGGTCCCGAGCGGGTCGCTGGGACGGTCGGGCGCAGTCCGGACCTCGACGCCGGTGACGGTGACGTTGCGATCGGCCGCGATCCGCTCGATGACGCGGCTCGTGCCCGCCAGCAGTCCCCGGCCGTACTCGCCCTGCCGGAAATAGGGGGCCATCACCTGCCGGCTGGTCTCGCCGGCGAACCCGTCGGTGATGACCGCCTCCAGGTCGTACCCCACCTCTATCCACACCTGCCGATCGTCCACCGCCAGGAGCACCAGCAGACCGTTGTCGCGGCCCTTCTCGCCGATGCCGCGTCCGTGGTTCTCGAACATGGCCGTGGCGTAGCTGCGGATGTCACCCCAGGGCTTGAAGGTCTTGACCGTTGCCACCACGACGGCGTCGCCGCTGGCCGACTGGAGCGCCCGGATCAGCCGGTCGAGCTCGCCGGCCGACGCCGCGTCGACCACGCCCGCGAAGTCGTTCACGGGCGCCGTCAATGCCGGTGGCGCGTCCTGCGCGGCCCCGGCCGCCGCGCCGAGGCATAGCAGGCAGGCGAGCGCGAACGCGCTCAGGCGTCGGGAGGCGCGTCGGGCCATTCGTCGATGCGCCGCGCCAGGTGCTCCGTCGCGGCGAGGTAGGCAGGGAAGAGCCGGGCGGCATCCACGCCGCTCTGGTCCGGATCGGCCGCCAGGTGCAACACGTCGGACACCACCGTCGGGTCCAGCCCCAGGCGCTCGGCGGCCCACGCGGCGAGTCCGTGGGGCTCCCGCTCCCGGCCGTCCAGGCGCGACACCAGCCGCAGCAGCGCCCGGAACTCCGCGGCGGACTCGGTGACCAGCGCCGCGATTACCCGGTGCGCCCCGGCGGCCTCGATGTAGTCCTCGCGCACGTGGAGGAGCAGGCTGCGGACCTGGGCCTCGCACGCCCGCCTGAGATCGCCGCGCGCCACCGTGAGGCCCGCCAGGGGGTCGTCGCCGTACAGCGTCTCGTGGTGGGCGATGATCTCGCCGAATTCCACCGGAAAGGCGTCGAGCGACCGCGCGAACTCACGCCGCGTGAGCACCACCGGCGCCGCGGCGCCGGCCCGCGTCCAGCGTCGGACCCGCTGGGCGCACGCCGTCAGATCGGCGAGGTCGATCGACGTCACCAGCGCCAGGCTCGGACGCGGCGTGACGTGGGCGCCGTAGGCGACGAACGCTTCGAGCCGCGCCCCGAAGATCGCCCGCAGATCCTCGAGCACGTGGGATGCGGGCGTCGCCGCGTCGGCCGGCATGATGCCAGTCTACACGCTCGGTCCCGACGGCCGGCGACGACCCGCCCGGATATGATGATCGGCGGATGAAGCTGCGTCAGCTGAACGTCGGGTGCTTCGGCGGAGGCACCGGGTTGCCAAGTCTCCTCGGCGGTCTCAAGCGCAATCCATGGCTGCGGCTGAACGCGGTCGTGACGACGTTCGACAGCGGCGGAAGCTCGGGGCAGCTGCGCGACGAACTCGGGGTCCTGCCGCCGGGCGACGTGTTGCGCTGCGCGCTGGCACTGGCCCGGAACGAAGGCGAGGCGCGCCGCGTCCTGCTCTCGCGGCTGCCGACGCTGTTCGAGCACAAGAAGCTCGGCGGCCACACCGGCGGAAACCTGCTGCTCTCGATGATGGAGCAGTATAGCGGCGACTTCCTGGCCGCGGTGGACGGCATGCGGGCGCTGCTCGGCTGCCAGGGGCGCGTGTGGCCGGTCAGCGTCGCCCGGTCGTCGCTGTGCGCGGCTCACGCCGACGGCACCATCACCTCGGGCGAAGTGGAGGTGGACCGGTGGCAGGACGCCGGCCACGCCATCGAGCGCATCTGGCTCGAGCCGCGCGCGCCGATTCACCCGGCCGTCGCCGACGCCATTCGCACCTTCGACGCCGTCATCATCGGTCCCGGAAGCTTCTTCACCAGCCTGATGCCGACGCTGCTCGTCGACGGCGTCCGCGAGTCGCTCGCCGCGATGCCCGGTCCGATCGTGTTCGTGAGCAACCTGCTGACCGAAGGCCTGGGCATGCAGGGCTTCACGGCGGCCGACGCCGTGCAGTGGGTGGAGCGGACGATCGGCCGGCCGGTGGATCTCCTGATCTTCAACACCGCCAAGCTGCCGCCGGCGCTGCTCTCGAGCTACGCGCGCGAGCACAAACAGCCGCTGGCCCTGGGCCACCTGCCCCCGACGACCGTGCTGGTGGAAGCGCCGCTCTGGACGCGGGCGATCGCCCGCCACGATCGCCGGCGCCTCTCGCACGCGATCTGGAGCGTGCTGAGCCGGCGCGTGCTCTGAGTCGGGCGCCCGCAGCTACCGTTCCGTCTTCCTGGCGCGCGCCGGTCGTTTCGCGGCGGCCGCGGACCGCGTCGTGCGCCGCCCCGGCTTCGGCGCGGGCGATTCGAGCGCCTTCAGGGCGTCCGCCGCGGCCGCGGCCGACATGATCCGGGTGGGCGGGTGGGCGTGCCGCGTCGCCATGATCTCGAGGGCCGTGGCGATGATGCGCTGGAAGAGCCTGCCGGTGTCGCCGGATTTCGCCGGCGGGTTACAGTGCCAGA
>JBFWXO010000029.1:0-79128 GCA_050187355.1 Vicinamibacterales bacterium
GCGGGCTCGGCTGGGATCTCGACACGAGCTATTCGTCCAACCGCGGCGAGCTCATGCCGATCGGGTCCTTCGGCCACACCGGGTTCACGGGGACGTCACTCTGGGTCGATCCCCGCACGAAGCTCTTCGTCATCTTCCTGTCGAGCCGCCTGCACCCGGACGGCACCGGCGATGTCGGGGCCGTGCGCGCGCGCGTCGCCACGATCGCCGCCAGCGCCTTCACGGGCGCCACCCTGGACGCGGTGGCCGGCGCGCCCATGACGGGCACTGATTTCGGCGCCGCCGCCGAGCCCGGCCACCCGGTGCCGGCCGTGCCGACGACGCACGTCCTTCCAGGCATCGACGTGCTGGCCAGGGACGGCTTCGCGCTGCTCCAGGGCCGCAAGGTCGGGCTGGTCACGAACCACACGGGCCTGTCGGTCACCGGCGCCTCGACGATCGACGTGCTGCACCGGGCCCCGGGCGTCACGCTCGTCTCGCTCTTCAGCCCCGAGCACGGCATCCGCGGCGCGCTGGACGTCGAGAACGTGCCGGGGGAGACCGACGCGCGCACCGGCCTCACCGTGCACTCCCTCTACGGCGAGACCCGCCGGCCCACCCCGGCGATGCTGGCGGGCCTCGACACGCTGGTCGTGGACCTGCAGGACGTCGGCGCCCGCTTCTACACCTACCTCACGACCGTGGGCTACGTCCTCGAGGAGGCCGCCAAGGCGGGCCTCAAGGTCGTCGTGCTCGATCGGCCCAATCCGATTGGCGGCTGGCAGGTGGAAGGCCCGCTCGCCGACGAGGCGCTCCTGAGCTTCATCGCCTACATGCCGATGCCCATCCGCCACGGGATGACGATCGGCGAGCTGGCGGCGCTCTTCAACGCCGAGCGGAAGATCAACGCGGACCTCACCGTCGTGACGATGGACGGCTGGCGCCGCGATCAGTGGTTCGACCAGACGGGCCTCGCGTGGGTCAACCCCTCGCCGAACATGCGCAACCTGACCGAGGCCGCGCTCTACCCCGGCATCGGCGCGATCGAATACGCGAACATCTCCGTCGGACGCGGCACCGATCAGCCGTTCGAGCAGATCGGGGCGCCCTGGATCGACGGCCCGCGCCTGGCCGCCGCGCTCAACGCGCGCGGCCTGGCCGGCATCCGGTTCTACCCCGTGCGCTTCACGCCGGCGTCGAGCGTGTACGCCGGCGAGGTCTGCCAGGGCGTCTTCCTGGTGGTCACCGACCGCCAGCGGCTGCAGCCCACGCGGGTCGGCATGGAGGTGGCGTCGGCGCTCTTCCGGCTGTTCGGCGATCGCTTCGACCCGAAGACGAGCGACCGGCTCGTGGGCACGCCCACGGCGCTGGCGCGCGCGAAGGCCGGCGACGACCCGGCGGACATCACCGCCGCCTGGGCGGGCGCCGAGGCCGCCTGGCGGCGCCTCCGCGCGAAGTACCTGCTCTACCGGTGAGGGCGCGGAGCCTGGGCGATCAGCCCGGCCGCCACGTCTGCAGCAGCCGCACGTAGTTGCCCCGCTCGAACGCCGCCGGGTCCGGACATCGGCCGAGGCTCATGCTGCCGCGCATCTCGCCCACCGACGCGTACTCGCGCTCGGTCATCCATGCTTCCATCTCGCGGCGGATCGTGGCGAGATGCTCGGGCCCGTGGTGGAGCAGGGCCGATACCACCTGCACGGCGTGGGCGCCTGCCATGACCGCCTTCACCGCGTCGACGCCCGTGTGGATGCCGCCGCTGGCCGCCAGCGTTCCGCGCAGCCGTCCGGACAGGATCGCCAGCCAGCGGAGGCGGAGCAGCAGCTCCGACGAGTCCGACAGCGCGAGGCGGGGGAGGACGTCGAGCTGATCGACGTCGATGTCCGGCTGGTAGAAGCGGTTGAACAGCACCAGGCCGTCGGCGCCGGCCAGGTCGAGCCGATGTCCCAGGTGCGCCACAGACGAGAAGAACGGCGACAGCTTCACGGCCACCGGAAGGGTCACGGCCGCCCGCACGAGGCGCAGCGCGTCGATGACGCGTTCCTCCACCGCGGTCCCGGCCATCTCGAGGTCCGTCGCCACGGCGTACACGTTGATCTCGATCGCGTCGGCGCCCGCCTGCTGCATCGCCACGGCGTAGTCGGACCACCCCCGGCCGGTGACGCCGTTCAGCGAGGCGATGACGGGCACGGCCACGGCGGCCTTGATGCGGCGGATCTGCTCCAGGTACTTGTCCGGGCCGAGCGCGTACTCGTCGGCGCGCGGAAAGTACGAGACGGCCTCCGCGTGGCCCTCCGCGTGCACGTCCAGCTGGCTCCACGTGGCCTCGCGCTCCGCCGCGATCTGCTCCTCGAAGAGCGAGTGCATCGTGATGGCGGCGGCGCCGGCGTCTTCCAGGCGACGGACCACGTCCATGTGGTCAACGAGCGGCGAGGCGCCCGTGATGATCGGATGGGCCAGTCGGAGTCCGAGGTAGGTCGTCGTGAGATCCATGGCGGCTCCGTGCCTCACGTGGTGGGCGTCTGGGCCTGGCCTCCGCGGGCCAGCCAGGCGTCGTAGCGCGCGTACTGCTTCTTGATGTCCGCCTGTCCCTGGGCCAGGAGCGCCTTGAAGCGATCCGGGTCCTGCTGCTCGACCAGCCGGAAGCGGGCCTCGTTCCTCACGAACCGCGCCAGCTCCGCCTTGGGCGCCGCCGAGTCGAGCGCGAACGGGTTCTGCCCCTGGGCCGCCAGGCGCGGGTCGAAGCGGAAGAGCGGCCAGTAGCCCGTGTCCACGGCCAGCTTCTGCTGATCGAGACCGTGCTCCATGTCGTAGCCGTGGGCGATGCAGTGGCTGTAGGCGATGACCAGCGAGGGTCCCGGATAGGACTCGGCGTCCACGAGCGCCTTCACCGTCTGCACGTCCTTGGCGCCAAAGGCGATGCGGGCCACGTAGACGTGTCCGTAGTCCATGGCCATGGCCGCCAGGTCCTTCTTCGCCGTCGTCTTGCCGGCGATGGCGAACTTGGCCGAGGCGCCCAGCGGGGTCGCCTTCGACTGCTGGCCGCCCGTGTTGGAGTAGACCTCGGTGTCGAGCACCAGGATGTTCACGTCCCGCCCGAGCGCCATCACGTGATCCAGGCCGCCGAAGCCGATGTCGTAGGCCCAGCCGTCGCCGCCCACGATCCAGATGCTCTTCCGGACGAGATAGTCCGCGAGCAGGTCGAGCCGCCGGGCCCGCGGCGAGTCGACGGCGGCCAGCCGTCCTCGCAGCGCCCGCACCCGATCGCGCTGGGCCGCGATGGCCGCTTCGTCGTCCTGCGGGGCGGCGAGCAGGGCATCGGCCAGCCCCTCGCCGACCTCGACGCGCATCGAGGTGAGGAGCTCGCGCGTCTGCGTCACGTGCTGATCGACGGACAGGCGCAGCCCCAGGCCGAACTCGGCGTTGTCCTCGAAGAGCGAGTTGGCCCACGCGGGCCCGCGTCCGTCGGCGTTGGTGGTGTACGGCGTGGTCGGCAGGTTGCCGCCGTAGATCGAGGAGCAGCCCGTGGCGTTGGCGATGACGGCGCGGTCGCCGAAGAGCTGCGTCATCAGCTTGATGTAGGGCGTCTCGCCGCAGCCGGCGCAGGCCCCTGAATACTCGAAGAGCGGCTGCAGGAGCTGCGTGCCCTTCAGGTCCAGCTTGACCTGCGTGCGGTCGGCCTCGGGCAGGCCCAGGAAGAACGCGTAGTTCTCGCGCTCCTGGGCGCGGAGCGGGGCCTGCGGGTGCATGTCCAGCGCCTTGTGGCGCGGATTCGAGCGGTCCTTCGCCGGACACACCTGCACGCAGAGCGAGCATCCGGTGCAGTCCTCGGGCGCCACCTGGATCGTGTAGGACAGGCCCTGGCCGTACTCGCCCTCGCGCGTCTTGTACGGCATCGCCTTGAACGCCGCGGGCGCCGCGGCCGCCAGGTCCGGCGTGTAGACCTTCACGCGGATGGCCGCGTGCGGGCAGACCAGCGTGCACTTGTTGCACTGGATGCAGATGCGCTCGTCCCAGGCCGGGATGTCCTGCGCGATGTTCCGCTTCTCCCACTGCGCCGTCGCGACCGGCCAGGTGCCGTCCACCGGAAATGCGCTCACGGGCAGCAGATCCCCGTGCCCGGCGAGCATCACGGCGGACACGCGCGTGACGAAGTCCGGCGCGTCCGCCGCGACGATCGGGGGCCGGCGCCGGCTCGCGGTGGCCGCGGCCGGAATCGGCACCGGGTGCAGGTGCTGCAGCGTGTCGTCCACGGCCGCGAAGTTCCGCTGCACCACGTCGGGGCCGCGCTTGGCGTAGGTCTTCTCGATCGCGTGCTTGATCCGGGCGATGGCCTGGTCGCGCGGCAGGACGCCCGACAGCGCGAAGAAGCACGTCTGCATCACGGTGTTGATGCGCGTGCCCATGCCGTTGGCCCGGGCCACGGCCACCGCGTCGATGGTGTAGAGCGTGAGCCCCTTCGCGAGCACGCCGTCCTGCACCTCGCGCGGCAGCTCGTCCCACACGCGGTCCGGAGGGAACGGCGCGTTCAGCAGCACGGTGGCGCCGGGCGCGGCGTATTCCAACACGTCGTAGCGGTCCAGGAAGTTGAACTGGTGGCAGCCGACGAAGCCCGCCCGCTTGATGAGGTACGGCGACCGGATCGGCCGGGGCCCGAAGCGGAGGTGCGAGATCGTGATGGCGCCGGACTTCTTGGAGTCGTAGACGAAGTAGCCCTGGGCGAAGGCGTCCGTGTCCTCGCCGATGATCTTGATCGAGTTCTTGTTGGCGCCCACGGTGCCGTCGGCGCCGAGGCCGAAGAAGACGCTGCGCGAGACGTCGGCGGGCTCCAGGTCCAGCTCGCGGTCCCAGTCGAGAGAGCTGTGACTCACGTCGTCCACGATGCCGATCGTGAAGTGCCGCTTCGGCGAGGGGCGCGCGAGCTCGTCGAACACCGCGCACGCCATGGCCGGCGTGAACTCCTTGGACGACAGGCCGTAGCGTCCGCCGATGACGGCGACGTCCGCGGGGAGGGCCGTCTGGCCGGCCTGCCGCCCCTCGTGCAGGGCCGCCACCACGTCCTGGTACAGCGGCTCGCCCACCGCGCCAGGTTCCTTCGTGCGATCCAGCACGGCGATGGCGCGGGTGGTGGCCGGGAGGGCCGCGAGGAAGGCCGCCGTCGCGAACGGCCGATAGAGCCGGACCTTCAGCACGCCCACGGCCTCCCCGCGGCTGCGGAGCCACGCCACGGCTTCCTCCACCGTGTCGGTGGCGGAGCCCATGAGCACGACGACCCGCTCGGCGGCGGGATCGCCGACGTAGTCGAAGAGCCCGTAGCGCCGCCCGGTCCGGGCGGCAAAGGCCTCCATCGTCTGGGCGACCACGTCCGGGCAGGCCGCGTGGAACGGCGCCGACGCTTCGCGCGCCTGGAAGTAGGTGTCCGGGTTCTGGGCCGTGCCCCGCAGCACGGGCTGGTCCGGCGTGAGGGCGCGGCGGCGGTGCGCGGCCACCAGGGCGTCGGGCAGGAGCGCCCGGAGGTCGTCGTCGGACAGCGGCTGGATCTTGGCCACCTCGTGCGAGGTCCGGAAGCCGTCGAAGAAGTGCAGGAACGGGATGCGCGAGGCCAGCGTGGCGGCCTGCCCGATGAGGGCGAAGTCGTGCGCTTCCTGGACCGACGCCGACGCGAGCAGGGCGATGCCGGTCTGGCGGCACGCCATCACGTCGGAGTGATCCCCGAAGATCGACAGGGCGTGCGTCGCGACCGTCCGCGCGGCCACGTGCATGCAGAACGGCGTGAGCTCTCCCGCGATCTTGTAGAGGCTCGGGATCATCAGGAGCAGGCCCTGGCTGGCCGTGAAGGTCGTGGCCAGCGCCCCGCCCTGCAGCGCCCCGTGGCAGGCGGCGATGGCGCCGGCCTCGGACTGCATCTCGGTGATCGACGGGACGGCGCCCCAGATGTTCGGCCGGTGCTTGGCGCTCCACTCGTCGGCCAGCTCGCCCATGGCCGAGGACGGCGTGATGGGGTAGATGGCGACGACGTCGTTCGTGCGATGCGCCACCGAGGCGGCGGCCTCGTTCCCGTCGATGGTGACCCAGGAGGACATGGTTGGGGCGCTGCAACTCGCGGACCAGGAGCCGCGCCGGCGTCCACGGCCGGGCGGCTGGCGATCCCGGGCCGTTCGGCCTCGACCGCGAGGAGGATCCCGCGGGGTGTCCCCGCCGGGGCCGGCGCCCCTAGACGCGCGGGCCGTGGTCGGCGACCAGGGCGAGGCAGAGCAGCGGCAGGTAGAGGATGGTCGCGAAGAACAGCCGCCGGGCCGCCGGGCGCGACCGCGTGGCCGCGAACTCCACCGCCATCCAGAGCACGATGGCGCCGAGGACGAGGGCCGTGACCAGGTAGCGGGGGCCGGCCAGCCCCACGAGCGTCGGCAGCAGGCTGACCGGGATCGTGGCCGCGGCATACAGCACGGCCTGGCGTCCGGTGCTGCGTCCGCTGGGCTCGACGACGGGCAGGAGCGGCATGCCGGCCAGCGCGTAGTCGTCGCGGTGCAGCCAGGCGATGGCCAGGAAGTGCGGCATCTGCCAGAAGAACACGATGCCGAAGAGCACCCAGCCTTCGATCGACAGCGTGTCGGTCGCCGCGGCCCATCCGATGAGCGGCGGCAGCGCGCCGGGCACCGCGCCCACGATCGTCGAGAGCGACGTCTTGAGCTTGAGCGGCGTGTACCAGACGAGGTAGCTCAGCAGGGTCGCGAACGCCACCATCGCCGCCAGCGGATTGGCGAACACCCACAGCTCGGCCAGGCCCACGGCCGACAACCCGATGCCGAACCAGAACGCGGGCCGCGGCGCCAGGCGCTCGGCCGGCAGGGGGCGCCGCGCGGTGCGGCGCATCAGCCGGTCCGTGTCCTTTTCCCAGACCTGGTTCAGGGCGGCCGATCCGGCCGCCACCAGCGTGGTCCCGAGCACGGTGTGCAGCAGCCGTGCGAGCGGCCCGCCCTCGTCCTGGCCCAGGTAGTAGCCGACGAGCGTCGTGATGACGACGAGCAGGTTCAGCCGAGGCTTGGTCAGCTCGAGGTAGTCCGTCCAGGCCTTGCGCGTCTGGGTCGCGGGCGCCGCCGGGGGCAGGTCGTGGTCGGACACGGCTGGACGGGGTGTGGTCACGGGGCCGGGACGTTCAGGGTGAGCGCGAGCGAGGCCGTGCCGCGCGGTTCCACCGTGACAGTGCCGGTCACGGTCCCGGCGGCTTCGTGCCAGGCCTCCACGGTGTAGGTGCCGGCGGGCAGCCCGGGCAGCGAGAACCGGCCGTCGGGCCCGGTCACGGCGAAGAACGGGTGGTTCACGACGCCGATCCACGCCCCCATCCACGCGTGGACGTCGCAGGCCATCGGCACCATCACTTCTTCGGCCGAGAACGTGTGCGTGTAGCGGACGCCCTGCACCGGCTGCCCCTGATTGAACGGAGCGTTGACCTCGGGTTCCGAGCGCACGTTGTGCAGCAGGGGATCGGAGTTCAGCACCTGGAAGGGCTGGCCCACGCGGACGCCGACCACGCGCGGGGTGTACCAGCAGTTCTGCTGATCCAGGACGACCGGATCGTCCGGTATCGGAAAGCTCCTGCCCTCCAGCCCGGACGTCACGTAGACGAAGACGTTGGCCAGTGCGCCATCCGCGCCGACCACGTACGTCTCGGTCTCGCGCGTGGCGCCCGGGATGAGCGTGGCGCACGTGCGATCGCCGTCGACGCGGACCATGCGGGCGGGCGGCGGCGTGCCTGCCAGCGTCACCGTGCCCGTGACGGTGCCCGTCGTGGCGGGATCGAGGGCGGCCGGCTCCACGCGGGCCGGGGGCGCGCCGTCACTGGCCGACCCGCAGCCGGCGGCCGCGATGGCCAGGGCCCCGGCCGCGGCCCAGGCGCGGAGGACGGGGCCGCCGGGCACGCGTGCCGTCCTCATCACCGCGACGCGGGCGCCGGGGCGGTGCCGCCGGCCTCGCGAATCTTGCGGAACACGCGGTCCTCGAGCCAATGGGGATCCCACCATTCCACCGGGTTCACCTGCACGCCGCCCACGAGCATCGTGAAGTGGAGGTGATCGCCTCCCGCCAGGCCCGTCGTGCCGGAGCGGCCGAGCGTCTGGCCCTTCGTCACGCTGTCGCCCTCCTTCACGTCCATCGTGGACATGTGGCCGTAGAGGGACTGGATGCCCATGCCGTGGTCGACGACCACGCAGTTCCCGTAGATGCCGAGATAGCCGGCGTGCACGACCACGCCGCTGTTGGCGGCCGTGACCGGCGCCTGCCGGGTGGAGGCGAGATCGAAGCCCAGGTGCGTCTGCTGGTCGATCTCCCGGCCGTTGTAGAAGTAGGTGCGGTGGTCGGCGAAGCGCGACTCCACCTGCGTGTTGCCCAATTGCGCGAACGCCTCGGTGAAGCGCAGCTCAGGGGCCGTCTTCGCCGCCAGCGCCGCGATCGTCTGGTTGTTCTCCTGGCGGAGATCGCGGTTCACGGCCAGGAAGGCCTGGACGGGATCGTCCGGCTTGGCGCCGAGGGACGGCGTGTTGGCGAAGATCGGCGGCACGACGTTGGTCAGGAAGGCGTCGTCGATGGGAATCCGCGAGCGCTGGAACACCTTGGTGAACGCCTGGCGGTCCATGTTGGCCACGGCCTCGTTGCCGGCTTCGTCGCGCGCGAACACGGTGACGGGCGTGGCGGCGTCGGCGTCGAAGGGCAGCGCGAAGAAGGCCACCTGCAGCGCGGGATCGGTGAGGCCCACGCCGCTGCCCGGGAAGGCCCTGAAGCTCACGTCGCCCACGCGGACCCCCGCCGAGACGTCCGGCGGCGTCGCTCGGATGACGACGAACTCCGAGCCGCCGAGATTCAGGAAGTGGTGCAGCGAGACGACGGCGACCCGCGGCGGTTCCAGCCGGACCTCGACGTCGCGCGTCACCGTCGTTTCGGCCTCGCGCCAGCCGAAGAGCACGGGCCGGGCGGCCGTGATCGTGAGCGTCGCCTTCCCGGCCTGGAGGTCCGGCTGCGAGGTCTTGCCCAGCGGCCGGATCACCCAGAGCCGGTCGGACGACTCCTGCTTCACGTCGCCCGAGGACCCGGACGCGTCGTCGAGCGAGAAGACCGGCAGGGTGCGCTCCCCCTGGCTGAGTGCCGCCGTGAGGCGCGTGAGCTTGCCGGCCGGCGCGTCCACGAACAGCTCGAGCGAGCCCTTCTGGCCGACGAATTTCTCCGGGCTCTTGATCTCGATGGCCGGCCCGGCTTCCCGTCCCGCCAGCACCCACGCCGCCCCGCCGATCCCCACGGCGAGGACGATCAGCGCCATCACGAGCCGTCGTAGTAACCGCATCGGTCGATTCTAGTCCCGGTCGTCCGCGGCGCCATGGGCGAGGCCGTCACAGGGCGGGACGGCGGGGGCGTCCGGTTGACACTGCCGCCCTGGCTGAGTACCTTTGAACGTTCCTGGCAGCACGACCCGGCTGCCACGTGTGCCGGTATCGTCTAGGGGTCAGGACACGTGGTTCTCAGCCACGGGACCGGGGTTCGAATCCCCGTACCGGTACCAACCCTCCTTCTTGCTTTCCCGCAAGCCTCTAGCTGCCATTCGACGCCCGCGATGCGCCGCAGGTCTCATCGTCGACCCCCCGCCCGATGCGGCCCAGTGCGAACGGGTTGGCGAGTAGTCGCATTCAGCGTGCCTCGACCGGACCGAGGTGCCCCATGAGCGCCGTGTTCAGCGGATGCGGGAAGAACCGGTCGAACTCCATGAAGTAGCCCTCGGGGTCGTCGCCGACGAACGCGTGGTACCGCCCCGCCTCGTCCCGGCTCACCGCCTCGCTCCGGAGGACGAAGCTGCCGTTCGTCTTCACGTAGGCGAACCAGCCGTCGAGGTCGTCGATGATGAACGACACGTTGACGGCCTTGGTCTCGGTCCACCGATGCATCCCGCGGCGTTCGTCCACCAGCCCGACGAAGCCGGTGGGCGACGCCTGGTAGATCTTGGCCCACCCCTGGTCGACGACCAGTGGCAGCCCCATGACCTCGTCGTAGAACTGCTGCATGCCCACCAGGTCGCGGTCGTAGAGCCACGTGATCGTGGACGTGAATCCGAGCCGCTCGGGCAGCGGGCTCCGCGGCGACCGCACGGTGGGGCTGGCGGTCAGGATGGGCATGAAGCGCTCGTTTTCCGGATGCCGGTTGAAGCGCTCGAACTCGAGGAGGTAGCCCTCCGGGTCCTCGATGACGAAGCCGTCGTGCGCACGGCCCGGCCGGGGCGCGTACGGGGAACGGGGGCTGATGCCCTTCGCCTGCAGGTAGGCGTGCCATTCGTCCAGTTGGTCGGTCACCAGGGCCACCGCCACCGTCTTGGGCTCGGCCGCCGTGTGCATGCCCTTCGCGGCGTCGACCAGAATCAGGTACGAGTCGGCGGCGGCGCGAAAGATGGTGGCCATCTCGTAGTCGGCCACCAGTTCCAATCCGAGCGTGTCGCGATAGAACGTCGTCGCCCGCCCGAGGTCCTTGTAGTAGAGGAACAGGTTGGTCGCGCGGATGCCGAAGTCGCGCATCGTGCGGAACGAGGTCTGCTCGGCGAGCAGCTCGTTGATGCGCGTCACCGGATAGCTCAGCATGCGGCCGAACCGCCGCGCGATGGCTTCACGCGCCCTGCCCGTGTACTGCCCGGCCTGCTCCAGGGCGAGGGCGTCGGCCTTGAGCTGAAGATATTCGTCCTTGGTCGCGCCCGTGTAGATGAGCAGGACATCCTTGCCCCTGGCCACGTCGGCGGGAAACAGGTCCGTGACCAGCAGGCTCGACTCCCGATACAGCTGGACGTGGTTCCGCTCCGCCACCTTCTGTGCCTCGGGCAGGATGCGGTCCATGTCGGCGGGTAGCAGCACCTCGCTCAGGGCCAGCGTCTTCACGCCGGCATTCACCAGCTCGCCGAAGGCGCCGATGATCCCCAGGTTGTACGAATCCGGGTCGGGCGTCTGCGGCTGGCGATCCTGGCACGCGGTCATGGCGAGGAGGGCCAGCAGGAACAGGGCGGGAATGCGGGGCATGATGCCGCCATCTTACCCGTCGGTCCGTCGACCGGGTCCCTGCCCGTACCCATCCCGCTCGTCTTCAGACATGTGGCGAAAGACTCGGTTGGACCTCCTTCTGGCCTGAACGGGTCGCGTGCGCGGCCGACGTTCGACCGGCCAGGAATCGGCGCATACTGTCCGTCTGTCTGGGTTGACGGCCGCCCGCCGGGCCGCGTCGCGAGAGGGGGGTAGCGTGCAGCTGCTCGTGCTCATCTTCGCTCTGGTGGGGCTCGTTCATCCCGCCGCAGGACAGACCACCGGGACTGGCGCAGTCTCCGGCCTCGTGCTCGACGAGAGCGGTCACCTCCGGCCGGGCGTGGCCGTGAGAGCACGGCCCGACGACACGTCGACCGGAACGCAGGATTCGCCCCGCACCGGGCGCGTCGTCATCGCCGACGCCCACGGGGTCTACGCGATCGACGGGCTCGTCCCGGGAGCGTACGTGCTCGACGTGCTCGGCGATCAGTTCGCGCCGTCGGGCACCCGCGTGGACATCACGGGGAGTCAGACGGTGACCCACCACATCGTGAGCCGTGCCGGCTCCCGATGGATTTCGCTGCTCGTCGTGTTCACGATCCTCGCCTACGCCACCGCACTCCTTGCGTTCCGGCATCACAACATCGTCCGCACGAACCGGGAACTGCTCTGCGCGCAGCTCGAGAACATCGGCGCCCGAATCCCGCTCGAGGCGGATCCGGCGCAGGGGGCCGCCGCGGCCGAGCTCAGGACCAGAGTCCACGAGATCTGGCAAGCGGTCGTCGCCGATCTCACGTGGCGCGAGTGGTTCTTCTGGAGCCGCGGGCGCGAGATCGGCGCCTGGACGCGGCTCCACGAAGTCGAACGCCAGCTGGTCACGTTCCTCGTACCCGACGCCCGCGTCATCGAACGCGCCGTCACCGCGGAAGCGGATCTGAGGAAGCTGGGGTCTGCGTCGGCCACGGCGCTCGCCGATCGGTTGCGCGTCACGCTCCAGCCGCTGCTGGGCGCCGGGGCGCCGTGTCCCCCCGACGGCTGCGTCCGGGAACACCTCAAGCAGCAGCTCGCCGAAGCGCTCACGCTCACCTACGGTGAGAGCGACACGAGGTTCGCCACGCTCATGGAGTGGCACAACAAGGCGATGTGGATGGTGTACCTCGCCCTGCTGGTCATCATGGTGGTGGGCCTGGTGTTCCATCATGAGGAGCTCTTCCTCGTCGG
This sequence comes from Vicinamibacterales bacterium, assembly GCA_050187355.1. Classification (GTDB taxonomy): domain Bacteria; phylum Acidobacteriota; class Vicinamibacteria; order Vicinamibacterales; family UBA2999; genus CADEFD01. Next base: position 12,240 of record JBFWXO010000029.1, read on the forward strand.
CGCTGCGGGCGGGCTCATGAGCCGCATGGCCCGATCGCTGTTCCGCGAGGACGTGCCGAGCGACTACGGTGCGTCGTGGACGACCCTGTTCCTGAGCCCGCTGCTCGGCGCCATTTCGTCGTGGTTCGGCATCGCCCTCATCATGTGGCTCACGACGATGAAGGTGCTGGGCGAGGCCGTGTTCGGCCTGATCTCCTGGGACCGCGGCACCGACGCCGTCCTGATCGCCATGGGCTTCGCGCTCGGGTTCTCCGAGCGGCTGTTCACGTCGCTCCTGTCCGCGGTCGAAGGCAAGGTGACCACCGGGCTCTCGTCGTCGGCCCCGCGTGCCGCTCCGGTTCCGCCACTGCCGATGGTGCCGTCTTCGGCGCCGCCGCCGCAGCAGGGTACGGCCGCGGCGCCGGGCCCGCAGGGCGAGACCCGCGAGGATCGCCTCATGCACGAGCTCGATCTCCAGGCCGGCGAACGCGTCGCCTTCATCGGTGACGCGACCAGCGCGGCGCGCTCGGTCGTGGCGGCGGCGGTCGGCGCCGATCACGTGATCGACGTCACCGACGCCACCCTGACGGCGGCCGGACCCTTCGACGGGGTGCTCATCGAGGCGCCGCTCTCGGCGGCGGCGATGACGTCGCTGGCCGCGCACCTCGTGCCCTCCCTCAACCCCGACGGGCGGGTCGTCGTGGTCGGCCGGACGCCCGCGGCGCTGTTCGAGGGCGACGCCGCCACTCAGCGCACTCAGGACCACGCCGGTCCGGCGCTCGTGAAGGACGTCATGACCCTGGTCGGCCTCGGCGCGCAGGAGCCGCCCGTGCGCGTCGCCGACGGCGATCCCGTGGAGTGGATCGCGGGCTTCGTGAAACCCGCTGCCGGCGGCGACGACAGGTAGGGCAGCCATGGCACGCCTCGATCCGGCTCGAATGCCCTCGTGCGAGATGGTCCGCGTGATCCTGCATTGGACCGCGGGCACCCACACCGCCAGCCCGCTCGCCCGTGAGCACTATCACGTGCTCGTGGAGGGCACCGGCTCGATCGTCTACGGCCAGCACGGCATCGACGCGAATGCCAAGCCGGCGCGCGAGCCGCGGGCGAGCCATACGCGCAACTGCAACACCGGATCGATCGGCGTGGCCGTGTGCTGCATGTTGAACGCCACCGAGCGGCCCTTCTCGGCCGGACCGTTCCCCATGACGCCGACGCAGTGGCAGATCGCCGCCGAAGTCGTGGCCGAGTTGTGCGCGCGCTATGACATCGCGGTCACGCCGAAAACGGTGCTGGCCCACGGCGAGGTACAGGCGACGCTCGGGAAGGAGCAGCTCGGGAAGTGGGACCCGACGGTGCTGCCGTGGTCCCCGACCACGTCGCGGCAGCAGGTGATGGACGAGTTCCGGGCCGCGGTCCGGCGGCACCTGACGCGCGAGGACAGGGACGAGGGCGGCACGGCGGCGCTGGCCGCCCCGCCGCCTCCGCCCGGCGCCGCCGCCGACATTCCGGCGTTTCCGCAATCGCTCGATTGGGCCGACGACAGCGCCATCCTCCTCGTGCACGGCGTCGGCAATGCCAAGCCCGGCGACTACCGGGACGTGCAGGACGCCGTGCGGGCGGCCGCCGGCGGGTCACCCGCCGTCTACACGCTCTTCTACGACGTGTTCAACGACTGGCGCACGGAGAAGATGCAGGTCAAGGAGCAGCTCGGACGCCTGACCGCGGGCTTGAAGCAGCGCGCCGACGGCGTGTCGGACACGATCGCGGAGTTCGCGGGCGACGTCGTCTGGCCGCTCTTCAGCGAGCCGGCGCGGGTCACGGTCCTCACAGCCTTCCGTGCCCAGCTCCGGCAGATGGTCCTCGACGGGATGCGGAGCCGGGGCAAGATTCCTGGCCAGCTGAAGTTCTCGATTGTCTGCCACAGCCTGGGGTGCTTCTACACCTACGAGCTGCTGCACCAGATCGCGACCGACTCCAGGCTGAGGCTGCGGCCGGCCACCGAGGGTGTCCAGTTCCGCGCCGTGGTCTTCATGGCGTCGCCCGTGCAGTTGATCCGTACGCTCGCCGGCGGCGTCGCGCCCTTGATTCCCGGCAACCTCGCGACGCTCGCCCCGGCCGGCCTGTCGATCCCGTTCGAGATGGCGTTCGGCAGCCCGGTCAAGTCGGTCCGGCGGTGGGTCGCGGTGGCGGGCGACCTCGATCCGATCGGCGGCCATTTCTTCCACACCAGGGCCGACTGGGCGTTCATGAACCTTGCCGAGCCCGAGGCGACCACCATCGTCGATCCGCAAACGCTGACGGGCGGCGCCGGTACCGAGCAGGTGCTCCTGAATGCGCTGCTGAGCGCGGCCAGGCGCGACGACCAGCCGCCGTCGATCGGTCTCGAGAACCCGCATTCGTGGCTCGGATACGTCGGCCGCCATCAGGGAGATCTCGCCCAATGGCTCGCGTGAGACTCGTCGTCGCATTCGGCCTCTGGGCCGCCGTCGCGCCCTCGGCGTCCGTGTGTGGGGCGACGATCGGCGACCTGGCGCGAGCCGCGCAGGCGGCGCTGCCATCGGTCGCCGCACTCAATCCAGGCGCCGGCGCCGAGCTGAGGGCGGCCATCGCGACCCTCCAGGCTTCCACTGTGGTGGACGTCGAACTGTCGGACTTCGTCCGCCAGTTCACGGACGCCGGGCCGGGCCCGGCAGCGCGGGCCCATCGCCGCCAGTCTCGCTTCGTCGCCGAGCTGGGCCTGGCCGTGGACACGATCAAGCGGGCGGCCAACAGCGTCCTCGCCCCGGCCGGGCAGCTTCCAGCGCCCCTTCAGCAGGCGATCGTCGAGGTGCAGACCGCGGAAGGCACACAAGGCGTCCTGTCGGATCTCGAGCTGCTCCGGAAGTTCGAGCGGAAATACGGACCTGGATCGGCCAAGCTCAACGGCCTGGAGGTCCTCGCCGCCTACGTCCTGCAGCGCTCGCCGTGGTTCGGGGTGAATGCGCAGGGCGGCCCGGGACCGCTCGAGCCGGTGCTGGCATACGCGCCGTCCTACATGAGCCGATCCGAAGGCAAGGCGCGGATGGTGGGCGTGGCCGAGATCGGGCTGCGCCGCTACATCTTCGCGCAGGGCTGGGGATCCGGGAAGGGACGCTTCGCGTGGCTCAAACCCGCCTATACGTCGTTCGGCCTGGCATGGACCGCCGGCACCGACGACGCCATGCGGCCGCCGTGGGGCGGCGACTCGCGACTGGGCATGTTCCTGGGATGGGGCGCGCTCAAGGTCGCGTATGTCGCCGGCCACGATCAACGGCTGCTCGTGACGCAGCAGTTCCAGCTCGTGCCCTGGGTATTCTGACGACCGTCCCGCGGCCGCCGGAATTCGCCGCCGGCGCCCTGGTTGACGGCACTGAACCTCGACCCCCGCGCACGGCACTGCCGGAGGCCACGAGCCAGCTAGACGCGTCGCCGCAGCGTGCCGATCAGCGCCCCCGTCGCCGATAGGTCGTCAGCGCCGACCCGCCATCGGGATTGACGATCCGGATCGTCACCGCCCGGCCCGCCGGGTACTTCGCGCCCAGCGCGAGGCCGTCGAGGATCAGACGGTCGGAGCCCACCCACGACACGGAGGGCCACGGCGCCGTGTCGGTGCCGATGGAGACGGCGGCTCCGCGGCTGAAGTGCTTCCCGTCGATGCGGATCCGGAACGGATTCGACAGCGCGACCACGCCCGTGATCGCCGGAGTCGGCGGCGGCACCGGCGCGTCGACCGTGACCGTCACGGTCGCGAGATTCGAGTCCGTCGACCCATCCCACGCCGCATAGGTGAACGTGTCGCTGCCGGTGAAGGCGTCGAACGGAAAGTAGGTCGCGGCGGCGCCGGTGAGGCCCACGGTGCCGTTCGCCGGCTGCGAGACGATCCGGTAGGTCAGGGTGTTGCCGTCGGCGTCGGTCGCCGTCAGCGTCAGCGGCACCGGCACGTCCTGCGCGGTGGCCACGCTGAGGTTCGACGCGACGGGCGCGCGGTTCGGGTTCGTGTCGTCGCTCGTCGGGCCCCGGTGGCACGTGTAGCACCCGACCTGCTGGCCTTTGAAGAACGCGCGGTTGAACATCGTGCGGGCGGAGAAGGTGCGCGACAGCTCCGTGCCGCGGTAGTTCGCGCCATGGCAGTCCCGGCACGGCACGGGGTCGCGCTCGGCCACGTCGTGGTGGTCCTGGACCCAGCGCGGTCCCACGGGGTGCATGCCGTGCGGGCCACCGGCGGTCTGGGTCGGCACCGAGGCCGTGTGGCAGGCGTTGCACTCGCCCAGCGTCCCGGCGTGTCCCTGGAGCGCCACCGACTGCAGGTTGTCGTTGGCGTGGGAGGCGGGATACTCGGCGTGGGTGGAGCCGTGGCAGGCCGCGCACTGGAGGCCGCCGTGTCCGGCCGAGAAGCGGTACAGCGACAGCCCCGCTGCCGGCGCGTCCGGCTCGGTGGCGAAGATCGGATTCACGACCGGGCGCGGCGAGCCATCGGGCAGGAGGGCGCTCGTGAAGCGGATGGCGCCGCCGTTCTGGACCGCCGTGCCCGTGTGGCACTGCTGACAGGTCGGCTCGTGGAGCCAGCCCACTCTCGACGCGTTGCCCACCGTCCGCATCGAGCCGTGGCAGTTCTGGCACTGGATCGCCATCGAGCCATCCGCCGCGACGGTGTTGCCCATCGTGCCGCGCAGGCAGCGCGTCACCGAGCCGGGGTGGCACCGGTAGCAGGCGGCGCGGTTGTTGCTGTCGTCGAGCGTCATGCCCGTGCCCGGGTCCGTGACGCCGGCGTGCAGCGTGTGGATCGACGCGGTCAGGGCGCCGATGCCCGGATAGCCGCTGCCGGGCAGTGCGTTCGAGAGGTGGCACGTGGCGCACATCGCGGGCTTCACGTCCTCCACCGCCGAACGGTAGAGCCCCTTCGGGAGCCCGCGGGCCGCGAGCGCCGCCTGATAGGTGGCATCGCCCTGCTGACGGTCGTCGTGCAGGAGCAGGATGTTGAGCCGGTAGTCCCGCTGCGGGTCGGGATCGAAGGCCCAGCCCGACGAGGGCCGGGCCGCCACGTCGGACCCGGAGGCGTGACAGGTGGAGCAGTCCATCTCGTCGGACACGGGCAGCGTGTTCACCGTCGATGCGAGCGTCTGGCCCCCGGCGCTCAGCACGCGCATCTCCATCAGGGGATAGGTGTTCTTGCTGCCTGTGTCGTCGTACGGCGTGATCGGGATGCCCTCGATGCCGTACCAATCGAACGCGGGGTCGAACGGGAGTGGCTGATCCGCGTTGGCGGTCCCCGGCATGGCCGCGCCGGTCAGTCCGTGATCGCCAGGCAGCAGCACGCCGAACAGCGCGGGCGCGTACTCCCAGAAGTTCGTCTTGCCGTAGGAGGTCGTGTTGATCGACCCGCTGGGATCGGCCACCCCGCGGTACACCACCCGCACGCTGGAGCCGGTCACGAGTCGGCCGGAGGGATCGATCACCTGGGCCTGGATGGAATTGAACGGCGGGAGCAGCGAGAACAGGCTGAAGTCGGCGTCGAGGCAGTGCATGCCGAGGTTGTTCCAGCCGATCACCACCCAGTGGCCGGCCTGGCCGGCGAGACGCGGTCCGCTGAGCAGCGCTGCCGCGACCGCCGCGGCCAGCGTCCCCGCACGCAGTGCGTGGGTTCGCATGGTGTCCTCCTTCGAGGAGACGTCACAACGACCCTGGGGTCGAGACACCGCAGGCGGGCGGGGAGAGGGGCCTGCGCGCCAGGAGCGGCGTGCTCCGGCGTGGCCAACGCTAGGTGATCGGCCGTGCCCTGTCAGTGACCAAAGTCACCGCGGTCGGCGGAGGCCGCCGGTGGACGGGCTCGCGCCCGCGGTCATGGCGCGACGTCCCCGTGCCGCCGGCGCTCCTCGAGCGCGACGCGGTCCACGACGTCGATGCGGCGGCGCCCCAGCTTCACGAGGCCTTCGTGCGCGAAGGTCTCGAGGATGCGGCTCACGACCTCGCGGCTCGTGCCGACGTCGTCGGCCAGCGCGCGGTGCGTGGCCGTGATCGGCGACGGCTGGCGCAGCAGGCGCACCGCGAGCCGCTGATCGACGCGGCGGAAGAGCGCGTCGCCCACGAGGGTCATCAGGTCGTCGAACCGCGCGGTGAGCGCCGTGAACACGAAGCGGCGAAACGCGGTGGAGGCCGTCACCAGATCGAGGAACAGCGCCTGCGGCAGCCGGACCAGCCGGATGTCGGTCTCGGCGGTGCCCGTGGCCGGGAACGCCGTGCCGCCGAGCACCGTCACGGCCGTCAGCACGCAGCTCTCACCCGGCGTCACGCGGTAGAGGAGCACGTCACGCCCGTCGGCGCCGGCGCGCGACACGCGGACGGTGCCATCGAGCAGCAGCGAATGCCCCTCGCACGGATCCCCGTCCTCGAACACCCGCCGCCCCGCCGGTCGCGCGCCCACTTCGCCGGTGGCCCGCAGCTGGTCCTGCAGGTCGGACGGCACGTCCAGCAGCGTGGGATAGAGCGCGAGGAGACGACGGTACTCGCCGGCCGTCATCGGTCGTCGTGGGGGGCTGTTGGAACCCTGGGTTTCCGGGCGCATGCATCCTCCTGGCGAGCGCGGGGCGCTCGCACGGGGGACTGCCCGGGAGTATACCGCCGGGGCCGGAGGGCGGCGCGTGCCGGACGACGGAATCCGTGGATGCCGCTTGCGGGTTCCCGGTCCCTGTGCGACCCTCGCCCACGTGTCGTCGTTCCCCCTCGATGATACGCAGGTGACGCGGCACGACGAGGCGCGGCGCGCGGAGGCGACCCATCGCCGGACGACGATCACCTGGCTCCTCGGCGCCGTCCTCGTCGTGGGCGCGGGGTACGACCTGTTCTACAGCCTGACCGTTCCCCAGTACGTCGAGCGCGCCCTGCCGGTGTTCCTGACGAGGAGCGGGGTGATTCTGCTCCTCATGGCCGCGGCTCGCGCCGACTGGGCCGGCGCCGCCGCCGTCGTCACCGTGCTCGCGATGCCGCTGGCCGTCGTGTTCCGCCTGGGCACGCCGCTCTCGCCCCAGCCCCTCCGGACCCTGTCCTACCTGGTGCTCGACCTGGCGATCGCCAGCATCTTCTTCGGCGAGCGCGGCGTGGCCGCCGTGACCGCCCTGAACGTCGCCGTCGTGTTCGTCGGCGGCGCCCGATCGGGGCTGGACCCGGACACGATGATCGGCGTCGCCCTGGTCTCCGTCGTGATGGGGGGGCTCCTGATCGCGGGGCTGCGCCACCGGCAGCGCGTGGAGCGGTCGCGCCAGGACGCGCTGGCCGCGAACGAGGCGCTCCGCGCGGCCGTCGTCGACACGGCGCTGGACCCCATCGTCGCCATGGACATCCACGGGACGGTGCTCGAGTTCAATCCGGCCGCCGAGCGGACGTTCGGCCGCCGCCGCACGGAGGTCGTGGGCCGCCCTCTCGCCGACGTCCTCATCCCCGAGCGCCTGCGCGGCGCCCACCGCGCCGGCCTGGAGCGCTACCGCGCGACCGGCGAGGGCCGGGTCCAGGGCCAGCGCCTGGAGATGCCGGCGCTTCGCGCCGACGGCACGGAGTTCCCGTGCGAGCTGGTCATCGGCGTGCCGCAATCCGGCGATCCGGTGTTCATCGGCTACCTCCGCGATCTCACCGAGCGCGACCGCGCGGCGGCCCGCCAGGCGCAGCTCGAGGCGCAGCTGCGCGACTCGCAGAAGATGCAGGCCGTCGGGCAACTGGCCGGCGGCATCGCGCACGACTTCAACAACACCCTCCAGGCCGTCGGCGGCCATCTCTTCTTCGCGCTCGACCAGGCCCGCGACACCGCGCCCGCGCTGGCGGCCGATCTGGAATCGGCGATCGGCGTCTGCCAGCGCGCGTCGGGCTTCGTGAAGCAGCTGCTGACGTTCTCGCGGCGCCAGCCCCTGCAGTTGAAGGCGACCTCGCTCAACGCCCTCATCACCGAGGTGATGCCGCTGGTGCAGCGGGCGGCCGGCGCGGGCGTCGCGGTCGTGCCCCACCTCGGGCAGGCGCTCCCCGCCGTGCACGTCGATGCCGCCCAGATCCACCAGGTCGTCCTCAATCTCTGCCTGAACGCGCGCGACGCGATGCCGGGCGGCGGCACGCTCACGGTGGAGACCGAGGAGGTCACGGTGTCCGAGGCGTTCGCCGCCGAGCACCCGTGGGCCCGCGCCGGCCGCTTCGGCTCGCTCGTGGTCGCCGACACGGGCCTGGGCATGACGCCGGACGTCCGCGAACGGATGTTCGAACCGTTCTTCTCCACCAAGGGGCCCGAGCGCGGTACCGGCCTCGGCCTGGCGATGGTGTACGGCATCGTCGAGCAGCACCAGGGCTTCATTCGCGTGGACAGCGCTCCCGGGCAGGGCACGGCGATCCGGATCTACCTGCCCCTCTCGGAGTCGGCGCCCGAGTCCGAGGATCGCCACGGCGTCGAGGCGCTGACCGGCACCGAGACGATTCTCGTGGCCGACGACGCCGACGCCATCCGGCACCTCACGGAGCGGCTGCTGAAGCGGGCCGGCTACACGGTGGTCACGGCGGCCAATGGCGTCGAGGCCGTCGAGCGGTTCGCGCGGGCGCCGGACGCCGTGCACCTGGCCCTGCTCGACGTCATGATGCCGCGCGGGTCCGGGCGCGAGGCCTTCACCGCGATGCGGAAGATCCGGCCGGACCTGCCGGTCGTCTTCGTCACCGGGTACACCGACGAGTCCCTCGATGCGGCGTGGCTGGAGGCGATGGGGGTGTCGCTCGTCACCAAGCCCGTGCCCGCGCCGGAACTCCTGCGCGTGGTGCGGGCGGCGCTCGACCGGCAGCCCTAGCCGGCCGTCCGGCGGCCGTACACTCAACGGCATGGCGACGACGTGGAATCCCGATCAGTACCTCCGCTTCGCGCAGCCGCGACTGCGCCCGGCCCTGGATCTCGTGGCCCGTCTGGCCTTCCCGGGCGGCGGACCAGCGACCATCGTCGACCTGGGCTGCGGCACCGGCTCGGTCACGGCCCTCCTGATGGCGCGGTGGCCCGATGCCTCCGTGACGGGCATCGACAGCTCGGCCGAGATGCTGGCCCGGGCCGCCGCGGCCCTCCCGGGCGGGCAGTGGATCGAAGCCCCGGTGGACGGGTGGACGGCGCCGAACGGCGCCGATCTGGTCTTCTCGAACGCGGCCCTGCACTGGCTGCCCGACCACCCCACGCTCTTTCCCCACCTGGCGCGTCAGGTGCGGTCCGGCGGCCTGCTGGCCGTGCAGATGCCCCGCAACTTCGGCGCGCCCTCCCACACCGGCATCGCCGAGGCGGCCCGCCACGGGCCCTGGCGGCCGCGGCTCGAGCCGCTCATCCGCGAGACGCCCGTGCTGGCGCCCGCCGACTACTATGCCGCGCTCCAGCCCTTCGGCGAGGTGGACATCTGGGAGACGGAGTACCTGCAGGTGCTCCACGGCCCGGATCCCGTGAAGGAGTGGACGAAGGGCACGTGGCTCCGGCCATTCCTGGCGGCGCTCGACGGCTCCGAGCGGCACGCCTTCGAGGACGAGTACGCGGCGAGGATGCGGACGGCCTACCCGATGCGCCCCGACGGCTCGACGCTGTTCCCGTTTCGTCGCCTGTTCGTCGTGCTGCGGCGGGGCTGATCGGGAGCCGGCCCTGTCGCGCGTGCTGCGGGCCGGTTCGGCGCGCTCGATACGATCCTTTTAGGGTGCTGACAAGGTCACGATAGCGTTCGAGCCGCCACGGGCTCCGTATGAGTCGTCATGGAGGTCGTGACGATGACTCGAAGCTGGACACTCGTGGCAACCCTGGGACTGGCGACGGCGCTCGGCGCCGGCGCCCTCGCGGCCGCTGTCAGCCGCGTGCCCGTGAACCCGGCGGCCCCGGCCGTCGACGCCGGCGGGGCGCCCGCGCCTGGCGAACCCTCGCTGGCCGACGTGCGGCGCGTGACGGAGCGCTTCCGCGACGTGAAGGTCGCGCTGGCCGAGGGCTACATTCGCGATCCGTTCGATGTCTGCGACTCGGCCGAGATCATGGGCCGCCCGGCGTCGCTGGGCGCGATGGGCGTGCACTACTTCCGTCCGGATCTGCTCGGCATCACGGCGCCGCCGTCGCCCCGCGTCAACGGCACCGGCACGCACACCGACTTCCGGCGCCCGAGCATCCTCATCTACGAACCTCAGGCCGACGGCTCGCTGGAGCTCGTGGCGGTCGAGAACCTGGTGTTCGCGGAGGCCTGGCGCGCCAGCGGCCACGACGCGCCTCCGCGCTTCTACGGCGTGCCCTACGACTCCATGAAGGACGATCCCCGGACGGCCGTCGACGAGGCCCACATGTTCGAGCCGCACTTCGATCGCCATGTGTGGCTCTACCGCGACAACCCGAACGGCATCTTCGCGCCCTTCAATCCGGCCGTGACGTGCGCCCACCATCGCGGCACGCAGGGACACGCGGCCGGGCACGGCGCGCACACCAGGTGAGGCCCCGGCGCCCGGGCCCCGCGAGCCCGCCCGCGGGGGACCACGCCCGGGCCGCGCGAGCGGCCGGACGCCTCGGCCTACTGCTGTGACGGCGGCCGCGCCGGCGGCTGCGCCTTCGGCAGCGCCTTGCGCGGCAGCATCTCGTCGCGGTTGGCGGCCTGCAGCATGAACGCGGCCGTGATGACGGCGTTCTTCATCATGTCGGCCGGCACGAGCTGATCGTAGACGTCGAGGTTCGTGTGGTGCGTGCGCGATCCGTACTGGACCGGATCCTGGATGAACTGGAAGCCCGGCAGCCCCACCGCGTTGTAGGACAGGTGATCGGTGCCGCCCGTGTTGCGGATGGTCAGGTGCGTCATGCCGAGGTTCTCGAACGCCTCGATCCACCGCTGGAAGATCGGCGCCGCCGCCTCGTTGCCCTGCAGGTACACGCCGCGATAGGCGCCGGTGCCGTTGTCCATGTTGAAGTAGGCGGCCAGCTTCGCGTGCTCGGGCCTGAGCTGCATCGTGGCCGGGTCGGCGAAGTGGGCCTTGACGTACTCCCGCGATCCGATGAGCCCCTGCTCCTCGCCCGTCCACAGGGCCAGGCGCACCGTCCGGCGCAGCGTGACGCCCGACTGCTTCAGGATCCGCATCGCCTCCATCATCACGGCCGATCCCGCCGCGTTGTCGGTGGCGCCCGTGCCGGCGTGCCACGAGTCGAAGTGCGCGCCGAGCATGACGATCTCGTCGGCCTTGTCGGTGCCCGGGATCTCGGCGACGACGTTGAACATGCCGAGGTCCTGGTCCTGGAACGTCGAGCGGACGTCGAGGTCGATCGTCACCGGCACCTTGTGCTCCAGGAGCCGCGCGATGCGATTGTAGTGCTCGGTGGCCACGGCCACCTGGGTGGGGGCGGGCGGGTCCTTCGGATCGCGCGAGCCGCCCGCGGCGACGAGCACGCTGCCGCTGTCGCCCATGCCCGCGCCCGGTTCGAGCACGGCCGCCACGCCCTCGGCCAGGAGGAACGCCGCACGCCTGGCCTGGAACGCGCGCTGCGCGCCGAAGTTGCCGCGGCCGGGCCCGCCGCCCTGCCGCGGCGGTTCCTGCATGGCCATCTCGTCCAGCTGCTGGTCGGTGAAGCGCGTGGCCGGCGCCTCCCAGAGCGGCTGCACGTCGCGCGGGTTCTGGATGAGGACCGCCTTGCCCTTGAGCGTGCCCTTGTACTTCTCCAGGTCGGCGTCGTTCGCGATCGGCGCCAGGACGGCGTCGGCCGTGATCGGCCCGCCGGTGCCCGGCGTCCAGGCGCGCGCGTAGGCGATCACCGGCCACGGTTCGGGCGTCACCACGTGCACGACGGTGCGCTGGTTGCTCCAGCCGCGTCCGAACTGGCTGCCCCACGGCTCCTGCTTCACGTTGCTCAGGCCCCAGCCCGTCAGGGTCTTCGCGGCCCAGTCCGCGGCGGCCCGCATCTGGGGCGAGTTGGTGAGGCGCGGCCCGTACCTGTCGGTCAGCCACCACGCCGTGTCCATGACCTTGGAGCGGTCGAAGCCCTCCTCCTTGATGCGCTGGAGGGCGGCGAGATCGATGGGTTCGGCCACCTGGGCCGCGACCGAGACGAGGGCGCCGAGCAGCAGCGCGGCACAGGAAGTGAGTAGCGCGCGTTCTCTCACGGCTGGCTCCTTGGAAAGACGGTGAACCGGTCCGCTCCGGAGTCTACTCCTGCGCGCGGGCGCGCGGCCGACTACAATACGCCGCCATGGGCCGGGCTTACCCGGGCGTCCGCGCGGCCGGGCTGACGGTGCTGCTGACGGCCGTCATCGCGCTGCCCCTGGCGGCCGGCCAGGACAACCGCATCGACGGCATCACGCCGCTCGCGCCGGAACTGGCGGCGTTCGGCCCGTCGCCGGTGGGCGTGCGGACGCTCACGGCGGTCGATCGGCAGCGCGTCGACGTCCTGAACACCCCGCCCGACGGCCCCACCGCCCGCTACGATCGGCCGCTCGCCCTCGAGATCTGGTACCCGGCGGCGCTCGCGACGGGCCAGACGCCTGGCGGCGAGTACACCACCACCACGCGTGATCCGGCGATGCCGATCACGCTTCGCGGCCGCGCCGTCCGCGACGCGGCGCCGGGCGCCGGCGCCCCGCGGCCGCTCGTCGTCATCTCCCACGGCTATCCCGGCAACCGGTTGCTGATGAGCCACCTCGGGGAGAACCTCGCCAGCAAGGGGTACGTGGTCGTCTCGATCGATCACACCGACAGCACGTACGCCGACCTGAAGGCCTTCGCCAGCACCCTCTACAACCGCGCGCTCGACCAGCGCTTCGTCATCGACGAGATCGCGCGGCTGTCGGCCACGCCCGGCCACGTCCTCGCGGGGCTGGCGGACGCGTCGCGCACCGTCGTCATCGGGTACTCGATGGGCGGCTACGGCGTGGTGAACCTCGTGGGCGGGGGGTACCGGCGCGAAGCCGCCGCGCTGTCCGGGGCCCCGCCGAACCGCCTCCTGCTCGACCGTGCGGCCGGCACGCCGGCCTACGAGGCATCGCGGGATCCGCGGGTGAAGGCGGCCGTGGCGATCGGCCCGTGGGGCATGCAGGCCGGCTACTGGGACGCGGCCGGCCTCGCCGGCATCCGGACGCCGGTGCTCTTCGTGGCCGGCAGCGCCGACGACGTCTCCGGCTACGAGCGGGGCACGCGCGCCATCTTCGACGGCGCCGTGAACGCCGATCGCTACCTGCTCACCTTCCAGAACGCCAACCACAACGCCGCGGCGCCGATTCCGGCCCCGGTCGAGGCCGCCGTCTTCTCCGAGCGGCTGCGGTCCTTCCCGTTCGTGCACTACGCCGATCCGGTGTGGGACACGATGCGCATGAACAACATCCTCCAGCACTTCGTCACCGCGTGGGTCGACCTGCACCTGCTGGGCGACCGCTCGAAGGAGGCCTACCTCCGCGTGGTTCCCAACGGCCGCGACGGAGTCTGGGCCGTGGACCGCGACGGGACCCCGCTGCCGGCCCACACCTACTGGAAGGGATTCAAGCGCGGCACCGCGGTGGGCCTCGTGCTGGAGCACCGCCCCCCAGCCGCCGCGCAGGCCCACCCGTGAGCACGCAGGAACCGGCGGCGCACCCGGCGCTCGCGCACCTCCCGATCTTCGCGAAGCTCGATGCCGAGGGGCTGGCGGACCTCGAGGCGCGTCTCACGCGGCGCCGCGTGCCGGCCGGCGAGCCCGTGTTCTGGTTCGGCGACGACGGCGACACGCTCTATGTGATCGAGTCGGGCCGCGTCGAGGTGACGGCGCCGGCCGCCGACGGCCAGCACGTGCTGCTCGACACGCTCCAGGCCGGCGGCATCTTCGGTGAGCTGTCGCTCTTCGACGGAGGGCCGCGCAGCGCCACGGTGCGCGCCGTGACGGAGTGCTCCCTCATCGAACTGCGCCGCGACGCCTTTCACGCCTTCCTCCGGGCGCGTCCCGGTGTCGCCATCGACGTCCTGCAGGTCCTGGGCGCGCGTCAACGGGCGAGCACGGTCGCGCTGCGCGGGCTGAAGAACCCGAACGCCGTCATCGCCGAGGGCACCACGCGCTGGCAGCGCGTCAGCGACGTGGTGGCCAGCGTGGCCGCCAGCCACACCTTCACGATCGCGCACCTCTGCTGGTTCGGCTCCTGGATCCTGACCAACATCGTCGCGAGCGCCGGCTGGCTGCCGGCCCGCCTCGCCTTCGACCCGTTTCCGTTCGGCCTCCTCACGCTCATCGTGAGCCTGGAGGCGATCTTCCTGTCGATCTTCGTGCTCGTCAGCCAGAACCGGCAGTCGGAACGCGATCGCATCCGGACGGACCTGGATCACCAGGTCAACGTGAAGGCCCACGTCGAGATCGTGGGCGTGGTGGAGCGCCTCGAGCGGATCGAGCGGGGCCTGGAACGCCTGGCCCGGACCGGCGGCACGGACCCCGCGCGTTGAACGCCGGCGACCGCCGCTAGCGTGCCGTCGGCGGCGTCGCCGCGTCCAGCAGCACCACTTCCTTGCCGTCGAGGCGCAGGCCGGGCGGCGCGGGCGACCGCTCCGTGACCGCCTTGACCAGCGCCGCGCCCTCGCCCGTGGTCGGGTCCAGGAGGTAGACGTCGTTCTGCTGGTCGCGCGAGACCGGCACGAACGAGACCCGGACGATGCGCTTGCCGCGAATCACCGTGCGCACGAAGAGGCCGTCGGTGGACTTCTCGTAGCCGGGCTGGTCGAAGGTCGAGTGGCCGATCGCATAGAGGATCGGCTTGCCCTTGTACACTTCGGCGCCCTGCACCGTGTGGGTGCCGTGGCCGAACACGAGGTCCGCGCCGGCGTCCAGCGCCGCGTGCGCGAAGGTCCGCTGGTAGGCCTCGGCGCGCGTACGGTCCCGCGAGGCGAACGTGCCCTGCCGGCCCTCGAACTGCACCGGCGTCGACCCGTCGCGGTTGTGGTGGGACACGACCACGATGTCCACCCGGGACCGCAGGTGCGCGATGTCCGCCGTGACGCGCGCGAGATCCTCCGGCTCGATCGTCACGCCGTCGCGCGACGCCAGCCTGGCCACGCCGGCCTCGGTGGGCGTGGCGATCGCGTCGGCCTCGCGGTACCAGCGGGCGGTGTACTGCAGGAAGCCGATCTTCGTGCCCTTGCGATCCACGATGACCGGTGCGTGCGCGGCCTCCAGGTTGCGGCCCGCGCCGACGTGCGCGATGCCGTGGGCGTCGAGCACCGCGAGGCTCTTCAGGATGTTCTGCCGGCCGGAGGCGACGTTGTTCGCCACGCCGACCACCGAGATGTTCGCGGGCGCCAGGGCCTTCACGCCGCCGGGGCCGGGATGGGTCCACTCCGGCTTGTCGGGGATGTCGATCTTCGCGCCCGCCGACTCGACGAGGAGTCCCTCGAGATTGGCGTACACGAGGTCCGCCCCCTTGAGGGTCTCGCGGACGCGGGCGAAGGCGGTCGTGGGATCGGCGCGCCTCGTGTGCACCTGGACGTCGCCGATGATGAGCAGCTCGACGGCGTCCTTGCCGAAGCTGCCGCTCCACTTCCAGGCATCGTCGGCCAACAGTCCGCCGACCGACGACAGCACGAGTCCTACGGCGAGCATCAGGCGGGCGAGCGGCATGGGCAGCCTCCAGGCGAAATCGGCGGGATGGTAGCAGAGCCGTCCGCCATGTGCCTACACCTGAGCTGGCGCGGCCCGCGCGGCGTCAGGCGACGTGGGCCCCCCGAGGCGATCGAGTCAGGGGTATGCTGTCGCCGATTCGGCGGGCCCGCGGACGCGCGGCCCCGGCCGATGGGCCGGCGAGCGCACTGGATGCTTGCGGTCGGAGCACGCTGATGACATGGGAGCCCGCATCGGACGGTGACCACGGCGAGGGGGGCCGCCGGCCGGATCCGGCGTTCGCCGCCCCCAACCTCCAGCGCTTCGTCGAAGACGCGCCGACGGCCATGGCCATGTTCGACCGCGACGTGCGCTACCTGGCGGCGAGCCGTCGCTGGATCGCCGACTATCAACTGCAGTCGACGGCCCTGATCGGGCGATCCCACTACGAGATCTTTCCCGAGATCCCCGAACGCTGGCGGCAGGTCCACGAGCGCGCGCTGGCCGGCGAAGTGGTCCGCGCGAGCGACGACGCGTTCGTCCGCGAGAACGGCGACACGCAGTGGCTCAACTGGGAGGTCAGGCCCTGGTTCGAGTCGGCGGGCACGGTGGGCGGCATCGTCATGTTCGCCGAGGACGTGACCGCCCGGAAGCGGGCCGAGCTGGAGACCCTGGACAGGGACGCCATCCTGACGGGCATCGCCGAGAACCTTCCGGGGTTCGTCGTGGCCCGCCTGGACCGCGACCTCCGCTACCGGTTCGCCGCCGGCGCGTACGACGAGCTCACGGGGCTGCGGCCGGCCGACGTGGTGGGCCGCTCCCTGGCCGACGTGATCGGCCAGGAGGCGTACGAGGAAGCCGCGCCCTGGATTGCGAAGGCGCTCGCCGGCGAGAAGGTCGCCTACCAGCGCACGGCGCGGCTCGCCGGCGGGCGCGAGACCCACCGCCTGGTGTCGCTCGTGCCCGATCTGGACGCCGCGCAGCAGGTGCAGGGCGTCCTGCTGGTCGCCATCGACGTGACCGACCGTGTCGTGGCCGAAGAGCAGTTCCGCCAGGCCCAGCGGATGGAGGCCGTCGGCATCCTGGCCGGCGGCGTGGCGCACGACTTCAACAACATCCTGGCGACCATCGTCATGCAGGTGGGGCTCCTGTCCGAGAGCCCGCACCTGACCGCCGAGGAACGCGACGGCCTGGAGCAGATCCGCCGGTCCGCCGACCGCGCCACCAACCTCACCCGGCAGCTCCTGATGTTCAGCCGCCGCCAGGTGATGCAGACGCGCGCGCTCGATCTCAACGAGCAGGTCAAGGACGTGGTCCGCATGTTGCGCCGGATCATCGGCGAGGACGTCGAGCTGCGCCTCGAGCTGAAGGCCGGCGCGCTGCTCACGCGCGCCGATGCCGGCATGCTCGACCAGGTGCTCCTGAACCTGGCCGTCAACGCGCGGGACGCCATGCCCGGCGGCGGACGGCTGACCATCGAGACGTCCGTGCGGGAGCTGCCGCCGTCCTCGCCGCGGCCGTACGCCGACTGCTCGGACGGACCCTACGTGTGCCTGCGCGTGCTGGACACGGGCTCCGGCATCGCGCCCGACGTGCTGCCGCGGATCTTCGAGCCCTTCTTCACGACCAAGGCGCCCGGCCACGGCACCGGGCTCGGGCTGGCGACCGTGTTCGGCATCGTCCGCCAGCATCGCGGCTGGATCGAGGCGACGAGCGAGGTCGGCGCCGGCAGCGCCTTCGCCGTCATGCTGCCGGCCCTCGAGGCGGCGCCGGACCGGCCGCAGGTGTCGGCCCGGCGCGAGATGCCGAAGGGCACGGAGACGCTGCTCGTGGTGGAGGACGAGGCGGCCGTGCGCGTCCTGATGCGCAAGCTGCTCGAGCGCGCGGGCTACACCGTCGTCGAGGCGGGAAGCGGCGCCGACGGTCTGGCGAAATGGAACGCGCACGGCGACGCGATCCGGCTGGTGCTGACCGACCTCGTCATGCCGGACGGGATGAGCGGCTTCGACCTGGTGGGGCGGCTGTTGCGCGAGCGCCCGGGCCTCAAGGTCCTGTTCGCGAGCGGGTACAGCGCCGAGGTCGCCGGCAGGGATTTCGTGCTCCAGGAGGGGCAGAACTTCCTGCAGAAGCCGTTCTCGCCGCCGCAACTGCTGCAGGCCGTCCGCCAGGCCCTGGACGCCTGAGGGGTCCGGGCCGGGCGAGCGCCGCACGGGTCCCGATCACGGCACGCGGCGCGTCCGGCGGCTCACGAAGAGGCCCACGGTCCCCCACGTGTAGTTGCGGGCCTTCGGTCCGACGAAGTCGGCGGTCCGCCCCTGGGCGAACTGGACGACCACCTGCACCTGGACGCCGCGCGCCGGCAGCGACGCGCCGACGCCGCCTTCCCATTCGCCGAGCAGGTGGCGCGCCGGCACGGTGTGGGCGGAGCGCATGAACTGTCCCTGCACGACGGCGTTGTAGGCGACCACGCGCGGCCGCACGAGCGCGAAGGCGAAGAGGTCCCAGCGCGGGGCGCCGGGCGGCGCCGGTTCCTGCTGGCCCACGGCCGTGCTCGCCACGCCGCGGGGGAACTCCCAGAACTCCGACGTGAATCCCCCGACGCGGGCCGAGAGCGCCCCCGCCGCGGTGACCGTGTAGCCCACGCTGCCGTCCAGGGCGCCCACGACTTCCCAGTGCTTGCGGCGGCCGGCGGCGCCGTCGCCCCACAGGCGGCGCTGGTATCCGACGCGGTAGAGCCCCGTCGGCTCGCCCCCGGCCGAGATCTGGTTCGGCCACCCGAGCGGGTCCACCGGCACGGACTTGCCCGTCATCCAGCGCCGGGTTCGGTGCAGCAGACGCTGGACGTCGCCCGGGAGATCGAGGCCCAGCATGCCGACGGACAGCTCGCTCGACCACAGCCGATCCCGCGCCGCGCCGCCGATCGAGGTCCGGCTCACGTTCAGCAGGACCAGCGACGCGTACGGGCGATCGTCGGGTTGCACCTCGGGCGACTGGATCCGATCGGGCGTATACACGACGCCCAGGAACTGCAGCGAGTGGTAGCGCCGCGTGCCCCGCGCGTGCAGGCGGCCGACGCCCGTCAGCCAGTCGAGACCTTCGAGCGGGGCCGACAGGCGGGCGTCCCTGACGAAACGGCCGTTGATCCGGAACTCGTAGGCCGCCGAGTAGTTGTCGTCGCGCAGCGTGTTGCCGGGGTGCGGCAGGTTGTCGTTGTCGTGGACGATGGCGGCGCCCGTGATCGAGGGCTCGACCTCCGTCGGGCGCCGTGACCCGTCGGGCGGCGTCTGCGCGGCCGCCGAGAGCGCCAGCGCGAGCATCGTGCCGAGCGCTGGCAGGAGTCGGAGCGCGCGCCGCGCCCCGAACGACGGCCCGCCTCCGGCCCCCCACTGCCGCATGCTGAGACGACTCACGCTGAGCG
This sequence comes from Vicinamibacterales bacterium, assembly GCA_050187355.1. Classification (GTDB taxonomy): domain Bacteria; phylum Acidobacteriota; class Vicinamibacteria; order Vicinamibacterales; family UBA2999; genus CADEFD01. The sequence goes on from JBFWXO010000029.1 coordinate 31,208, forward strand.
CCCTCGTGGGTAGAGCCAAAGACGTGCCACGGGGCCCCGGTTCGGACGGCATCGGTGGCGATCCCGGCACGCCGTCCGCGCGCCGGGTCGCGGAGAATTGCCCGGGCCTCCGAGGACGCGGCCGCGCGGGTGCGGCCGCCGCCGCTCGCGCGGGGGCGAGCACTGGCGCGGCATTCGCAGGTGCCCCGGGGCGGCGGTGAGCCCATGCGGCGCACGGTAGCGGCTCTCTTCGTCGGGGTGGCCATCGCCGGTGGTGTGTCCCGGCCGGGCATGGCCCAGACCGCCAGCTCCGAAACCGCGGGCGGGGCCGCTGCCCCCGGTCTTGCCACGCCGCCGACGGTGCCGGCCGCCACGGGACCGCTCGACGTCGCCGCCGGTGGGCGAATCCGGTCGCTCGGGCAGCCGCCGATCTTCAAATGGCAGGGCACCGTGTCGGCGGACACCACGCGGTCGGCCGTCCTCGGGGTGGCCGGCGTCGAGCGGGACATCGGGAATCCGCTGGCCGGCGTGTTCGTGCTGCGCGCTGAGGGCGTCGTCGGCGTGGGCCGCGACGGCACCGAAGCCGGCCTCCGCCTGCTGGGCGTCAGTCCGCTGGCCCGGCTCCACGCCGGCGTGGACTACGACGCCCGCCGAGGCCGCCTCGACGCGCTCATCGGCACCGACTTCAACGTGCGCCGCGGCGGACTCTTCGGCTACGGCACGCGCCTTCGCCTCGGCTGGATCCCGAGCCGCGACCAGACGCTGCAGGTGGGACTGACGGTGCCCGTCGGGCAGCATGCCGGCCGCACCCGGCCGCAGTCCGACAAGGCCGTCCTGCCGTCCGTCCGGCCCATCGCCGTGCCCCGCCTGCCGGAGCTCGATGCCGCCCTTCGCGCGTTCCGCGCCGCGGCCGATGCCGTCTCCCGGGTGGCGATGCCGCTCCGGCCGCGCCTGGACGGCGACGCGGCCCGGGCGGTGGCGCCGGATGTGGCCGCCGTCTCGGCGCTCGGTCCCGTCGACGCCGTGCTCGCGCGGATGCTGGACGCGTGGCCGGCGCTCTTCGGCGCGGCGGCCTCGGCGGCGGGGGAGGATCGAGCCGCCCTCGAGGCGGTGGCGCACCGCGTGCGCCGCATCGTCCTCGAAGACGTCGTCCTGCCGTTCGACGGCCTGCTCGGACAGCGGCGGTCGTCGGGCACCCTGTACGTCTTCGCGGCGGCGGCCGAGCGTCGCCTGGCGGCCGAACTGACCGCGGCGGGCCTCACCGCCGGGCAGCGCGCCGCCGCGATCACGGCGTTCCACGGCGCCCTGCGCGAGCTCGACGGCGTGCGCCGCGACGTGTGGCACGTCTGGCATGACGACCGGCGCGTGTTCCTCCCGCCGCAGGTCGCGCTCGCGGCGGCGGAGGCCGACTCCCAGCCCGAGATCGATGCCCTGCTGGAACGCGTCACCGGGGACCGGTTCACCGAGGGCAACCGCGTGGACTACGTGGTGAACGAGGCCTTCCAGTTCGAGGTGGCGCGCACCGTGGCGGCAGCCACCCGCCACCACGTGCTGTGGATCCACGACGTGCGCGGCACCGCGGACCAGGGCCGCGTGGACCGGGTGTCGGCCCTCCAGGTGCAGCAGTACCTGGCGGCCCTCGCGGCTCGCGTGGCCCGCTACGACGAGACCGGTGCGCTGCCCGAGTACCACATCATCCTCGACCAGTACTACTACGAACGCTACAACGGGCGGCGCTGGATGACGCTGCTCGAGCGGCCGCTCACCCACCACATCGCGCTGCCACGGAACCCGGACACCGAACGACAACTGGTGGACGCCCAGCGGGCGCTTCAGCAGGCGGTGGCCCAATCGCGGCGGCTCCAGGCCGGGCGCGCGCGGTTCGGCGAGGCCTGGCTCCGCGGCCTGGTGAAGGTCCACGTGCACATCACGCACCCGTCGGATTTCTCGTACTGGGGACACGGCCTCTTCCCGCTCCTCGGGATGCCGGACAACCTGATGCGCGACCATCGCAAGATCGTCTTCTACGACCTGTCCGAGGACGACCCGACCGACGGCGAGGCGCTCTTCAGCGGCATGGGACTGGGCGAACACTACTCGGGCGCGACCTGGGAGGACCGGGCGCTCGTCGTGAAGGGGCCCGCCACGCTGGAGGTCAAGTCGGCGGCGCGCCGTCTGCTCGAGCAGAACGGCCTCACGGGGGATCGCCTTCCGCCCGCCTTCCGCAGCCGTCCGCTGGGGCCCGAGTACGCGGCCGGGGCCGAGGCGTTCCGCGATCGCCTGATGTCCAGCATCATTCCCTCGGCGCGCGTGCTCCAGAGCCACAACGAGGTGGGCTACGGGCCCAAGCGCGCGAATGCCGCCAAGGCGCTGCTCCTCAGCGTCATGCCGCCAGGCTCGGTGCTGATGTCGCCGGATTCGCTCTGGGAGAGCGACCTCTGGGGATCGCTGCTGCTCGGCAGCGCCCTGCGCGGCTGCCGCGTGCTCGTCGTCGCGCCGTCGGTGGCGAACTCGCCGGGCACGTCGTGGCTCGTGACCGCCCGCATGCACATGGTGATGAGCCGGTTGCTGGCCCTGTCCCAGGGGCTCGCGCCCGCGATCGGGGCCCAGGGCGGGCTCTTCAAGGTGGGCTTCTTCAACGAGCGCTCGGCGGTGGGGGACGTGGGCGGACGCGTGGCGGAGGCGCGCGCGAACTGGGAGGCCGCCGGCGCGTGGTTCAAGACGCTGCTGCCGATCAGCGACGCGACGCTCGACGCCCTGCAGGCGCGGGCGCGGGAGCTGAACGCCACTCACGCGCCGTCCTACCTGGTCGAGGCGCCGGCCGAGGTCCGGCCGAAGCTGCACATGAAGGGGCTGTTCGCGGTGAGCCGATCGGCGTGGGACGGCGTGTTCGCCATGCCGGAGATGACGGCCGTGCTGCTCTCGTACCTCGACGAACGCGCGCGGCAGGTGAGCGGGCTCGAGCGCGACGTGCGCGCGCTGCCGGAGGCGGTCTGGAAAGCCGGGCGGCAGCTCATCGCCGCGCGCGCGGAGCGCCTGACGCCGGAGGAGGTCGCGCACTTCGTGCAGTACCTCCAGGTGGGCTCGTCGAACATGAACGACAGGAGCATGCTCCTCGACGGCGAGGTCGCCCTCACCGTGGCGGGCCTCGGCGCGCAGTCGGGGCTGGTGGACTTCGCCATCGTGTGCGGGTTGTCCACGTGGGTGGAACGCCAGGACCAGATCGACGCCCTGCTGCCGTCGCCGTCCGCGTTCCAGCGCCTGATCGCGCGCTGGGGACGCAGCGTGCTCTGAGCGGAGTCGTGCCCTGAGCTCGGCCGTGCACCCGCGGCGGCGGCGCGGCCGGCCCCGCGGGATCCGCGTGTCACGGTCGAGCTTCGGCCATGGCGTCCACGCGCCGCCGCGTATGACAACCCATGACACGGGGCGCGCGGAGCGCTGGCTATAGTACGAGTCCCGTCCGTTCCGGCCCGAAGGTCTTTCCACCGATGCCGAATCGCACTGCCCCTGTGCCCGATCGTCGTTCTCGCGGTCTCCGGGCCGCGCTCCTGGTCCTCGCGACCGCCATCACCGCCGACGCCGTGGCGCAGCCCGCCGCCGCACCTGGATCGCCGGCGCTCCGGCCCCGGCCCACCGGCGCCGCCGTCGCCGTCGCCGAGGCGCCCACGCTCGACGGCGACGTCCTGAACGATCCGGCGTGGCAGGGCGTGACGCCGCTGACGGGCTTCTGGCAGGAGCAGCCGACCGAGGGGGCGCCCTCGACCGAGCGCACCGAGGTGCGCCTGGTCTTCACGGACGACACGCTGTACGTGGGCGCGGTCATGTTCGACTCGGAGCCCGGGGGGATCGTGACGGCCGACGCCCGCCGCGACGCGCCGCTCGACGAGATCGACAGCTTCCGCATCCTGCTCGACACCTTCCGCGACCGCCAGAACGGCTTCGTCTTCGGCACGAGCGCGGCCGGCGGCGAATACGACGGCCAGGTGACCAACGAAGGGCAGGGCGGCGGCGGCCTCGCCTTCGGCGGCAACTCGTCGGGCGGGTCGGGCGGCGGCTTCAACGTCAACTGGGACGGCGCGTGGGCCGTGCGCACGGCCGCCGGCGAGTACGGCTGGTCCGCCGAGTTCGCGATTCCGTTCCGGACCCTCCGCTTCCCGGCGGCGGCCGAGCACACGTGGGGCGTGAACTTCCAGCGCAACATCCGCAGGAAGAACGAACGCGCCTACTGGGCCCCGATTCCCCGGCAGTTCAACCTGTACCGCGTGTCGCTCGCCGGCGCCGTGTCCGGCATCGCGACGCCGCCGGTCCGGAACTTCAAGGTCATGCCCTACGCCCTGGGACAGAGCATCACCAGCGGCGTCACGCCGGCCCCGACGGACACCTCGGCCGAGTTCGGCGGCGACCTGAAGTACAGCCTCACGCCCAGCCTGACGCTCGACGGCACCGTCAACACCGACTTCGCGCAGGTGGAAGTGGACGATCAGCAGGTGAACCTCGACCGATTCAACCTGTTCTTCCCGGAGAAGCGGCCGTTCTTCCTCGAGAACGCCGGCTTCTTTTCGGTCGGGAACCAGGGCGAGGTGGACCTCTTCTTCAGCCGGCGCATCGGCCTGGCCGAGAACGGCGAGCCGGTGCCCATCATCGGCGGCGGCCGCGTGTCGGGCAAGGCCGGTCAGTACAACGTGGGCCTGCTCAACATGCAGACCAACGACGTCGACGGCCGCATCGCCAGCAACAACTTCTCCGTGGTGCGCGTCAGCCGGGACCTGCCGAACCGGTCGCTCGTCGGCGCCATCTTCACCCAGCGGATCGCCACCGGCGGCCTGGCCGGCGACGGCGACTACGGACGCACCTACGGGCTCGACGCGCGCTGGGCCCTCCAGCAGCACACGATCGTGTCGGGCTTCGTCGCGAAGACGGAGACGCCGGGCCGGAGCGGCCGCGACACCGCCTTCAACCTGCGGTCGCGGACCAACCTGCAGCGCATCGACGTGGATGCCGGCTACCAGGAGGTGGGTGGGGACTTCAACCCCGAGGTGGGCTTCCTCTCCCGCGGCGGCTACCGGAAGCCGGACGTCCGCATCATGACGCGCTTCCGCCCGAAGCGGGTCTTCCAGGAACTGCGCCCGCACACCGCCTATCGGGGCTACTGGGGCTTCGACGGCTTCCAGGAAACCGGCTACTGGCACCTCGACAACCACTGGCAGTTCAAGGACTCCACCGAGGTCCACACCGGGATGAACATGACTCTCGAGGGCGTGCGCGAGCCCTTCGAGATCTATCCCGGCATCGTCGTGCCGCCCGGCACCTACCGCAACGTCGAGGCCCAGCCGGTGGTGATGACGAACCAGGCCAAGCCCCTGAGCCTGAACCTGCAGACGTTCTTCGGCGGCTTCTTCACGGGCCACCGCAAGACCATCAACCCGACGCTGCGCTTCCGGGCCGGGCAGGCGCTGACCGGCGAGCTGTCGTATCAGCGCAACGACGTCGACCTGCCGCAGGGTTCGTTCGTCACCAACCTGGTGCGGTCGCGGGTGTCCTACTCCTTCACGCCGCGCCTGTTCGTGCAGTCGCTCGTGCAGTACAACGACCGGGCCGACGTGTGGTCCATGAACCTCCGGTTCGGCTGGATCCAGGCGGCGAACACGGGCCTCTTCATCGTCTACAACGACACGCGCGGCCTGTACGACCTCCGGCCCACGCCCCGCCGCGAGGACAGAAGCCTGGTCATCAAGTTCAGCCGGATGTTCGACCTGCTGCAGTAGCCGGCGCCGGCGGGCGCCGCGGCCGGCCTACTTGATCACCAGGAGCCGGTAGTTGGCCGGGTGCAGGAACTGCACGCCGTGCTCCATCAGGACGGCGTCGTCCTCGATCGGGATCCGGAGCTTCTTGCCGCCCCACTCCGCGATCGGCGAGTAGGCGAAGTACTCGAACGAGAAGACGTGCTGGTGGTGCAGGGTGAACGTGCTCTGCAGCGGCTGCCACGTGGTCATCGACGGGCCGATGCCGTGGCCGGTGTTGCCCACGGGGTGGAAGCCGTACACCACGTCGGTCGCCTGGTCGGCGTTGGGCTTGTTGAACTCGATGACGCCGTAGCCGGCCGCCTTCAGCGCGGCGTCCATGGCGGCCATCGTCTCCTTCGCGGTGCGGCCCGCCTTGATGACGGGCTTGAGGACGTCGCGCACGGCCACCGCCTTCGAGAAGGCCTCGCGGATGCTCCGGGGCGGTTCGGTCTCCCCGGGCTTCAGGACGTACGCGACCCGCTTCACGTCCGTGCCGAAGTTCATGAGCTGCACGCCCCAGTCGATCATGATGACGTCGCCCGGCTGGACGATGCGGGGCGACGAGGTGGCGACGATGCCGTCGGGGCCGGTCACGTACACCGACGGCATGTCGAACTCCGAGCCCAGGCCCCGATCGAGGAGCCGGTCCTGGAGCCACCAGGCCACGTCCTCCAGCGTCGTCCTGCCCGGGGTCACGACCTCGTTGGAGAGCGCGCGCTCGGCGAGGCCCACGGCGATGCCGGCCGCCTCGCCGAAGGCGACGATCTCGGAGGCGACGCGGCGCGATCGGAACTCGGAGACCAGCCGTTCCGCGCTCGTGAGGCGCGACGCGTACGGCTCGCCGAGCGTCTTCACCAGGTGGTCGCGCATCGTGACCGTGAGCCCGTCGGCCGGGCCGAGCTCCTCGGACATGTTGACGCCGATCCGTTTCGGATCGCGCTGGCGCACCACGTCGGCCAGCCGCGACGCCGGCAGGAACTCGTCGTAGGCGCCGGACTCCTCGATGAGGTACCCCTCGGGTCCGAGCGCGAGGCGCTCCACGCGATCGCCGCGGAGGAAGAACACGTAGTACCCGACGCCGCTGACGTAGCCGCGCCCCAGGTCCTCCCACAGCGGATCCCGGTGGTTCTCCTTCACCGCCACGAGCCACATGTCGATCCCCTGGGCCTTCATGGCGCCCGGCAGGATCTGCTCGAACTTGTCGAGGCGGATCTGCCGCTGCATCTCCCAGCGGCGGCGCGCCTCCTGGGCGCCGGCCGGGGCCGCCACCACGGCCGCCAGCGTCACCGCCGCCATCCATGCTCCGATCGCCTTCATTCGAGGCCTCCCGTGTTCGCGGCGCTCACTGTAGCAGAGGCCGCGCCGCCGGCTCGACCGCCTGTCGCGCGCGTGCTGTCCGCGATGTCATGCCCCCGTCACGTCCCGGCAAGCCGGGGCACCGTCCTACCTGATAGAAGCCATCGGCTTCGGGAGGACACCATGACGAAGATGTTCAGCGGGCTCGCCCTCGTGGGCGCCTGCTCCCTGCTCGGCGCCGGCACGGCCAGCGCCCTGCCGATCGCCCAGATCCGCGTGCCGTTCGCCTTCACCGTCGAGTCGGTCAGGCTCCCCGCGGGGCAGTACACGGTCGAGCAGCTCGACAACGAGAACTCGATGCTCGCGATCCGCGACGCCAACCGCCACGTGGACGCGATCGTGCTGACCACGCCCGACGAGTCCGGACACCCGCGCGCCAAGTCGAGTCTCGACTTCGTGAAGGGCGAGCACGGCTACGAGCTGCGCGAGGTCCGGGCCGCGAACGGCAGCGCGTGGGAACTGCCCCGGTGACGACGTCCGCCCCCTGGGCGGCGCTGCCGCGCGGGGCGTCGCCCGGCGGCGCGGGATTCGGTACCATCGCCGCGTGGCATTCGATCCGTCCTCGAAGGGACGCCTGACGCGGCACGACCGCGGCCGGTTCCCGGGTGACGGCCTGTTCGATCGGCTCGGCCGGGCCGTCTGCGAGGCAGGCGTGCTGCCGCGCAAGGAGCTCTACGAGGCCTGGGAAGTGGCGCGGCGCGTCCGCCGGCGCCGCCGCGGCGGCCGCGTCATCGACGTCGGCGGCGGGCACGGTCTCCTGGCCCACGTGATGCTGCTGCTGGACGACACGTCGCCGGACGCCGTCGTCGTCGACCCCTCGCGGCCCCGTTCGAGCGGCGCGCTGAACAGCGCATTGACCAGCGAGTGGCCGCGCCTGGCCGGCCGCGTGCGCTGGATCGAGGCGCCGCTCGACGCCGTCACGCTCCACCGTTCGGACGTCGTGGTCTCGAGCCATGCCTGCGGCGCCTTGACGGACCAGGTGCTCGACGCGGCGGCGTCGGCGGGCGCGGCCGTGGCGGTGCTGCCCTGCTGCCACGACGACGCCACGTGCGATCCCGGGCCGCTCCGCGGCTGGATGGACCTGGCGCTCGCCGTCGACACCCTGCGGGCGATCCGCCTGCAGGCCCGCGGCTACCAGGTGTGGACGCAGCGGCTTCCAGGCGGCATCACGCCGAAGGACCGGCTGCTCGTCGGCCTCCCGGCCTCGACCGGGCCCCGTCTCGCCGCGTGATCGCGGCCAGCTTCTGACGGGACGCCGAATCCTGCGTCAGCGCCCGGCCGACGGCGCGCCCTCTTCCCGGCCGTACCCGGTGACGATGGCCGCGACCACGATGGCCAGCAGGGCCCAGGAATAGGCGTTGTGGAGGCCCGCGTCGAACGGCGTGACGCGGGGCATGCCGAAGGCCTCGCCGGCCCGCGTGGCCCCGCCCGCCAGGATGGGCGGAATGAAATAGGGCAGCAGGAACGGATAGGTGCAGACGGTCACGTCCAGCACGTTCGCCCGCCGGTAGGCGGTGAGGCCGGCCGCGCCGCCGACGCGGCTGGCGAGCTCGCCCACCGTGAGAATCGCGACCACGCTGTGCGTCGTGAGCAGCACGGCGGCCGAGACGGCGCCGAAGATTCGCAGTTCGGCCGTCCGGGGCGACGCTGCGGCGCCGCGATCGGCGCCGGCCAGCCGGTCGACCACGCCAGCCGCCTTCACCGTGGCGACGAGCCCCGTCAGCAGGATCGTGAACACCGACACGCCGAGCCCGCGGGTGATGCCGTCGATGACCAGGCCCGTCGCCGTGAAGTTCGCGGCGTCGATGGCCATCACGCGGGACCAGGGCACGAGGCCCAGGCCGACGCTCGTGACCACGGCCGCCAGGACGCCCAGGAGCAGGCCCTCGACGAGATGGCGGCCCCGCAGCAGCAGCCAGATGACGAGCGCCGGCACGACGAGCATCGGCAGGCCGCGGGCGCCCGCCGCGTCGGGCGCCGGGGGCGCGCTCGCGGACGATCCGCCGCCGAACACGGCGAACACGATCAGCGCGACCAGCGCCGCCGGCAGCACGTACTTCAGGCGGCTCCTGACGGTCCCGCCGATGTCCGCCCCCTGCGTGCCCGACGACGCGATCGTCGTGTCCGAGATGGGCGAGATCGAGTCCCCGAAGGTTGCGCCGGCCAGAATCGCGCCGGCCAGCATCGCCGGACTGGCGAGGACCGCGCCGCCCGCGGGATACAGGAGGGGCGCGCAGACGAGGATCGTGCCGAAGCTCGTGCCCGTGGACGTGGACACCAGGCAGCAGGCGAGGAACGCGGCCGCGACGTAGCCGCCTCCGCCGAGCCCCGCGAGGCGGGCGAGCCACACCAGGGCATCCACGAAGCCCGACGCGCTCATCACCGTGCCGATCACGCCCGCCAGCAGCCACGCCATGATCATCAGCAGCACGATCGGCTGGCTCATGCCCGCGATCAGTCGGTCGCAGTAGGCGGTGCGATCGCGGGCGAGGAGGAGCCCCGCGATGAGCGCGGCCACGAGGATCGGCCAGAAGCCGTGTTCGTCGGGCGCGCCCGCCAGCGCCAGCCAGGCCACGCCGCCCAGGAAGAGCGCGAACGGCGCGAGCGCGCCGAACGTCCCGCCGTGGAAGGCGAGCGGAGGAGTGGAGGCAGGCGGGGGCGAGGGCATCGTGAGGCGCCGCGTGGGCCGGCGCGAGCGGCATTATCGTCGAAGTGCCCCGGCCCGCCCGCCGTGCTCGACGCTCGCGCGAGCCCCGGCGTACACTGGCGGCCCACACCGGGAGACTCGATGCGACGACCGCCACGAGACGACTCGTTCGTGCTGTACGACCTGAAAGTGGAGGTCGTCGCCACCGAACGGCCCATGGTCTGCAACCACGCCGCCGGCGACTACTTCGAGCTGAAGGGCGAGAACCTGTCGCTGCCGGCCGGGCAGACGTTCCCGCTCTATCCGCTCGCGGCGCTCCTGCCGCTCCTGCCGGCCAAGCAGCGCGTCACCCACGCGCACGACTGGATGACGACCGACGCCGAGATCGCGTGTCCCGATCCGAACTGCGGCGGGCGGTTCCGGATCACGCGCACCGGCTCGTCCACCTTCCGCCACGGCGAGGTGACGGCGGTGCCGCTGCCGCGGGCCAGGCGGCGCCAGGTCCGGCCCCCCCGGCGCCGGCCGCGCACGCGATGAGCGTCCCGCGCGTCGAGCTGGCGCCCGGCTACACCATCTCGCGGATCATCAAGGGCGGCTGGCAACTGGCGGGCGGGCACGGGCCGGTGGACGCGGGCGCCGCCCTCGACGACATGGCGCGGTTCGTCGACGCCGGCATCACGACGTTCGACTGCGCCGACATCTACACGGGCGTCGAGGATCTGATCGGCCGCTTCCTGTCCGGCCGGCCGGCCGGCGCGACGCCAGTGCAGGTGCACACGAAGTTCGTGCCCGATCGGAGCGCGCTGGCGGCGGTCGGCCGCGACGACGTCGTCCGGGCCGTCGATCGGTCCCTTGCGCGCCTGGGCGTCGAGCGGCTGGACCTGGTGCAGTTCCACTGGTGGGACTACGACGTCCCGCGCTACGTGGAGGTGGCCCTCGAGCTGGCCAGGCTCCGGCAGCAGGGCAAGATCCGCCTCGTCGGGCTCACCAACGTCGATGCCGCGCGCGTTGCCGAACTGGCCGACGCCGGCGTGCCGATCGCCAGCCTCCAGGTGCAGTACTCGCTCCTCGACCACCGGCCCGCGGCGGCGGTGGTCCCGGCCTGCGCGGCCCGCGGCATTCCCCTGCTGTGCTACGGCGCCCTGGCCGGGGGATTCCTCGGCGAGCGGTGGCTGGGCGCGGGCGAACCGCCGTTTCCTCACGAGAACCGGTCGCTCACCAAGTACCACCTGATCGTGGAGGAGTTCGGGGGCTGGGCCCTGTTCCAGGTGCTCCTCGGTGTCGTGGACCGCATCGCCCGGCGGCACGCGGCGAGCCCGGGCGCGGTCGCCATCCGCTACGTGCTCGACCGCCCGCAGGTGGCCGCGGCCATCGTGGGCGCGACGAGCGCGCGGCACCTGGCGTCTACCGTGCAGGCCGCGACCCTGGTCCTGACCGGCGAAGACCGCGCCGAGCTCGACGCCGTCCTGGCGCGGCGGCATGGGCCCGCCGGCGACGTCTACGGGCTCGAACGGGACAAGGGCGGCCGTCACGCCCGCATCATGAAGTACGAGCTCAACCAGGCGGGCTCGTGAGGAGGTCGCGCATGCGCGCAGTACTCGGTGCCGCCGTCGTCGCGGCGTGGCTCCCCTGGTACGCGGCCGTGGTGGCGGGCGCGGTGGCCCCGGCGCAGCCAGGTGCTCCCGTCCCGCCGCGGCCCGTGGCGATCGTGGGCGCCACGGTCGTGAGCGTCACCGGCGGTCCGGCGATTCCCGACGCGGTGGTCGTGGTGGAAGGCGAGCGCCTCGTCGCCGTGGGGCCGGCGGGCTCGACGCCGGTGCCCGCCGGCGCCGAGGTGATCCGCGCGGCGGGCAAGTGGATCGTGCCCGGCCTGATGAACGTGCACACGCACTACGGGCTCGTGCTGCCGGGCGCGCAGGGCGACGCGCTCGCCGGCGAGACCGACGCGGCGCTGGCGCTCCGGATGGCCAGCAACGCCCGGTTGTCGCTCCTGAGCGGCGTCACCACCACGCGGTCCACGGGCGAGGCGAGGGGCGCGGATTTCGCCCTGCGGCGGGCCATCGAGCGCGGCGAGGCCGTGGGCCCGCGGATGTTCACGGCAGGCGCGACGCTGAACGTCACCGGCGGCCACGGCTGGAGTCCCGGCGACGAAGGGCTCGACTCGCCGGAGGCGTTCCGGCGCGCCGTCCGGCAGCGGGCCTTCGACGGCGCCGAGTGGATCAAGATCGCCATCTCGGGCGGCATCGCCGACACGCACGGCGACATCGCCGCCTCGCACATGACGAGGGACGAGGTGGCGGCCGTCACCGACATGGCGCACCGCCACGGGCTGAAGGTGACGGCGCACTCGGGATCGCCGGGCGCCACGCTCGAGGCCATCGACGCCGGCCTCGACGGCGTCGAGCACGGCTACTTCCTGACCGACGAAGTGCTGGCGCGCATGGCGGCCAAGGGCGTGTGGCTGGTCCCCACGATCGTCGTGGCGCAGCCCACGGTGATGGAGTTCTTCCGGAAGATCGGCTCTCCGGACTGGTATCTCGCGCGCGTGGCGTCGGTGGGCGAGGCGCATTTCACGATGCTGCAGCGCGCCATCCGGCACAAGGTCCGGATCGCGCTCGGCACCGACCAGTTCCCGTTCGAGCCGAACGACGGCACCACGGCCACGGTGCGCGAGGCGCAGTACTACGTGCAGGCCGGGATGACGCCGCTGCAGGCCCTCCGGTCGGCCACCATCGATGCGGCGACGATGCTGGGCGCGGAGGATCGGCTCGGCAGCATCGAGCCCGGCAAGCTCGCCGACCTCGTCGTCACGGACGGGGATCCGGCCGCCGATATCCGTGCGCTCCGGTCGATCCGGCTCGTGATGAAGGGCGGCGTCGTCTACCGGAACGACCTGGCCCGCTGAGGTCACGCGAGGCGCGCGGCCGCGGGCGGATGCTCAGCGCGGCGGCTCGAATCCGCTCGGCCTGACCGAGAAGCGCTCCCGCCAGGTGCCGCCAGGCGGAATCGACTGCAGGTCCGCGTACTGCCCCCGCGGCGCCATGTTCAGGGCGTTGGTGATGGCGGCCATGGGCTCGATGCAGATGAAATTGCGTTCGGCCGGCGGAGAGTCGCCTTGCCCGCCACGGCCCTTGCCGGTGGGATTGGGCGCCCAGATCACGACGGACTTGAAGTTCGGCCCCAGCACCACGTCCAGCTGCTGGGTCCGGCCGCGGACGCTGGTGGTGGACCGCCCGTCGGCGTCGCGGACGAGATCGCCGAAGACGTCGTCAAGGTTGTAGTCCGCCAGCGCGGAGCCCGGCGGCAGGAGCGTCGCCGCCGGCTCGGTGGCGCCGGTCGGCACCTTGCGGGCGTCGAGCAGCCAGCGCGTACGGGCCCCGAGCGTCAGGCGCCACTCGTCACGCGGGGCGTCGGTGAGCTGGAAGTACGGATGGAAGCCGACGGACACGGGCATCGGCTCGGTGCTGAGGTTCTCGATGGACGTCTCCACATCCAGCACGCCGTCCACCAGGCGGTAGGTCATGCTGATGGTGTGGGCGTACGGCCACTGCCGCATCCACGCGGGCTGCCGGAAGAACTCCAGCCGGCTCGTCACCGACGCCCCGCGCGGCGTCGCGTCGACGGACACCACCTGCCACCGGTCGGTCGTGGTCACGAAGCCGTGGATGGGGACCTCGCCGCGGACGTTGCCGAGGCTCATGTCGAAGGCGTGCCGGTGGCCATTCGCGTAGAACGCCTGCTCGTCCAGGCGGTTGATCCACGGCGCCATGAACGGAATGCCGGTCTGGCCCGGGCGCGCCTTGAACTCGGCGAGCGATGCCTGCTGGAAGCGGAGCACGTTCTGCCCGTGCACCATGAACGCGGTGGCGATGTTGCCCACCGAGGGCACCACGGTGACGCTCGTGCCGGTCCGGCCGTCGCGCAGCTCCACCACGTCGCCGCGTTGCGCGGCTCCATAGCGTGCCGCGGGCTGAGCGCTTTCGGCCGCGGCCCGAGGGGCGAGACCGACCCACGCCGCCAGACCCATCACGAGCCACCGGGCGCCACAGGTTCTCATCGCAGGCGAGTCCGCGTCGATTCTATCGTCGGCCGGCGCCGCGCTCGTCACGCCGCGGCGGTGGCCCGCGGATCGGCGTCAGGGCCTTCGCGTCATCGTCGGGATCCGCGGGCGGCGCGGCCTGGATGGTAGGATCGGCCCGTGGATCGCGACTCGGTGCGGCAGTTCGTCGGGCGAGACTGGTCGGCCGTCGCGACGTCGAAGCGCCGTTCCTGGCACGCGCTCAAGGCCCGACGCACCGCTGCCGACGTGCTCCGCGTCGCGGACCAGCTGCGCTCGCACGCCCAGCGGCTCCGGCCGGACTGGCCCAGCCGCCAGCACCGGCTGGACGATCTTCTGGTCCATCAGCGCGTCGGAGAGGCGCTGCGTGCCGTCGTCCTTCGGCCCCGCTGAACTGCTGTCGGACCTCGCCGTCGCACTGGAGGCGATCGGCGCCCGCTGGTACGTCTTCGGCGCCCAGGCCGCGCTGGTGTGGGGGCGCCCGCGCCTGACGACGGACGTGGACGTGACCGTCAGGTGTCCCGCCTCGACCGACCATCTGGTGCGCATGCTGGACACGCATGGCTTCTCGCTGCGGATCGACGCCACCGAGGCCTTCATCCGGACGACCCGGGTCGTGCCGCTCGAACACCGGGCGTCGGGTCTTGCCCTCGATGTCGTCCTGGCCGGACCCGGGCTCGAGGACCTGTTTCTCGAACGGGCCGTGCCGATTGACGTGGCTGGGACCCTCGTGCCCTTCATCAGCCCGGAAGATCTGATCGTCACGAAGCTGCTCGCCGGACGTGAGAAGGACGTCGAGGACGTGCGCGGCGTGCTGTCGGAGCGCGGCGCTCAGCTCGACGTCGACCGGATCCGGACCACGCTGCGGCTGCTCGAAGACGCCTTGGGCCAGAGCGATCTGATGCCGGCGTTCGACGCCGAGCTCGGTCGCTGGCGCCGGTCCGGTCAGTAGGGCTGGCGGGCGGCGACGAGAAACCAGCGCGTCAGCCGATGCTCACGAGCGCGTAGCCGCGTTCCTGCGCCCGCGTCACGGTCACCACGCCGGCCGGCACGAACGTGGCGGGGCCGATGGGATTGGCCGTGATTTCCTTGTAGACGGCGTCGGGCTCCTGGCCCGTCTCCCTGGCGATGGCGCCCGCGTACCGCCGCGTGGACAGGCTGCAGATCGCCAGGCGCATGCCCTGCTTCGCGAGCCCCTGCAAGCGTTCGGCGTGCACGTTGGTCGTCGGGATGGGATGGGCCTTGGGGTCGTTGGCTGCCATGTTCGCCGCCAGGATCGTTCCGTACTTCGCCCACACACCCGTGCCGAAGGCGAAGGGCGCCGACCCGTGGCGCACGACGATGACCATTGCCAGGTCGCCGTCCGACAGGCCGTACTGGTCCTTGTTCACCCGGTACCAGTTGGCGGCGAAGCCGACCGTCTCCCCGACGGTGTCCGACATCCAGCAGTCGAACACCACGCGGTGCCCGGCCGGCGCCTGGTCGAGCCAGTCGTCCTGTGGATGGCGCCTCGGGCTGGCCCCGGATGTCGAACTCTGTGCGGCGGCCGGCGACGGCGCGGCGGCCGCAAGCAGTGCGCCAACGCCAGTGAGGGCGGAAACGAAGGTGCGGCGAATCATGGGCGGATTATGGCAGACGCTGCCGCCCGCGGCGAGGCGCGAGAATCACCAGGGATGCGCGGAGGTGCCGGTCGGGCCCGCGGCTGGCGGGGAATCAGTGCACGGCGGGGCGAGGGGCCCTGGCGGCCGCCTGAATGCGTGTGGTCCGGATCGTCTGTCCGGCATGCAGCAATTTCAGGTGGAAGCCGGCGTAGATCCTGCGGACCTTGATGTTCGCGGGCTTGAGGTCGCGGTGCACGATGCGCTGCTCATGCGCGGCCCCAGGCGTCACGGACATGCCGAGCGCGCGCCAGCTGACACCACCGGCCCGGCCAGGACCTGCAGTGCCAACGGCCCAAACGGCCACTCCGATGCGTCGGACCAGGGCCTCAGACGAATCCCGTGGACGCCCTCGAACGGCGTCCACGGCCACGCCCGGCCGCCGTTCCGTCGCGTTCGGAGGCGTCGCACGCCACCCGCTGCGACGTTTCCATCGAAACGTCCACCGCGCCATGCTCGACCTCGAGCACGCCATCGACGAGGGCAGCGACGTTTCGCGCAGGCCGCACACGCCCGTGCGGCACGGCCGTGTCGGCCGCGGGCTCGGCGGTCGTCACGTGCACGACGACCTGATAGCGATCGCCCGCCGTGCCGGCATCGAGGTCGCCGGCCAGGGCGGTCTCGGCGACGAGCGCCAGGGCGTCGGCGCGACGCTGGGCCGGCGTCAGCTCCTGGGACATCGCGTGACCGGTCTGCGCGTGCGCGGTGTCGCGGAACGACTCGGCCGAGGCCGTGCGCGTCGCGTGAGGCCGGTGCTCGAGCCTCAGGCGGCGCCGAAGCTCGCCACTGCCGCGGCTTCGTCGTCGTAGCAGTCGAAGCCGTTCAGCAGCTTCGTGATGACGAGCAGATCCTGGAGACGCTTGGTGAGGTTCAGGAGCTTGAGCGCGCCGCCCTGACGCCTCACGGTCGCATGGGCCGACACGAGCGCGCCAAGCCCGGAGCTGTCCATGTAGGACACCTCGCCGAGATTCACGACAATCCGTCCATGACCTTGCTGCAGCAGGCTGCGGACCTTGTCCTTCAGGGCATCGGCGGACTCACCGAGTATGAGCCTGCCTGTGACGTCGACGATCGTGCGGTCGCATCCGGCGGCCAGCGCGGGCGCCTCATGAGATCAGCCCGTCGGCGAAGTACTCGTTCTCCACTTCTTTCGGACCTTGCGTGACGAGATGGCACCGGACATCCGGAAATGGCTGTCGTGCCGGTACGTGAAATAGAGCGTGCTATGTTCTCGCCATGCGCCTTCTCGCTTTCGCCGTCGTCTGCCTGCTTGCGGCCCCCCGCGGGCTGGCGTCCGAGGGGTACGGCCACGTCGTCTTCCCCAATTCGGGGGCGCCGGCGGCGCAGACCGACTTTCTCGCGGGCCTCGCCCTGCTGCACGACTTCGAGTATCCGGCGGCCATTGCGGCGTTCACACGGGCGCAGACGGCCGACCCCGGGTTCGCGATGGCGTACTGGGGCGAGGCCATGGCTCATACCCACCAGGTGTGGATGGAGCAGGACCTCCAGGCGGCGCGGGCCGTCCTGGCCCGGCTCGGGCCCACCGCCGCCGCTCGCCGTGCCAAGGCCGGCACCGAGCGCGAGCGGGCCTACATGGACGTCGTGGAGGTGTTGTACGGCGAAGGCTCGAAGGCCGACCGGGACTTCCGGTTCGAACGCGCCATGGCCGGCCTGCATGCCCGCTACCCCGACGACGTGGAGGCGACGGCCTTCTACGGGCTGGCCATTCTGGGCACGGCGCACGCGGGCCGCGACATCCCGATCTACATGCGCGCCGCGGGCATTCTCGAGGAAGCCTGGCTGGCCCATCAGGAGCATCCGGGCCTGCTGCACTACCTGATTCACTGCTACGACGACCCCACGCACGCGCCGCTCGGTCTCAGGGCCGCGCGCCTCTACGCGAAGGTAGCGCCCGACGCCGGCCACGCGCAGCACATGACGTCGCATATCTTCCTGGCGCTCGGCATGTGGCAGCAGACCGTCGACGCGAACCTCGCCGCCAATGCGGCGGTGAAGCGCATGCGCGGCGCGGATCCGGGCTGCGGGCACTATCCCACGTGGCTCGGCTACGCCTATCTCCAGCTCGGGCAGGTGGATCTGGCGCGTCAGGCGCTGGCAGGGTGCGACGCCAGGGCCGCATCGTCGCCCGATGCCGCACCGGTGATGTCGATGGACCCCGACAACAGCCGCGCCGGTTCGCTGGCCAACATGCGGCTGCGCTACCTGGTCGACACGGCCGACTGGACCGGCGAGGCCGCTGGCATGGCCCTGCCGCCCAACGCGGGCCCGGGCGCGCGGCTCGACTTCGCGTTCGCCGACGGGCTGCGCGCGATCGGACTGAAGGACGCCGCTGGCGCACGCCAGGCCCTGCAGCGCCTCGACGCGGCCGCGAGGGACGTCGTGGCGCTCGAGACCCGGCGCGCGGATCCGGATCCGACCTATCGCGTGCGGCCCGACATCTTCGTCCTGGAAATCCAGGGCCTTCTCGCCGAGCTCGAAGGTGACGCGGGCGCGGCCCGCGCAAAGCTGGCCGAGGCGGCGGGGAAGGAGCAGACGCTGCCCATCGCGTTCGGTCCGCCCACCATCGACAAGCCGACGCTCGAGCTCTTCGGCGAGTTCCTGTTGCGGCAGGGGAGCCCCGGCGAGGCCCGGACGGCGTTCGAGCGCGCGCTCGCCCGGACGCCGGGGCGCCGGCTCGCCCTGCACGGACTGGAGACGGCCGCGCGCCACTGACTCTCGGGGCGGCCGCGACGCCCGCATCCACCCGGCACGGCGTCACGCGGGTCGCCGTGATCCTGTCGGGATTGCGGGTCGTCCGGGCGCTCCGCGACCACGTCGGGCTCCCCGCGATCGATCGCGGGCATCGGGGGATTCCTCCCCCGTCTATTCCACGGCGAACGCGAGCAGCACGTTGCCGGGGCGTCCCCGCCACCGGCCGTAGCCCGAGCCCGCGAACACCATGCCGCCCGCGATCGTCGGGCCGGCGCCGTCGATCGATCCGCCGGCCGCGGGTACGCCGTTCACGGTGTCGAACTCGTGCGCCGTGTCCACGTCCCAGATGATCCGGCCGCTGGCCGCGTCGTACGCGCGCAGGTGGCCGTCCACGGCGCCCGAGAACACCACGCCCGGGATCACGCTGATCGCCGCCGACTGCGCGCTCGAACAGCCAGGGCCGGTCGTGCAGGGCGGCGGCGGCGCCGGCGTGTGCCAGATGCGCTCGCCGCTGCCGATGCCGATGGCGTGGAGCCCGCCCGCGTTCGGAAGGAGCACGTCGGACACGGGCACGTACATCACGCGATCGTCGGCGGCGGACCCCCACTCGATGCCGCCGAGCATTCCACCCTGGCCCGCGCGGTACTTCCACAGGACGGCGCCCTTGTTGTCCGGATCGAGCCCGTAGGCGACGCCGGACTTCTGCCCGATGACCAGGATGCGCCGGCCTCCCGGCAGCGTCCGGAGGATGGGCGAATTGCCGAAGTCGAAGTCCGGACCGACCTCGTCGGGGCAGTTGGCATTGCCGGCCCGGCAGCCGATCACGAACACATCGTCCGGCGTGACCTGCGACACCCACTGGATCGCGCCGGTGTCGAGCGCCAGCGCCAGGACGGCGTCACTCGTCGGTGGGGCCGGCTCCGTGTACGCGTTCCCCGTGGCGACGTACAGCAGGTTCCTGGCGGCGTCCACGGTGGGCGAGGCCCAGATCGCGGCGCCCGCCGGTTTCCAGAGCGGCGTGCCCGCCTCGTTCTTGCCGACGATCGAGGGCGCCTCGGGAATCGTGTAGCGCTTCCAGGCCTGCCGGCCCGTGCCGGCATCCAGCGCCACGACGCTCCCGCGGAAGGTGCAGCAGGGATAGTCGGGCCGCGCGCCCGGGCCTTCCTCCACCGACGACACGGGCACGTACAGGCGCCCGCCCGCCAGGGCCGGGGCGCCCGTGACCCGGGCCGACGCGTGGTCGTCCACCTTGACCTTCCACACCAGCGCGCCCGTCTCGGCGTCCACGGCATAGACGTTGGCCCGGAGATCGCCGAAGTAGGCCGCGTGACGAGCGGGCTTCGATCCGGCGATCGGCCCGATGCTGATCGCGCTCCTGACGGCGGCGTCGCTCTTGAACTGCCAGCGGACGCAGCCGGTGGCGGCGTCGAGCGCGTACACGATCCCGATGTCGGTGCCGATGAAGACGCGGCCGGACACCACGGTCGGCTGTCCGCTCATCGTCACGGCACCCGGGACGCCGAAGGCCCATTTCAGCGTCAGTGACGGCACCGTCCGCGCGGTGAGGCCCGCGGCCGTAGCGGTCTGGAAGCGCGAGTTCGACGGACCGTTGCCCCAGCCGTTCCATTGCGGCTGGGAGGCGGGGTCGAAGGGACGGGCCGCGCCCGTGCACAGGCCGCGTCCGGGATCCGCGGCGGGCGCCGTGACCGACGACAGATACGAGGCCACGGCCGACCGCTCGGCCGCGTTCAGGCCCTTGGCCATCGCGGCCATCATGCCGCCGGGTTCCAGTGCGGCGCCGATCTGCTCGCGCGTCATCTTCGCGAGCGTGGCGCGCGGCGGGGTGCGCGCCGCTTCGGGCGTGCCGGCCGCGGCGTCGTGGCAGGAGGCGCACCGCTGCCTGTACAGCGACAACCCGGGGTTGCCGAACGCCACATCCTGGCCGCTCGCGGGTTCCCGTCCCCACACCACGACCGCCAGGAGCGTGGCGACCAGCGTGACCCTCGTGCGCGTGCCCTGCGTCATCACCCTGCCTCCACCGGTTCGCGCGTCGCACCCAGGACGTGCAGGCCCCACGCGCCGAAGCGCCGGAGAGCATATCTCAGCGGTGCCCCTGGGCCGACGGCGCTCGGCGCCGCCGCGATCAGGGCACGATGACGATCTGGGCCGGTGTCACCGCACTCGTGCCGCAGGGGCCGACCGAGGCGACGGCCAGCGTGTAGGTGCCGGGCGGCACGGGCACGGCCAGGGAGCGCTGTGCGGTGTGGAACGCGATGGGAGTCGGCGTCGACGCGAACACGGAGTATTCCATCACCGCAGGGCCGGCCGCGGGCGGCACCCAGTCCACGTACAACCTTCCGTTCTGCGTGCTGGCGCTGAACGCCGCCGGTGGCAGCGGTGGGGTGGTGCAGGCGCCGGGAAACGTCAGGGTCACCGGGGCCGAGGGCGGGCTGACGGCGGCGCCGTTGAGCGCGGACACCGTGAACGTGTAGGTGCCGGCCGGCACGCCCGCGCCGTGGAAGAACTCACCCACCGGCAGATCCACCGACGCCGTCAGTGCGCCGGACACGCTGAGGCGGATCCCGGTCGGCGGCGCGTCGCTCCAGTTGTTGGTCCACGACAGATCCAGCACGCCGCCGCTCGCGTTGCCAAGCAGGTTGACGGGGGCCGCGGGGACAGCCGTGGTGTTCACCGTGATCTGGATGGACGCCGACGCGGCGAGGCGGATCGGACCGGCCATCCCCACGACGCGCACGAAGAAGGCGCCGTCCGGGGCGTCGAACGTGACCTGCGTGGCCGCCCCACCCGTGGGCACGCTGGCCAGCACCTGCGAACTCCCGGCCAGTCCGCCTTCGATCAGATAGTCGGTGGGCACGAGCCCGGCCGCCGGCGCGACCCAGGCGAGCGTGACAGTCCGGCCGGTTCGCGAGACGACGCGCAGATCGGTTGGGCCGCTCGCGGTGCCACTGTGTGCCTGCACGGGAGCGGACGCCGTTCCGACGCCCGCCGGGTTCACGCTACGGAGGGCGAGCGTGTAGGTGACGCCGTCGGTGAGGCCGGTGATGTCGAGGGGCGAGGCCGCACTCGCGGGACTGCGGGGCGTCCACGTCGTGCCACCATCGAGCGAGTACTCCAGGTTGGTTGGCGCGAGGGCGGGATCGACGGACGAAGGCAGGAGGACGTCCACCGACAGCGTGCCCGGCCCTGGCGCGACGCCCGCGATGGCCGGCGCCGCCGGCGTGGCGCGCCAGCGCAGCGAGAGGGGCACCGAGAGGCCGTTCGCCGACTGGAACCACACGGCCACGGCGTTGCCGGAGCCATCGAACGCGACGTCCGGGTCGTAGGTGGACTGCGACAGGGGCGACAGATCCGCATCCGTCGTCCATTGGCTCGTCGATATCGCGAACCGGGCGGCGTACAACCGGCTCAACAGGCCCCGATACCCCCGACTCCACGCGACCAGGACGTTGCCGTCATGGTCCACGTCGATGGTGGGTGATCCGAGCGCGTAACCTCCCCATTGCCCAGGCAGTTCCTCGGGTGTCCCCCACGCGCCGTTGGCAAGGCGCGCCACCAGGATCAGCGGCGGCGGAAAGAACGGGTCGGCCGGGAACGTGTTCAGCCACGCCACGGTGATCCGGCCGGACGGATCGATCGCTGGACGCGCCCCGGTGTTCGACCCGAACGCGTTCAGCGTCACGGCAGCCGTCCACCCCGATCCGGGCAGATACCGTGCAGCGTCGAGCGTGTAGGCGGTGCTCCATGTGGCCACCGCCTCTCCGTTGTCGTTCATCGCCAGCTTCGCACCGACGGGGCCATTACTCGACAGACCAGTCGCGAGATCGATCACTGCGCCCCACGACACCGCCATGGCGTCGAAGCGCCGCGCCTGCAGGGTCGTGCCCGACTGCCACAGGACGAGCACGTTGCCGGCGGCGTCGATCGCGACGTCCTCGAGGAAGATCGAGCTCGATATCGTTTCCGCCTGAGCCCACCCGGTGGCCGGGGCGTACCGCTGACAATTCACGCCCGAAGGAGCGCCGTAGGTGCTCCAACACACGACGCTGCGTCCATTGGCATTCACGGCGACTGCCATGCTTTGGACGAAGGAATCGGGCACCAGGACCACGGGTGCCCACTGCTGGGTCGCGGCGTCGTATCGCGCGACGTGCCCGATGAAAAGCGTGCTGACGGGGTTGGTGACCCACACCGCCAGCGCATTCCCTGCGGCGTCCGCGACGACGTCCACGGCCCACGCCGACCGTTCCCGGTTCGAGAGCGTGAGGGGCGTGCTCCGCCGGCCGGTCGTCACGTCGAACCGGGCGGTGTTCACCACGGGCCCCGTGCCGAAGATCGTGGGGCCCTGGTCGGTCCAGAGGGCGACGGCGTTGCCGGCCGCGTCGACATCGACGTGCGGCGCGTAGATCTGACCGCCCGTGGACGCGATGCCCGACAGCAGGTCGGGGGTCGTGCCCCACCCCTCCTGGGCGCGGGCGTCCGGGGCCGCCAGTAGCAGCAGGCCCGAGAGCGCCGAGGCTGCTGCGAAGTATCGACGGTCGCGTTCCATGGCACAGCCTCCGCGCGGCAGCTGGCGCACCGGCCGACGCGGGTCAGTGGAGGGGGCCGTCGCGCGATTATCGCTCCGAACGGCCGTGCTTCGTCCCTCGATCAGCGCGGCGGGTGCGCCCCGGCCCGCGCATGTTGCTACGATGCACCGAGCGATGTTCATCGGCCACTACGCGCTGGGCTTCGCCGCGAAGCGGGCGGCACCGTCCGCGTCGCTGGGCCTGCTGTTCCTGGCCGCCCAGTTCGCGGACCTCCTGTGGCCGTCGCTGGTCCTCGCCGGAATCGAGGTGGTGCGCATCGCGCCCGGGGCCACCGCGCTGACACCTCTCGTGTTCGTGTCGTATCCGTTCTCCCACAGCCTCGTGATGCTCGTGGTCTGGGGCTGCGTCGTCGGCCTGGCCTATCGCGTCCTCCGACACCGCGCCTGGCGCCCGGTCGGCATCGTGGCGGCCCTCGTCGTCAGTCACTGGGTGCTCGACTGGATCACGCACGCGCCCGACATGCCCATCGCGCCG
Source organism: Vicinamibacterales bacterium (assembly GCA_050187355.1). Lineage (GTDB taxonomy): Bacteria > Acidobacteriota > Vicinamibacteria > Vicinamibacterales > UBA2999 > CADEFD01. Next base: position 54,481 of record JBFWXO010000029.1, read on the forward strand.
ACCGACGCCGGGCCCAAGGTGGGTCTCGGGTTGTGGAACCACCCGTGGGTCGAGGTCCCGCTCGAGGTGGGGATGTTCGCGTGGGGCGTATGGCTCTACGCGCGGACGACGACGGCCGCGGATCGGATCGGCCTGCGCGCGCTGTGGGCGCTCGTCGCCTTCCTGCTCGTCGTGCACGCCGCCAACCTGCTCGGCCCGCCGCCGCCGAGCGTTGCCGCCGTGGCGTGGTCTGCCCAGCTCCTGTGGCTGCTCGTGGCCTGGGGCGTCTGGATCGATCGGCACCGCCGCGTCGCCTCGGCCTGACCTCGGTCCCGGCCTGCCGGCTCGGCCGCGCCACTCGTCCCGGCTGTCGCGCCCGCGGCCGGGGCGTATACTCGCCGGACCCCTTCCCAAGGAGCAGTCATGCGTACACGCGTCGGCCGTGTTCTCTGCTTGGGCGTGATCCTCCACGCGGCGGCCCTGGTGGCCCCGGTCCAGGCGCAAACGCCGCCCGGATGCGTGACCGGGACGCTCCCGAGCCACGCCCTCTCGCTGTTCTGCGTGCCGCCGACCTGGAACGGCCAGCTCGTCGTCTTCGCCCCCGGCTACACGGCGCCGCAGCTGCCGCTGGGCTTCTATCAGCTCACGACGCCCGATGGCGTGCCGCTGCCGGCGCTCGTCGGGAGCTTCGGCTATGCCTTCGCGACCACGTCGTACCGACAGAACGGGCTGGCCGTCCTCGAGGGCGTGGACGACGTGCGCGAGCTGGTGGCCGCGTTCACCGCGGCCTACGGCCCGCCGGCCCGCACGCACCTTACGGGCGTGTCCAACGGCGGCCTCGTGGCCACGCTGCTGGCCGAGCGCTTCCCGGGCGAGTTCCACAGCGCGCTGGCGGCCTGCGGGCCCATCGGCTCGTTCCGGGCGCAGCTCACCTATCTCGGCGACTTCCGCGTGCTCTTCGACTACTTCTTCCCTGGCGTGATTCCCGGTTCGCCGGTGGACATCCCGCCCGCGGTCATCGCGCAGTGGACCACGGTGTACGTGCCCGCCGTCACCGCAGCCCTCGCCTCGAACCCGGCGCGCGCCCTGGAGCTGATGCGTGTCTCGCGCGCAGCCTACGATCCGGCCGATCCGTCGACGGTCCTGCAGAGCGCCCTCGGGCTACTCGCGTACAACGTCTTCGGCACCAACGACGCGAGCACCAAGCTCGGCGGCAGCCCCTATGGCAATGTCGGCCGCTGGTACTTCGGATCGTCGAACGACCTGCGGCTGAACCTGCGCGTCCGCCGCTTCGCGGCCTCCCGCACCGCCCTCAACGCGCTCGGGCCGTACGAGACCGACGGCGACCTGGCCATCCCGCTCGTCACCCTCCACACGACGCGCGACGAGATCGTGCCCTTCGCCCACGAGCTCCTGTACTGGCCCAAGGTGGACCTCACTGATCGCGGGCTGTTCGTGCCCGTGCCGATCGACCGCTACGGGCACTGCAACTTCACCGCGACCGAGATCGGGCTGAGCTTCCTGTTCGCGACCGGCCTCCCCTGATTCCCCGGACGGCACGGGATTCCCCGCGATGCGGGCCGCCGCGCGGCGGCCCGCGCGCCCCGCCGGCGCGTGGAAACGCGTGGCGCCGGCTGGCTCACGGTTTGCTCCTGTCCGTTACGCCACGGGTGTCGGCATTCGTGGCGTGGAACGAGAAGGGAGCACGCCATGGATCGGCGCGAGGTACTTCGACTGTTGACGGTTCCGGCCCTGCTGCCGGCGCGCGGCCCCCTGGCCTGGGCCGGTGTGCCCGGGGCCGGCGACACCGCCGTCCAGGTCCCCGATGTCGAGCTCGCGCTCACCGCGGCCCCGGCGGAGGTCGCCGTCCTGCCCGGCCGCCCGACGCGCGTGTGGCAATACACGGCGTCGGTCGTGAAGGGGCCGGCCTCCACGGTGCAGGCGCTGCCCGGGTCCTACCTCGGGCCCGTGCTGCGGTTCCGCCGCGGCCAGAAGGTCCGCATTCGGTTCCGCAACCGGCTCGACGAGCCGTCCATCGTCCACTGGCACGGCCTCGACGTGCCCGAAGCGGCCGACGGCCATCCGCGACTCGCGGTGGCGGCCGGCCAGGAATACGTCTACGACTTCGAGGTCGTGAACCGCGCCGGCACCTACTGGTACCACCCGCACCCGCACATGCGGACCGGCGCGCAGGTGTACCAGGGCCTCGCCGGCCTCGTCCTCGTCTCCGATCCCGAGGAAGACGCGCTGGGCCTGCCCGAGGGCGACGCCGAGCTGTTCCTGGTGCTGCAGGATCGCCGCTTCGACGACGCGAACCAGTTCGTGTACGCCGGCGCGCGTGCGACCGACACGCCGCCTTCCGGCGGCATGCGCGGCCGCGGCATGGGCCGCATGGGCGGACGCGGCGGCGGCATGGGCATGGGCGGGATGGGCGGCGGCATGGACGCCATGATGGAGACCATGAACGGCTGGCTCGGCGACCGCGTGCTCGTCGGCGGCCGGCCGCGGCCCGAACTCCGGGTGGACCGCCGCACGTATCGCCTGCGGCTGCTCAACGGCTCGAACGCCCGCTTCTACAAGCTGGCCTGGAGCGACGGCACGCCCTTCCTCGTGCTCGGCGGCGATGGCGGCCTGCTGGAGCGGGCGCGCTCGCGGCGGGTCCTCACGCTCGCGCCCGGACAGCGCGCCGACGTGCTGCTGGATCTGTCCGGCCGGCCGGCGGGGGCGACGCTCGCCCTCCGCAGCCTGGAGTTTCCCACAGCGGCGGTCGGCCGCGTGGGCATGATGGGCGAGACCGCGCCGCTGCCGCAGGGCGCACCGCTGGATCTCCTGACGCTCACCACGTCCAGCACCACGGGCCCGCGCGTGACGCCGCCCGATCGCCTGTCGGTGCCGCCGCCGGCGTGGCGCGCCGCGCCGTCGGCGCCCGTCCGGCGCGTGCCGCTCACGTTCATGCGGATGGAGTGGCTGATCGACGGCCGCACCTTCGAGATGGACGGCGTGGCGCCCGGGGAGCGGGTGGCGGCCGGCTCGACGCACGTGTGGGAGTTCCGCAACGAGCCGAACCCCATGGGCATGGCCATGGCGCATCCGCTGCACGTGCACGGCACGCAATTCCGGGTGCTGTCACGGACGGGCGCGCAAGACAACCCGCTGGCCGAGGGCTTCAACGACACCGAGGCGACCGATACGGTGGTGGTCCTGCCAGGAGAGACCGTGCGCGTGCAGCTCACGTTCTCGCGCTACCCGGGCCTGTACCTCTACCACTGCCACATCCTCGAGCACGAGGACATGGGGATGATGCGGAACTTCCGCATCACCCCCGCGTGATCGGCGTCAGGAGGCGGGCGCCGCCACCAGCTCGTGGTGGTGGGCGCAGATGCTCTGCAGGGTGTCGACGAGCGGATCGCCCGTCACCGGCTGCGGCGTCTGCAGCACGACGTCGTTGATCGACAGCATCCCGAGCAGCTCGCCCGAGAGGCCGACCACCGGCAGGCGCCGCACGCGGTGCTGCCGCATGAGCGCCAGCGCGTCGGTCAGGCGGTCGGCGGGGGTGCACCGGACCACGTCGGACGACATGACGTCGCCGACCTGAAGGTCGGCGGCGCGGCCCCCGCGCGTTCCGAGCGCGACCGCGATGTCGCGATCGGTGATGACCCCGACGACCTCGTTGCGGTCGTTCACCACCGGCACGATGCCGCAATCGCCGGTCCACATGAGGCCGACCGCCTCGGCCAGGCTCGCCGACGGCCGGCACGACAGCACCCCGCCCGTCATCACCTCTTGGACAATCATGGTCCGTCTCCTCATGGCAGCGGCCGGCGCGCCGGCGTCACCGGTTTGTGTTCGAAGCGGAATCCCAGGCTCACCGTGGCGACCACCACGGTGTCCCCCCGGCCGTCGCCGCGGACCAGCAAGGCCCGCACGTCGGGACGCACGACCACCGTGCGCGACAGCGGCAGTTCCATGCCGGTGCCCACGACGAACGTGGGATCGGTGAAGGTCACCTGGTCCGCGATCGGGTTGGCCGAGGCCCGCACGCGCCGGCCGTAGAACTCCGGCAGCGCCGGGCCGGCGCCCGTGTGGAACGTGCGGCGGTGCACGCCGAGCCCGCCGACCAGGTAGGGCATGACGCTGTCGCGGCGCCCGCCGAGGCCGACGACGGCCGCCACCTCGGCGGCCCACGCGTCGGGGTGCGTCCCGCGATCCAGCCAGCGTCCGGTCCCCTCGAGGGCCAGGTTGGCCGTGAACTCCCAGCGGGCGCTTCCGCCGAAGACGGCGCCCGTGTCGCGGTCGGTGTTGGAGACGCCGCCGGTCACGGCGAGCGAGGTCGCCTTCTCGACGGGCGCCGATTGGGCCATCGCCGGCCCTGCCCAGGCGACGGCGAGGATGGCGACGAGCAGCGTGGTACGCATGATGACCTCAGTAGCCGGGCGTCAGGCTGAACTGGTAGACCCAGCCGCGGCCCGGCCGGTTGAAGGGTCTGGCGGCGCTGAACTGCACCACGGCGAAGCCGAACGCGTTGAGACGCGCGGCGACGCCGGCGCTCGACACCCAGTCCCGCGTGCCGCCGAACCCGGCGGGCGAGGTGCCGTCGTCCCAGGCCACGCCGCCGTCGGCGAAGAGCGCGAGCTCGACGGGGAGCGGCCCGTACATCCCGCTCTTCAGGCCGAACGGCCGAAGGAGCGGCATCCGCAGCTCGAGGTTGCCCACGAGCATGCGCGACCCGAACAGGCGATCGAACACCGGGCAGCCCTGCGCGTCGCACTCCTCGGCGCGGAAGGAGCCCACGTCGTAGCCGCGCACGAGCTCGGGGTACCCGAGGAAGAGCGGCGCGAGCCGGTTGTCGCTGCCGCCGCCGCCGTAGCGGCCGTAGTGCAGGACCCGCCCGGCGATCGTGTAGAAGGGCGCCGGCATGACGTAGCGCCGGTAGTCGGCCAGGAGCCCCGTGTAGCGGATCGTCCCGACGGTGGGCGCCACCTCGAGGCGGTAGCGCTGGCCGAGCACCGGCCCGGTCGCGCCAAACGAGGTCTTGTCGTAGACCAGGGCCGCCATCGAGCGCTGCAGCGTCAGCCCTGGAAAGTCGCGGGACGTCTTCTCGTCGAGGACGTCGTTCCCGTTCACCGTGGCGATGGTGCGTGTGTTCTCGGTGAAGGTGTAGCGCTGCACGCCGGCGCCGAACTCCACGCGGCGGGACTCGCTGAAGGGATAGGCCGCCACGCCGGACATCGCCTGCAGCGTCTGGCGGGAGATGACCTCCTGCGTCACGAGCGCCGTCTGGCCGTTCACCGATGCCGCCCCTCCCGTGACGTAGCCCCAGCGGTAGGGGGACTGCTCGGCCGTGGCCATCCAGTTCCAGCGGTGCGACCGGTCCGCGTAGCTCAGGGCGCCTCCGAGGTCGCGGTACGAGAACGTGCTGTCCAGCGTGGTGCTGGCCTGGAAGGCCGTCAGCAGGGACTTGTCGCCCAGCATGTCGCTCCAGAGGAACGCGATCTGTCCGGAGGCGAAGCTGCCGAAGCGGTCCAGGCCCACGCCGACGCTCGGCTGGACCACGGCGTCCAGGCCGAAGCGCGACCGGTAGGGCACGTCGTCGAACCCCGCGGCCGACGCCGGCAGGCCGGTGGCGGCGTCGGCCAGGTAGGTCGCCACGTCGTTCGTGCGTCGATCGGCCGGCGGCAGGATCGCCGCGTCGTCGCCGCCGAGGGACCGCGCCACGTCCGGCAGATGCGGCGGGGACTGCAGGAAGAGCCGGAGCGCGTTTCCGTCGACGGCCGTGAACGCCAGGCGGCCGGCGGCCGGCGCCGACGAGATCGCGGGGCTCGTCGGCGTGATGCCGGCGACGCCCGTCGTGAGGTCGGTGGCCGGGGTGATGGCGCCGCTGGCCGTCTCGAGCCGCCACACGTTGGGAACGCCGCCACGGGTGCCGATGAAGAACAGCCGCGCGCCGGCCGGATCGGCCCACTGGGGATTCAGCATGTCGCCGGCCCACGGTCCGGTGAGCCGGGCCGCCGTGCCGTCGGCGACCGCGACGCGCGCCAGCTGGTAGGGGCCGGCCGCATCGCGGGCCAGGTCCGTCGAGAAGCGGTCGGTGGCCACCACGAGCGACGCGCCGTCGGGCGCCCACAGCGGGTGGAGCTCCGCGTACGCGTCGTTGGTGACGGCCCGGGTCTCGCCCGTTGCCACGGTCGTCACGTACAGGTCGTACCGTCCGCGGTGCATGCCCACGAAGGCCAGGCGACGGCCGTCCGGCGACCAGGCGGGCGTGAGGACGTCGTCCACGTCGGGCGGCTCGATCGGGTCCAGCCGCGTGCGCGTCGTCACGTCGTAGCGTTCGATCGTGGCGGCCGGCCCACGCCGCGAGGCGAAGGCCAGCACCCGGCTCGACGGGTCCCACGCGCCGGCGGACGCGATGAACTGCAGGCTGCTGAGGTGCGCGTCGTGCGTCGTGCTGGCGATGCGGGTCTCGATCTGGCCGGTCCGTGCGTCGGCAAGGTACAGGTCGATGCTCAGCAGTTCGCGCTCGGACAGGAACGCCACCCAGCGTCCGTCCGGCGACAGAGCGGGCCCGACCGTGATCTCGCGCGCGCTGCGGCGGTCGAACGGCGACGTGGCGACGTCACCGGGGGCGCGCGCCGCCTGCACCCAGGGCCCGTAGGCCGCTGCGATGGCCGCGTGCCAGTCGTCGCTCAGCTGGTCGAGCTTCACGCCGAGCACGTCCTCCAGCGCCGCGTCGGCCTGGCCGCTGCGGCCGGCCTGCAGGAGCGCCGTGACCAGCGTGGCGTCGCCCCAGCGGCCGGCGACGTACGCCCACAGCGCGTGGCCCCACCGGTACGGGAAGTACTTGGGATCGCCGAGCCGCTTGATGGGCGGCAGCGCCTCGTGGGCGAGCGCGTCGCGCAGCCACATGGCGGTCTCGGCGTCGACCGGTCCGCGCGACAGGTACTCGGCCATGCCTTCCACGAACCACAGCGGCAGCTGCTGCGCGCCGGGCAGCTGGCCGCCCGCGGCGGAGTGCGCCTTGCTCGTGACGTCGAACTGGAAGGCGTGAACGAGCTCGTGGCCGATGACGTGGTCGGTCGCCGCGACCGAGCCGGTCAGCGGCAGCACGATGCGGCGGCGCAGCGACTCGGTGACGCCGCCGGTGCCTTCGCCCAGCTGGCCCTCGATGACGTTGGTCTGCTGGAAGGCGAAGGGCGAGCTGTACAGGATGAGCGGCTGGCGCCCGCGCAGGTCGTGGTCGAACAGCCGTGACAGCCGGAGATACCAGCGTTCGGCCATCCGGGCGGCTTCGGCCGCCTGCGGGCGTTCGGTGGGGGAGTAGTAGACGTCGAAGTGCTGGGTCTTCAGGATCCGGAACGCGGCCGTGTCGTACCGCACCTTGTTGGTGCCGAAGTACTGGGCGTTCGACGGGAGCGCCACGCCGAGCGTGGCGGCGAGCACGGCGGCGGTCAGCCGCCACGGTCGGAATCGCATATCCACCTCCGAGGCATCGCGGCCGTAACCACCTCGATAGATTCCAGAGGCGTGCCAAGAGCCGACGCCGCGGGATGCGGAGTCGCGGCGCTCCCCGTGGGCACCGCCGAGCCGGGGGGCCAGCCCTTGGGGTGGGATGGCGGCGGCTCGGGGAACAGAGTGGGAAAAACCCCGCCCACCGTGGGGCGCGATTGACTCCCGGGCCCGCCGGCATGAAGATGCGCGGTGCCCACCGCGCCGGCGCTCGCCGACGCGCCGTGGCGCAGCCCTCCCCCGGCTCGGCCGTCTGACGAACAGGAGGTTGCCATGTGCCCACCTCGCCGCCGTTGGAGTGTCCGTGTTCGATCCGTCAGCATCCTGGCCCTGCTCGTCGCGGTCGGCCTCGCCAGCCAGCCGACGCCGCGGGCTTTTTCATACGTCGTCGACAGCAACGGCACGTACTGGGGCATCCAGGACGATGACTCGCCCCGCGTGGACACGGGCAGTATCCGGGCCACGCAACTGGCGCCCGGTGGACAGACCGGCGCCTACAGCACGTCGATCAACGGCTTCGGAGGCATCCGCGTGCGCGTCGAGGCGCACCCGGCTCCATACCTCAATGGCGAGCTGATGCGCGGCTTCGGGCTCGCCTTCGACGGCGTCGACCGCTTCCGCTCCACGCGGTCGCTCGACATGGGCGGCGTGCGGATCTCGCGGGCCGTCTACGTGAACACGAACGCCAACTGGGGCCGCTGGCTCGACACGTTCACCAACACGACCCGGCGCCCGATCACGGTGCGCGTGGCGTTCGGCGGGCAGTCGGGGCAGGGCACCGCGGGCCCGAACGCGAGTGAGATCGTGACCACGTCCAGCGGCGATGCCGTCGTGGCGCCGGAGGACGCCTGGGTGGAGTACGCGACGCCGCTCGACGGCGCCACGCCGGTCGGCGGGCCGCAGGTGACCGTGCTCGGGACTCCCGCGCCGTTCGGCGGCGCGATGACCTTCGCCGGCAGCTGGCTGTACGAGACGTTCACGACGCCGCTGGCCTACGCGGGCCACGAGCGCAATTTCCAGGCGTACGTGAACACGCTGACCCTGCCGCCCCGCACCAGCCGGTCGCTCCTGCACTTCGTCGTGATCGGCCGACAGGTGGACGACGCGACCTCGGCGGCCGAGCGCGCGGCCGTCGAAGCCACGGCCGCCGATCTCGCCGCCAATCCGCCAATCACCGATCTGTCCGCCGCCGAAGTCTGCTCGGTGGCGAACTTCGACCTGTCGGCCGTGCCGGGCGCCGCCCTGCACGCGACCCGGTGCCGCGGCTGGCGTGGCGTCGTGCCGCAGCCGCCGGCGCCGCCGCAGCCGCCGGGCCACACGTCGGTGAAGTACAACGTCTTCGAGGAGACGATCGGCGAGCTGCGGGCCGACCTGCAGGCCGGGCGCGTCACGTCGGAGGAGATCACGCGGGCCTATCTCGACCGCATCGCGTACTACGACGGCGGGCAACTGGGCTTCCACGCCTTCGAGATCGTGGCCCCCGACGCGCTGCGTCAGGCGAGGGCCGCGGATCGGGCACGCCGGCGCGGCGCGACGGGCGCCCTCCTGGGCATTCCGATCGCCGTGAAGAACAACTACGACACGTTCGACATGCCGACCACGAACGGCAGCTTCACGTTCGCCGGTTTTCAGCCCGCCCGCGACGCCTTCCAGGTGGCGAAGCTGCGCGAGGCCGGGGCCGTCATCATCGGCAAGGCGGCGCTCGAGGAATACGCCACCTTCGGGCACTGGTCGAACGACGCCTGGGGCCAGGTGTGGAGCGTCTTCAACCCGTCGCGGTCGCCGCTCGCCTCGAGCGGCGGCTCGGCCAGCGCCGTGACGGCGAGCTTCGCGGCGGCGGCCATGGGGTCGCAGACGGGGGACTCGCTCTACGCGCCGGCGAGCGGGCAGAGCCTCGTGACACTCCGGGGGACCGACGGCCTGGAGAGCGGCACCGGGATTCAGCCGCTCGTCTGGATGACCGATTTCGGCGGCGCCATCACCCGCACGGTGTCGGATCTGGCCGACGTCCTGAACGTGGTCACGGCCGTCGATCCGGAGGATCCCGCCACCCTCGTCCGGCCCCCGGGGGCCGTGCCCGCCGACTGGCGCTCGGCGCTCGACGTCCACGCCCTCGAAGGCGCCCGGATCGGATACGTGGACGCGGCGTGGGCCGATGTCTTCGGCCCGAGCTCGCCGCCCTTCGGCACCAACCCGACGATCGACGCCATGCGCAGCTCGCTCCAGTACCTCGTGGCGGCCGGCGCGACGATCGTGCAGATGGGGCAGCTGGCGTCGCCGCCGACGCCCGATCAGCCGCCGGCGCCCCCGGCCCCCATTCCGGGCGCGCGGATTCGCGCCGAGGGCTGGCGCCAATACATCGACGCACATCCCGAGCTCGTCACGCAGGGGTTCAGCATCCTGACCGAGGTGGACGTGGACTGCTCCCAGAAGAAGGTGCCGTACACGCGGCTCGACCCGAGCACGTGCGCCCCGGTGCAGCCGCGGCTGACGCCGGCCGAGATCCAGCAGAACCGCGACTACCGCCAGATCACGCGGCCGGCCGGAGTGAAGCAGTGGATGGACGACGCGGGCGTGGACGCGGTGGTCTATCCCGGCCTGCTGAGCGATACGAGCCTGAACGACGGCGGCGGCGGCGGATCGGGCAAGGCTGCCTTCGGCCGCCGCGACACGCCGAGCGCGGCCAACGGCGTGCCCACCCTGGCCGTGCCCGCCGGCATGAACGGCCGCGGCCAGCCCGTGAACATCCAGTTCATGGGGCGCGCGTGGGACGACGCCCGCCTCGTGGGCTTTGCCTACGCCTTCGAGCACCACGCGACACTGGCCGGCGACGGCCATCAGATCCAGACGACGGCGCCGCCGCTGCCGCACGACCGGCGGAAGCCCTAGAGCGGCCCGCGCCGCCAGAGGCGCACGGCGGTGGGCGGTCCGGGTGCGCCCGGATCGCCGCCGCCGTCGCGTGCCGCTTCGGCCGTCAGCCCAGCGTCGCCTGGTAGGTGGGCGGCTCGCGGCGCTTCGTGGCCTGTTCGTAGGCGTACGCCACGCGCAGCAGCGTCGGCTCGCTCCACGCGCGGCCGAAGAACGACAGGCCAACGGGCAGGCCGGCCACGAGGCCCATCGGCACGCTGACGTCGGGGTAGCCGGCGATGGCGGCCGTCCCGGCGCTGTCGCCGCCGTCGAACCGGTCGCCGCGGATGTGATCGATGAGCCACGCCGGGCCGCTGGTGGGCGCGATGAGGGCGTCGAGGCGGTGCTGCGCCATCACCGCGTCGATGCCGTCCTGGCGGGTGGCGCGCTGGATGGCGTCGACCGCCCGGCGGTACTCGGGCGCGTCGAGTCCGGTGGTGCGCTCGGAGGCCAGCAGCCGCTCCTGCCCGAAGTACGGCATCTCCTCGGCGCGGTGCGTGTCGTTGAAGGCGATGAGATCGGCCAGGGAGGCGATGGGCGCCGCGGCCCCGAGGCTGCGGAAGTAGGCGTTGATGTTGGCCTTGAACTCGAAGTTCAGGACCACGATCGGCAGCTCCTGGAACACGCTCGCCGCGGTGGCCGTGGGCAGGTTGGCGGGATCCACGATCTCGGCGCCGCCGGCGCGGAGGTCCGCGATGGCGCGATCGAAGAGCGCCAGGACGCGATCGTCGAAGCCGGGCAGGTTCCGCACCACGCCAAGGCGCGCGCCCTTGAGCCCGGCCGGATCCAGGAAGGTCGTGTAGTCGGGGTGGAAGCGGCCGGCGCTGGCCGCCGTGGCGGGGTCGCGGGGATCGACGCCGCACACGGCCCCCAGGAGGATGGCCGCGTCGCGCACCGTCCGCGTCATCGGTCCGGCGCTGTCCTGCGAGTGCGAAATCGGGATGATCCCGGCGCGGCTCCAGAGCCCCACCGTCGGCTTCACGCCCACGACGCCGTTGATCGAGGACGGACACATGATGGAACCGCCCGTCTCGGTGCCGATCGCGGCCGCCACCAGGTTGGCGGCCACCGCCGCGCCGGAGCCCGAGCTCGACCCGCACGGCGTGCGGTCGAGCGCGTAGGGATTGCGGCACTGCCCGCCGCGCGCGCTCCAGCCGCTCGACGCGTTCAGGCCGCGCCAGTACGCCCACTCGCTCATGTTGGCCTTCGCGATCAGCACGGCCCCGGCCGCGCGCAGGCGCGCCGCCACGAACGAGTCCGCCGCCGGAATCGAGCCCTCGAGCGCCAGCGACCCCGCGGTGGTGGTCATGCGGTCGTGGGTGTCGATGTTGTCCTTGAGCGCGATGGGGATGCCGTGCAGCGGGCCGCGCACCGAGCCGGCCTTGCGCTCGGCGTCGAGCGCGTCGGCGATCGACGGGACGTCCGGGTTGACCTCGATGATGGCGCGCAGCTCCGGACCGGACCGGTTGAGCGCCTCGATTCTGGCCAGGTACTGCTCGGCGATCGATCGGGCGGTGAGGCGGCCCTCGCGCATGCCTTGCTGCAGGTCGTCGATAGTGGCCTCGTGCAGGACGAACGGCTCGCGGCCCGTGACCCCGGCCGCCGGAGCCGCCGGTTGGCCGGCGCCCGTGGCGGTGCCGCCGCCATCGGTCCCGCACGCGGCCTGTGCGGCCGCCAGTCCGGCGCCCGCCACGGCCGTGCGCCCGAGAAACGTCCTGCGGTTCATCCGGATCCTCCGAAGGGGCCACGATAGCAGAGCGCCCTCCCGGGTGGCGGCTGGCCGCGCGCGATTCCGATTCCGGTGGTGGAGACCGTTTTCACAACGAAAGGACCGCCATCATGTCGTCGAGATTCGCCCTTGCCGTCGCGGCCGCCACCGCGGCCCTCACCGTGGTGACCCACGCCGCCGGTCGCCCGTCGTTCCCCAGCGTGCCGGTGGAGATCGCCGTGCCCGACGGCGTCCGGCCGTTCTTCGTCGCGCACGCGGCGGGCACCCAGAACTACATCTGCGCTCCGGCGGCGACGGCCAGCGGCCTCGACTGGCTGGCGATCGGCCCGCAGGCGACGGGGTTCGATGGCGAGGGCGATCAGGTGCTCACGCACTACCAGAGCAAGAACCCGTTCCAGAACGGCGCACTCCACGCGACGTGGCAGCACTCGCGCGACACGAGCGCGGTGTGGGCGGCCAAGCTGGCCGGATCATCCGATCCCGCCTACGTGGCCGCCGGCGCCGTCGAGTGGCTGCTCCTGGCGGTGACGGGCGCGCAGGCCGGCCCGTCGGGCGGCAACCGGTTGTCGGGCGCGCGCTACATCCAGCGCGTGAACACCGCCGGTGGCGTCAAGCCGCCCGCGTCCGACTGCACGGCCGCCACCCTCAACACGCGGCGGCTGGTGGACTACACGGCCGACTACTACTTCTTCCGCTAGGGCCCCGGCCCGGACCGCCACGCCCGTCGAGGTGGGCCGGGACGACCCGGCCGCCGCCTCGGGCGGTGGCGCCACCGGGCGGTGCACGGCGGAGAACCGTGCTTGACGCGCGGGCGAGACGGCGCGGATACTCCGCGACCAGCGGCCCACGATGCCCACACCCCCCGAACGCGTCGAGTGGTCCCAGGTCTTCGACCGCGAACTGCAGGCGGTCCGCGCGCGCCGCGGCGGCGATCGCGATCCGACCGGCGACCTCACGGGCCTCGCCATCTCCGGCGGCGGCATCCGCAGCGCGACCTTCGCCCTCGGCGTGCTGGAAGGCCTGAAGGCCGCCGGGCGTCTCGCGCGCTTCGACTACCTGTCCACCGTGTCCGGCGGCGGGTACGTCGGGTCGTGGCTGAGCGCCAACTGCCGGCGGCACGCCCACTGGCTCTCGCCGGCGGCGGTGTGGGAGACGTCCATCGCCCACCTGCGCCGCTATTCCAACTACCTGTCGCCCACGGTCGGCTTCTTCAGCGCCGACACCTGGACGATGGCCACCATCTGGACCAGGAACGCCCTGCTCATCCAGGTGACCGTGCTGCTGGCCTTCGCGTGCGTGCTCGTGGCCCCGCGCTACCTCTTCGAGCTCTTCCTGCACTGGCCCAACCTGGGCTGGTGGCGCTGGGCGAGCGTCGCGCTCTTCCTGCTCGGCGCCGTCGGCATCGCCGGCAACCAGATGCGCAACACGAGCACGAAGCCGCCGTGGTTTCTGGAGGGCAGGAGCTGGCCGATCGGGGCGGGCGCGGCCGTCGTGCTGGTGGCGGCGGCCTGGCTGTACGCCGAGGCGCGAGGGTTCTCGCCGTTCGCCGGCGGACGCGTGAGCTACGTCGCGGCCGCTCCCGTGGCGCTGCTCCTGGTCGCCGCCGCGTTCCTGCTGCAGCCGGTCGCGGTCAAGGCGATCGCCGCGTTCTGGTTCGGCGCCGGTGAGGCGCCCGCGCGCGTGAACTACACGCAGGGCTGGGCGCAGGCCGTGGTGGTCATCCCGCTCGTCGGCGCCGCCTACCTCGTGGCCGCCGTGCTCTGGGGCGAGGCCACGGGCGCGTCCGGGGCGCGCGACCTCGCGGACCTGTCGACCTTCGGCGACTTCGTCGCCACGGCCTTCTGGTACTGGCCGTTTCCGCTCGCCATCGTCGGGCTGTCGCTGTGGATGCTCTCGCTCTGCTCGGTGCGCCGCGACGGCCCGGCGGCGTGGGTGGTGGCGTCGCTGGCGCCCGTGGCCGCCGTCGCGGTCTTTCACACCGCGCTCAGCGCGATCATGGTCGCGCTGCACGGATGGGCGGCCCATCCGTCCACCGGGGCGTGGCACGCGTTCGTCTGGGCGCCGCCCCTGGTGGCGCTGGCCTTCGCGCTCGCCCTCGTCACGCTCATCGGCCTCCTCGGGCGGCAGGCGCCCGATGCCGTGCGGGAGTGGTGGAGCCGCCTGGCGGCCTGGCTCGGCATCTACTCGACCGCGTGGATGGTGGCCACGGTGGCGGCCGCCTACGGCCCGGTCCTGGCGCGCTGGGCCGGATCGCGGGAGACGTGGCAGCAGATGACGGGCGGCGGCGGCTGGCTGGGCGCCGTGCTGGCAGGGCTCTTCGCCGGCAACTCCGATTCGACGGGCACGCGCGAGGATGCCAAGAGCGCCACGGAGAAGGCGCTGGAGATCCTGGCGGCCGCGGCGCCGTTCATCTTCATCGCCGGGATGCTCGTCGCCGTGGCGTACGCCCTGGACGTGGCCGTGATCGGCATCGCGCAGGCGGGATGGTCCGACGTGGCCACGCTGGCGCAGGCGCACCACGGCCGCTTCCTCACCGGATCCCTGTGGGTGGGGGCGGGCTGCCTCGCCGGGCTGCTCGTGTTCGCCGCGCGCGTGGACATCAACGACTTCAGCCTGAACGCGTTCTACAAGAACCGCCTGGTGCGCTGCTATCTCGGGGCCACCCGCGCGCCGGGCGAACGCACCCCGCAGAACTTCACGGGCTTCGACGGCGACGACGACCTGGCGCTGGCCGACCTGGCGTCGGCGGGCGGCGCGGGCACGGGCCCGCTGCACCTGGTGAACTGCACCCTGAACCTGGGCGGGTCGAGCGACCTCGCGCTGCACACACGCCACGGGGCCTCCTTCACGCTGTCGCCCCTGCACTGCGGCAGCGCGTACCTGTCGCGGACCGTCGGCGGCGAGACGCGCGAGATCGGCTTCGTGCCCACCGGCGCCTACGGCGGCTCGCCCACGCTCGGCCAGGCGGTGGCCGTGTCCGGCGCCGCGGCGAGCCCGAACTCCGGGTATCACACGTCGCCCGTCGTGGCGTTCCTCCTCACGCTCTTCAACGTCCGCCTGGGCTGGTGGTTCCCGAATCCCGACGGCGACGCCACGCGCCAGGCCTCGCCGTGGTTCTCGCTGCGCTACCTGGTGGCCGAGCTCTTCGGCGGCGCCAACGACACGTCCACGTTCGTGATGGTCTCCGACGGCGGCCACTTCGAGAACCTCGCGGCCTACGAGCTCGTCCGGCGCCAGTGCGCGCTGATCGTCGTCAGCGACGGCGAGTGCGATCCCGATCGGCACTTCGAAGGGCTGGGGACGCTCATCCGCATGTGCGAGGTGGACTTCGGCGCCCGGATCGACATCGACGTCACGCCGCTCGTGCCCGACCCGGTCACGAAGACCAGCGCCGCGTCGTCGGCCACGGGCCGGATCCGGTATGCCAGCGGCCGTGAGGGCACGCTCGTCTACTTGAAGGCGTCGATCACGGCTGGAGCCGACACCTCGGTGCGCCAGTATCAGTCCACGCACCCGCTCTTCCCGCACGAGTCCACGGGCGACCAGTTCTACGGTGAGGACCAGTTCGAGAGCTACCGGCGGCTGGGCCGCCAGGTGGCCGCCGAGGCGATCGCGGCCGGCCGGCTCACCGCGTGAAGGTGAGCGGCACGAACGCCGCCGGGACGTGGAAGTCCGGCGCGGGCGTGCCCGTGGGCGCGTAGGCGAGGAAGTGCCGCGCGCCGCCGGCGCGGCTCACGCGAAACAGGTTGATCCGCCAGGAATCGCCCGGGTGCGGCGCCCCGCCGACCGCGTCGAACGGCACGCCGATGGCCGCCCGCCAGACGCCGCCCGCCGTGTCGATCGCGCCTGCGGCCCGCATGCCGCTCTGCCATCCCCAGTCGATGTCCACCCGCGGCTGGTGGATGGCCACGTCGCACCACTGGCCCGTCGGCGCCACCTCGAACTCCTTGTAGTGCCCGGCGTCGGGTTCGGCCGGGCCCTGGACGAACACCTCGCAGACGTCGCGCTCCCACAGCCCCATGCGCTCCACCGCCGGATCGGGATCGGCATCGACGTCGAGCTCGGTGAACGGACACGTGAAGCCGAACCAGGCGTGGTCGGGTGTCCACAGCAGGCGCACGGTGCTGGCGATCGCGGGCGGGGCGTCGTCCCCGCGCCAGGTCCGGCCCAGCGGCACCACGGGCGTGCCGGCCCAGGCGGGGTCGGCGAAGTCGGCCGGAGACGCCGGCGCGGACGGGCGGAACGGCGCCGTCAACATCGCCGGCATGATAGCCCCGCCCACGGCCGAGCCGGCGTCCCGGCCGCGCGCGGCGTCCCTTCTCGCCATATGCTTGTGGCGGCCCGCAGCCACCTGCCCCCGATGAAGGCGCACACGTCCGAGACCCAATCCACGATCACGCCGGCGCGCGCGCTCGAGATCCTGGCCGAGGGCAACGCCCGCTTCGTCAACAACCTCCGGATCAACCGCAACCTGCTGCAGCAGGCCAACGAGACGCGCGACGGCCAGTGGCCGTTCGCCACGGTCCTGAGCTGCATCGACAGCCGGACCTCGGCCGAGCTCATCTTCGACCAGGGGCTGGGCGACATCTTCAGCGTGCGGATCGCCGGCAGCGTGATCAACCCCGACGTCCTCGGCTGCCTGGAGTTCGCCTGCCAGCTCGCCGGATCGCGGCTGATCGTGGTGCTGGGGCACACCTCCTGCGGCGCCGTGAAGGGCGCCTGCGACCGCGTGGAGCTCGGGAACCTCACCGAGCTCCTGGCCAAGATCGGCCCGTCGGTGGACGAGGTGAGCGCGGAGGTGGACCCGTCCGAACGGACGTCGGCCAACGCCGCCTTCCTGGAGAAGGTGGCCGACCGCAACGTGCGCCACTCGGTGCAGGCCATCGTGGCGCGCAGCGGCATCCTGGCCCGCCTGATCGAGGAGGGCCGGGCCGCCATCATCGGCGCCAAGCACGACCTGGCCACCGGCGCGGTCGCCTTCTTCGACGACACCCACGTCCACGATGCCGCGAGCCTGCGCGCCGTCCTGGCGCGGGACCTGGCCGCGGCCGGCGCCCCGGACGCCTGAGCGGGCCCCGGGACCACCCGCGGTATGCTGACCGGCTGTGTGGGTGCTGGCCCTCGAGCGGACGCCGTTCGACCCTGTCCAGGACCGGACCGCCGCCGCCCGCGTGTGGCGCGATGCGCGGGACGACGTGGGCGGCCCCGCGCCGCCGGCCGAGCGCGCCCAGCTCACGCTCACCCGCGATTCGCCGCACGACTTCCGCGACCGCCAGGTGTACGTGTGGGTGGACGGCGAGTCCTGGGGCAAGCTGAAGTACGGCGTGCCGCTCACGCAGGAGATCAGTCCGGGGCCCCACCGGATTCGCGTGAACAACACCCTCTTCAACGACCGGCTGACCTTCACGGCCAGCCCGGGCGAGCACGTCAAGGTGCGCTGCACCAACGGCATGCCGCGCGCCGGCTGGCTGATGCTCCTCCTGCTGCACGTCACCTATCTGAGCGTGACCCTCGAGCGCGAACGGTGAGGCGCCGATGCCGCGCCTGACGCGCTGGGCCCTGGCCCTCGGCTTCGGCCTCGCGGCGGCCGTCGTCGCGGCGGCCCTGGGCCAGCTGGATCTCCTCCGGACGCTGGAGCTCAAGACGTACGACGCCCGGCTCCGGGCGGTGGCGACGGGCGAGGGCGCCTCTCCGGGCATCTCGATGGTGCTGATCGACGACCACTCGATCCGCGAGCTCGAGCCCGTGATGGGGCGCTGGCCCTGGCCGCGGCTGGCCCACGCCGTGCTCGTGAATTACCTGGCGCGCGGGCCGGCGAAGCTCGTGGCCTACGACGTGCTCTTCGCGGAGGCCGATCACGGCGACCACGACGTGGGCGGCACGCGCTGGACCGGCGCCGAGTCCGACGCGGCCCTGGTCGAGGCCGTCCGGACGGCCGGCAACGTGATCCTGGTGGCCGAGGCGTCGAGCGAAGGGACCGTGAACGGCACCGAGGTGCAGCCGCGCCTGGACCGCATCCCCGGCCTCGCCGCGGCGTGGCCCGTGCAGGGCTTCGCGGAGAAGCGGCCGCTGCTCGTGCCGCCGTTCCCGGCGCTGGCCGAAGCGGCCCTCGGCATCGGCCACGCGCGGATGGCGTTCGATCTGGACGGCCCGTGGCGGCGCGCGGTGCCCTTCGTGGAGGTGGC
Source organism: Vicinamibacterales bacterium (assembly GCA_050187355.1). Lineage (GTDB taxonomy): Bacteria > Acidobacteriota > Vicinamibacteria > Vicinamibacterales > UBA2999 > CADEFD01. The sequence goes on from JBFWXO010000029.1 coordinate 72,787, forward strand.
CGGCCACGTCGTGCCGTCGCTGCCGTACGCGGCGGCGATGCGCGCGGCCGGCGTCACGCCCGACCGGGTGGCGGCGTCGCGCGGCCTGCTGCGGCTGGGCGACATGCGCGTCCCGTGGATCGAGGAAGTGGTGCCCGACTACTACGGGCCCTCGCCCACGGTGTGGCGGCCGCTGGTGCCCTACCGCGGGCCCACGCTGCGCGCCGACGGCACGCCCACCTTCAAGAGCTACTCGTTCCAGGACCTGTTCCTGGCGGAGCAGCAGATCCTGGGCGGCGAGACCCCGCACCTGGATCCGGCGATCTTCAAGGACCAGATCGTGGTGGTCGGCGTCTCGGCCGAGGCCGTGCCGGACCGCTTCACGACGCCGCTCGGCGCGGGACGGATGCCCGGCGCCGAGGTGCACGCCAACATCATCGACGGCCTGCTGTCCCATCACGCGATTGCCCCGGCCACGGCCGACGCGCGCCTGGCCGCCACGGTGCTGCCGGCCCTGGCCGTCGGGGCCGCGGGAGCGGCCGCCTCCCCCTGGGTGACGGCCGCCGCCACCGCGGCGCTCGTGGCGGGCCTGGCCTGGGTGGCCACGCGCGCCCTGGCCGCCGGCATCTGGCTGCCCGTGGTGGTGCCGGCCCTGGCCTGCCTCCTGGCGTTCCTGGCGGATCTGGCCTGGAGCTACTTCGTCGAGGGCCGGGAGAAGCGGAGGGTGAAGCGGCTCTTCTCCCGCTATGTCTCCAAGGACGTCTACGACCAGCTGCTGGCCCACCCGGCCGAGGTCGGCCTGGGCGGGGAGCGGCGGGAGATGACGGTGCTCTTCTCGGACATGCGGGGGTTCACCACCCTGTCCGAGACGGGCGAGGCCGAGGACCTCGTCCGCCAGTTGAATCAGTACTTCACCCGGATGGTGGAGGTCGTGTTCGCCCACCGGGGCACGGTGGACAAGTTCGTGGGCGACATGATCATGGCGCTGTACGGGGCCCCGCTGGACGACCCGGACCACGCCGACCACGCCGTCCAGACCGCCCTGGCCATGGTGAGCGAACTGGCCCGGCTAAACCGCTTGTGGGAGATAGAGGGGCGTGCGCCCCTGGACATCGGCATCGGCATCAACACCGGGGAGATGATTGCCGGCAACATAGGGTCCGATACGATCATGAGCTACACGGTGATCGGCGACCATGTGAACCTGGGCGCCCGGCTGGAGTCCCTGAACAAGGACTTCGGCACCCGGATCCTCATCTCCGAGGGCACCCGGCGGCAGTTGAAGGGCACGTACGACCTGCGTCCCCTCGGGGACGTCATGGTGAAGGGCAAGTCCAAGCCGGTGCAGGTGTTCGAGGTGCGCACCGGAAGCACGAACGGAGCAACGGCATGAAGCGACAGGCACTGGTGGCACTCACCCTCGGCGCGGCCCTGGCGGCGGCGCCGGTTCCGGCGGCCGCCCAGCTCGGCAAGCTCGGCGGGGCGCTGAAGCGGGCGCAGCAGTTCAAGGACATCGAGATGACCGAGGCCGAGGAGGCCCAGCTCGGTGCCGAGGTGAGCCAGCGGATCCGGACCCGCTACGGCGTGGTCCAGAACCAGGCCGTCCACAAGTACGTGACCCTGGTGGGCACGGCCCTGGCGCAGGTGAGCAGCCGGCCGAACCTGGTCTGGAAGTTCGTGGTGCTGGACACCGACGCCGTGAACGCCTTCGCGGCGCCGGGCGGCTACGTCCACATCACGAAGGGCGCGCTGGCGAACCTGAAGAGCGAGTCGGAGCTGGCCGGCGTGCTGGGCCACGAGATCATCCACGTGACCGAGAAGCACACCATCCGCGCCATCCAGAAGGGCAAGCTGGTGCAGATGGGGGCCGACGAGAAGCTGTCGGGCAACGGCGCGCTCATGAACAAGCTGGCCGACAAGGCCTACGAGGTGGTGGAGCAGGGCTTCGGGCGCGGCGAGGAGCTGGAGAGCGACGAGAAGGGCATCGTGCTCGCCAACACCGTCGGCTACGCGCCGACCGGCATGATCGGGTTCCTGAACATGCTGATGGAGCGCAACAAGGCGACCAACACCGCCGAGAAGAACGGCCTCTTCGCCTCCCACCCGGAGACGAAGGAGCGCATCGAGAAGATGACGAAGGAAATCGCGTCGGCGAAGCTCACCTCCACGGCCACCGTGGAGGCGCGCTACGCGTCCACCATCACCTTCAAGCCCGTGCCCGTGACCGAGATCGCCACCATCGTGGGCGGGTCGGCCGGCGCCGCCGGCGCCACGACCACCCCCGAGCCGCCCAAGAAGAAGGGGCTCGGCGGGCTCGGCGCGTCGCTCCGGCCGAGCGGCGGCGAGAAGAAGTCCGCGCAGGTGACCGGGTCCGCGTCGGCGCGCGGGGCCGGACAGGAGTCCAACGCGAAGGGCGGATCGAATCCCGCGCCGGTCCCCGTCACGGTGAGCGCCGCGGACGTGGCCGCGTTCAAGAAGGCGGGCGGGCTGAAGTAAGCTCCGCACCGTCGTGCCACTGACGCTCGTCATCGCCGCGGCGCTCGGCCTCGCGCTGGTCGCGCTGGCCGCCGTGCGCAACCGCTTCCTGCGAGGCCGGCTGGGCTTTGCCACGGCCATGCTCGTGGCCGCGCTGGGCCTGCAGGTGGCCGTGGGCCAGGGCGCCGGGGACCCCGCGCTGGCGGGGAGCCTGGCGAAGCTGCTGCTGGTGGCCGCGACGATCATCACGGCCGTCTCGCTGGCGTTCAACCCCTGGCGCGTGAACCGCGTCTCGGACCGCGTCCCGGCCATCGTGCAGGACGTGATCGTCATCGCCGTCTTCGGCCTGGCGGCCACGCTCCTGCTCGACGAGAAGCTGCTGACGACGTCCGCCGTCGGCGCCGTGGTGGTGGGCTTCGCGCTGCAGGACACGCTGGGCAACCTGTTCGCGGGCCTGGCCATCCAGATCGAGAAGCCGTTCCGCGTGGGACAGTGGGTCCGGGTGGGCGACTACGAGGGCAAGGTCGAAGAGGTGACCTGGCGGGCCACGAAGCTCCTCACCAAGGCGGGGCAGTTCGCGGTGGTGCCGAACAGCGTGGCGTCGAAGGACCCGATCCTGAACTACTCGGAGCCCACGGTGCCCACGCGCATCGACGTGGTGATCGGGGCCAGCTACTCGGTGGCTCCGAACTACGCCAAGCGAGCGCTGTTCGAGGCGTTGGAGAATGCGCCGCTGGTGCTGCGCGATCCGGCGCCGAACGTGATCTTCGACGACTTCGGCGATTCGGCCCTCCTGTACCGCGTCCAGTTCTGGATCGACGACTACGCCCGCGACAACATCGCCCGCGACCAGGTGCGGACCAACATCTGGTATTCGTTCAAGCGCTACGGGATCGAGATCCCGTTCCCGCAGCAGGTGGAATACCACCGCACCGAGGTGACGGGCCGCACGGCCGAGCACGTGCAGCAACTGGCCAACCGGCTCGGCGCGGTGGACCTGTTCGCCGAGCTGGACGACATCGAGCGCGTGCGGCTGGCCGACGCGTGTCAGGAGCACCTGTACGGCGCCGGCGAGCGGATCGTCCGTCAGGGCGACGCGGGCGAGAGCATGTTCGTGGTGCTCGAAGGCCGGGTGCGGATCACGCTGGAGCCGTCTGGTCAGGAAGTGGCCGTGACGAGCACCGGCGGGTTCTTCGGCGAGATGTCGATGCTGACGGGCGATCCGCGGACCGCGACGGTGACGGCCCTGACCGACGCCACGCTCCTGGAGATCACGGCCGAGCGCTTCCGCGACCTGGCCGTCCGGCGGCCCGGCCTCGTGGAGCACGTGAGCACGACGGTATCCGCCCGGCGGTCCGGGCTGGCGTCCGCCAAGGCCGCTGCCGACGAAGCCCGCGTGGACGCGCCCGTGCCCGTGTCGCTTCTGTCGCGAATCAAGGCGTTCCTGAAGGTCTGACCGCGTCGTCTCGCGGGCGTCCGTGCGCTCGCGGGCCGATCGCGTCGCCCTCGCCGCGGCATCTCTCTCCGCTCCACCTTCGCGCGGCGCGGACGGCGCCGCGTGGCAAGCGGTAGACGCGCCGCTGCTAAGAGTTCCGCGGCGAGAGACGCCACGCCCGAGGACGCCGCTGGCTGTGCGTCGCCGGCGTCCCCGCACTTCGTTGCGTGCCGCCACGCTGCCGCGATCCGCCGGGTGCACCCCGCGCTCGACAGCCTCGCCAGATATGCCGCGCGGAATCGCAGAGTATCCGGAATATGCCGACCGGCCGAGCGCCGCGGCGGGCCGACCGGCGATCCCCGCAAGGCCGCGTGAATCAAGGACCTCCGGTCTGCGCCAGTCAGTCCGGGCCGGTGCTATGCTGCCGGTTCGGCAGGGCACGCCCGACTATAAGGGTCGGCCTACTGCTTGTTAGACGGACATGCAGCAGGGTGGGGCTGAGTCGCGAATTGCCCTGGCGCGGTATGCCGACAGCGCGAAGGTAGCGCTGTACTACTCGCGCGCCGCGCTGACTGAGCATGGTGGCAAGAGCATCGACCTCGCGCACTTGCTAATTGGCATCATGAAAGCGGACACGGTTGGCATGGCCGAAGCGTTGTCGCCGGAGCTGGCCCTGCAGCGAGTGTCCGAATGCCTCACCTCCCACATCTCGGCCTCCGAGCTTCTCGCCGAAAGTGTTGAGGTGCCGTTTGGTGGCGAGACGCTGGAGGTCCTCATGATCGCCGAGAAATTCGCGGACGAGTATGGGCACGACGTGATCACGGCCGACCACTTGCTCCTCGGTCTTCTCTGGGGCAACTCGGGCCCGGCCGTCGAATGTCTTCGCGAGGCGGGCGTCGACACGAATCGTGCGGCCGCAACCCTCGCCGCTAGGCTCAAGAAGCAACCACGAAATGCCGTCTAACAACGGCTTGCAGCCGACGGCGGCCCGGCGGATCATGAGGGCCGCCGCGGCTGAAGCCGAGGCGTTAGCCGGACGATTGCCGGATTGACACATGGCTCTCGAGCCAAGTTGTCAGCTCAGCCCGAGACACTTCACCCGCGGCGAGCGTCCAACATCAGCACCTCTTGCTCGTCTACGGTCGCCGTGAGAACGAACCCGTTCAGCTCAAGGAACACAGCCATCGCGGCATGCGCGATGCGCTTGTTCGCATCGATGAACGGGTGATTCATCGCAAGGCCATAGGCGAGTGCACTGGCCTTGCCTACGACCGTGGCGTAGAGGTCGAGGCCATCGAAGGTGGCCTTGGGTTGCGCGAGTGCCGATTCAAGGGCGCCCGAAATCCCGCAAACCGCCCGCGCCGCCACTGGCGGCCACCAGGGCGCGGTGGAGCGCGACCACCTCGCCGAGGGTGAAGTAGCGCATCTACGCGAGGCGACGATAGAGTTCGAGGTTCTTGGCGAGTACGCGCTGGGCAGCGGCCTGAAAGGCCCCGTCCGGAGCCGCCAGCAGGTCGGTCACCGCGGCGCGCGCGAGGTCCTCGACTGACACGCCAAGCCGCGTGGCTTCGGCCTCAAGTTGAGCGGCTTGCGCGGAGGGCAGTTCAATGGCGACCTTCATTCGTCCAATGTAGCGCGAGACCCGCCGGCCAACAAGCGGCTGCAGCCGACGGCGGCTGGGCGCTGTGGCATCATGCGGGGCATCAGACCGCCGCGGTTGATGCCGGGGTGTGGTGACGGACTGAGTGGGCGCCAGTCTCTCGAGGTGGACATGACGATGGGACGCAGCGTGCGTCGGCGGACGATGGTCCTCCTCTGCGTGGCCGTGTGGAGCAACAGCAGCGCGGCCCAGGTGGTGGAGCACGATCTCCCGTACGGTTCCGGTCCGCTTCAACGCCTGGATCTGTCCGTCCCAGCCACGGAGCAGTTCTCCACGGCGCTCTTCATTCATGGCGGCAGCCTTACCAACGGCGACAAGACGGACGAGGATTCCAGAAACGTGTGCACACCGCTGGTCGCAGCGGGTATCGGGTGCGCCAATCTGAACTACCGGCTCGCGCCAGCCGCGTCCTGGCCGGCGCCCGCCGAAGACGTGGCGGCGGCTGTTGCGTGGGTCCGAACGAACATCGGTGCGCGTGGCGGCGATCCGCAGAAGTTGTTCCTCGTTGGTCACAGCTCAGGAGCGATGCTGGCTGCGCTCGTGGGGAGCGACGAGCGCTACCTCGCAGCCCAGGGGCTCAAGGCGACGGACGTGCGTGGCGTCATCGCGATGGGATCGATCATGTGGGACGACGAGTTTGAGGAGGCCTTGAAGGTGAACGGCCGGGAGCGTTTGGAGGCGACGTTCGGACGCCACCCGGCCTACCGGATGTACGCCAATCTGGACGCGTACCTGGATCACTGGCCGATTCGCCACGTCCGGGCCGGACTGCCGGCCTTCCTGTTCTTGATTG
>JBFWXO010000030.1:0-74653 GCA_050187355.1 Vicinamibacterales bacterium
CGGCAGGACCCGGAGGTACGGGCGGTCATGCCGGGACTCATCGTGATGGCGGGCGATGCCAATGCCCGCGGGTTCCTCCTCGAGCACTACGGCGTCTTCTTCGACGTCGAGGTTCCCGTCCTGCGGCAGAGCATGATGTGGAGCCTGCGCACCATGCTCGAGCAGGACGACAAGGGCGCCAGCGACGCGCTCGCCGCGCTCCGGACCCTGGTGTCGGCCTCGAGCGGCCCCCAGCGGGCGGCCGCCGAAAGCGCCCTCCGGCGGCTCGAGATGCAGCTGCGCCCCTTCGCGCTCGCGCGCGGCGCCGGCGGTCCCGGCGTGCAGGCGGCAACGGCGGGAAGCGCGGCCCAGGGCAAGCAGGGCCCCGACGTGAGCGCCCTGCTCGCGGAGGACCCCAACAAGCTCTACACGGACGCCGTGGTCCGCGCCCTCATCGAGGCCATGGTGGACAACGCGCTGCCGATGGTCTCGTTCCTGGATCCCGAGGCCTACCTCACGGTGGCGGCCCGGGACAACGAGCGGCGCGATCCGCTCGCGCCGCCCAACATGTTCGAACAGGTGTCCACCTTCACCCTGCGGATCAAGGCGGCGGACCTGGCGGCCTACCGGGCCGGCAAGATCGGGCGGGACGAAGCGATGAAGCGGGTGCAGGTGCAGGAGTTCTGACACACCCGTCCGATCGGGAGCGGCCGAGCGGCGCGTCCGCCGACGCCGGCGGTGCCAAGGGAGCTTTTCGGTGAGCGTGGTGTCTCATGCGGTACCGCGCCCGCGCATGCCGCGCGGGGCGCGATATGCTCTACGCCCTATGCGAACCCGACTCCTCGTGGTGTGTGCGCTCGCCGGGGTGCTGGCCGGCTGCTCGCAGGTCAATCCCATTCAGGTGCTCGAGCCCCTGGACGTCACCACGGGCTGGTACGACGCGGGCATCCTCCAGGACGGGAAGAACAAGCTGGTACCGTCCATCGAGCTGAGGCTGCGGAACAAGTCCGACCAGCCCATCGACGGGGTGCAGATCAACGCCATCTTCCGGCGCGTCAACGAACAGGAGATGTGGGGCGAGCACTACGGCTGGGTGGTGCGCCGCGACGCCCTGGCCCCGGGCCAGGCCACCGAGCCCATCGTCCTGCGCTCCAGCCTCGGCTACACCGGCGAACAGCCGCGCATGCAGATCCTCCAGCATTCCTCGTTCGTCGACGCCAAGGTCGAGCTCTACCTGAAGAAGGGCTCGCAGGTCTGGGCCAAGCTGGGGGAGTTCCCGATCGAGCGCGTGCTCCTGACGCAGTGATCGACGGCCATCCCGCGCCGCGACGGACCTTCCCGCCCCTATAATCGCGGCCACGATGGCGCAGGCACCCGCGGCCCCCCCGACGCTCGAACGCCGCCTCGGCTCGCTGGACGCGGCGGCCATCGTCGTCTCCAACGTGATCGGGGGCGGCATCCTGTTCACGCCGCCGCAGGTGGCGGCGTCGGTCCCCGACCCCCTGCTCTTCCTCCTGACGTGGCTGGTCGCGGGCGCGCTCGCGTTCGCCGGCGCGATGGCCTATGCCGAGCTCGCGGCCCTGCGGCCGCGCGCCGGCGGCGAGTACGTCTACCTCGACGCGGGCTTCGGCCGCCTGGCGGCCTTCCTCACCGGATGGACGTCGTTCGTGGCGGGCTTCTCCGGCGCCATCGCGGCCAGCGCCGTGGTCCTGGCGTTCTACCTGGGACGCTTCCTGCCGATCGCGGGCAGCGATCGGGTGCTGCTGTCCATTCCGCTCGGCCTCGACGGCCTGGCCATCACGGTGGCGCCGCAGACGCTCACCGCGCTGACCGCGATCTGGCTGATGTCGTGGATCCACCTGCGCGGCGTGGGGCCGGGCCGCCTCGTGGGCAACGTGCTCGCGAGCCTCAAGGTGACGGCGCTCGTGCTGTTCATCGCGTTCGGGTTCGCGTTCGGCACCGGGTCGTTCGAGCACTTCTCGGCACCCGCCGGCCGGCCGGGCACCGGCGCCTGGCTCTTCGCGCTGATTCCGGTGCTCTTCACCTACGCCGGCTGGAACGCGGCGTCCTACGTGGCCGAGGAGGTCCGCGACCCCGGCACCAACGTGCCGCGCGCGCTCGCGCTCGGCACGGCGGCGGTAGTGGTCATCTACCTCCTGCTGAACGCCCTCTACCTCTACGTGCTCCCCGTGGGCGAGCTGGCGGCCGTGAACGGCAGCGTCCTGGACGTCATCGCCGACCGGCTGCTGGGCTCGCGCGCCGGCGACATCATGGGCGTCGTGTCGATCGTGAGTCTGCTGGCGAGCATCTCGGCGATGGTGTTCGCCGGTCCGCGCGTGTACTACGCGATGGCCCGGGACGGCGTGTTCCTGCCCGTGGCCGGGCGCGTGCATCCCACTTACCGCACGCCGGCGACGGCGATCGTGGCCCAGGCGCTGTGGAGCACGGTGCTGGTGCTGACGGGCGGCGCGACGGCGCTCACCACCTACACGGGGTTCTCCATCACGCTCTTCAACGGCGTGGCCGTGGCCGCCCTGTTCGTGCTGCGCTGGCGCGAACCGAACGCGCCGCGTCCGTACTCGACGTGGGGCTATCCGGTCGTGCCGGGACTCTTCGTCCTCGCCTGCGCTCTGATCGTCGCCAACGCGCTGTGGGCCGATCTCGTCCGGCCCCTGGCCGACGGGACGGCCGTGGGGCCGTCGGCGGCCGGCCTGCTCGTCATCGCCGCGGGGCTCCCGCTCTACGCGTGGTTCACGCGCAGGTCGGCGCGCGGCTGAGCGCGGCGCCTGCCCGTACGCCACGACGGCCGGCGGAGGGCCGGCCGTCGCGTCAACTGCTGTGGAGCGCCGGTCTGCCGATCAGGGTGCGGGCTCGAGCTGGCCGCGGTAGGTGATGGTCCGCCCCGGAAGCACGCGGAGGTCGAAGGCGAGCGTCTGGAAGCCCGGCTTCCTGATCTCGATGTGATAGCCGCCGTCGTCGAGCCGCAGCTGCTGCCAGAGGCCGTCGAAGTCGTCGACGACCCCGGCGTAATACCCGTCCACGTAGACCTCGGCGTCGCGAGGGGTCACCTTCAGGCGCACGCCCCCGAGGCCCCAGCCGTAGGGGCTGCCGTAGCCGCCGGCGCCGTAATAGCCGCCCCCGCCGCCCCACCCGCCGGGCCAGCCGCCGTAACCGTAGGCCCCGTAGGCTGGCCAACCGTAGCCGTACCAGCTCCACGGATCGTAGAAGTAGTAGCCCAACCCGTACGGCCCGGTGGCGTAGCGCCGCCCGTAGTTGGGCACCACGATGGGACCCGGCCGCCCGGCGCGGCCGCGCGGGACGGCCTGCGCCACCTGCCCGCCGCCGCGTCCGGCATCCGGACTGCGGACCCCTCCCTGGCGGGGCACGGCGCCGCGGTTCGGGTCGCCGCCGGGGCGCTGTCCGCCGGCGCCGGAGGACCCGCCGCCGGGCCGGCGTCGACCACCCTGGTCTTCGGCAACCGCCGGCGCCGGCGATCGGTCTGCCCGCGCCGCCACGGGCACCGCCCGCGGAACGGCCTGTCTGGCGGGTGGAGCGTCGTTCCCGGCCTTCACGCGTGCGCGTTCGACGGCGGGTCGTGCCTGGGCTGCGGGATCTGGAGGCGGGTCCTGCGCTCGAGCCGGAAGAGCGGCCGCGGCGAGCAGCGCGGCCGAGAGGGCGAACCGACGGGCGGTCATGACGGCACCTCGGGGGACGGGGCAGACGGCACGTCGATGGAAAGTGCAACAACACTGCCATGGGGCCCGCGCGCGCCAGCGGTCGCCGCGCGCGGACCGCCGTCCGAATTCCTTGACAGCGTTTTTCTCCACCGGGGACACTGGACCCGCACTGCGTGACGGACTCACGCGCCGCGCCCGTCCCTCATGCCGCCACCCCTGCCCCTGCCGCCCGGCTCGACGTGGCTGGCAGGCATGGTGCGCGGCAGGGGGTGGCGTGGTCGACTCGCGGCCGGCGCGCTCGTCGCCGCCGCCTGCGTCCCCGTCGTGGCGTGCGGCAAGAAGGGACCACCCCTGGCGCCCCTGCCGCGCGTGCCGGCCGCCGTCACCGATCTCACGGCGCACCGGCGGGACGACGTCGTGTCCGTGCAGTTCGCGGTGCCCACCGCCAATGTCGGCGGCGATGCCCCCGCCGACGTCGCCATGGTGGAGCTGTATGCCGTGACGTCCCCCGGCCCGCCCGTGCTCGAGGAGGGCGAGGTTCCCGAGGGGATGACGCTGGTGCACGCCACGCCCGTCCGCCGGCCCGTCCCGACGCCCCCGGTCCGCGAGGGCGTCACGCCGCCACCCGTGCCGCGCGAACCGGGCGTGGCCGACCAGGGCGAGCGCGTCCAGGTCGAGGAGACCCTCACTCCGGCCCTCCGACAGGCCGCGCCCCCGCCGCCGGTGGCGAGTGCCGGCGCGTCCGCCTCCGCGTTGTCCTTGCCGCTGGTCTTCTCGCCCGACACGGCCAGGAAGCGCCACTACGCCGCCGTCGCGGTCAGCCGTCGCGGCCGCCGCAGCGCCTGGAGCGCGGTGGCCAGCGTGCCCGTGTCGCCGGCTCCCGAGGCGCCGCAGGCGCCGCAGATTCACTACGACGCCTCGGCGCTGACGGTGACCTGGACGGGGCCGGCCGGCGGGGCGCCGGAGCCGCCTCCGGACGAGGGACTGCTCGACGCGCGGCCGCTGGCGGCGGCGGCGGCGCCAATCCGGTTCAACCTGTATCCCGCGGCGCCGTCCGGCGAAGCGCCCGCCGCGGCCGCCCCGCTCAACCCGGCGCCGCTGGCCGAGCCCACCTACGCGATCGAGGGCGTGGCGTTCGGCGCCGAGCGGTGCTTCGTCGTACGAAGCGTGCAGGCCGTCGGCGGCGTCGACGTCGAAGGACCCGCGTCACCGCCCGGGTGCGTCACGCCGGCGGACACGTTCCCGCCGGGCGCGCCGGCCGCCCTGGAGGCCGTCGGCGGGGCGGGCGTGGTCAGCCTGATCTGGGACGCCGTCGAGGCGACCGACCTGGCCGGATACCTCGTCTTCCGCGGACCCGTGGGCGAGGAGCCCACGACGCTGCTGACGCGGGAACCCATCCAGGCGAGCAGCTATGAGGACCGTGCGGTGACGCCCGGCACCCGCTACGCGTACGTCGTGGTCGCGGTAGACTCGGCAGCGCCGCCCAACAGGAGCGCGCCGTCGAATCGGGCCGAGGGCGAGGCGAGGCGGTAACTGGGCGGGAAAGAACTGCGTAGGGACTAGGGACCGGGGACCAGGGGAACGACAGCGAATGGACAGAATCTACAGAGTGCGGCAGGGGATGGGCGGACGCCACGCGGTCGAGCGCGACGGGGCGTTCTACTGGCTGGACGGCGACGTGTTCGGCGGGTACCGCGCCGGGGCGCCCGTCGAGGGCCCCCTCGGGCAGCTCCTGGCGCCGGTCTCGCCCTCGAAGGTGCTGGCGATCGGCCTGAACTACAAGGACCACGCGGCGGAGATGAAGAAGCCGCTGCCGGCCGAGCCGCTGCTGTTCATCAAGCCGGCGACCGCCGTCATCGGCCCCGAGCAGACGGTGCGGATTCCGTCGTGGGCGGGCCGGATCGAGCACGAGGCCGAGATGGCCGTCGTCATCGGCCGCCGCGCGTCGCGCGTCAAGGCGAAGGACGCCATGGACTACGTGCTGGGCATCACGTGCCTCAACGACGTGACGGCCCGCGAGCTCCAGGCGAAGGACGTGCAGTACTCCCGCGCGAAGGGCTTCGACACCTTCTGCCCGATCGGCCCGTGCATCGCGGTCGGCCTCGACCCCTCGGAGCTGGACGTGGAGGGCTGGGTCAACGGGCAGAAGCGCCAGCACTCGAACACGCGCGAGCTGATCTTCCCCGTGCCGCACATCATCGAGTGGCTCACGCGCTTCATGACGCTCGAGCCGGGTGACGTCATCCCCACGGGCACGCCCTCCGGCGTCGGCCCGCTCACGCCCGGCGATCGCGTCATGGTGAAGGTGCAGGGAGTCGGCACGCTGAGCAATCCCTGCGAGGCGGAATGAGCGATCCGATCGCCCGCCTGCAGGCGCTCGAGCGGCTCGCCGAGCTGGGCGGGGGCGAAGAGCGCCTCAAGCGCCAGCACGCCGCCGGGAAGCTCGTGGCGCGCGAGCGCATGGAGCTCCTGTTCGACCCGGGCACCTTCGAGGAGGTGGACAAGCTCGTCACCCACCGCTGCCTCGACTTCGGCATGGACGAGCAGATCGTCCCCGGAGACGGCGTGGTCACGGGCCACGGGCGCGTGGACGGCCGCGTCGTCTATGCCTTCGCGCAGGACTTCACGGTCTTCGGCGGTTCGCTGTCCGAGACCAACGCCGCCAAGATCGTCAAGATCATGGACATGGCGATGCGCAACGGCTCGCCGATCGTCGGGCTGAACGACTCGGGCGGCGCCCGGATCCAGGAGGGCGTGCTCTCGCTGGGCGGGTACGCCGACATCTTCCTGCGCAACACGCTCGCCAGCGGCGTGGTGCCCCAGATCTCGGCCATCCTCGGCCCCTGCGCGGGCGGTGCCGTCTACTCGCCCGCGATCACCGACTTCACCATCATGGTGAAGGGCTCCAGCTACATGTTCGTCACCGGCCCCGACGTCATCCGGACCGTCACGCACGAGGACGTCACGAAGGACGACCTCGGCGGCGCGATGACGCACAACGCCCGGAGCGGCGTGGCGCACTTCGCCGTCGGGGACGATCGCGAGTGCATCGCGCTCGTGCGCGAGCTGCTCGGCTTCATGCCGTCGAACAACCTGGACGAGCCCCCGCGGCGTCCCACCGAGGATCCCGCGGACCGCGCGGACGCCGCGCTCGATACGCTGGTGCCGCCGTCGCCGAACCAGCCGTACGACATGCTCGACCTGATCCGTTCGGTGGCCGACGACGGCGCGTTCCTGGAGGTGCACGAGCACTACGCCAGGAACATCGTCGTGGGGTTCGCCCGGCTCGGCGGGCGGCCGGTGGGCATCGTGGCGAACCAGCCCGCGCACCTCGCCGGCACGCTGGACATCGACGCCTCGGTGAAGGGCGCCCGGTTCGTGCGCTTCTGCGACTGCTTCAACATCCCGCTCGTCACCTTCGAGGACGTGCCGGGGTTCCTGCCGGGCACCGTCCAGGAGTACGGCGGGATCATCCGCCACGGAGCGAAGCTCCTGTACGCGTACGCCGAGGCCACGGTGCCGAAGGTGACGGTCATCACCCGCAAGGCCTACGGCGGCGCCTACTGCGTCATGTCCAGCAAGCACATCCGGACCGATTTCAACTACGCCTGGCCGACGGCCGAGATCGCGGTGATGGGGGCCGAGGGCGCGGTCAACATCCTGTACAAGCGCGAGATCGAGCGGGCGGCCGACCCGGCCGCCGTGCGGGCCGAGAAGGTGGCCGAGTTCCGGGAGAAGTTCGCCAACCCCTACGTCGCGGCCGAGCGCGGGTTCATCGACGAGGTGATCCTGCCGCGAACCACGCGCCGGCGCCTGATCCAGGCGCTGGGGACGCTGGAGACCAAGCGCGATCGCAACCCGCCGAAGAAGCACGGGAACATCCCGCTCTGACCCGGGCCGGGACCGCCTCGGAATGGCGGCGCGGCCCGTGCCACGGACTGTTAGACTTTTCGAGTGGGTGCGCCCGTCACCAAGGTCCTCGTCGCCAACCGGGGCGAGATTGCCGTCCGCGTCATCCGCGCCTGTCGGGATCTGGGCATCGGCACGGTGGCCGTCTACAGCGAATGCGACCGGGCGGCCCGCCACGTCCGGATGGCCGACGAGGCCCATGCGATAGGGCCGAACCCGCCGAGGGAGAGCTACCTCAGGATCGACGCGCTCATCGACGTCGCGCGCAGGAGCGGCGCCGACGCCGTCCACCCCGGCTACGGCTTCCTGGCCGAGAACGAGGACTTCGCCCGCGCCTGCCGCGACGCCGGCCTCACCTTCATCGGCCCGTCGCCGGAGGCCATCGAGCTCATGGGCAGCAAGACGGCGGCGCGCCAGGCGGCCATGGCCGCCGGCGTGCCCGTGGTGCCCGGCACCGCCGCGCCGCTCGGGCCCGAGGTGACGCTCGACGAGGTCCGGGCCCTCGCCGACGGCATCGGGTATCCGCTGATGCTGAAGGCCGTCGCCGGCGGCGGCGGGAAGGGCATGCGGGTGGTCGCCGACCCGGAGGACCTGGCCGGCGCTCTGGCGGCCGCCCGGTCCGAGGCCGGCTCGGCCTTCGGCGACTCCGCCGTGTACCTCGAGCGGCGGCTGATCCGGCCGCGGCACATCGAGGTCCAGCTCCTCGCCGATCACCACGGCACGGTCATCCCGTTCGTCGAACGCGAGTGCTCCATCCAGCGGCGGCACCAGAAGGTCATCGAGGAGAGCCCGTCGCTCGCCGTCACCCCGGAACTGCGGCGGGCCATCACGGGCGCGGCGGCCTCGGTGGCGTGCCAGGTGGGATACACGAACGCCGGGACGATCGAGTGCCTGCTCGACGAGGACGGCTCGTTCTACTTCCTGGAGATGAACACGCGTCTCCAGGTCGAGCACCCCGTGACCGAGATGGTCGCCGGCGTGGATCTGGTCCACTGGCAGATCCGCATCGCCCGGGGCGAGCGGCTCACGATCGTTCCGCGGTCCGTGCTCGAGCCGCGCGCCCACGCCATCGAGTGCCGCATCTACGCCGAGGATCCCGACAACGGGTTCCTGCCGTCGCCGGGCACGATCCGGAAGCTGTCGGTGCCGCACGGCCCGGGGGTCCGCGACGACAGCGGGGCCACCGAGGGGCAGGCGGTGCCCATCTTCTACGACCCGATGATCTCCAAGCTCATCACGTGGGGCGACGACCGGCCCCAGGCACTGGCCCGGATGCGGCGCGCCCTGGCCGAGTACGACGTGCAGGGCATCAAGACCACGATCCCGTTCTTCACCTGGGCCCTCGAGGACCCGGACTTCGTGGCCGGCCGCTTCGACACGGGCTTCATCGATCGCAAGATGGCCGAGCGCAACGGCACGCCCTTCGCGGTCCCGACCGCCGAGCAGGAGACGCTGGCCGCCATCGCGGCGGCGCTCCACCTGGCGCTGCGGCGTCCCCGTCAGGCGCCGGCGCCCGCGGCGCCCGAGAGCCGCTGGCAGCAGCAGGCCCGCGTCGAGGCGCTGAGGTAGCCGTGCAGCACACCTTCTCCGTGAACGGCCGCGTGCGGACCGTGACGCTGGCGCCGGACGGTCCGGGCTGGATGGTGTCGGTGGACGGCGAGTCCTTCCGTGTGGACGCCGCCGACGTGGACGGGGCCGGGCTGTCGCTGCTGGTCGGCGGAGCCGGGGCCGGCCGGAGCGTGGCGGCCGTCGTCGTACCTGGGAGGGAGACGGGCGAGCTGGACGTGGCGGTTGGCGGGCAGCACGTCGCGGTGCGCGTGGTGTCC
The DNA here is from genome assembly GCA_050187355.1 of Vicinamibacterales bacterium. Lineage (GTDB taxonomy): Bacteria > Acidobacteriota > Vicinamibacteria > Vicinamibacterales > UBA2999 > CADEFD01. The sequence continues at coordinate 9,392 of JBFWXO010000030.1, forward strand.
ACCGAACGGGCCCGCCGGCGGGGAACCGAGGCGGCGGGCGCCGACGGCCCGCAGCGCGTGGTGGCGCCGATGCCCGGAAAAGTCGTCCGCGTGCTGGTCGCGCCCGGAGACGAGGTGCGGCCGCGGCAAGGGCTCGTGGTCGTCGAGGCCATGAAGATGGAGAACGAGCTGCGCGCCGCCCGCGCGGGCACGGTCGCGTCGGTGGCGGTGGTGGAGGGCCAGTCGGTTGACGCGGGAGCCCTGCTGGCCGTCGTGGAGTGACCCGCCGGTGCTGGGGTAGGCGTCCGTTGGACCGCTCGCTGCGCTACCTGTCGATCGCGCTCACCCACGTCCGCCGGGTGTGGCTGGTGGCGGCGGTCGCCATCGCCGTGGTCGTGGTGTCGGTGGTCACCATCGACATGGGCCCCCTCGTCAGGCGGCGCGCCGAGCAGGCCGCCTCCACCTTCATCGACCGGCCCGTCCACATCGGCCGGCTCGGGCTGAACGTCGGCCGCGGGCGGCTGGTGGTGGAGGACCTCCTCGTCGAGGGCCTGACGCCCGACGTGCCCCCCTGGCTGGTCGCCGGCCACATCGAGCTCTCCCTCACGTGGAGCGCGCTCATGGGCCGGGAAGTGCTCCTCGACACGGTCGAGATGCGCGACTGGACGCTGACGGTCGAGAGCTACGCCAACGGGATTCACAACTGGCCGCGCCTGAACGGTCCTCCCCGGCCGCCCCGCCCGAAGATCGTCACGACCACGCTGCAGTCCATCCACGCCACCCGCGGGCATCTCGTGGTGCGCGACTTCGGGTCGTCGTGGGGGCTGGATGCCCCGAACCTCGAGGTGGTCGCGGGCAAGGACGTCGAATACCACGGCCGGATGACCTTCGACGGCGCCACGCTGCTCATCCAGCAGTACGAGCCCATGTGGGCGACGTTCGCCACCGACTTCGCCGTCCGCGACGGCAAGGTCCAGCTGACCGGCATGACCTTCGACGGCGACGGCGTCCAGATGCGGGGCGAGGGGACGGTCGATCCGGCCAACTTCCCGGAGACGACGGTGCGGATCACGTCGCGGCACCAGCTGCCGCGGACGCGCGCCATCTTCTACGCGAAGGACACGTTCGCCCTGCACGGCGAGGGCGACTTCACCGGCACGGTCCACAAGTTCACGGGCGGCTACGAGGTGAAGGGAGACTTCGTGAGCCCCGAGGTGGGCTACGACGACTACCGGTTCCAGAACTTCCGGGCGTCGGTCGTGTGGGTGCCGACGCGGTTCGACGTCACGCAGGCCACGGCGGCGCTGTACGGCGGCACGGCGTCCTTCACCTACGCGCTGTCGCCGCTGGGCGATCAGGCGCGCCGCGCGGACGCTGTCTGGGACGTGCAGTACCGCGACGTGGACCTCACGACGTTCACCGACTTCCTCCAGACGCGCGGCCTGCGACTCGCCGGGCGCGCGACCGGGCGGCACGTCACCCGCTGGACGCTCGGCGCGATGGCCGACGCGACGGGCGAAGGGGCGTTCGTCACCGAGATGCCCGCGGGGGCCGCGGCCGCCACGCGCGCGCTGCCCGAGGGCGCGGCCGAGGCCGCCCGGCTCCGCGCCGCCGTCCTGGGCCCCTTCAGCCCGCACCTGCCGCCCGGGCCCGTGCCCGTCGCCGCCGAGGTCGCTTACACCTACACGGGCGAGACCATCGAGTTCGCGCCGAGCCGCTTCGCCACCGCCGAGACCTTCATGTCGTTCGACGGCCGGACCAGCTGGGGCAAGGCGTCGCGGCTGCCTTTCGAGGTGACCAGCACCAACTGGCAGGAGAGCCACCGCCTGCTCGCGGGCGTGATGACGATGGTGGGCGCGCCGACCGCCTCGGTGCCGGTCGACGGCTTCGGGCGCTTCGGGGGCGTCATCCTCGGCGACCTCGGCAACCCCCGGGTCGAGGGCGTGTTCGACGGCAGCGAGATCCGGGCGTGGAACGTGACCTGGGGCCACGTGGGCGGCACCGCCGTCATCGAGAACTCGTACGCCCACGTGCGCGACGTCGTGGTGACTGCGGGCGCCGCGCGGATGGACATCGACGGCACGTTTGCCCTCGGCTACCCGCGCAAGGACGGCGGGGACGAGATCGACGCCCGGATCCGCATGGCGGAGTGGCCGCTCATCGACTATCGCGCGGCGTTCCAGCTCTACGACTATCCGATCTTCGCCGCCGTGAACGGCGAGATCCGCCTGAACGGCAAGTACGAGGAGCCGTTCGGGTTCGGGCGCCTGTCGCTGGACCGGGGCGTGGCCTACGACGAGCCGTTCGCCACGGCCACGGCCAGCCTGCGCTTCGAGGGGCCGGGTGTGCGCCTGGACGGCCTCGAGATCAAGAAGGCCGGGGCCACGATCACGGGCGCGGCCTACGTGGCCTGGGCCGGCACCTACTCGTTCAACGCCGACGGGCGGCGCCTCGCGGTGGACGCCCTGGACCTCACGTACTTTCCCGGCCTGCCCGCGATCACGGGCTTCGCGGACTTCAGCGCCGCCGGCAGCGGCACTTTCGACGAGCCGCGCTACGACGTCAAGGTCAGCGTGTTCGACCTGTTCATCGGCGACGAGGGCATCGGCGAGATGACGGCGCAGGTGAGCCTGCGGGGCCTCACGCTGCTTTACAGCTTCGACGTGGCCTCGCCGCGCCTCGCCGTGTCGGGCTCGGGCCAGTTCGGGCTCACCGACGCCGGCGAGATCGAGATGACCATGCGGGTGTCCGACACGTCACTGGACCCCTACGCCCGCGTGTTCATGCCCACGCTGTCGCCCTACACGACGGCCACGGGGGGTGGACGCGTCCGGGTCTGGGGCGAGGTGTACACGCCGGAGGCCCTCCACGTGTCGGCCACCATCGACGACCTCCGCCTCCGGCTCTTCGACTACGAACTGCGCAACCGCGGCGATCTGTCGCTGGGGCTCGACGGCTCGATCGTCAACGTCGACGCCTTCGGCATGGCGGGCGATCGGACGTCGCTCGACGTGGTCGGACGCATCGATCTGGCCCGCGACGTGGTGACGCTGCGCGCCAACGGCGAGGCCAACCTGGCCGTCCTGCAGGGCGTGCTGCCGGGCGTTCGCGGCTCCGGCCGCGCCGAGATCGCGGCCCAGATCGGCGGCTCCACCGCCACGCCCACCGTGACCGGCACCGCCCTGGTCACCGACGGGCGCATCCGGTCGTTCGCCTTCCCGCACGCGCTCGAGGCCATCAACGGCAACGTGGTGTTCGACGCCTCCGCCGTCCGCCTCGACGGCCTGCGGGCACGGCTGGCCGACGGCACCATCCAGGTCGGCGGCCGCCTCGGGCTGCGCGGCCTGGCGCTCAGCGACTACGACGTCACCCTCGAGGGCCACGACCTGCGGCTGCGGTATCCGGAAGGGCTGCGCTCGCTCGTCGACGCGGCGCTCACCGTGCAGGGGAGCGCCGACGCGCCGGTGCTCGGGGGCTCCGTGCTGGTCCGCAACGCCGTCTGGACGCCCTCGTTCGACGGCTCGACCAGCGTCTTCGGATCGAGCGCCGGCGATGCGGCCATCGGCGGCGCCCCGGGGCTCGAGGGGACGGCGGCCGCGGCGCCCGCCTCGCCGCTGCGCCTCGACATCCGCCTCGTGGCGCCCTCCACGTTCCGGATCGAGAACGACGTGGCCCGCATCGTCGCCAGCGCCGACGTCAACGTCCGCGGCACGGCGGATCGGCCGCAGGTCTTCGGGCACGCCGACATCGAGCGCGGCGAGGTGCGGTTCGAGGGCCGGCGCTACGTGGTGTCGCGCGGGTCCCTGGACTTCACCAACCCGGATCGGATCCAGCCGTTCTTCGACGTCGAAGCCGACACCCGCGTCCGCGTGCCGGGCCAGACCTATCGCGTCACCCTGCGGATTGCCGGCACCACCGAGCGGCTGCAGCCCGAGTTCACGTCCGACCCGCCCCTGCCGTCGGCGGACGTGTTGTCGCTGCTGCTGTCGGATCGCACGCCGACCGGCGACGTCGAGGTGACCTCGATCAACCGGCCGAACCAGCGCGAGATCGACCTCCTGGCGGCGCGCGCCACGCGCGGCCTGACCGGCGCGCTCTCGGCGGAGGTGGGGAAGGTGGTGCAGGAGACGTTCGGCGTGGACACGTTCCAGATCACGCCGCTGCTCGTCGATCCGTACCAGCAGGTGGGCGGCCTCACGGTGAATCCCGCCGCGCGCGTGACGATCGGCAAGCGCCTGTCGGATCGCATCTACCTCACGTACGTCCGCAGCCTCTCCTCGTCGGAGCGGGACCAGATCATCCTGCTCGAGTACGACCAGAGCGACACCCTCGGCTGGGTGCTCTCGCAGAACGAGGACGGCACCTACGCCATCGAAGTCCGAAAGCGGGTCGCCTTCTGATGCGCGGACTCCTGGCGGCCGTGTTCGCCCTGGCCGCGGCGCTCCCGGCCGCGGCGTCCGGCGCCGACGTCTCGTCGCTCCTCGGACGCCGCGTGACCGACGTCAAGCTCGACGTCGACGGCGCGCCCGTGGGTGATCGGTCCGTCGTGGACCTGGTGGAGACGCGCGTGGGCGAGCCGCTGGACATGGCCGACGTCCGGCAGACCATCGATCACTTCGTGACCCTCGGCCGCTACGAGGACATCAAGGTGTACGCCGAGCCGGACGGCGACGGCGTCCGCCTCCGCTACGGGCTGGTCCCGGTCGAACAGGTCACGTCGATGTCGTTCGAGGGCCTCACGGGCCTCGACGAACGCGACCTGCGCCTGGATCTCGCCGACGAGTTCGGCGCCATGCCCGGCGCGGCCCGGCTGCCGGAGATGGTCCGGATGATCGTGGCCCGCTACCGCGACCACGGCTACGCGCAGGCCCGGGTGGAGGTCGGCACCGTCCCGGACGGCTCTGCCGGGCACGTGGCCGCCCATTTCGTGGCGACCCCCGGCCGCCCGACGCTCGTCCGCCACGTGACGGTGGACGGGCCGCCCGCGGCGACGCGCGGCGTGCTCGAGCGCCTGGGCCTGGCGCCCGGCCGGCCCATCGGCGGCACCACGCTGGACGACCGCGTCGCGGCCTACGAGGACGAGCTGAAGGCCCGCGGCTACTACGAGGCGGTGGTGTCGGCGAGCGTGACGCCGGTGGAGGACGGCGGCGCCGACGTCGCCGTCCGGGTGAGTCCCGGCGACCCGGTGGACCTCGTGTTCACGGGCGACCCCGTGCCGGAGGACCGCCGCCGCACGCTCGTGCCCATCGAGCGTCTCCGGTCCGTCGAGGAGGAAGTGCTCGAGGACGCCAGCCGCAACATCGAGCAGTACTTCCGGCTCGAGGGCTATCGGGCGGCCTCCGCCACGGTCACCCGCAGCCAGGTCAACGGCCGGCTGCGGATCGCGTTCGCCGTCGACCGGGGGCCGCTCTACGTGCTGAACCGCGTGGAGGTGGACGGCGTGCGCGCCCTACCGCGGACCGAACTCGATCCGCTGCTGAAGCTGCAGACGGGCGAGGCCTTCGTGGACGCGCGCGTGGGCGCCGTGGCGGCCGCCCTCACCGAGCACTACCGCGTCCGGGGGTTCGCTTCGGTCAAGGTGTCCACCACCGTGGCCTTCCCCGAGGGCCCGGCCCAGCGCACGCGGGTGCCGGTCAACGTGCGGTTCGAGGTTGCCGAGGGCCCGCGGTCCACGGTCGCGGCCGTGCGGGTGGAGGGCGCACGGGCACTGGCGCCGTCCCAGCTGCTCGAGGGGCTCGGCCTCACGGCCGGCAAGCCGTACTACCGGCCGCAGCACGTGCTGGACCGCGAGACGATCGAGCGGCGCTATCGCAACCTGGGCTACCAGCGGGCCTCGGTGGAGGCCCGGACCGAGTCCGTCGATCCCGAGCGCGTGACGCTGGTCTACGTGGTGCGCGAAGGTCCCCAGACCGTCGTCGATCACGTGCTCGTGTCGGGCGCCTCGCGCACGTCGCCCGAGCTGGTCCGGCGGGAGATCACCCTGAAGCCCGGCAGCCCCCTGGGCTACGAGGCCCTGATCGAGAGCCAGCAGCGGTTGAGCGCGCTGGGGCTGTTCCGGCGCGTGCGCATCACCGAGGCGCCGCACGGCGCCGACGACCTGCGCCGCGACGTGCTGGTGGAACTCGAGGAAGCCCCGTCCACCGGCGTGAGCTACGGCGGCGGCATCGAGGTGGGGCCCTTCGCCCGCACCAGCGCGGCGGGCACGGCGACCGACCGCATCGGCATCGCTCCGCGCGGGTTCTTCGAGATCACGCGCCGCAACCTGTTCGGCAAGAACCGGTCGGTCAGCCTGCTGACCTCGGTGTCCCTCCGCCCCACCGACCCGGGCATCGACGCCGGGCCGGACGCGCGCGGCGGCTACGGCCTGAACCAGTACCGCGTCATCGGCACGTTCCGGGAGCCGCGGGCGTTCGGCACGGTGGGTGACGCGCAGGTGAGCGCGTTCACCGAGCGGGGCATCCGCTCCTCGTTCAACTTCGATCGGCGCGGCGTGCGCGGTGAGTACGCCCGGCGGGTGGGGAGCGACCTGCGCCTGCTCGGGCGGTACTCCTACGACTTCACCACGCTGTTCGACACGAAGATCGCGGCGGCGGACCAGCCGCTGGTCGACCGGCTGTTCCCGCAGGTCCGCCTGTCGACCCTGTTCGGGTCGGCGCTGCGCGATTCGCGGAACGACGTGCTGGATCCGGAGCGCGGCACCGTGCTCGGCACGGATCTCGAGGTGGCCCCCCGCCAGCTCGGCTCGGAGGTCGGGTTCGTCAAGGCGTTCGCCCAGGCGTTCGTCTATCGCCGCCTCCCCGGCGGCCGGCCCTTCGTGGTGGCCGCGGGCGCCCGCCTCGGGCTGGCGCACGGCTTCGAGCGCGCGATCCCCCGCATCGACGCCTCGGGGACGCCCGTCCTGGACGCCGACGGCCAGCCCGTGGTGGACGTCGTCACCGATCTGCCGGCGAGCGCCCGCTTCTACGCCGGCGGCGACAGCACGGTGCGCGGGTTCGCGCTCGATCGGCTCGGCACGCTCGCGACCCTGAACCCGGCGGGCTTCCCGACGGGCGGCAACGGGCTCGTCGTCATGAACGTCGAACTCCGGACGCCCTACCTCAAGGGGGTCGGCCTCGTCGGCTTCGTCGATTCCGGCAACGTCTTCCGGCGTGCGAGCGACATCGACGTCGCCGACCTGCGCTCGGCGGCGGGGTTCGGGTTCCGCTACCGGTCGCCGCTGGGGCCGCTGCGCCTCGACGTCGGGTTCAAGCTCGACCGCCGGGATCTCTCGGGGGGCACCGAGCGGCGCGTCGTGTTCCACTTGTCGCTGGGACAGGCGTTTTGAACCGCCATTGGAGAAGGGCCCGCGCGTGGCTCGTGGTGGCCGCCGTGCTGGCGGCGCCGGCGTCGCCGGCGGCGCAGGTGGCGCCGTCCGCGTCGGGTGAGGTGCTGCTCGAGCGGACCCTCGCCATCGTCGGCGGCGCCGTCATCACTCAGTCGGACGTCGATCTGGCCCGCGCGCTGGACCTGGCGCCGCCGGCCACCGCGCCGTCGGAGCCCTGGCTGGACCGGCTGATCGACCGGATGCTCATGCTGCACGAGGTCGCGCGGTTCGCCCCGCCGGAACCGTCGGCCGAGGCCGTCCAGGCGGCGCTCGCGCCCGTCGTGGCGCGCGGCGGCGCGAACCTGGCCGAGACGCTGAAGGCCGCCGGCGCCACGCCCGCCCGCCTCGAGGCCTGGATCCGCGACGACCTTCGGATCGCGGCGTACCTGGGCCAGCGCTTCGCCTCGCCGGGCGCGCCGGGCGAGGCCGACGTCGATGCGTATCTCGACGTTCACGCCGCCGAACTGGCCGGTCAGCCGGACGACGCCGTGCGGCGGGCGGCGGCGCGTGCCCGACTGGCCGAGGAACGCCGGCGCGATCTCATCACGGACTGGCTCGCCGACGTGCGCCGGCGGACGCCGGTGCTCCGGTTCGCGCCCGGCGCCGCCCCCTGAGCGAGCCGCTCCCGTGCGGCTGGCGCCTCACGGCGTGGTGGCGTGGCTGGCCGCCCACCCCGCCGCGACCTGGCCGAGGTTGAAGAGGGCGTGGCACACCGCGGCGGCGACGATGCTCCGGCGGCGCAGCCACATGGCCCCCCAGAGAAAGCCGAGCGCGCCCGTCGCGACCGCGACGTCACGCCCCTGGACGAGATGGCCGAGTCCGAAGGTGACGCTCGTGATGACGAGTGCCGCGGCCGGCGTCATCACGCCTGGCGAAAGGCGGTGCAGCTGGAAGGCCCGCTGCATCTCCTCGCGGATGCCCCCGGCGACGACCACCACGAGCGCGAAGAGCGCCGCCAGGCGCGGGTCGGCCATGAGCGCCGTCATCGGGTTCACCGGCACGTTGTGGAGGGTCGGCGCCAGCGCGCGCGCGCCCAGCACGATCAGGGCGACGCCCAGCGTGACGGGCACGACCAGGGTCGCGCCGAGGAGGCTCTCGCGCCACACGGGCCGCGTGCCGACCCACAGGTCCCGGAGCGACTCGCCGCGCCGCGCGAGGAAATACACCATCAGCCCGAGGACCAGCAGCGCGTCGAGCGTCGAGACGGCGATGACGAACGTGGGATCGAGCGCGCCCGAGTCGGTGCCCGCCCTCACGCCCAGCAGCGCGAGCGCGGTGGCCGCCACGATCTGCGTGGGGTAGCTCGAACAGAGCACGGCTTCGCCGACGGCCTGCAGGCGGGACGGCCCGCGTCTGCCCGTCCCGGCGTCCGGGCCGCGCTCGACCGGCGTGGTCGGGTCGTCCGTGGGGACGTCGCGCGTGTCGAGCCCGTCGTTCGTCATCGGCGATGAGGTAGGCGATGGTACACTTTCCGCGTGACCGACGCCGGGAAGGCGGCCGTAGCCGCGCAGCGCGTGCTGATCGTCGAAGACGACGAGTCGGCGCGCATCGGGTTGACCGAGCTGGTGCGGACGTGGGGATTCATCGTGGAATCCGCGGCCGACGGGGAGGCGGCGCTCGCGAAGGTCGCGTCCTTCCGCCCCACGATCGTCGTGAGCGACCTCGTGATGCCGCGCATGGACGGGCTTGCGCTGCTCGCGGCCCTCGGCGACGACCTGTCCCACATCTCGTTCGTGCTGCTCACGGCGCAGGGCACGGTCGAGACGGCCGTCGACGCCCTGAAACGCGGCGCCGAGGACTACCTCACCAAGCCGGTCGATCCGCAGCGGCTCCGCCACCTGCTCGAGCGCCTGGCGGAGTTGAGTGCCGCGAAGCGCGAGAACACGGACCTGCGCCGGCGCCTCCGCGAGGAAGGCCGCTTCGGCCGGATGGTCGGGGCGAGCCGCGAGATGCGCAAGGTCTACAACGTGATCGAGCAGGCCGCGCCCACCACCGCGTCGGTGCTCATCATCGGCGAATCGGGCACGGGGAAGGAACTGGTGGCGCAGACCCTCCACCAGTTGAGCCCGCGCGCCACCGCCCCGTACGTCGCCATCAACTGCGCGGCCATTCCCGAGACCCTGCTCGAGAGCGAGATTTTCGGACACGAGAAGGGCGCCTTCACGGGCGCGTACGAGCGGCGGGCCGGCTGCTTCGAGCTGGCCGACCGCGGCACGCTCTTCCTGGACGAGATCGCCGAGATGATGCCGGCCACGCAGGTGAAGCTCCTCCGCGTCCTCCAGGAGCGCCGGTTCCGGCGCCTGGGCGGCAGGAACGAGCAGGACGTGGACGTGCGCGTGATGGCGGCCACGAACGTCGATCCGGTGAGCGCGGTGAAGGCGGGCAAGCTCCGCGACGACCTGTACTACCGGCTCAACGTCTTCACGATCGCCCTGCCTCCGCTCCGCGACCGGAAGGAGGATCTGCCCCTCCTGGTCCAGACCTTCGTCGACGAGTTCAACCAGCGCGATCAGAAGGCGGTGAAAGCCGTGGATCCCGAGGCCATGCGGCGGCTCGAGGCGTACGCCTGGCCCGGCAACGTGCGCGAGCTGCGCAACGTGATCGAGCGGGCCGTCATCCTGTCGAAGGGCGACTTCATCGAGGCCAAACACCTGCCGCCGCTCACCGCCGAGCGCCGGGCCAGCGCGTCGCTCGCCCCGGTCGGCGAGGTCACGCTCACGCCGGGGATGACGGTGGACGAGGCCGAGCAGAAGCTGATCCTGGCGACCCTCGACGCGGCCGGCGGGAACAAGACGCGGGCCGCCGAGATGCTCGGCATCAGCCTGAAGACCCTGCACAACAAGCTGAACCGGATGAAACAGGGCGCCTGAGTCCCGGCGGCCGCCCGTCGAAGGCGCATTCCTGCCATGACCCGCTTGTCGATCCGCCTGAAGCAGATTCTCGGGGTGACGGGTCTGGTCGGCGTGGTCGTCGTCTCGCTGAGCGTGGTCAACCTGGCGCGCATCGCCCGGCTCTCGCTCGAGGAGAACCGCGCCCGGGGCGAGCTGCTGGCCAACGCCGTGTTCCACCGCGCGTTCGAGGTGGTCACGAGCCGCGAGACCGCCTTCGACGAGCTGGCCGCCGACGCGGGCGTGCGATCGATCCTGCAGGCGGCCATCTATTCCGAGGACGTCACCTACGCGGCCATCGTCGACACGAGCTTCGTGGCCATCGCCCACAGCGATCCGACGCTGGTCGGGCAGCGCATGACGCCGGCGGCGGATCTCGACGACCTGCTCGCCCAGAACGGGCTTCAGCAGCTCTGGGAGATCTGGTCCACGCGCGGGCGGACGCTCGAATGGCGCGCGCCCCTCCTGCTCGACGACACCCAGATCGGCGACATCCGGATCGGCATCTCGACGCTGCTCGCCAGACGATCCCTCTCCGACACGATCTCGCCGGCGCTGGCGACCGCCACCGGCGCGCTGCTGGTCGCCATCCTCGTGGCGTTCTTCCTCACCCAGGCCGTCATGCGCCCGATCCACGTGATCCAGAGCAGCCTGACCCGCCTGGGCCGCGGCGAGCTCGGGGTCACGCTCGACCTGGAGGAAGCGGACGTCCAGGACCTGCGCGGCGTCTTCGACGCCATCAGCGCGCAGCTCGTCCGCGTGTCGGCGGGCGGCGCGTCCGGCATCGAGCTGGCGCAGCTCTCCAAGCGCATCGCCGCCCTGGGGCGGCTGACGGCCGGCGTCGCCCACGAGGTGAAGAACCCCCTCAACGCGATGACCATCCACCTGGAGCTGCTGCGCCAGAAGCTCGCGGCCGGCGCGCCCGAGGCCGACGTGCGGTCGCACGCCGACATCATCGGCCACGAGATCAAGCGGCTGGACGCCGTCGTGCAGGGCTTCCTCAAGTTCGCGCGGCCGGAGGACATGCGCCTCGAGCGCGTCGCCATCGCCTCCATCGCGGCCGACGTCGCCCAGTCGATCCGGGCCGAGGCGGAGGCCGCCCGCGTGAAGGTGGAGGTCGCGGCGTCGGACCGGGCCGTGGCCGTCGAGGCGGATCCGGCGATGCTGCGCCAGGCGCTGCTCAACCTCGCCGTGAACGCCCTGCAGGCCATGCCGCACGGGGGCACGCTGCGGTTCGCGTGCGAGACGGGGCGCGACGGCCGGGCCCTGGTGCGGGTCCACGACACCGGGACGGGCATCCCGCCCGAGCAGCTGGCGCGCGTCTTCGACCTCTACTTCACGACGAAGGCCGGCGGCAGCGGCATCGGCCTGTCGATGGTGTTCCGCACGGTACAGCTGCACCACGGCGACATCGACGTGGAGTCCACGCCCGGCGCCGGCACCACCTTCACCATCGCGCTCCCGCGCGCGGCGTAGCCCCGATCGCCGCCGACGGCGCCGGGCCGCGCGCTACAATGGCCGCATGATCCCCCGGCTGGTCGCCCTCGCGTGCGGCCTGGTCGCGGCCGGCACCCTCGCCGGCTGTGCGACGGCCCGTGCCGCGGCCCCGGCGCCCCTTCCTGAACTGGTGCCGCCCGAGGCGCCGCCGCGGATCGTGGCCGAATACGAGCCGGACCCGCCGCTCCCGGCCGAGCCCGTCTCGGCCGGCGCGGTCACCGCGCCGCCGCGGGCCGTCCGCCCGCCGCGCCGGGATCCGCCGCGGCCCGAGGCCGCCCCCGACGACGCGCAGGCCCCGGCGCTGCAACCCGCACCGCCCGCGCCGCCGGTCGCGCTGGCCATCCAGACACCGGGCGCCTCGGCCAAGGCCGATCAGTCGATCCGACAGCTCCTGGCGCGCGCGGCGCGCGACCTGGGGCGGCTCGACTATCGCGGCCTCGACAGCGACCGGCGCACGCAGTACGACACCGCCAAGGGCTTCATGCAGCAGGCCGAGGACGCGTTGCGCGCACGCAACGTCATGTTCGCCGGCAAGCTCGCCGACAAGGCCGCCACCATGGCGGCCGCCCTCGTCCGGTGACCGCGGCGCGTCGTGAGGCGCGTGCAACGTCGTTCAAATACGAAAATACGGCGAAGCCGTGAAAAATGGCGAAAACTCCGTATATCTTGCGAGTGACCTATTTTTCAGACGCTAGATATTGTGGTCGCCGCGCTTGACAAACCGCGGTTACACGCGCATATTTGCCAACGCGCGCGCGGCCGCTGACCAGACCCGGGGAATCCCAGCCTTCGGCCAGGTCGGACCGTCGAGCGACGCCGATGATCGACGCCGCCAGACCATCGGCGGCCGCCGGACACCGGCGGTGTTCGATGCTTGGAATTTCGGCAGGCCCCCCCGGCAGCGTGTGCGAGGTCAGGTTCGTCTGTAAGTCGTTCGGCCACAACTACCACATCAACTCGCGAATCGGCGGGCACCCCCCCGGGGAGGGGACGTGCTGTCTTTTTGACGCGAGCGGAGGGCTCATGGAGGAAGGCGCTGGGCAGAAGCTGACGGCGGCAGGACAGGCTGCCGAAGGCACCTATGGCACCGGCTCGCCGGCCGTCACGGAGACGGCCGCGTCGGTGACGGTTTCCGGCCTGGAGTTCCCCAGGTATTTCAGCACGGCGGGCACCGACCCCTTCGAAGAGGTCGAGTGGGAGCTGCGCGATGCCATCATCGGCAACGAGCGCGGCAAGGTCGTGTTCGAGCAGCGGGACGTGGAGATGCCGAAGACGTGGTCGCAGCAGGCCACGAACATCGTCGTCTCGAAGTATTTCCGAGGCCATCTCGGATCGCCCGAGCGCGAGCGCTCGGTGAAGCAGCTCATCGGCCGCGTGGTCGACACCATCACGGGCTGGGCGCGTGCGCAGGACTACTTCGCGACCCCCGACGCCCTGCAGGCCTTCAGCGACGACCTGAAGCACCTCCTCGTGCACCAGAAGGCCGCCTTCAACAGCCCGGTGTGGTTCAACTGCGGCTTCGAGACGGCACCCCAGTGCTCGGCGTGCTTCATCAACTCCGTGTCCGACACGATGGACTCGATCCTCGGGCTCGCGAAGACCGAGGGCATGCTCTTCAAGTACGGGTCGGGCACCGGAAGCAACCTCTCGTCGATCCGCTCGTCCAAGGAGCTGCTGGCGGGCGGGGGCACGGCCTCGGGCCCGGTGTCCTTCATGAAGGGCTTCGACGCGTTCGCCGGCGTCATCAAGTCGGGCGGCAAGACGCGCCGCGCCGCCAAGATGGTGATCCTCAACGCCGAGCACCCGGACGTCGTCGAGTTCATCAACTGCAAGGTGGAGGAGGAGAAGAAGGCCTGGGCCCTCATCGACTCCGGGTACGACGGCTCGTTCAACGGCGTCGCCTACTCGTCGGTGTTCTTCCAGAACTCCAACAACTCCGTGCGCGTCACCGACGAGTTCATGCGCGCGGTGCTCGACGACGGCATCTGGCAGACGAAGGCCGTCACGACCGGCGAGGTCGTGGACACCTACAAGGCGCGCGACCTGATGCGCCTCATCGCCGAGGGCACCTGGGTGTGCGGCGATCCGGGCATGCAGTTCGACACGACGGTGAACGAGTGGCACACGAGCCCCAACACCTCGCGCATCAACGCCAGCAACCCCTGCTCCGAGTACATGTTCCTGGACGACTCGGCGTGCAACCTGGCGTCCATCAACCTGATGAAGTTCGTCCGTGAGGACGGCGAGTTCGACGTCGAGGGCTTCAAGGCCGCCTGCCGCACCATGATCACGGCGCAGGAGATCCTGGTCGACAACTCCAGCTACCCGACCAAGGCCATCGAGAAGAACAGCCACGACTACCGGCCGCTCGGCCTTGGCTACGCGAACCTCGGCGCCCTGCTCATGTCGCGCGGGCTGCCCTACGACAGCGACGCCGGGCGCGACTACGCCGGCGCCATCACCGCCATCATGACCGGCGAAGCGTACGCGCAGTCGGCGCGCGTCTCGCGCGATCACGGCGGTCCGTTCCGGGGTTACGCGAAGAACCGGGAGCCGTTCCTGCGCGTGATGCGGAAGCATCGGGACGCCATCAAGGGCATCAACGCCAGGAACGTGCCGGCCGACCTCCACAACGGCGCGAAGCAGTCGTGGGACGAGGCGGTGGAGCTCGGCGAGGACTTCGGCTACCGGAACGCGCAGGCCACGGTGCTGGCGCCGACCGGCACGATCGGCTTCATGATGGACTGCGACACGACCGGCGTCGAGCCCGACATCGCGCTCGTGAAGTACAAGAAGCTCGTCGGCGGCGGGATGATGAAGATCGTCAACCAGACCGTGCCGATGGCGCTGAAGAAGCTGGGCTACACGCAGTCCCAGGTGGCCGACATCGTCCAGTACATCGACGAGCAGGAGACGATCGAGGGCGCTCCGCACCTGCTCGAGCGCGACCTGCCGGTGTTCGACTGCGCCTTTAAGGCCGCCAACGGCGAGCGGTCGATCCACTACATGGGCCACATCAAGATGATGGGCGCCACGCAGCCCTTCATCTCCGGCGCCATCAGCAAGACCGTGAACGTGCCGAAGGACGCGACCGTCGAGGAGATCGAGCAGGCCTACATGGAGTCGTGGCGCCTGGGCGCCAAGGCGATTTCGATCTACCGCGACGGCAGCAAGCGGACCCAGCCGCTCAACACGTCCAAGGAAGGGACGGCGGCGGTCGCCGTGACCGGGGCGCCGCGGGAAGCCATCGACGCGGCGGTGGCGGCGGCCATGGCCGCGCGCACGCCGATGCGCCGGAAGCTGCCGGACGAGCGGCAGGCCATCACGCACAAGTTCGACATCGCCGGGCACGAGGGCTACATCACGGTCGGCCTCTTCGAGGACGGCATGCCGGGCGAGATCTTCCTGGTGATGGCGAAGGAAGGCTCGACGATCTCGGGCTTCGCCGACGCGTTCGCCCAGGCCATCAGCTATGCGCTCCAGTACGGCGTGCCGCTGCAGGCCCTGGTGGACAAGTTCAGCCACGTGCGCTTCGAGCCCTCGGGCATGACGCGCAACCCCGACGTCCGCTTCGCCAAGTCCATCGTGGATTACATCTTCCGGTGGATGGCGTCGAAGTTCCTGTCGCCGGAGGCGCAGTTCGCGGCGGGCGTGAACAACCGGGACGAGGCGGCCGAGCCGCCGGTGGTCGTGCCGGCGGTGACCGCCAAGGCGGTCTTCGCGGAGGCGTCGGTGACCGTGACCGCACCGAAGTCCGGCGCCGGCAAGGCGTCGTTCGCGGCCATCCAGAACCAGGAGGACGCACCGCCCTGCAGCACGTGCGGCTCGATCATGGTGAGGAGCGGCGCCTGCTACAAGTGCACGAACTGCGGCACGACGTCCGGGTGCGCGTAGGCGCGTGACGTAGCCGGGGCTGGCGGCCAGCGGCCGGATTCCACGGATCCAATCGACGGGCGGGGTGGAGCGATCCATCCCGCCCGTCGTCGTCTTGGGCCGGTCTGGACTCCGCTGAACCGGCGGAGGCGGACCTGTCAGAATAGCCGTCCGGACACCGCCGGCGATGCCCCTGCACCTCGACACGCCACTCGTCGAATCCCACCCCCTGAGCCTCGCCGCCGGACGATCCATCTGGCTCAAGCTCGATGCCCTCCAGCCCTCCGGCTCGTTCAAGATGCGGGGCATCGGGCGGGCGTGCGAAGCGCATCACGGGCGCGGCGCCGCCCGGTTCGTGACTTCGTCCGGGGGCAATGCCGGACTGGCGGTGGCCCGCGCCGGGCGTCAGCTGGCCGTCGCGGTCACGGTCGTCGTGCCCGAGACCACCACCGAGACCGCCATCGCGCTGCTGCGGCGGGAAGGGGCCGACGTCATCGTGCACGGCGCCTCGTGGCAGGAGGCCGACGAGCGAGCCACCTCCCAGGTGGGCCCGGCAGACGCCTACATCCACCCGTTCGACGATCCCCTGATCTGGGAGGGGCACGCCACCATGATCGACGAGGTGGCGCGGGCGGGCCTTGCACCCGAGGCCGTCGTGCTCTCGGTGGGCGGCGGTGGGCTGCTGTGCGGCGTGGCGGCCGGCCTGCGGCGCCACGGCTGGGACCACGTGCCGATCGTCTCGGTCGAGACGGAGGGCGCCGCCTCGTTCGAGGCGGCCATCGGGGCGGGGCGTCCGGTCGCTCTCGATCGGATCGACAGCGTGGCGACCTCGCTCGGCGCCAAGCGGGTCTGCGCGCGCGCCCTGGAGTGGTGGCGCGAGCGGCCGATCCGGAACGTGCTCGTCAGCGACCGGTCGGCTCTGGAGGCGTGCGAGCGGTTCCTCGCCGACCACCGCATCCTCGTGGAACCCGCGTGCGGCGCCAGCCTGGCCCTCGCCTACGAGGGGCACGAGGCGCTGGCCGGATTCGGGACCGTCCTGGTCGTCGTGTGCGGGGGCGCCACGGCGACAATCGACCAGATCCGCCGCTGGGCCGGCCGCGAGTGAGCCGCCCGCCCTCCGCCGCGGCACGGCGACCCGGCGGCCGCCCCCGGCGTGTCGCCCCTCAGCGCACGGCGAACGCGATGTTCACGACACCCATGAGGGCGTGGTCGTGGCGGCGGCCCGGGCCCCCGGTGGAGGCGCGCTCCCAGATGTAGCCGAGCTCGGTGCTGAGCTCCGGCGAGATCTGCCGCAGGACGCCGGTGTAGAACCGGTTCCTGTCGAACCCGCGCTCCGGGCCGCGGGCCGTGTCGTCCAGCGTGAGCATCGTCTCGTTGTAGAGGCCGAAGCCCCAGGGGCTGGCGCCGAAGCGGCGCTGCGCGCGGCCCAGGATGCGCAGCCGGTGGGACGTGCCGTCCCACGGGTCGAGCCTGCGCTGTTCGAGCCGCAGGCGGGTCGAGGCGGTCCAGCCGGCCACCGGCGGCGCGCTGGCCGTGAACTGCTGCCAGATGCGGGTCTCGTGGCGAAGGCCCGGCCCGAAGGTCCGCGGCACCCACGCATAGCCGGCCCACAGCACGCTGCGTGCGCCGAGCTGCCGCCCCACGGCGCCCCGGACGATTGTCAACCCCAGCTCCGAGGCGGAATCGAAGACGCGGGGCTGCACTTCGAGATGGGCGCGCCAGGCCTCGGCGATCTGGCCGAGGGCGAGCGTCTGGAACCACAGCTGGGCGTCGGGCGAGCCCTGCGCCCGGGCCGCCTCGGCGGGACCGAGGAGCAGCCCCAGCACGACGAGGGCGGTCCATCCCCTGGCGGACGGCCGGAGGGCAGCAGGGGAGTGGTGGCGGCGCCGCATGGCCCCTGGAGGGTACGCGGGCGGTCGAGGTGTGGACAAATAGATTCTTGCGACTCTGAGGTAAGGTTCTCTCTAATCCGCGAGGCGCGCCCATGGACTGGCTGAACTATCACCACCTGCACTACTTCTGGATGACGGCCAAGGAAGGGAGCGTGTCGAAGGCCTCCGAGCGCCTGCGGCTGTCGCTGCCGACCGTGTCGGCGCAGATCAAGCTGCTCGAGGAGGCCCTGAACGTCAAGCTGTTCGAGCGCAAGGGCCGATCCCTCGTGCTGACCGACACGGGCCGCGTCGCCTTCCACTACGCCGACGAGCTCTTCGGCATCGGGCGCGACCTCGTGGACGCGATCAAGCACGGCCACGTGGGACGCGCCGTGCCGCTGACGGTGGGCGTCTCGAACGCCGTGCCGAAGCTCATCGTGTGCCGCCTGCTCGAGCCGCTCATTCGCGAGGACGACTCGGTGCGCCTCATCTGCCGGGAGGAGAACACCGACCACCTGCTGGCGCAGCTCGCGACGCACACCGTGGACGTGGTCCTCACGGACACCCCGGCGCCGCCCCACGTGCGGGTCAAGGCCTTCAACCACCTGCTGGGCGAGTCCCACACCGCGTTCTTCGCCCCCACCGCGCGGGCCGGCCATCTCCGCCGCCGCTTTCCGCAGTGCCTGAAGGACCTGCCGATGGTGGTCCCGGCGGCGAGCACGGCGCTCCGGCGGGACCTGGAGAGCTGGTTCGATCGGATCCGCGTCCGCCCACGCATCGTGGGGGAGTTCGAGGACCCGGCGCTCATGAAGAGCTTCGGCGCGGAGACCGGCCTGGCGTTCCCGGCGCCGGCCGCCATCGAGCGCGACGTGTGCCGGGTGTACGGCGTGGCGGCGTTCGGGCGCACCGAGGCCGTGCGCGAGCGGTACTACGCGATCTCGGCCGAGCGGCGCGTGAAGCACCCGGCCGTCCGCGCCATCACGACGACGGCCCGCGACGGCCTGTTCACCGCGCCGACGCGCCGAGTCGAATAGATATTCTCGAATCGACGATTCGTCATTACGTTATTTTGTCAGCACGGTGATCCGGCTAGCCTCGGATGGTCGCGTCAGTCGCGGCCTCTCCGAGGAGCTCCGATGCACCAGCCAGCGTCGTTCGTCGAGAACCTGAAGTCCGATCTCCCAGCCAGCCTGGTCGTCTTCCTGGTCGCCACGCCGCTCTGCCTCGGCATCGCCCTGGCATCCGGCGCCCCCCTGGCGGCCGGCCTCATCGCCGGCATCGTCGGCGGCCTCGTGGTCGGCACGGCGAGCGGCTCGGCCCTCGGCGTGTCCGGCCCGGCCGCCGGGCTCGCCGTCATCGTGCTCACGGCCATCCAGGACCTCGGCTCGTTCGAGGCGTTCCTCGTCGCCGTGGCCCTGGCCGGCGTCATCCAGATCGCCCTCGGCTACGCCGGGGCCGGCGTCATCGGCTACTACTTCCCGTCGTCGGTCATCAAGGGCATGCTCGCCGGCATCGGCCTCACCATCATCCTCAAGCAGCTGCCGCACGCCGTCGGCTACGACGCCTCCCCGGAAGGCCCGCTGGCCTTCGCGCCGCCGGGCAGCGAGAACACGTTCGCGGGCCTGGCGCACATGTTCGCCTCCATCCAGCCGGGGGCGCTCGTGGTCGCGCTCGTCGCGCTCGCCGCGCTGATCCTGTGGGAGCAGCCGATCGTCCGGCGCGCCAGGATGAGCCTCTGGATCCAGGGACCGCTCGTCGCCGTGGCGGCGGGCATCGGGCTGAACGAGGTGTTCCGGCGCGTCGCGCCTGGCCTGACCATCGAGCCGTCGCACCTGGTGCAGATCCCGATCGCCGCGGGCCTCGGCGGCCTCGCCACGCTCGTCACGTTCCCCGACTTCTCGCAGCTGACCAACGCCGCCATCTACACCACCGCGATCACGCTGGCGGTGGTGGCCAGCCTCGAGACGCTCCTGTGCGTCGAGGCGGCCGACAAGATGGACCCCATGAAGCGGGTCACGCCCACCGATCGCGAGCTCAAGGCCCAGGGCCTCGGCAACCTCGTCTCCGGGCTGCTCGGCGGCCTGCCGGTCACGCAGGTCATCGTCCGCAGCTCCGCCAACGTCCAGTCCGGCGCACGGACGAAGACGTCCGCGGTCCTGCACGGGCTCCTGCTGTTCGTGGCCGTGGCCAGCGTCCCCGCGCTGCTGAACCTGATTCCGCTGTCCGCCCTGGCCGCGATCCTGCTCACGGTGGGCTACAAGCTCGCCAAGCCCGCCGTCTTCGCGATCATGTATCGCCAGGGCTGGTACCAGTTCGGCCCGTTCCTCGTCACCGTCGTCGGCATCCTCGCGACCGACCTGCTCGTGGGCATCGGGCTCGGCATGACGGTGGCCGTGTTCGCCATCCTCCTCAACAACTACCGGAATCCGTACTTCGTGGATTCCGACCCCTCGGCGGCCGTCCGCCTGACGCTGTCCGAGGACGTCTCGTTCCTGAACAAGGCCGCCATCATGAAGACGCTGGCGGCGATTCCTGCCGGCGCGACGGTCGAGATCGACGCGCGGCGGTCGATGAGCATCGACTACGACGTCTACGAGATCCTGAAGGACTTCGAGCAGCGGGCCCGCCTGCTCGACATCGATCTGACGATTCACGGCCTCGACACGCTCCGGCGGGAGAACGACGCCATGCGCCGCGTCGAGCACGCCGTGCGCCTCGTGCCCCAGACGCAGGCGCGCGCGACCGCCGAAACCCGGCTCGCCTGACCGGCCGATTCCTCGCACACGACGACACCAGGAGGACGCGATGTACACCCAGACGAAGGACACGCTGCTGCAGCTGACCCCGCGGAAGGCTTTCGAGATCCTCGCCGAAGGGAACCGGCGGTTCGTGAGCAACCTGCGCTACAACCGCAACCTGCTCCAGCAGGTGAACGACACCTCCGACGGCCAGCACCCGTTCGCGATCGTCCTGAGCTGCATCGATTCGCGCACCTCGGCGGAGCTCATCTTCGACCAGGGGCTGGGCGACATCTTCAGCGTCCGCGTCGCCGGCAACGTGCTCAACGACGACATCCTCGGCAGCATGGAGTTCGCGTGCCAGCTCGCCGGAGCGAAGCTCGTCGTCGTGCTCGGACACACGCGCTGCGGCGCGATCAAGGGCGCCTGCCACGGCGTGCGGCTGGGGCACCTGTCGGGGCTGCTCGACAAGGTCGGGCCGGCCATCCGTGAGGTGGCGGAGGTCGAGGGGCCGCTCGACCCCGAGGCCCAGGTGGAGCGCGTGGCGGTGGCGAACACGCGCGTGCAGATGCGGTCGATTCTCGACCGGAGCCCGATCCTGGCCACCCTGGTCGACGAGGGCCGGATCGGCCTGGTCGGCGGGGTCTACTCCGTCGAGAGCGGCGAGGTCACGTTCTTCGAGCCGCACTTCACGGAGATGCCGGAGGCGGTCGCCGTGCAGGCCACCGCCTGACGATCGACGCGCGCTAGCCCTGCGCCAGCGTCTCGCCGAGCTGGTCGGCGACGAGGTCCTCGAGCACGATCTCCAGCTCGGCGAGCGCCACGTCGGAGATGCCCAGCGCCGACGCCTCCGGCAGCGCCGCCAGCTCGATGGAGGCGTCCGGGCGGAGGCTGGCGCCCACCTTGGCCGAGGCGTGGTTGGCCAGGCGCACGATGTTCAAGGCCACGTTGGCGGGATCGAGGGGGTCGTTGTGGTGGTCGCGGACGATGACCTGATACACGTCCGGGAGGTTCCACGCGGCCAGGAGCCGGTGGCCCACGTCGGTGTGGGCCCCGCGCAGCACCTCCTCGACGAGTTCGGGCGAGACCGCGCGGGCGCCCGGCGCCGACTGCATCTGGTCGAGCACCCGCAGCAGGAACAGCTTGCCGATGTCGTGGATGAGCGCGCCGATGAAGACCGTCTCGCCCAGCTGCGGATAGCGCACCTTGCGCGCGATCCACTCGGCTGCCAGCGCGCAGGCCGACGCGTGGTGCCACAGCATCTTCATGAGCCCGGCGATGGCGGGCGTCCGGGCGGCGTAGCGGCTCTTCTCGCTCGCCAGGAACACCAGGTTCGCGACGCGGGGCAGGCCGAGCCGGAGGATGGCGGCCTTGATGCTGGCCACCTCGGAGAGGCCGCCGAAAAAGGCCGAGTTGGCCGCGCGCAGGACCTCGGCCACCAGCGCCGGATCCGACTCGATGGCGCGCTCGATCTCGCTGATGTCGTAGCTGTCGGCGCGGGTCGCCCGCTGCACCTGCCGGGCGACGTCGCTGAACACGGGCAGCGTGATCCGCTTCTCCGCCGCGAACTCGAGCACCTGGTCGAGGAGGGGACGCTCGTCCCGCGCGGCGTCGCGCTCGCCGGCGGGTGCCGGGGCGCCGCCCGCGGGCGGCTGGGCGGGGCCGGCGGGCGGCCGGGCGGCGCCGGCGGCCGTGCCGGCCCGTGGCGTGACGGGCGTGCTCATTCGGACACTCCGAGCAGACGGTGCAGGTCGCGGACGGGCCGCGGCGGTGAGAGGCGCGGCAGCTGGCGCATGATTTCCTCGAACGACGTGAGGCCGGCGGCCGCCTTCGCGATGCCGTCCTCGATGAGCGTCACCATGCCGCTCGCCTCGATGCAGACCTTGCGGATCTCGAAGGCCGAGCGGCGGGACAGGACCGCGTCGCGCACGAGCTCGTTCAGCACGAGGATCTCGAACACGGCCACGCGGCCCCGGTATCCCACGTGGCGGCAGGCCGGGCAGCCGCGGCCCCGCTTGAAGGTGAGGCCCGCCGCCTCGACGGGCGAGTAGCCGAGGCGCGACAGCTCGTGCGGCGTCAGGACGTGGTCCTCGGCGCACGACGGGCAGACGCGCCGCACGAGCCGCTGCGCCACCACGCTCACGACCGTCGACGAGATGAGGAACGCCTCGATGTTCATGTTCAGGAGGCGCACGATGCCGCCGATCGAGTCCTCGGTGTGGAAGGTGGTGAGGACCTTGTGCCCCGTGAGCGCGGCGTTGATGGCGACCTCGGCCGAGAAGAGGTCGCGGATCTCGCCGATCACGATGACGTCGGGGTCCTGCCGGACGATGTGCTTCAGCGTCTCCGCGTATCCGAGGTTGATCTTCGGGTTGATGGAGCACTGCGAGATGCCGTCGATCATGTACTCGACGGGATCCTCGGCCGTGATGATGCTCGTCTTGGCGTCGTTCAGGTAGTTCACGGCGGCGTAGAGCGTCGTCGTCTTGCCCGACCCGGTCGGCCCCGTCACGATCACCACGCCGCTCGGGACGTCCAGCGCGTCGCGCTGCAGCAGCTCGAGCATCCGGGGCGCCATGCCGATCTCGCGGATGCCGAGGAGCGTGTCCCGGTGGTTCAGGAGGCGCATCACGACCTTCTCGCCGTGGACCGTCGCGTAGATCGAGACGCGCACGTCCACCGTGCCCCGCGTGCCCTCGTACTGGATGCGGCCGTCCTGGTGGCGGCGCCGCTCGGCGATGTCGGCCCCGGCCATGACCTTGATGCGGCCGACGATGCCCGCGGCCTGGTCCGGCGCGAAGTCGGCGTGGGGCATCATCACGCCGTCCTGGCGGAATCGCACGCGCAGGCGCTCGCGGCCCGGCTCGAGGTGGATGTCGCTGACCCGCGCGGCCATCGCCTCGTCGAGGAGGCGGTTGACCATGGCGACCGCGCCCTGTTCCGGGCCGACCGAGGCCACGGCCGCCGCCGTCAGCTCGCGCTCGGCCCGGTGCAGCGCCGATGCCATGGCCCGGCGGCCGGCGATCCCCACCGCCAGGTCCCTGCCGAAGTAGCGCCGCGCGACGTCGAGGGCCGCGGCGTCCCCCGGCTCCACGAAGACGGCGTGCACGCGCTCGCCGTCGTGCCGCAGCGGGAGGAACCCGTGCACCCGGTAGGCGGTCAGGGGCGCCCGCTTCAGCAGCGCCGCGTCCAACACGGTCCCGTCGAGCGGAGGGCACTCGACGCCGAGATGATCGGCGACGACCGAGATGAGCTCCGCTTCCCCGATGAAATGGTTGTCCACGAGCACGTCGGCCAGCGACGTGGACGGGCGCTCGCGCTGGAGCGCCAGCGCCAGCGTCAGCTCGTGCGGTTCGACCAGGCCGAGCTCGCCGAGCAGGTCCTCGAGCGGCACGTCGAGGGGGCTGGAGCGGAGCGCGGCGCGCACCTGCGCCTCGGACACGTGCTTCAGCTCCAGCAGGACGGACGTGAACGTGCGCGTCGCCTTGACCTTCGCGTGGACCCGCGCCGCGAGCGTGAGCTGCGCCTGGGTCAGGTGTCCGGCGGCCACGAGGCGGTCGGCGATCTGGTCGCCGACCCGCCGGCCGCCCGACGCCCCGCGCACCGGCGGCGGATCCGCGACGGCGGCCGGCTCGCCGGCGCGGGCGGCGGCCCCTGGAGGTGGCGGGAAAGTGTCCGGGTCCATGCGTCCGCTTCTGACCCGGAATCGGCCGGCGGCGGGCGGGCTTGAGGCCCCGGGACTCATGCCGCGGCTGGCTGGCGGCCGATCCGGCGGGACGCCGGCCACCCGCCGCGTCGCCGTGCCGCGCAGCGCGACGACGAACCGTCACGCGGCGCCCCGGTCCGGCTACTGCGGAGGGACGATGCGCCCGCCCGTCAGGAAGCGGCGGTACTGCTTGTACTGCGTGCTGATCCGCGACCGCGGCATGCCCGACCCTCGCGTGACGCGCAGCGTCATCGACGAGACCGGCAGGACGATCGACTCCTCCGGGTCTTCGAACCGGACGCGCTTGAAGCGGTAGCTCGTGTCGAACCGCTCCATCGTCCAGAAGGGCGCGACGCCGTGCCGGCGGGTGAGTTCCTTGGGCAGCGGCACGTCCACGAAGCCCTTCAGGTGCTGGTCCACGCGCAGCACGTCGAACGTCTCGGCGTCCACCCAGATCCGGCCGCGCAGCCCCCCGTCCAGGCTGTAGCTCACGCAGTCCTCGTTGTCCTCGATGAGCCGCACGTCCACCGAGATCTCGCCCTTCTCCTGGAAGTCGATCTGGACGGTGTCGCGGCCGTCCACCTTGCCGCGGCCCGCCAGCTTCCACGCGTAGTCGCCGCGCTGGCTCGGCAGGAGCATCGACAGGATCTGGGTCTCGGTGTCGTTCTGCTCGGGCGTCGTGCAGTTGTTGCGGTCGTTCTCGCGCGGCCGGTGCCCGTTGACCTTGACCACCTGCCGCATCGTCTGGGCTTCGGTCGCGGCGTCGCCGTCGGCGCCGGGCGCCCACGACAGCCGGAGCTCCGATTCCACCGTGCGGCCGGGGCCGTCTCCGGCCAGGCCCCAGTTGAGCGGCTGGATGACGACCGTCTCCGTGCAGACGAGGGACTGCGCGCGCGTGAAGAAGTCCTCCACGCGCTCCGCGGCGCGGTCGAGCGTCGAGGCGAGGTCGTCGTCCTGGGCCGTGCGCGCGTGCGCGAGCACGCCGACGAGCAGGATCACCGCGCCCCCGAGCCCGAGGCGCGTCCCACGCCAGCGCACCAGGGCGGTCACCACGGTCGTGGCCAGAAAGTATACCGGCGTGTGTCACCATGATCCACGTCCGCCCACCCACGTCAGCCCTGCCAATGTCCGTCCCCGCCTCGACCTCGGAACTCAGCCCGCCGCCGGGCGCCCCCGGCCTCGCCGAGGCCCTGGAACGCTACTGGGGGTACACCGCCTTCCGGCCGCTCCAGCGCGAGGCCATGGGAGCCATCCTCGACCGCCGCGACTCGGTGGTCGTCATGCCCACCGGCGCCGGCAAGTCGTTGTGCTTCCAGGCCCCGGCGCTGGTCCTGGATGGGCTGGCCCTGGTCGTGTCGCCCCTCATCTCGCTGATGAAGGACCAGGTGGACACGCTCGTGGCGAACGGCGTGGCGGCCGCCTGCTACAACAGCGCGCTCACGTCGGATCGCAAGGCCGCCGTGCTCGACGACATCCGCGCCGGCCGCCTCAAGCTCCTCTACGTGTCGCCCGAACGGCTCGTCGGCGACGGCGCCGACGCCTTTCTCCGCCGGATCGCCGAGGGCGCCGCGCCGCTGGCCTTCGTGGCCGTGGACGAGGCGCACTGCATCAGCCAGTGGGGCCACGACTTCCGCCCGGAGTACCGCCAGCTCGCGCGGCTGCGCGAGGTCTTCCCGGGCGTCAGCCTGCACGCGTTCACGGCCACGGCCACCGCTCGCGTCCGGCGCGACATCACCGAGCAGCTCGCGCTCCGCGCGCCGCTCGAGCTCGTCGGATCGTTCGACCGGCCCAACCTGACGTACCGCGTCGTGCCGCGATCGGCGCTCAAGGGGCAGATCCTCGACGTGCTCCGGCGGCACGAGGGCGAGGCCGGCATCGTCTACTGCACGTCGAGGAAGGACGTCGACAGCCTGGCCGCCTGGCTGCGGGACGAGGGGCGGCGCGCCGTGCCGTACCACGCCGGGCTGTCCGACGACGAGCGGCACCGCCACCAGGACGCGTTCCTCGACGAGCACGCCGACCTGGTGGTCGCCACGGTGGCCTTCGGCATGGGCATCGACAGGTCCGACGTCCGCTTCGTGGTGCACGCCGGCGCTCCGCAGTCGCTGGAGCACTACCAGCAGGAGTCGGGCCGCGCGGGCCGCGACGGCCTCGAGGCCGAGTGCGTGCTCATCGTGTCCGGCGCGGACTTCCTGAAGTGGCGCACGCTGCTCGAGAAGAACGGCGAGTGGAACGACCAGCGCCGGGCGCTGCTGCGCGACATGGAGCGCTACGCCTCCGGCGTGGGCTGCCGCCACCGGCACCTCCTCGCGCACTTCGGCGAGCGCTACGAGAAGGACGACTGCGCCGCCTGCGACTTCTGCCTCGGCGAGCTCGAGTCGGTGGCCGAGCCCGTCACCCTCGCGCGGAAGATCCTCTCGTGCGTCGCGCGCGTGGGGCAGCGGTTCGGGGCCGCGCACGTCACCAACGTGCTCCGGGGCGCCACGACCGACGCGGTCACCTCGCGCGGCCACGCCGCCCTGTCCACCTTCGGCCTGCTGGCCGGGTCCTCGGTGGACGACGTCCGCGGCTACATCGATCAACTGCTCGGCCGCGGCCTGCTGCAGCAGGTGGGCGACCAGTACCCCGTGCTGGCGCTCACCGACCAGGGCGTGGCGCTCCTGCGGGACGCCCAGGCGGCGCCGGACCTCACGCTGGCGCGGCAGCGCCGGCCCGATCCCGCGCGGGCGTCGCGGATGTCGAAGGCGCAGACCGAGGGCTGGGAGGGCGTCGACCGCGCCCTGTTCGAGGCCCTGCGCGCGTTCCGCCTCGGCGAGGCGCGGCGCCGCGGCGTGCCGCCGTACGTGCTCTTCCACGACACGACGCTCCGGGAGCTCGCCCGCCTGAAGCCCGCCACGCTCGACGCGCTGCGGCACGTCTACGGCGTCGGCGCCCGGAAGGCCGAGGACCTCGGCCAGGCCGTGCTGGACATCGTCGCCGCGCACGCCTGATTCCCGGTGGGGGCGGCCGCGGCTGCGCCCGGGCGTCTTGCGGCGCCGGCGGCTATGTAGTAGATCTACACAGCCATGCGAAAGATGGGCGCCTCGCTCGTTGCCGTCCTGCAGGCGGTCGCCGGCGGCACGGCCTACGGGTTCGACATCATCGACGCCACCGGCCTGCCGTCCGGCACGGTCTACCCCGCGCTGTCGCGCCTCGAACGTGACGGCTATCTCCAATCGAGCTGGGAGGACGAGGCGGCCGCGTTCGCGGCCGGCCGTCCGGCACGGCGCTACTACCGCGTGACGGCCGACGGCACGCGCGCCCTGGCGGATGCCGTCGCGCACTACCGGGCGCTGCTCCCGATGCGGCCGGCGCGGGGGCGCACGCCGTGAGGACGCCGCCGCGGGTCTGCCGCTGGCTGGTGGCCGCCGGCGCGGCGCTCGTGCCGGCGCACCAGCGCGACGAGTGGCGGCGGGAGTGGCTGGCGGAGCTGCACGCCGCGCTCGTCCCGGCGGCCGCGCGGACGCCGCCGTCCGCCGCGGCGCTCGCCGCCCGGTGTCTGGGCGCGCTCGTCCACGCGGGATGGCTGCGCTGGCAGCAGGGGAGGCTCGACATGTGGGCGTACGACGTCAGGATCGCGGCCCGTTCGCTCGGCCGCCAGCCCGCGTTCACCGCCGTGGCGGTGCTGACGCTCGCGCTCGGGATCGGCGTCAACGCCGCGGTCTTCAGCGCGGTGTACGCCGTGCTGCTTCGCCCGCTGCCGTTCCCGGCCCCGGACCGCCTGGTGGCCGTCGCCACGACGAGCGCCCGGGGCCCCGCGACGGGCACGAGCTCCTCGCCGCCGGACTTCACCGACTGGCACGACGGCGCGTCGAGCTTCGCGGCGCTCGCGGCGCTGTCCACCGAAAGCTTCGCGGTGTCCGGTACCGCGCCGGCCGAACAGGTGGCCGGCGCCGCGGTCACGGGCGAGTTCTTCGACGTGCTCGGCGCCGCGCCGGCCCTCGGCCGCGGCCTCACCGCCGGCGACGCGGCCTCCGGCGCCGCGCCCGTCGCCGTCCTCAGCGACCGCCTGTGGGCCCGCCGCTTCGGCCGGGACGATCGGATCCTGGGCGGGCCGGTGACGATCGACGGCGTGACGCGCGAGGTCGTCGGCATCCTGCCCCCCGGCGTCGCCTATCCGCTGGACGCCGACGTCTGGGTGCCGCTCGGCTTCAGCCCGCGCGAGCTCGAGACCCAGCGCGGCGCGATGTACCTGGACGTGGTCGGCCGCCTGCAGCGCGGCCGCACGCGCGCGGAGGCGGAGGCGGATCTCAAGACGATCGCCGGGCGGCTGGCCGCCGCCTACCCGCGCACCAACGACGAACGAAGCGTGCTCCTGACACCGCTCCGCGACGAGATCGTCGGCGGCGCCGGCGCGTCGCTGCTCATGCTGCTGGCCGCCGCCGGCCTCGTCCTGCTCGTGGTCTCGGTGAACGTCGCGGGCCTGGTGCTGACGCGCGCGATCGGCCACAGCCAGGACCTGGCGCTGCGCGCGGCGCTCGGTGCGGCGCCGTGGCGGCTCGTCCGCGGCGCCCTCGCCGAGGCGTTCGTGCTCGCCGGCGCCGGCGGCCTGGCGGGGCTCGGCCTCGCCTGGGCGGGCGTGCGCTGGGTCGCGACGCTGGAGGCGGCCGGGCGGTGGCCGCTCCTGGCCGGCACTCGGCTGGACACCGTCACGCTGGCGGCCACCGCGGCCGTCGTCACGCTGGTGGCGCTCGCGGTCGGCGCCGCGCCGGCCTGGCGGACGGCGCGGGCGGTGCGCCTGGCCGGCGCGCACGAGGGCCTGCGCGCCACGACGTCGGTCCGGTCGCGAACCGTGCTCGTCGTCGCCGAGTTGGCGCTGGCGCTCGTCCTCGTGATCGGCGCGCTGACGCTGCTCAGGAGCTTCGCCCGGATGACGGCGGTGCCCCGCGGATTCGACGTGAGCGACACGCTGCTGACGACCTCGCTCACGCTGCCCGAGGCCCGCTACGACGCGCCGGCCCTGCGCGCCGGCTACGTGGAGCGCGCGCTGGCGGGCGTGCGGGCCCTGCCGGGCGTCGAGGCGGCCGGCGCGGTCTTCGGCCTGCCGCTCACGGGCTTCGGCTACAGCATCACCGTCTCCACGCGGGACGGCGTCGCCCTGCCGCAGACGCCGCAGGAGGAGGTGCTCCTGGCGGTGCGCGCGGTGACGCCCGACTACTTCCGCGCGATGGGGATCCAGGTCAGGCGCGGACGCGCCTTCCAGGCCGGCGACGCGGCAGGGCAGCCGCGCGTCGTGATGGTCGACGAGACCGCGGCCCGTCTGCTCTGGCCCGACGCCGATCCGCTCGGCCGCAGCCTGGAGATCGGCACCCATCTGGCGCAGCGGGAGTTCCTCACCGGCGGCACGGTGGTGGGCGTGGCGGCCAACCTGCGTGAGGGCGCGGTGGACCGGCCGCTGCGGCCGACGCTGTACGTGCCGCACGCCCAGGAGCCCACGGGATTCGTGTCGCTGGCCATCCGCGGCGCCGGGCGGGTCCCGGACGCCGCGGCGGTGCGGTCGGTGCTGAACGGCCTCGATCCCGACGTGCCGCTCTTCCGCGTGCGCACCACCGCCGATCTCGCGCGATCGGTCGCGGCGGAGCCGCGCCTCCTCATGGCCCTCATGTCGCTCTTCGCCGCCGCCGCGCTCGTCGTGTCGGCCGTCGGCCTCTACGGGATGGTGGCCCAGTCGGTGGCCGCGCGCGCCCGCGAGATCGGCGTCCGGCGGGCCGTCGGCGCCACGGCCTTCGACGTCGTCGCTCTCGTCGCGCGTCACGTCGTGACGACGATGGCGGCCGGCTCCGCGGTGGGACTCGGCGCGTCCTGGCTCGTCTCGCGCGTGCTGGATCGCTTCGTGTTCGAGCCCGCGGGGCCCGATGGCGTCGCGTACGCGGCGGCCGTCGCCACGCTGGCGTGCGCGGCCGGCGTGGCCGCGCTCGTCCCGTGCCGGCGCGCGCTGGCGGTGGATCCCACCGTGGCGCTGCGCGCGGAATAGGCCACCGGTTCGGCCTCCGGCGGTCCGGTCCACCGCGTGCGGTAGAATCCGCCCGTGGTTCGCCAGTATCTCCAACTCGGGTCGCGGACGCTCGCCTATCTCGACAGCGCGCCCGATGCCGCGGCGTCGCCCGTGATCGTGCTGGTGCACGCCTTCCCGCTCGGCGCGCAGATGTGGGAGCCGCAGTTCCGGGGCGCCTTCCACGGCTGGCGGCTGCTGGCGCCCGACCTGCGCGGGTTCGGCGGCTCGACCGACGAACGCGACGAGGGCACGGCCCCGGACATCGACGACTACGCCGACGACGTGGCCGCGCTGATCCGCGAGGTGTGCGGCGGCCGCCCGGTCGTCCTGTGCGGGCTGTCCCTGGGCGGCTATGTGGCCTTCGCGGTGGTGCGGCGCACGCCCGCGCTCGTCCGCGCGCTCGTCCTGGCGGACACCCGGGCGGGAGCCGACTCGCTCGAGACCCGTGCCGCGCGCAAGGCCATGCTGACGGTGCTCGAGCACGACGGTCCGCAGGGCGTGGCGCGCGACATGATGCCGCGCCTGCTGGGCGCCACCACGCGCGAGCGGAACCCGGGCGTGGAGGAGACGGTGCGGCTCCTCATCAAGCGCCAGTCGCCCGCGGCCATCCGCGACGCGATCCACCGGATGATGGAACGGCCGGACTCCCGCCCGCTGCTGCCCACCATCGACAAGCCCGTGCTCGTGATCGTCGGCGAAGAGGACACGCTCACCCCGCCGGCCGAGTCCGAGGCGATGGCCGCGGCCCTGCCGGACGCGTCGCTCGTCCAGGTCGCCGGCGCGGGCCACCTGGTGAACCTGGAGCGGGGGCAGGCGTTCGAGGCCACCGTGGACGACTTCCTCGCCGGCCTGCCGGCCGACGTCTGATCGCGCCGGCATGGATCTCGGACTCGACGGAAAGGTCGCCATCATCACGGGCGCCAGCCGCGGCCTGGGCCTGGCCAGCGCCAGGGCGCTGGCCGCCGAGGGCTGCCACGTCTGCATCTCGGCCCGGGGCGAAGCCGGTCTGACCGCGGCCGAACGCGAGTTGACCGCGGCGGCGCGGCCCCCGGCCCGCGTGCTCGCCGTGGCGGCCGACCTGGCGACCGACGCGGGCGTCCAGGCGGTGGTCGATCGGACGGTGGCGCAGTTCGGCGGCGTGGACGTGCTCGTCAACAACGTGGCGCTGGCGCGGGGGGCGGATCTGACCGGCACGACCGACGCGGACTGGCAGGAAGCGTTCGACCAGACGCTGTTCCCGGCCATCCGGGCGTCGCGCCTCGCGGTCCCGCACATGCGGGCGCGGGGCGGCGGGGTCATCGTGATCGTCTCGTCGATCTTCGGCCGCGAGGCCGGGGGCCGCATGACCTACAACGCCGTCAAGGCCGCCGAGATCAGCCTGGCGAAGTCGATGGCGCGCGAACTGGCCGCCGACAACATCCGCGTGAACAGCGTGGCGCCGGGGTCCATCCTGTTCCCGGGTGGCTCGTGGCACAAGCGCCAGCAGGCCGATCCCGACGGCATCGCCGCGTTCGTCCGGGCCGAGCTGCCGTTCGGCCGGTTCGGCCGGCCCGACGAGGTCGGCGACGTCGTGGCGTTCCTCGCCTCCGCCCGCGCCAGCTGGGTGAGCGGGACGTCGGTGGTGGTCGACGGCTGCCAGAGCCGCGCGTTCTAGGGCCGCCGGCCCGACCTGCCGCGAAACCCGCAAGGGCCGCCGCGGCGTCCTACAATCGACCCACCGCCATGGCTTCCAGCCTGCCCGACCTGGGCGCCCAGCTCCTGCACTACCGCGTCATCGAGCGCCTCGGCGCCGGCGGCATGGGCGAGGTGTTCCTGGCGGAGGACACGCGGCTCGGCCGGCAGGTCGCGCTGAAGTTCCTGGCGCCGGCGGGCGACGCGGACCCCGAAGCGCGGGAGCGCCTGGTGCGCGAGGCCCAGGCGGCGTCCATCCTGCGCTCGCCGCACGTGGCCGTCACCTACGACCTCGTCGAGCACGGCGACTCCCTCTTCATCGCGATGGAGTACGTGCAGGGCGAGTCCCTGTCGGCGCGCATCGCCCGGGGCGGCCTGGACGTCGCCGAGGCGCTCGAGATCGCGATGCAGGTGGCCGACGCGCTCGACGAAGCCCACCAGCGCGGCATCGTCCACCGCGACATCAAGAGCGCCAACGTGATGCTGACGGAGCGCCAGCTCGTCAAGGTGCTCGACTTCGGCCTCGCGAAGTTCCTCCGCCGCACGGAGGACCAGGTGGTGAAGACCCTGGCCGTGACCACGCCGGGCCTCGTGCTGGGCACCCTGCACTACATGGCCCCGGAGCAGCTGCGCGGCGCGGAGGTGGACCACCGCGCGGACCTCTTCGCCGTGGGCGCCGTGCTGTACGAAATGTTGGCCGGCCGTCCGCCATTCGCGGCGCCGACGATGGCCGAGTCGGCCGAGCGCATCCTCACCGCCGAGCCCGAGGCGCTGGCGCGCTTCAACTACGCGGTGCCGGCCGACGTCGACGCGCTCGTGCGCAAGGCGCTGGCCAAGGACCCGGCCTATCGCTACCAGTCGGCCCGCGAGCTCTACCTGGACCTCCATCACGCGCGCGAGCGGCTGCTGCGCGAACGCTCCTCGGGCTCGCGCCACACGTGGCGGCCGGGCATGCACCTGCCGCCCGTCGGGTTCGGGCAGCCGGCGCCCGCGCCGGTGCCTGCCGGGCGGAGCGTGGCGGTCCTGGCGTTCGCGAACCTGACGGGCAACCCCGCCGACGAGTGGGTGGGCCAGGGGATGGCCGAGTCGCTCACGGCCGACATCGCGAAGGTGCGCGGCCTGCGGAGCATCTCGCGCGAGCAGATCTTCGACGTCCAGCGCGGGGCCGCTGGCGCCTCCGGGCGGATGGAGGACGAGCGCCAGGCCATCGAGCTCGGCCGACGCCTCGGGGCCACCTGGGTGGTCGCCGGCGCCGTGCAGCGCCTGGGCGATCGCGTCCGTGTCACGGCGCAGACCATCGCCGTCGACGAAGGCCGCACCGTCTGGTCCACGAAGCTCGACGGTACCATGGCCGGGATCTTCGATCTCCAGGACCAGCTCGTCGAGGCGCTGGTGCGGCACGGCCTGCAGCGTGAGCTCGAGCAGACCGAGAAGCGGGCCATCGGCGCCGACGCGCACGCGCCCGACGCGTACGAGGCCTTCAACCGCGGCATGCTGAACCTGCGCATCGCCACGGACGACTCGGTCGAGCGGGCGATCGGCCTCTTCCGGCGCGCGATCGAGGTCGAGCCCGACTACGTGGACGCCCTCGTCGCGCTGGGCAACGCGCTGCAGATCCGGGGCTCGTTCCAGTCCCTGCCGGATGTCCTGGCCGAGAGCCGCCGTCTCCTGGAGCGGGCCATCGGCCTCGAGCCCGGCCGGGCCGAGGCCCACGTGCGGCTCGGCCAGACCCTGGCGTCCCAGGGCGAGACCGCGGCGGCCGAAGCCGCCATCCGTCATGGACTCGCGCTGGCGCCCGAGGGCGCGCTCGGCCACGCGCAGCTCGCGCGGTTGCTGTGGCTCGGACGCGGCGACATCGCCGGGGCGCTCCGGCACTTCGCCCAGGCCGCCGCGTTCGCGCCCGAGGCCGGGTACACCTACCTGCAGATGGCGCTGCTCCAGGCGCTCAGCCAGGACTTCGACGGCGCCGAGCGCTCCGCGCGGGCGGCCGTGGACCTCCAGCAGAAGGCCATGTCGGGTGCGCAAGGCCTCATCGTCGTGGGCGCGCACATGCGGCTGGGATACGTGCACTACCTGGCCGGGCGGATCGACGAGGCGCTCCGCGAGTACCAGCGCGAGCTGTCGTTCCTCACGCACGCCGAGCACGGCCTGCGCGAACGGTCGCTCATCGAGCTGCACCAGAAGCTGTCGGCCGCCTACGCCCGGCTCGGCAACCGGGCCGCCTCGACCGACAGCGCAGGCCGCGCGCTGGAGGCCTTCGAGCGCCGCCTGGCGGCCGGCGGCGACGATCCCTATACCCGCTACTACGTCGCGGCCGTGCACGCGGGCCGCGGCGACGTGGACGCCGTGCTCGAGCACCTCGCCCGTCCCCTCGCGGAGCTGGGGGCGTTCACCCGCTGGCGCCTGCCGCGGGATCCGGACTTCGCCGGCGTCGTCGGCGATGCCCGCCTGGCCGCCGCGCTCGCGACGGCGGCGAGCGCATGAGCGGATCCGGGACCGCCGGCTCGCCCGCCCTCACGATCGGCGAGGCGCTCGCCCGCCTCGTCGCCTTCGGCACCACCGTCTATCTGGCGCGCACGCTCGGCCCCGATACCTACGGCGTGGTGGCGGTGGCCGCCGGCGTGATGCTCTACCTGACCCAGGTGGCCGACTCGGGCGTGGAACTCGCCGGCATGACCGAGGCGTCGTCGGGCGCCACGGGCGCGACGGCCGTCGCGCGCGGCGCCCTCCTGCACCGGCTGGCCATCGCGGGCGCGCTGATGCTCGTCCTATGGCCCGTGGGCTGGCTCGTCATGCCGCAGCCGGACGGCCGCGTCCTGGCCCTCTACACGCTCGGACTGCCCGTGGCCGCCCTGAGCGTGCGGTGGGTGTACCTCGGGCTCCAGCGCCCCGGGAGCGTGGCCGTCTCCCGCATCCTCGGCGACGTCGTCACGGCGGCCGCCACGTTGGCCCTCGTCCGTGGGGCCGCCGACGTGTACTGGGTGCCGATCGCGGCCACGGTCGGCCTCGCCGTCGCGGCGCTGTGGCTCCTGGCCGGGGCCCGGCGGCTCGGGGTCGGGCTGCGCGCGCCGGGTGACCGACTCCGCGTGGCCGCCATGCTCGCCCGCGGCCGGCGCCTCGCGCTCTTCCTCCTCCTGGGCCTCGTGCTCTACAACATCGATCTCCTGCTCCTGCGGGCGCTCAAGGGCGACGCGGACTCCGGACGCTACGCCGCGGCGTACGTGCTCATCTCGTTCTGCGCGAATCTCGTCATCGGCTACACGCTGACCGTGCTGCCGGCGCTCGCCCGCGAGCCGATGCCCACCGACGCCACCGCCGGGATCTACGCGACGGGACTGGTGACGGCGTGGATGGCGACGCTGCCCGTCGCGGTCGGCGGCGCGCTCGTGGCGCCCGCCATCATCCAGGTGCTGTTCGGGCGGGCGTACGCCGACGGGGCGGCGGCGCTCGCCGTCCTGGTGCTGTCGGTGCCGATCAGCGGCGTGCGGGAGGTGGCCGTGGCGGCGCTGCTCGCCAGGCAGCGCGAGCCGGCGCTGCTCCGCGTGAACGCCCTCGCCGCGGCCGCGAACATCACCCTGAACCTCGCCCTCATCCCGCCGTTCGGCCTCGTGGGCGCCGCGTGGGCCACGGTTGCCACCGAGGTGGTGCGCACCTGGCTCGCGATGACGGCCGCCCGCCAGGCCGTGCCCGGGCGGCTGCCCGTGAACGGGCTCGCCCGGGTGCTCGCGGCCGGGCTGGGCATGGGCGCGGCGGTGGTGGTCTCGGGCACGAGCGGGACGCTTCCGGCCATCGCGGTGGGAGGCGTCGCCTATCCTGTGCTCCTGGGGCTGTTCGGCGCGGTGCGCGTCGGCGGACCTCAGCGGTTCCAGGTGTCCACGTGACCCGCGTTCACGTCCTGCTCGTCGCCGCACTGGCTGTCATGCCGCCCGGTCCCGCCGTGCGCGCGCAGGATCTCGCTGCGGACGCCGTCGATGCCGCCGCGCGCGATCTGCCAAAGCTGCGGAGCCTGCTCGTGAGCCGCCGGGGCGACCTGCTGTTCGAGCGCTACTACCACGGCGCCCGGGCATCGCAGCCGGCGAACGTGAAGTCGGCCTCGAAGAGCGTGATCTCGGCCCTCGTCGGGATCGCGGTCGAGCGCCGGCTCATTCCCAGCGTCCGGGAACCCGTGGCCACCTACTTCCCGCAGGTCGCCAGGGACCGCGACCCGACGAAGCGATCCATCACCGTCGAGCACCTGCTCACGATGCGCGCCGGGCTGGCGAGCACGAGCGGCCGTGGCTACGGCGCGTGGGTGACGAGCCGCAACTGGGTCGACTACGTCCTGGCGCGTCCGATGCAGGCGGCGCCCGGGGCGGAGATGGACTACAGCACCGGGAACACGCACCTCCTGTCCGCCATCCTCACCAAGGCCACGGGCATGAGCACGCGCGCCTTCGCCAACGAGGCGCTGGCCCGGCCCCTGGGCTTCACCCTGCCGCCCTGGCCCACCGATCCCCAGGGTGTCTACTTCGGCGGCAACGACATGCTGATGACGCCGAAGCAGCTGCTCGCGTTCGGCGAGCTGTATCTCAACCGCGGGCGCGCGAACGGCCGCCAGGTGGTGCCCGAGTCCTGGGTGGTCCGCTCGTGCGAGGGCCGGCCGCGGGAGCTCCCCGCGTTCGCGCGCGGGCCCGGCGGCCTCCGGGATCCCCTTCGCGACCGCGAGTACGGCTACCTCTGGTGGGTGGACGAGCTCGGCGGCCGCGAGACCTGTTTCGCCTGGGGCTACGGCGGACAGTACGTGTTCGTGGTCCCGTCGCTGGACGTCGTCATCGCCACCACGTCGTCGCCGAACGTGAGCGAGGAGCGCCGCGACCACCGACGCCAGCTCGTGGAGCTCCTGACGCGGCACGTGATCGCGCCGCTCGCGCGGTGAGGCCGCGCGCCCCGGCGCCGCCCCCGTTCACGCCACGCGCCCGGGCGCGAACCGGCCCCACGCCACGGCCGCCGACATCACCGCCATCAGCACCGCCCAGACGAGCGGATTGGCGGGGGACAGGGCCAGCGAGTAGCTGGCGTAGACGGCCGCCAGTCCCAGCGTCTCCAGCGTGAGCACGGCCGCCGCCAGCGGCGTCAGGAGCGGCATCCACCGGATGGCCGCCGGGACGACCAGCAGCACGCCGGCGAGCATCTCCAGCACGCCGAGCGCGCGCCATCCGCCAGCCGGCAGGGCGCGCATCGCGTCGGCCAGCGCGTCGCCGGTGAAGACCTTGTAGGCGCCTCCGGCCAGGCAGAGCAGGGCCAGCGCGATCTGGAACAGCCACAGGACAGCGTTCATCGGTCGTGTCTCCTTTGCGGCCCACGCCCGTCCGCGGCCGCCGATACAATGACGGACCGCGACGGAGGAGTGTGACAGGTGCAATCGCCCGAGGGGCTCGCGGACCAGTTCGAGGCGCACCGTTCGCACCTCCGGCTGGTCGCGTACCGGATGCTCGGATCGACCGGCGACGCCGATGACGCCGTCCAGGAGGCCTGGCTCCGCCTGAGCCGGAGCGACGCCGCATCCATCGACAACCTGCGCGGCTGGCTGACCACGGTCGTGGCCCGGGTGTGCTTGGACCTCCTGCGCGCCCGGGCGTCCCGCCGCGAGGACTCGCTCGACACCCACGTGCCGGACCCGATCGTCCACCCGCTCGGCCGCTGGGACGGCGGGGTGGAGACGGAGGCCGTGCGCGCCGACGCCCTGGGGCTCGCGGTGCTGGTCGTGCTCGGCACGCTGGAGCCGGCCGAGCGGCTGGCGTTCGTCCTGCACGACGTGTGCGGCCAGAGCTTCGAGGAGATCGCGCCCGCGGTCGAGCGCTCGGTCGCGGCCACCCGCCAGCTGGCGAGCCGCGCCCGGCGGCGCGTGCGGAACGGCACCCGGCCGCCGGACGCGGACCTGCGCGAGCAGCGTCGCGTCGTCGAGGCGTTCCTGGCCGCCGTCCAGGCCGGCGATCTCCAGGGCCTGGCCGCGGTGCTGGATCCCGCGATCGTGCTCCGGGCCGACGGCGGGCCGGCCGCGGGCCTGTCGCGGCTGGTCCGGGGCGCCGACGCGGTGGTGGCGCAGGCCGTCGCCTTCTCCAGGCT
Source organism: Vicinamibacterales bacterium (assembly GCA_050187355.1). Classification (GTDB taxonomy): domain Bacteria; phylum Acidobacteriota; class Vicinamibacteria; order Vicinamibacterales; family UBA2999; genus CADEFD01. Next base: position 47,117 of record JBFWXO010000030.1, read on the forward strand.
CGATCTCACGAGCCAGGTGGTGCTCGTGAACGGCCACCTCGGCGTCGTGTCGCGCCTGCCGGGCGGGCGCCTGCTGTCGGTGATCGGCTACACCGTGTCCGGCGGGCGGGTGGTGGAGATGGACATCCTGGCCGACCCGGAGCGGCTCGCCCGGCTCGACCTGTCGGCGCTCGAGGCCTGAGGCCACAGACTGCCCCCACGCCGTCGAACGTTCCGGGCACCGGCGCCCGGCACTTTCGCCGGTTGATCGTCTTCGTGGGGACGAGTACGATGCCGGGGCCTCCCAGGACTGCACATGTCCGCACCGCCCATGCCGTCGCTTCCCGGGCCGTCCACCTCGCTCGTCGAGCGCAAGGACAAGGCACTGCACGGGGCTCTCGAACACCTGGCGCCGGGGCCGTGGCTGGAACGGCCGGACACGCCGGACGGCGTCATCACGGCCGTCCGCCGGCTGCCGCCCGTGGAGGCCACGTACGCACCGTACCCGGAGGGACTCGATCCGCGGCTCCGGGCGGCGCTCGAGCGGCGCGGCCTCCGCCAGTTGTACGCGCACCAGGCCGAGGCGTACGCGCGCGTGGCGAACGGCGAGCACATCGTGGTCACCACGCCGACGGCGTCGGGCAAGACGCTCTGCTACAACCTGCCCGTCCTCGACGCGATCCTGAAGGACCCGGCGGCGCGCGCGCTGTATCTCTTCCCGACCAAGGCGCTCGCGCAGGACCAGATGGCGGAGCTGCACGAGCTCACGGCGCTCGTCGCCGAGGCGGGGGGCGAGGCCATCGGCGTCCACACCTACGACGGCGACACGCCGGCCGACGCCAGGAAGACCATCCGCGCGCGGGCCCACATCGCGCTCACGAACCCCGACATGCTGCACGCGGGCGTGCTGCCGCACCATCCGCGCTGGGCCAAGCTCTTCGAGAACCTGCGCTACGTCGTCATCGACGAGCTGCACGCCTATCGCGGCGTCTTCGGCAGCCACCTGTGCAACGTCCTCAGGCGCCTGCAGCGCGTGGCCCGGCACTACGGGTCGGATCCGCAGTTCATCTGCTCGTCGGCCACCATCGCCAACCCGCGCGAGCTGGCCGAGCGTCTCGCCGAGCGGCCCTTCTCACTCATCGCCAGGAGCGGCGCGCCGCGCGGCGAGAAGTTCTTCGTGTTCGTCAACCCGCCGGTGGTCAACCGCGAGCTGGGCATCCGCCGCTCGTACCTGGCCGAGGCCCGCCGCGTGGCGGGCGAGTTCCTGCGCCGCCACCTGCAGGTGATCGTCTTCGCGCAGAGCCGCCTGGCCACCGAGATCCTCACGACGTACCTGAAGGACGACTTCGAGACCGTGCCCGGCATGGCCGAGCAGATCCGGGGCTACCGCGGGGGGTACCTGCCGCTCCGGCGGCGCGAGATCGAGAAAGGCCTGCGCGAAGGCTCGGTGAAGGGCGTGGTCTCCACCAACGCGCTGGAGCTCGGCATCGACATTGGCGCGCTGGATGTGTCGATCATGGCCGGCTATCCCGGCACCATCGCCGCCACGTGGCAGCGCGCGGGCCGTGCCGGGCGGCGCAGCGCGCGTTCGGCCGCGGTGATGGTGGCCAGCTCCGCGCCCATCGACCAGTTCGTGGTGAAGCACCCGGCGTACTTCTTCGACGCCTCGCCCGAGCACGCGCTGGTGAATCCGGACAACCTGCACATCCTCGTGGACCACGTGAAGTGCGCGGCCTTCGAGCTGCCGTTCACGGGCGCGGACACGTTCGGGGCCGTGGACGTGCAGGAGGTCCTCCAGATCCTGCGCGAGAACGGCCTGGTGCACTTCTCGGGCGACGAGGAGTCCCCCGACGACGGCCAGTGGCACTGGACGAGCGAGAGCTACCCGGCCGACGCGATCAGCCTGCGGTCGATCTCGTCGGACAACTTCGTGGTCGTGGATGTGACGGGCGAGGCGCGCGTCATCGGGGAGACGGACTTCACGAGCGGCCCCTCCACGCTGCACCCCAAGGCCATCTACCTGGTGGAGGGGCGCCTCTTCCAGGTGCAGACGCTGGACTTCGAGGGCCGCAAGGCGTACGTCCGCTCCGTGGACTGCGACTACTACACGGACGCGATCTCGTACTCGAAGGTCACGATTCTCGACGCGGCGGCCGGCGCGGGCGAGACGGCCACGCACGGCGACGTGCACGTGTCGTCGCGGGTGGTGGGGTTCAAGAAGATCAAGTTCTACACGAACGAGAACGTGGGGTCGGGCGAACTGGATCTGCCGGAACAGCAGATGCACACGACCGCCTACTGGCTGTCGGTGCCGCGGACGGTGATGCAGGCGCTGCCCTATTCGAAGGACGAGCGGCGCGACGGCGTGGTGGGGCTCGGCTTCGCCATGAAGCACGTCGCGACGCTGCTGCTCATGTGCGACGGCCGGGACGTCGGCCTCGCGTTCGGCCAGGGCGACGACGCCCAGGGCGAGACGGGGCCGGTCGGCGGCCGGACGGCCGTGCCCGAGAGCCTGGGCGACGAGCCGCGCATCTTCCTGTACGATGCCTTTCCGGGCGGCATCGGCTTCTCGGCCCCGCTCTTCGGCATGCACGGCGATCTCCTGGCGCGGACCTACGAACTCGTGGCCGGCTGCGAGTGCGACCACGGCTGTCCCACCTGCGTCGGGCCGATCGGCGAGACCGGCCCGCGCGCGAAGCGCGTGGCGCTCGCGATCCTCGATGCGCTGGGCACGGAGCGGCTCCCGGGGCGTGCCGCCGGCAGCCCGCCCGTGCTGGCGCCGCCCGGGGCCGAACCACGCGCCGCCGTCAACGACGCCGACGTGCCGTTCTGATCATGGCGCTCAAGCCCTCCCTGGCCGATCGGCTGCGCGCCGTCGTGGGCGGGTCGGCCGTCCCGCGTGTGCACCCGGACGCGGGCGGGCCGCCGCCGCTCGTCCCGGCGTCGGCGCGATCCGAGGACGGCGCGTCCGACGCGGCGGGCGGGCTCGAAGGACGCGCGGCGCGTGCGGCGCGGGCGGCCGCGACGCTCGGCGGGGCGCTCGACACGCGCGCCGACGGGCTCTGCATCGTGGTGGACCGCCGCTACGAGGCGGACGCGCGACACGGCCGGCAGCGCGTGGGGGACATCGTCCATGGCCTGCGGCGCACCGCCGGCGGGCTTCGCGCGCTCGGCGCCGCGTGGCCGGGGAGCGGAGGCGCGCCCGGTGGCCAGGGGCTGGGAGCCCCGGACGGGCTCTGCGTCGTGGACCTGGAGACGACGGGACTGGCCGGCGGCGCAGGGACGCAGGCGTTCCTGGTCGGGTGCGCGCGCCTGGACGGGGACGGCGTCAGCGTCCGGCAGTTCCTGGCGCCCGGCTTCGAGTTCGAGCGCGCCCAGCTCGCCGCCCTGGCCGAGTGGATGGCGGACCGCACGTGGCTCGTGACCTTCAACGGACGGACGTTCGACGTGCCGCTGCTGGAGATGCGGTTCGCGTTCAACCGCCTGCGCTGGCCCTGGGCCGAGCTGCCGCACCTCGACGCCCTCCACCCGGCCCGGCGCTTCTGGCGCGACCGGTCCGTGCTGACGGGCCCCGATCCGGACGAGGCGAGCTGTTCGCTCGGTGTCCTCGAACGGCGGCTGTCCGGCGTGCACCGTGTCGGCGACGTGCCCGGCGCGGAGATTCCCGCGCGCTACTTCCAGTTCGCGCGTGATGGGCGCGCCGAGCCGCTCGAGGCCGTGCTCGAACACAACCGGCTCGATCTCCTGTCCACGCTGCTCGTCTGTGCCCGGGCGTCGCGGCTCGTGGCCGAGGGACCCGCTGCCGCCGAACGCGGGCAGGAATGCCTGGGCCTGGGGCGGGTGTACGAGCGGCTGTCCGAGACCGCCCAGGCCGAGGGGTGCTACGCGCGGGCGGCGGCCGAGGGGCTGGGCCTGGGCGACCCCCTGCTCCGCGCCGAGGCGCTCCGGCGGCTGGCCTTCCTGCAGCGCCGCGCGGGCCGCCCGGATCAGGCAGCCGCGTCGTGGAGCGCGCTGCTGGCCACGCGGGGCGCTCCCGGGCGCCTCCGCCGGGAGGCCCGCGAGGCGCTGGCCATCCACCACGAGCACCGGGCGCGCGACCTCGAGGCCGCCCGCGCCGTCGTCCTGGAGGGCCTCAGGGAGGCGCCTGACGACTCCAGGCGCACCGGCAGCCAGCACCGCCTGGCCAGGATCGAGCGAAAGCTGGCCCGCCAGGCGCCGGGACGCCTCCTGCCGAGCTTCGACGACGACGTCGTCTGAGCGGCCGTCCGCTCGTCACCCCATTCGGCCCCGCTCACGACCCTGACTTTTGTCTCAGTTGGACCGGTAGGCCATCCTGCGATAAAGTTGTGCGGTTTGTTTGGGAAATCCCGCCTTGCAACGCCAGTAGTGGCGGTATTTCTCTGAAGGAGAGGACATGAGTATTCGTCGACTAGGGGCGGCGCTCGCGGCATGTGCCGTGGCGCTCTTGACCGTCTCCACGGCCTTCGCGCAGGTGCAGACGGGTTCGATCACCGGCACGGTGTCGGACACGAGCGGCGCCGTGCTGCCGGGCGTCACGGTCACGTTGTCGGGTGAGCGCCTCATCGGCGGCGCGCAGACGGCCGTCACGGATGCGGGCGGCACCTACCGCTTCGACCGTCTCGTGCCGGGCGCCTACGCCATGAAGTTCGAACTGCAGGGCTTCAAGACCGTCGAGCGCACGGACATCCGGATCAACGCGGCGTTCGTCGCCACGATCTCGCCGCGGCTCGAGGTCGGGAACCTCTCCGAGACCATCACCGTGACGGGCGAGTCGCCCACCGTCGACGTTCGCTCGAACGTCCAGCAGACGGTCATGAACCAGGAGATCCTGGAAGGCGTGCCGACGGGCCGCGACCCCTGGTCGCTGGCGAAGATCATCCCGGGCGTGCAGGTGAGCACCTACGACGTGGGCGGCACGCAGTCCATGCAGCAGAGCAGCCTGTCGTCGCACGGGTCCAACACCAACGACGTCAGCTACAACATCGACGGCGCGACCGTGAACTGGCCGGGCGGCGGCGGCGGCGCGACGATGCTCTATTACGACCAGGGGATGTTCGAGGAGGTCAACTACATGACCTCGGCCATCCCGGCCGAGATGCTGGCCGGCGGCGTGTCGATCAACATGGTCACCAAGATCGGCAGCAATCAGTGGCGGGGCAACCTGCGCGGCAACTTCGCCAACGACAGCCTCCAATCGGAGAACTTCGCGGCGACGCGGGAGGCCAACCCGACCTTCCTCGGCAACCCGACGAAGAAGACCTACGACGTGAACTTCTCCGGCGGCGGCGCGCTCATCCAGAACCGCCTGTGGGTGAACGGCACCTACCGGAAGTGGGTCGTCAACAAGCTCGTGAACGCCCGGAACCCCGATGGCAGCCAGGCGCTGGACGACAACGACCTCAAGAACTACTCGAGCAAGGCCGTCGCCCAGTTCACGCCCAACCAGAAGCTGACGGTCTCCTACCTCTGGAACAACAAGATCCGCGGCCACCGCCGCGACACGCCGCCGAACTTCGTCGAGGACATCGCGTCGCTCGTGCAGACCAACCCGGCGTCCACGACGCAGGTGAAGTACACGGGCATCAAGAACCGCCTGGTCTTCGAGTCGAACTTCAGCGTCATGAACGGCCAGACGAACTACGGCTACCAGGACGGCACGCCGGCGGACGCCATCCGGAAGGTGGACAACGGCGCGTCGACGGCCTTCAACGCCGCCACCCGCGAGGAGCACCAGCCGAACTCGCGGACGCAGTTCGACAACATCCTGAGCTACAGCGTCAGCAAGGGCGGCGAGCACCTGTTCAAGGGCGGCGTGCAGTTCGGGCGCCTGTACTACGAGTCCGACTACTCGGTCCAGGGCGACCACTACGTCGAGTACAACAACGGCGTGCCGGCGCAGGTCCGCCAGTTCAACACGCCCGTGAACTCCAAGAACATCGCGCACGTGCTGGGCTTCTTCCTGCAGGACAGCTGGTCGATCAACCGGCTCACGCTGAACCTCGGCATGCGCTACGACCACTACACCGGCATCCTGCCGGACCAGTCGGCGCCGGCCACCCGGTTCGCCCCGGCCAGGAGCGTGGCCCAGGAGGACGTGATCAAGCAGGGCATCGCCGTGTGGCGCACGGGCCTGGCCTACGACCTCACGGGCAACGGGTCCACCGCGATCAAGGCCTCCTACAGCCGCTACGGCCTGCAGACGGGCATCGACCGCGTGACCAACGTGAACCCGCTGACCGCCGGCAGCCGGACGTGCGTGTGGACCGACCCCAACGGCGACGGCCGGTTCCAGGACTCGGAGCAGGGCACCTGCGGCGGGTTCAGCGGCGGCGTCTCGACCTTCTACGCCAACGGCGTGGACTGGCCGTACTCCGACGAGGTCACGGCCGGCGTCGAGCAGCAGCTCAGCGGCTCGATTCGCGTGGGGGCGATGTTCTACTACCGCACGAACCGCAAGCAGTTCGGCGTGACCAACGCGGCCGTGCCGTCCAGCGCCTACACGCCGTTCCAGCTCACCATCCCCAACGGCCCCGGCGGCACGGTGGCGAGCCCGAAGCCGGTCACGGTGACGGTCTACAACCTGAGCTCGGCGCTCGCCAGCGCCCAGAACAACATCCGCGACAACCAGGACTACCTGGACACGGACTACAAGGGCGTCGAGTTCACGGCGAACAAGCGCTTCTCGGACCGGTGGCAGATGGTGGCCGGGCTCACCTTCGGCAACAACCGGGGCGGCGTGAACAGCTCGGGCGGCCAGTCGGGCACGGCCGACCTGAACGATCCCAACAACACGACCTTCCCGGACGGGATCATCGGCAACGACTCGACGGTGGCCTTCCGCCTCTCGGGCAGCTACCAGCTCCCGGGCGACATCTCGTTGGCCGGCTCGCTCGTGTCGAACAGCGGCTACCCGTACGTGTCCACCGCGTCGGTGACGCGCGCGCAGGCGGCGGCCGCCGGGGTGACGATGACCCGCGCCACGCAGACCGTGCTCCTCAGCGAGCGCGGCGACGAGCGGTTCGACGCGGTGACGATGCTCGACCTGCGTCTGTCGAAGCGGTTCCGGTTCGGCTCGCGGAGCTTCACGCCGCAGGTCGACTTCTTCAACATCACGAACGCCGACACCACCGTGAGCAACAACGCTGTCGTCGGCGGCACCTACCTGCGTCCGGCCGACATCCTGTCGCCCCGGATCATCCGCGTCGGCTTCAGCCTGGACTTCTGATCTAGTCCGGGCCGTCATCACGCGCGGGCGCGGCCGTCCTCACGGACGCCGCGCCCGTCGTCTGTACGGGCCAGCCGGACCGCCGCGCGGCCCCGCCGCCCCCCGCGGCCCTGCCCCTCCGCCCGCCGCACGCCCTCGCGCCCGCCTTCCGAGTCCAGCTCAGCCCTCCACCAGCCGGGCGGCCCCCTGGCGGGCCCGCGGCGCACGGCCGTAGTGCCGGTGTCTCCTTCGAAATACCGTTCTCACGCGATACCGCTGGCCGCCCGGTTGCGATTTCATTCACGAGCACGGCGCCGGTGGTCCCTCCATGTACCGGAGGCCCGGCGTGTCGATGACGGGCCGCGCGCGCTGCGCCGCGTGCGTCGCACCCGTCGGCGGCGGCCCCAGCCGCCGCGTCGCGACAAGGAGCGGCGGTTGTGGCCGCCGTTCAGGACAAGGAGATGTCATGAGTACTCGTCGAGTCGCCACCGCGCTGGTTGCGTGTGCGCTCCTTCTGCTCGGTGCCGCGCCGGGTGTCGCCCAGGTCCAGACCGGATCGATCACGGGCACCGTCGCCGACACCAGCGGCGCCGTCCTTCCGGGCGTCACGGTGACGCTGACCGGCGAACGCCTCATCGGCGGGGCCGCCACGCGCGTGACCGACGCGGGCGGCGCGTACCGCTTCGACCGGCTGGCGCCGGGGGCCTACAACGTGAAGTTCGAGCTGCAGGGCTTCAAGACCGTCGACCGCGCCGACATCCGCGTGAGCGCCGCGTTCGTCGCCACGATCTCGCCCCGGCTGGAGGTGGGCTCGGTCAGCGAGACGATCACGGTGACGGGCGAGTCGCCCACCGTGGACGTCCGTTCGAACCTGCAGCAGACGGTGATGGGCCAGGAGATCCTCGAGGGCGTGCCGACCGGGCGCGATCCGTGGTCGCTGGCGAAGCTCATTCCGGGCGTCCAGGTGAGCACGTACGACGTGGGCGGCACGCAGTCGATGCAACAGAGCAGTATGTCGGCGCACGGCTCGAACACGGCCGACGTCAGCTACAACATCGACGGCGCGACCGTGAACTGGCCGGGCGGCGGCGGCGGCGCGACCATGATCTACTACGACCAGGGGATGTTCGAGGAGGTCAACTACATGACCTCCGCGATCCCGGCCGAGGTGCTGGCCGGCGGCGTGTCCATCAACATGGTGACCAAGGACGGCGGGAACCAGTGGCGAGGCAACCTGCGCTACTCCTACGCCGACGACAGCCTCCAGTCGGAGAACTTCGCGGATACGCAGGCGCAGAACCCGGGGTTCCTCGGCAACCCCACGAAGAAGACCTACGACTTCAACGTGACGGGCGGCGGCGCCCTCGTCCAGAACCGGGTGTGGGTGAACGGCACCATCCGGCGCTGGATCGTCAACAAGCTCGTGAACTCCCGGAACGAGGACGGCTCGCAGGCGCTGGACGACAACACCCTGAAGAACTACTCGGGGAAGGTCGTGGCGCAGGTGACGCCGAACAACAAGCTGTCGGCGTCGTACCTCTGGAACGACAAGATCCGCGGCCACCGGCGCGACAGCAACAACAGGATCCCGGACATCGCGTCGGTCCACCAGACCAACCCGGTCCAGACCACGCAGGCGAAGTACACGGGCATCCGGAACCGGCTGGTGTTCGAGTCGAACTTCAGCGTGATGGACGGGCAGACGAACTACACCTACCAGGACGGCGTGGGCCCGAACGACATCCGGAAGGTCGACGCCACGCGCGGCGAGGAGTTCTTCGCCTCCACGCGTGAGGACCACCAGCCGAACTCCCGCCACCAGTTCGACAACATCTTCAGCTACAGCACGAGCGGCCTCGGCGGCGAGCACCTGTTCAAGGGCGGCGTGCAGTGGGCGCGCCTCTACTACGAGTCCCAGTACTCGGTGCTCGGCGACCACTACGTGGAGTACCGCGACGGCGTGCCGCTGCAGATCCGCCAGTTCAACACGCCGACCAATCCGAAGAACGTCGCGCAGGTGCTGGGCTTCTTCGTCCAGGACGCGTGGTCGATGAACCGCCTGACCCTGAACCTCGGCGCGCGGTGGGACCGCTACGTGGGCACGCTGCCGAAGCAGTCGAACCCCGCCGGCCGGTTCGTGGCCGCGAAGTCGATCGAGAAGACCGAGGTCATCAACCAGAACCGCGGCGTGTGGCGGCTCGGCGCCGCCTACGACCTGACCGGCACGGGCAGCACCGCGCTCAAGGCCAGCTACAGCCGCTACGCGCAGCAGGTGGGCATCGACCGCGTGACCAGCGTGAACCCGCTGTCGAACGGCTCGCGCACCTGCCCGTGGAGCGATCCCAACGGCGACGGCATCTTCCAGGAGTCGGAGGTGAACCCGGCCCAGTGCAGCGCCTTCAGCGGCGGCGTCGGCTTCTCCTACGCCGACGGCATCGCCTGGCCCTACTCGGACGAGGTGACCGCCGGCATCGAGACGCAGGTGCCGGGCGCCGTTCGCTTGGGCGCCATGTTCTACTACCGGACCAACCGCGCCCAGATCGGCCAGCGGAACATCGCCGTGCCGACCAGCGCCTACACGCCCTTCACGGTCACCGTGCCCAACGGCCCCGGCGGCAGCGTGTCCAGCCCGAAGCCGATGACCGCGACGGTCTACAACCTCGACCGGACGCTGGTCGGCGCCAACAACACGGTCCGGAACAACGAGTCCTATCTCGACACCGAGTACAAGGGCGTCGAGTTCACGGCCACCAAGCGCTTCTCGTCGCGCTGGCAGATGCAGGCCGGTCTCACCCTGGGCAAGAACACGGGCGGCGTGAATGCCACGGGCGGCCAGTCGTCCACCGCCGACCTGAACGACCCCAACCTCACGGTGTTCCCGGACGGCATCATCGGGAACGACTCGACCAAGGCGTTCCGCCTGTCCGGCAGCTACCGGCTGCCGGGCGACATCTCGCTCGCCGGCTCCATGATCGCGAACAGCGGCTACCCGTACGTGTCGACCTTCTCGGTGTCGCGGGCCGTGGCCTCCGCGGCCGGGACGTCGCTGACCCGGTCGAGCCAGACGGTGTTCCTGAGCGAGCGCGGCGACGAGCGGTTCGACGCAGTCACGATGTTCGACCTCCGGCTGTCTCGGCCGTTCCGCTTCGGCACGCGCAGCTTCACGCCCCAGATCGACATGTTCAACATCACCAACGCCGACACCGTCGTGAGCAACAACGCGGCGGTGGGGTCGACCTACCTGCAGCCGCGCGACATCCTCTCGCCGCGGATCATCCGGGTGGGCTTCAGCCTCAGCTTCTAGCCATGCCCAGGGGCCGGCGATGCCGCCGGCCCCGACGACCCGCACGGGCGGCCCGGGACCTCCTGGCGCCGCCCGTGCCCTGTACGGCGTTGCACGGGCGACACCCGGATCGGGCACCATTACGTGCATGACGCGCGGATGGACGCTGCTGGCGGTGGCGGGGGCCGGGGTGGCGGTGATGCTCACGGGAGGCGCGGCGGCGCCCGGCAGGCAGCCCGACGGGCCGGACCGGTCCCAGTGGCGCTGGTACAAGGGCAACACCCACACGCACACGATCGAGAGCGACGGCGACAGCACGCCCGACGAGGTGACGCGCTGGTACAAGGACCAGGGCTACCAGTTCCTGGTGCTGAGCGACCACAACGTGCTCACGGGCATCGACGAGCTCTCGCGGCGCTACGCCGTGCCGGAGCAGTTCCTCCTCATCCCTGGCGAGGAGGTCACCGACAGCTTCGAGAAGCGGCCCCTGCACATCAACGGCCTGAACCTCCGGACGCTCGTCGAGCCCCGCCACGGCACGAGCGTCGCCGACACCGTCCAGCGCGACATCGACGCGATCCGCGCGGCCGACGGCGTGCCCCACATCAACCACCCGAACTTCGGCTGGGCCATCCCGCCGGCGGATCTCCAGGCGCTCGAACGCTACCGGCTGCTCGAGATCTTCAACGGGCATCCCCACGTGAACAACGCCGGCGGCGGCGACGCGCCCGGGATGGAGGACGTGTGGGATCGGCTGCTCGCCGCGGGCAGGCGCGTCTACGGCATCGCCGTCGACGACGCGCACGTGTTCAAACGCCCGTGGGACCGGGCGGCACCCCGGCCGGGACAGGGCTGGGTGGTGGTCCGCGCCCCGCGCCTCGACCCCTCGGCCCTGGTGGCCGCGCTGGAGGGCGGAGACTTCTACGCCTCCACAGGCGTGGAACTCGCCGCCTACGAGGCCGATTCGGCGGCCATCAGCCTGCGCATCCGCCCCGATGCCGACACGCGCTTCCGCACCACCCTCGTCGATGCCTCGGGCATCGTGGACCGGGCCGACGGCACCGACGTCCGGTTCCCGCTGTCGGGCCGCCGCCGCTTCGCCCGCATCGTCGTCACCGACTCCAACGGCCGGAAGGCGTGGGGGCAGCCTGTGTTTCTTGAGTAGCGGCTAGCGGCTAGCGGCTAGCGGGGCCGGCGGCGGGCGGCGAGACCGGCGCCAGAGCCCAGGGCCGGCCGTCGAGGGCCGCGCTACACTGGGATCATGCATCTCCGGCGCGCACGGCTCTGCCTGGACTGTGAGGAAGTGCACGAGGAGCAGCACTGCCCGCGATGCGCCTCGGACCAGTTCACGTTCCTGACGCGCTGGGTGCCCGTGCCCGACGGGCGCAAGCGCCCCCGCACCGTGGTGGAGCCGTCGCCCGACCTCGAGACCTACCGCCAGATCGTGAAAGGCACGCCGGCGCCGCGCGGGCGGCTTTTCACGCGCGCCCTGGTCGGGCTCGGTGCGGCCGGGCTGGCCGGCCTGGTCTTCGGCGCGACCCGCGCGCGGGGGACTGCGGCGGAGGCGCGCGACGACCAGGCGGACGACCCGCCGATGGACTAGTTGGGCTTGCTCTTGGCGGCCTTGCGGGCCTTGGCCGCGGCCTTGAGGGCGTCGGCCGACTGCGCGCCGAACTTCTTCGTGAACCGCTCGACCCGGCCTTCCGTGTCGATGAGCTTCTGGCGGCCGGTGAAGAACGGATGGCAGTTGTTGCAGATGTCCAGGTGGACATCCTTCTTCGTGGAGCGGGTCTGCCACGTGGCGCCGCAGGCGCAGTGGGCGGTGACCTCGAAATACTCGGGATGGATGCCTGGCTTCACGGAACGGTCCTTTCACCGGATCCGGGCGGGGACCTGATCCCCCTGGCCACTTTCCGGCAGACGCGACAAGAGATCCAGTATATCGCCCCTCAGCCGCCCCGGCCACTCCACGCCCGCCAGGCCGCTCCCGCCAGCGCCAGGCCCAGCCACGCCGCTACGCCCGCCGCCGGGTAGGCCAGCCACGCCGGCTGCCACAGCGCGAGCCCCGCCAGGGCCAGCAGGACGAGCCCGCCGGCCAGGAGCGTCGGCCCCTCGGCCGCCCAGAGCGTCCGCCGGTCCGTGAGGGCCGCGCCCACGGTGTGCCCCAGGCGGAGCGCGCCCGCCGCCGCGCGCCTGGCAGTGCCTCGTGAGGGGCCCGCCTCGGGACCGGCGCCCGCCGTCCTCCGGACGTGGAGACGGCGTGCGTCGAGGACCACTTCGATCGCGGTGGCCAGGTCGGCCTCGTACATCGCCTCCATGTGCGCGGCCACGCCGGCGTCCTCGATGGCGACGTCCAGTTCCCAGTTGCCGAGCCAGCTCTGGAGGTTGAGGTTCGTCGAGCCCACGCGGGCCCACAGCCCGTCGGCCACCGCCGTCTTCGCGTGCATCATGGACCCGGTCCACTCGAACACGCGCACGCCGCCTTCCAGCAGGCCGCGGTATCCGGCGCGCGTCAGCGACCGGACGAGCGGCAGATCGCTCGTGCCCGGCACCAGGAGCCGCACGTCCACGCCGTCGGCCGCCGCCGCCGTCAGGGCCTGCACGTAGGTGGGGAGCCCGACGAAGTAGGCATCGGCGATCCAGAGCCGCTCCCGCGCCATGCCGGCCACCAGGGCATCGAGGCGCAGGACGCTCGTGGCCGACGGCGTGCTGCCCATCACGCGGACGGCGACCTCGCCGCGCCTGGGGAGGTCGAGGCGCGACGGGCGCTCGTCGGCGGGGAGGGGGGGGCCGGCCGCCGCCCAGATGCCGGCGAACTCGGCGTGGACGTCCGCCACGGCCGGGCCCGCGATCTCGACGCCCGTGTCACGCCAGGGCGGCGCGCCGGCCGCGCCGACCCAGTCGTCGCCGACGCACAACCCCGACACGTACGCGACGCGGCCATCGACTGCGAGCATCTTCCGGTGGTCGCGCGACAGCCACGCGAGCGGGCGTGAGGCGCCCGGCCGGTTGAACGCGCGCACCTCGACCCCGGCATCCTCGAGCCGGTACCAGAAGGCCCGGGGCGTCGACCGCACCGCGCCGAGCCAGTCGTACAGCACCCGCACCCGCACGCCCGCCTTCGCGCGATCGATCAGGGCGTCGGCGAAGAGGGCCCCGGTCCGGTCATCGTGGACGATGTAGCTGTCGAAGTGGATGAAGGCCGACGCGCCCGCGATCGCGGCGAGCCACGCCGGGTAGTTCTCGGCGCCGTCGCGAAGGATCCGCACGGCGTTGCCCTCCACCAGGGGCGCGCCGGCGGCACGGGACAGGGCCTGGTCGGCGACGAGACGGCGCGAGACGCTGGGCCGCATCGCCCACACTGTAATGCGCCCGTTCCCGGCCGCGCGTGCGTCGCTCGGGCGGCCGCCGTCAGCCCCGGGGCTGCTGCTGCGTCAGGCAGTGGATGGCGCCCAACCCCCAGATGAGGGCCCGGCAATCGACGCCGACGACGCGCCGGCGGGGCAGCGCCCGCTGCAGCACGTCGAGGGCGCGCCGATCGCGGAGACGGTCGCCGAAGGTGGGCACCAGCAGGCCGCCGTTCACGAACAGGAAGTTGACGTAGGTGGCGGGCAGCCGCAGCCCCTCGTGGACCACCGGCCGCGGCATCGGCAGCTCGACGACCGTGAACGACCCGCCGTTCGCGTCCCTGGCCCGGTCCAGCCGCCGGCGGTTGTCGGCGAGGACGCGGTGGTTCTCGTCGCGCGGGTCGGGCTCGACGGCCGTCACGATGGTCCGCGCGTCGATGAAGCGGGCGAGGTCGTCCACGTGGCCGTCGGTGTCGTCGCCGGCGATGCCCTCGCCGAGCCAGACGACGTGCCGCTGCCCGTAGTAGGCCTTGAGTCCGTGCTCGATCTCGGCCTTCGTCCGCCCGGGGTTGCGGTTCCGGTTGAGGAGGCACGAGGTGGTGGTCAGCAGCGTGCCCTCACCGTTCACGTCGATGGCCCCGCCCTCCATCACGAGTTCGGCGTGGAAGACCGGCAGGCCGAGGCGCGCGGCCACGCGCGCGGGCACGGCGTCGTCGGCATCCCAGGGCGGGTACTTCCCGCCCCAGGCGTTGAAGCCCCAGTCCACCACGGCCGTCTCCAGGCGGCCGCGGCGCCGGCGCTGCACGAAGGCCGGACCGTGGTCGCGGGCCCAGCACTCGTTGGTGGGGACGTGATGGAACCCGACGCGGGCCATCCGCACGCCGCCGGCCCGGAGCGTCTCGCGGACGATCCGCTCGTAGTTCGCGTTCGGCACGTTGATGCGGACGGGCTCGAACGCGGCGATGGCCTGAACCACCCGGACGACGTCGGCGATCGAGCGGTGGTAGAACCCCGGGAACGAGATGCCCTCGGGACGCGGCCAGCTGAGCCAGGTCGCCGCATGCGGGGCCCACTCGGCCGGAAACGCGTAGCCGTGTTCCGCCGGCGTGCCCGCGAGCACGCGCGGACGTCGGCTCCGCCCCGCGGCCGCGCCGGCGGCCTGGCCGGGCCCCTGGCTCATCGCCGGCGCATCCCGGACGTGCCGTCGTCGAAGCGCTCGGTGAGCGCGCCGTAGGCATCGATCCGGCGATCGCGGAGGAAGGGCCAGTGCGTGCGCGCGAACTCCACCTTGTCGAGATCGCACGACACCACCATGACCTCTTCGCGGCGCACGCTGGCCCGCTTCACCACGGTGCCGTCGGGCGCGGCCACGAACGACTGGCCCCAGAACTCGAGGCCGTCGTCGTCGACGGGCGTGCCGGTGGGGCCGTCCACCAGCTCATGGCCAATCCGGTTGGCCACCGCCACCCAGCAGCCGTTGGCCACGGCGTGACTGCGCTGGATGATCTCCCACGACTGGTGCTGGGCCTTGCCGTATTGCGCCTTTTCCCGCGGATGCCAGCCGATGGCCGTCGGGTAGAAGAGGATCTCGGCGCCCTGCAGCGCCGTCAGCCGCGCGCCCTCCGGATACCACTGGTCCCAGCAGATGAGGACGCCGATCGTCCCATACCGCGTCTTCCACGCGCGGAAGCCCGTGTCGCCCGGCGTGAAGTAGAACTTCTCGTAGAAGAGCGGGTCGTCCGGGATGTGCATCTTGCGGTACACCCCGAGCAGCGACCCGTCGGCGTCGATGACGGCGGCGGTGTTGTGGTACAGGCCCGCGGCCCGCTTCTCGAAGAGCGAGGCCACCACCACGACGCCCCGCGCCTTCGCGAACTGCTGGAACGTGTCGGTCGACGGCCCGGGGATGGTCTCGGCGAGCGCGAAGCAGCCGTGATCCTCGGACTGGCAGAAGTACTGCGACCGGAACAGCTCCTGGGTGCAGATGATCTGCGCACCGCGGTCGGCCGCGCGGGCCGCCAGCGCGAGCTGCCGCGTCAGGTTGGCGTTGGCGTTGGGGCCGCACGCCATCTGCGTGAGGCCGATCCTGACCGTGCGGCCGGGTGAGGATTGCGAACGCGCGCGCGGTCGCGAGGTGCGGCGGGGAGTTGGCATGAGACGTCCATCGTTATAACACGCACCCGCGGCCCCTCCGGCCGGGACGCGGGTATGCTGGACGCGTGAACGTGCACCTGGTGGACGGCACCTACGAGCTCTTCCGCTACTTCTACGCGCTGCCCCCGGCGAAGAACGCCGCAGGCGAGGACGTGGCGGCCGTGCGCGGCGTGATGCACTCGATCCGAAGCCTCGTCGAGGAAGGGGCCACGCACATCGGCATCGCGACCGACCACGTGATCGAGTCGTTCAGGAACGACCTGTGGCCCGGCTACAAGACCGGCGACGGCATTCCGGACGCGCTCCGGGCGCAGTTCCCGCTGCTCGAGGAGTCGCTGGCCGCCTGGGGGCTGACGGTGTGGCCGATGGTGGAGGTCGAGGCGGACGACGCGCTGGCGTCGGCGGCCGCCCGCGCGGCCCAGGATCCCCGCGTGGAGCAGGTGATCGTCTGCACCCCTGACAAGGACCTGGCCCAGGCCGTGCGCGGCACGCGCGTCGTGCAGCGCGACCGGCTGCGCAAGGTCACGCGCGACGAAGCCGGCGTCGTCGCGAAGTTCGGCGTGCCGCCGGCCTCCATTCCCGACTATCTCGCCCTCGTCGGCGACAGCGCGGACGGCTTTCCCGGCCTCGGCGGATGGGGCGCCAAGTCGGCGGCGAAGGTGCTGGCCCGCTACGGACACCTCGAGTCCGTGCCCGACGACCACCGGGCGTGGGACGTGGACGTCGCGCGCGCCGGCGCCCTGGCCGCCACGCTGCGCCGGGACCGGGACCGGGCGCTCCTGTTTCGTACGCTGGCCACCCTCCGGACCGACGTCCCGGTCTTCGCGTCCGTGGACGACCTGGCCTGGGCCGGGCCGACCACGGCGGTGGACGACGTGCGGGCGCGGCTCCGGGTCCGCCGCGGCCCGCCGGATTCGGGCCCGCCGGTCCGTTGATTCGCGTCCGACAGGTGGTCTACAGTCACTAGTTGGTCGTGGGGCCAGTCGCGGAGCGTGTCCGTGATCGCCCGGACACCGCTGGCCGCGCGTCGGCCCCCAAGGAGCTCACACATGAAGTACGCGTTCACCGGTCTGTTCGTCGCCGCCCTGGCCGTTCCGTCGGCCCAGGCCCAGATGAACATGGGCCAGCCGCAGACCATCACCCTCGCCGCCGGCCTGCAGCGCAGCTACGAGGGCGTCAAGCGCAACCTGACCGAGATGGCCGAGAAGATGCCCGAGGCCGACTACGGATTCCAGATCACCAAGGACGTCCGGACCTTCGGCCAGCTGTTCGGCCACGTGGCCAACTCGCAGTTCAACGCGTGCGCCGCGGCGCGCGGCGTCGCGAACCCGAACCAGGGCAACGACAACGAGAAGAAGACGACCAAGGCCGAGTTCGTGAAGGCCCTCGCGGACTCGTTCGCGTTCTGCGACGAGGCCTTCAAGATGCTGACCGACGCCAACGCGATGGAGATGGTCAAGCAGGGCCAGAACAGCGTCGCGCGGGCGGCCGTGCTCGCCAACGTGATCGCCCACAACAACGAGATGTACGGCACCGCGATCCCGTACTACCGCAGCAAGGGCCTCACGCCGCCCTCCACCGAGCGCATGCAGCAGATGCGGCGCCCCGGCGGCCGCTGAGCCCATTCGTCCCGGCGCACGGCGGGCCCCAGGGCCCGCCGTCGTCATGTACGGCGCCCCGGCCCGGGGTACGCCGGGGTACACTCCGCCCCATGACCCGCATCCAGTCCTGTCTCGCCGCCGTGGCCCTCGTGGCCGTGGCCGTGGCCGCGGCCTCGGCCGACCTGGCGGCACAGCGGTCGCCTCGTGCTCGCGATCTGGGCGTCCCGTTCGACGGCACGCCGGGGCGCGAGAACGCGATCACCGATGTCGCCGGCGTCACCGTCGGCCACGCGACGATCATCGAAGGCGACGGCCCCCTGGTCGTCGGCAAGGGGCCGGTGCGCACCGGCGTGACGGCGGTGCTGCCGCGCGGCAGGGACTCCATGGCCCACCCGTCCTTCGCCGGCTGGTTCTCCCAGAACGGCAACGGCGAGATGACCGGCACGACCTGGGTGGAGGAGTCGGGCTTCCTCGAGGGGCCCGTGATGATCACGAACACCCACAGCGTCGGCGTGGTGCGCGACGCCGTCATCCAGTGGCGCATCAAGAGCGGTCCGCCGGACTCGTCGGGCTACTGGTGGTCGCTGCCCGTGGTGGCCGAGACCTACGACGGCGCGTTGAACGACATCAACGGCTTCCACGTGAAGGAGCGCCACGCCTTCGAGGCGCTGGACTCCGCCACCGGCGGGCCCGTCCGCGAGGGCAACGTGGGCGGCGGGACCGGCATGATCGCCTACGGCTTCAAGGGCGGCATCGGCACCTCGTCCCGCGTGGTCACCGTGGAGGGCGCCCGCTACACGGTCGGCGTGCTCGTGCAGGCCAACTTCGGGCGGCGCCCGCAGCTGACGATCGCGGGTGTGCCCGTCGGCAAGGAGATCCCGCAGGCGCCGCAGCAGGCGGCGCTGCTGCCGGGGGATCCCGTGCGCGGCGATCTCGGGTCGATCATCATCGTGGTGGGCACCGACGCGCCGCTCCTGCCGCACCAGTTGAAGCGGCTCGCGCGCCGCGCCACGCTGGGCATGGCCAGGACGGGCGGCCTCTCGGGCAACGGGTCCGGCGACATCTTCATCGCGTTCTCCACCGCGAACCCCGACGCCTTCCGCGCCACGGGCCTGGCCGCGCTGCAGATGGTGTCGAACGAGCAGATCAGCGGCATCTTCGACGCCACCGCCTGGGCCACCGAGGAGGCCATCGTCAATGCGATGGTGGCCGCCGAGACGATGACGGGCGCCAACGGCCGCCGGGTGGAGCGCCTGCCGCACGACCAGCTGCGCGCGGTGCTTCGCAAGTACAACCGCCTCGCCCCGTAGCGCGCGGGCGCCGCCGATCCGCGCGGGCCCCGTACAATGGGCAGGTGACCGTGTCGGTGCTCGTGCCCGCCTTCAACGAGGCGGGCGGCCTCGCGGAGACCCTCGCGCGCATCCGCGAGGCGCTGCCGGCCTTCCACGCCCGCGGCTGGGCCACCGAGCTCATCGTCTGCGACAACAACTCCAGCGATGCGACGGCGGCCGTGGCCCGGGCCGGCGGGGCGACCGTGGTCTTCGAGCCCGTCAACCAGATCGCCCGCGCGCGCAATCGCGCTGCCCGTGCCGCCTGCGGCGACTGGCTGCTGTTCATCGACGCCGACTCCCTGCCGTCGCCCGGGCTGTTCGCCGAGACCGCCGACGCCATCGACGCCGGGGCGCTGGCCGGCGGCGCCCTGGTCCGGATGGAGGATCGGGCCGCCGCGGCCCGGGCCGGCGTGGCGATCTGGAACGCCATCAGCGTGACGATGCGGTGGGCGGCCGGGTCGTACGTCTTCGTGGACGCCGCGGTCTTCCGCGAGATCGGCGGGTTCGACGAGGCGTTCTACGCCAGCGAGGAAGTGGACCTGTGCCGCCGGCTGAAGCGCGTCGCACGCCGTCGCCGCCGGCCGATCGCGATCCTCCGGCGCCACCGGCTCGTGACGAGCAGCCGGAAGCTGCGCCTCTATACGTTTCGCGAGACGGCCGGCTTCCTGCTCCGGACCGCCCTGAGCGGCGGACGCACCCTGACGCGACGGGACGCCTGCTTTGTCTGGTACGACGGACGCCGCTGACCCGCTCGCGGCGGCCGCGGCCGTGGTGGCCGGCCGGCTGCGGACGGCCGCGCGGATCACCGTGCTGACGGGCGCCGGCGTCTCGGCCGCGAGCGGCGTGCCGACCTTCCGGGGCCACGACGGGCTGTGGCGCCGGCACCGGCCCGAGGATCTGGCGACGCCCGAGGCCTTCGCCCGCGACCCCGCGCTCGTCTGGGAGTGGTACGGCTGGCGCCGGGAGCGCATCCGCGCGTGCCTGCCCAACGCGGGGCACGCGGTGCTGGCGGCCTGGGCGGCGCGCTGGGCCGGGCTGACGCTCGCGACGCAGAACGTGGACGGCCTGCACGAACGGGCGGGCACGCCGGACGTGCTGCGCCTGCACGGGTCGCTGTGGCACGTCCGCTGCGGCGACGCCTGCCGCCGCGGGCGGGCGCCCCGGCCGTTCGACGGCGTCATCCGTCCCGACGCGCTGCCGCGGTGTCCCTTCTGCGGGGCCCTGGACCGGCCGGCCGTCGTCTGGTTCGGCGAGCCGCTCGACAGGGAGATCCTGGACCGCGCCGCCGAGGCGGCCGCCGGCAGCGACGTCTTCCTGGCCGTGGGCACGTCGGCGGTGGTGTTCCCCGCCGCGGGACTCATTCCCCTCGCGCGCGAGGGCGGCGCCTTCGTCGTCGAGGTGAATCCCGACGGCTCCGCGTTCTCCGACGACGCCGACGTGGCCATCCGGGGCGGCGCGGAAGAGGTGCTGCCGCGGCTCGAGCGAGCGATCGCGCAGCCCGGTTCCGATCCGTCGTGACGCACGGCCCACGACGCCCGACCTCCTCGATCCGGCCTCCGGGCGCGTGCGGGCGCCGTGCGGCCGGTTCCACGCCGGGCGGTTGCCGCGCCGCCGCGAACGTGCGACCGTAGACGCCTGGAGGCGCGATGTTCGAGGTCCGCGGCGTGGACGGCGTGGTCTTCCGGGGCCCCCTCGAAGAGCTCCTCAGCGCCCACCGTGTCGTGGCGCCCGGTCCGGTGAGGGCGGTCGAACAGGACGCCGGGGAGGCGCCCGGGATCCTGCGCGCGCCGATGCCGGACGAGCCGCGCTATCGCGCGGCCGCGGCCGCCTACGCCACCGCCACGCTCACGCCCCACCGCGGCCCCGTCTACCACGCGTACCAGGTGATGAGCCACCCGGTCATGTCCGTGCCTCCGCGGGTGGGGGTGGAGGCCGCCTGGCGCGCGCTGGCGGAATGGGGCGTGGGGCAGGCGCCCGTCGTATCGGCCGACGGCCAGGTGGTGGGCCTGGTGTCGCGGGCGCACCTGCTGCACGTCCTCAATGAGGACGACGGGTCCGTGCGCGACGTCCTGGCCCGCCGCGTCGCCGACGTGATGACGACGCCCGTGGTCACCGTGGACCCGGTGGCCGACGTCCGCCGCATCGCCCGCGTCATGCTCGACTACCACCTGCCGGCGCTGCCGGTGGTGGACGACACGACGGGCGTGCTCGCCGGCATCGTGTCGCGCGGCGACATCCTGCGCTGCGTGATCACGGATCCGCCGCTCACGCTGTGGGCATGACGGCCGGGCGCCGCCGCGGCGTCAGGCGTCGGCGGGCAGGTCCACGAACGTCCAGCGGAGGGCCGGCCCGTCCACCGTCACGCGCGCGAGGCTGATTGGCAGCGAGAAGCGGCGGGGACCCGCGCTGCCGGGATTGAGGTACAGCACGCCGTCCTTCTCGACGGCCTCCGGCCGGTGGGAATGGCCGAAGATCACGGCGGCGAAGCCGGCCGCCCTCGGGTCCAGATCGAGCGCGGCCCGATCGTGGAGCACGTAGAGCTGGCGGCCGGCCACGTCGACCACCTCCGTCTCCGGCAACGTCCGGCCCCACGGCGACGTGTCGACGTTGCCGCGGACTGCGACCGTGGGCGCCAGCGCCCTCAGCGCGTCGAGGACGTCCGGGCCGCCCACATCCCCCGCGTGCACGATCAGGTCGACGCCTCGAAGCGCCTCGATCGCGGTCTGGCGAAGCAGCCCGTGCGTGTCGGAGATGACGCCGACGAGGGTCGCGCTCACGCCCCCGCCTGCAGGGCCCTGAGCGCCACCATGGCCTCGTCCGCGCGATCCACGGGCACGAACACGTGGTCGTGGAACGTGCCCGCGACCACGTTGCACGGCAGCCCGCGATCGGCCAACGCCCTCGCGATGGCCGCGGTGAGCCCGACGGCCGTCAGGTCGGAGTGCACGCTCAGGGTGATCCATCGGCACAGAAAGGCGGGCGCCAGGCCGGCGCGCTCCGCGGCCGAGCGGTCGATGACGACGGACAGGCCCTCCGGCTCGCGGATGGAGGCGACGACGTCGGCCGCGTCGAGCCGGACCTCGTCCGGCAGCGTGACGAAGGCGTAGGTGCCGGGACGCAGCACCGGGGACATCGTGCGCAGCAGCTGTTGGAGATCCGCGACGGCGCCGGCCACTGGGCGATCCTACCGCCAGTGGCCGTAGGTGTGTCGCGGCGTCGGGCGAAGGGCGCGGCCGCTCAGCCGACGGCGCTGATCTCGAGCAGGTGGCCGTCCGGATCGCGGAAGAAGCAGCGCACCTCGCCGCCCCGATCGACGGGCGGCGTCAGGAACGGCGCCCCGCGGCGCGACAGCGTCTCGTAGGCGGCCTGGCAGTCGGGAACGCGGAGCGTCAGTTGACACGAGACGCGATCCGGATCGGCAGGCGGCGCGAACGTGACGGTGGGCTTGTCGGGCGTGGGCGGGCCGCCGGTGACCAGCAGGAGCCACGCGCCCTGGAAGCTGAGCACGCACGACGTGCCGCCGTATTCGCGGTACACGGTCGCGCCCAGCACGTCGCGGTAGAAGTCGCGCGACCGGTTGACGTCGCTGACCACGAGGAGCGTCGTCAGGGCGACGCCGTCGGTCGGGAAGGGGGCGTCCGTCATCGCGTCACCTTACACCAGGCGAGCCGGCTGCTCCCGCGTCACTGCCGCGCCGGCTCGTCCATGCCCTCGACCCGCGAGTACCCCGACGTCACGCCTGGCCTCGTGCCGCGTCCCTGACGCGCAGGTGGCCCGGACGATCCGGTGAGACCATCCAGTGATTCGACTCGTGCCATCCCGTACCCGACCGGCGCGTGGCCGCGGCCCCGGCACTCCCGTACCCGTGCGGGCACCGCCGGCGCGGGATACAGTCGGCGGATGCTGGCCGTCAGCGTCGTCCTCGCAGCGCTCCTGGGGCTCGCGGGCCAGGAGGCGCCCTCGTCCACCGCCGTGGTGTCGGGCGTGGTGCTCGATGAGGTGACGCGCAGCCCGGTTGCCGGCGCGCAGGTGCTGCTGGCCCGCCACGGCGAGGCGCCCCCGGCGGCGTTCCATGAGCCGCGTTTCTTCACCACCGGGCCCGATGGCCGATTCGCGTTCGAAGGTGTGCCGCCAGGCGCCTACCTGGTGCATGCCGATCGATCCGGCTACGCCCGGCGCTCGGCGTCACTGGTGCTGCCCCGCGATGCCGGGCCGGCCGGGGCCCTTGACCTGGCGATGGCGCGTGTCGGTCTCCTCGTCGGCCGCGTCGTCGACGAGTCCGGGCGGCCCGTCGCGGGCGCCTACGTCTCGCCGCTGCGCCGGCTGATTCGCCGCCCGGGGGCGGTGTCAGCCGGCGGCCGGCCTGTTCCGCCGTTCGACCCGATCCCGGGCTCGCAAACGTCCACCGAGGACGACGGGCGGTTCACGATCGGCAATCTCCCGGCGGGCGAGTACGCCGTCTCGGTGCGCGGAGGACGCCCGGCGTCGACCCAGGACGCCGGGACTGGCTACGCGTCCAGCTTCGTCCGCGTCTACTACCCCGGGACGACGGATCCTGACGCGGCCCTCGCCGTGACGACCGGTGCCTCGGGCACCGTGGATCTCGGGGACATCCGCCTGCCGACCGTCCCGGCGTTTCGGGTCCGCGGCGTCGTGCTCGACGAGGCCGGCCGTCCGCTGGACCGCGTGCGCGTACGCCTGGTGCCCGAGGACGCGCCGCGCGATCGCCTGCCCCTCACGGCTCCCGTGGAGCTCACCACGTCCGACGGTGTCTTCGCCCTGGACCGCGTCCTTCCTGGGCGCTACCTGGTGGTGGCCGTGCCGCCCGTGACCCTCGCCGCGGCGCCAGCGCCCGCGGGGAGCTATTCCGAGCGCTCGATGGCGGCGGGCCGCTCTGCCGAGTCCGCCCGCGGATCGGTGACCGTCGAGACGAGGGACGGCGTCACGCGTCGCTACGCCGACGAGCGCGCGACGCTCGTGCCGCTCGAGGTCGTGGATCGCCCCATGGAACTCGTCGTGACGCTCGCGCGGCGCCAGTGAGTGGCGCGGAACCGCGCGACGGATCGCGCCGCGCTCGTGCCCTCGGGAGGCCCGAGGCCTCCCGTAGCGCGCGAAACGCCCGCACCAGGGCCGGCAGCTGGTAGCTGGCGTTGAGGCCGCTGGGGTTGGGGAGCACCCACACGCGCGCGCCAGCCAACCGCTCGGCCTGCGGACCCACGACCGCGTCCGGCCGCGCGAACGCGCGCCGGTAGGCGTCGATGCCGACGACGGCGACCCACCGCGGCCGGTGCCGCGCGACCTTCCTCGCGAGCCGCACGCCGCCGCGACGAAGCTCGTCGCGGTCGAGCTCGGCCGCGCCCGCCGTCGTGCGCGCGACGAGGTTCGTGATGCCGCAGCCGTACGTCAGGAGCGTGCCGTCCTCGGCGGCCGCCAGCTGGCGGGGCGTGAAGCCCGCACGATGCAGGGCTGGCCAGAAACGGTTGCCCGGCCGCGCGAAGTGATGCCCTGTCGCGGCCGAGTACAGCCCGGGATTGATGCCGCAGAACAGCACGCCGAGCCCGGGCGCGATCACGTCGGGCAGGATGCGCGTCCGAGCCGCGACGAGGTCGTCACGGGTGGGGCGGGTCACGTCACGTCGCGTCGTGTCGGGTTCCATGCGCGCCAGAGCCGAAGCCGGTATCATCCGCCGGACGCCACGTTGGCCGCCACCCGCCGGGAGGAGTGCCCATGCCGAGGATCCGTCACGCGCGGCTGACCACACTGGCCGTCGGCGTCGCAGTTGCGCTGGCGCTGCCACGAACGGAGGGCGCCGCCGCGCGGGCCGCGCAGTTGCGGCCGGCCTGGCACGATCCCTCGCCGCACGAGGCCAGACGGATCACGGTCGATGGCTCGGTACGGTTGGAGGTGCTCGACTGGGGCGGCTCGGGGCCGCCGGTGGTGCTGCTCGGGTGCTACCTGAGTGCCCACGCCTACGACGACTTCGCGCCGAAGCTGACCGATCGGCTGCGTGTCATCGGGATCACCCGGCGGGGGATCGGCGCCTCCGACGCGCCGGACGACGGGTACTCCGTGCAGCGGTCGGTGAACGATCTGCTGGAGGCGCTTGACGCCCTTCGTCTCAACAGGGTCGTGCTGCTCGGCACGTCGTGCGCGGGCCAGATCCAGACGCGGTTCGCCGGGCAGCATCCGGACCGCCTGCTCGGTCTCGTCTATCTCGATGGCGCCAGCGACCCGACCACGACGGCGGACGAGTACGAGCCGCCCATGCCCGATCTCGCCAGGCTGCCGCGGCGGGCGGTCCCGATGGACGATCTCGACACGACCTCATTCGCCGCGTATCGGGCAGACCAGCGGCGCACGCGCGGATTCGCGTTCCCCGAGGCCGAACTGAGGCAGATGTACGCCGTGAACCCCGATGGGTCGATGGGAGAGACGCTGCTGTCGCCCAGGATCCGCCGGGCGATCACGATCGACGCGCGGATGACGCCAGACTACGCCGGCATCCGCACGCCGGTGCTGGCCCTCTACCAGGCCCAGCCGGGGTTCGACGACGTGGCCCGCGGCTATGCGATTCGCACCGACGACGAGCGCGCCGCGCTCCGCCAGACGTACGACGCCACCAACGCCCTGTACGCCCTGTGGCAGCGGCAGTTGCGCCGCGCGGTCCCCACCGCGCGCATCGTGAACCTGCCAGGCGCGAACGTCTTCATGTTCCTGACGCACGAGGCCGACGTGCTGCGCGAGGTGCGAGACTTCGCCGCATCGCTGGACCGCCGCTAGCGGGTGATCGGACGACGAAGCGTCGCCGCCCTCGCTGGCGTCTTCGGACGCCCGTCGAGCGCCCAAGCCGGGCTGGCGGGTGGCGTGGGACGGGCGCCCGCCGGCGCGGAGGGCGCGCGTACCGGTCCGCCGCGCTGCGGCGCCTCCTGCCAGCGCGCGCGAGCACCGGTGGGCTGTCCCGCGACGGGCCCCGCCGGGTGCCCGGTTCGCGCTCGACCTCCGCGCCGCGCGAAGCTGGAGCGGCGAGTGATGCCGCGTCGAGGGCGCCGCGGAAGCTCCGTACGGCGAAAGGGCCGCGCGAGGCGGCCCTTCCTTCGCCCGTTGTCGGCGTCTGGCTAGGACTTCCCGCCGCTCATCGCGTTCAGGAACTCGCCGTTGCTCTTGGTCTTGCCCATCTTGCTGAGCAGCAGCTCCATTGCCTCGACCGGCGACAGCGGCGTGAGCACGCGGCGCAGCACGTAGACGCGGTTCAGGTCTTCCTTGCCCATGAGCAGCTCCTCCTTGCGGGTGCCGCTCTTCTGGATGTCGATGGCGGGGAAGACGCGCCGGTCCGCGAGCTTGCGGTCCAAGTGCACCTCGCTGTTGCCGGTGCCCTTGAACTCCTCGAAGATCACTTCGTCCATGCGGGAGCCCGTGTCCACGAGCGCCGTGGCCACGATCGTCAGCGACCCGCCCTCCTCGATGTTCCGCGCGGCGCCGAAGAAGCGCTTCGGCCGCTGCAGGGCGTTGCTGTCCACGCCGCCCGAGAGCACCTTGCCACTGGCCGGCACGATCGTGTTGTAGGCGCGGGCCAGGCGCGTGATCGAGTCGAGCAGGATCACCACGTCCTTCTTGTGCTCGACGAGGCGCTTCGCCTTCTCGATGACCATCTCGGCCACCTGCACGTGACGCTGCGCGGGTTCGTCGAACGTGGACGAGATCACCTCGCCCCGGACCGACCGCTGCATGTCCGTCACTTCTTCGGGCCGCTCGTCGATGAGCAGGACGATGAGGTAGACCTCGGGGTGGTTGGTGGTGATCGCGTTCGCGATCGCCTGGAGCAGCATCGTCTTGCCGGTGCGCGGCGGCGCCACGATCAGGCCGCGCTGCCCCTTGCCGAGCGGCGTCATCAGGTCCATGACGCGGGTGGACAGGTTCTCGGGGTCGGCCTCGAGCTTGATCTTCTCCTGCGGGTAGAGCGGCGTGAGGTTCTCGAAGAACACGCGCTCCTTGCCGCGGGCCGGCGGCTCGAAGTTGACGGCCTCGACCTTGATCAGGGCGAAGTAGCGCTCGCCTTCCTTCGGCGGCCGGATCTGGCCGGCCACCGTGTCGCCGGTGTGCAAGTCGAACTTCCGGATCTGCGACGGCGACACGTAGATGTCGTCGGGGCCGGCGAGGTAGTTGTAGTCCGGCGCGCGCAGGAATCCGAAGCCGTCGGGCAGCACTTCCAGCACGCCCTCCGAGAAGATGAGGCCGCTCTTCTCGGCCCGCGCCCGCAGGATCTCGAAGATGAGCTCCTGCTTGCGCATCCCGGTGGCGCCGGGGATGTCCAGCTCCCTCGCGACCTTCGTGAGGGAGGACACGCTCATCTCCTTCAGGGTGGAGAGATCGAGCGTGACGACCTGTTCCTGTTGTGGCGCGGCTGTTGCCGTAGCAGGCTTGCTATCTGTTTCCACAGTTCGTCCAGTCCTTCCCCGGTGACCGCCGAGACTGGCAGCACCGGGCCTTGATGGTGCGCTTCTATCTCACGCAGATGACGCTGGCGTTCCGCCCGCGTCAACTTGTCGACCTTCGTGGCCACGACCCCGGTGGCCACGCCCAGCCCCTGCAGCCACGCCCAGGCGCGGCTGTCGCTGTC